>NZ_CP089301.1:2525555-3156944 GCF_021227995.1 Novosphingobium kaempferiae
CCAGCAGCTTACCGAGACGGCCGACGACGCCCATCATGTCCGGGGTGGCGATGACGCGGTCGTAGTCGAGGTTGCCAGCCTGCATGTCTTCCATGAGGTCTTCGGCGCCAACCTTGTCAGCGCCGGCGGCGAGAGCCTCGGCAGCCTTGTCGCCCTTGGCGAACACGGCGACGCGAACGGTCTTGCCGGTGCCGGCCGGGAGCGAAACCATGCCGCGGACCATCTGGTCGGCGTGACGCGGATCGACGCCCAGGTTCATCGCGACTTCGATGGTCTCGTCGAACTTGGTGACCTTGACGTCACGCAGGGTCTGCAGCGCTTCGTCAACGCCGTAGAGCTTCATGTTGTCGCCGAGCTTGGCTGCGAGAGCCTTCTGGTTCTTGGTCTGCTTGGCCATGATCTCAGCCCTCCACCACTTCGAGGCCCATCGCGCGAGCGGAGCCTTCGATGATCTTCGTTGCGGCCTCGATGTCGTTGGCATTGAGGTCGGCCATCTTGACCTGGGCGATCTCGGACAGCTTCGAACGGGCGATCTTGCCGGCGGAAATCTTGCCCGGCTCCTTCGAGCCCGACTTCAGACCAGCGGCCTTCTTGATGAGGAAGGTGGCCGGCGGGGTCTTCGTGACGAAGGTGAAGCTGCGGTCGGCGTAGACGGTGATGATGGTCGGGATCGGCATGCCGTTCTCGAGTTCCTGCGTGGCGGCATTGAACGCCTTGCAGAATTCCATGATGTTCACGCCGCGCTGACCCAGAGCCGGACCGATCGGCGGCGACGGGTTGGCCTTGCCTGCAGGAACCTGCAGCTTGATGTAACCAGTAATCTTCTTGGCCATGGGGCCACTCCTTTTCACACTGTCGCGCGGGCGATGCCGCGCTCATGTCTAGCGGTTGACGGGCGCAAGCACCCTCCCGCAGGGAATCGGGAACGGCACAAGCCGCTTCCGAAGTGGGCGCCCCTATACGAAAATCGGAAGGAAGGAAAGAGCCCGTTTCAGGCCGCTTCCGGAACCGCCAGACGCGCCCGGAAGCCTGCCCGGATCGCACGGCGCGCAGGCCCCTCGACGAAGCGGAAGCTGAGGTCGGACAGCACCAGCACGACCGCCGTGTAAGAGGCCGTCACCAGGGCCACGGTCCACAGCCCTCCGCCGAAAGGCCCATGCCAGCGCTCCAGCAGCAGGATCAGCGGATAGTGGACGAGATAGATCGCATAGCTGCGGTCGCCCAGCCAGAGCATCGGTCGCGAACCCAGCGCAGGAAACCGCAGCGCCAGCAGCAGCAGGGCCGGCCACGCCAGCAGGGTCAGCGGCAGCAACGAACTGACGGTCCCGGTGTCGATCGTCAGACCCAAGACAAGGGTGGCCACGAGAAACCCGGTCGGCACGGCAGCGAGCCGCGCACGCGCCTGCCACAGCATCTGCCCGAGGAAGAAGCCGAGCAGACCGCGCGGAACGCCGTCGCCGACCCAGGGGCCGCCAGCCCTGCCCTGCAAGGCAAAGTGACCAACCGCGACAAGCATTGCCGCCACGCTAGTCCAGCGCAGCACGCGCGGGCCGCGCACGGCTGCCATGGCGAAGATCACGTAGCAGATCACCTCGACCGAGATCGACCACGCCGGACCGTCGAAAGTATGACCGACCGGCTGCACGAACTGCTGCATCATCGCCAGATGGGCGAAGAAGGCATGCGGCGTATTGCCCGGCTCGCCGGGCAGCAGCAGTGCGCAGGCCACCAGCATGACCAGATGCAACGGATAGAGCCGCGCGAACCGGGCAAGCGCGAAGTCGCCCAGTCGTCCGCGCGCGAGCCCGTCGCCCTGCAGGTATACGTGGGCAAAGATGTAGCCGGATATCAGGAAGAACAGGTCCACCAGGGTCCAGCCCCATTCGACCGCCCAGGCAAAGGGCTGCGGTATGCTCGCAACGGCGGCGGGGGAGAACAGCGACTTGGCATGATAGAGAAACGCCACCCCGCACGCGGCAAGGCCGCGCAGTCCATCCAGCGGCGCAAGTCGGTTCGAGGTCATGTCCCCGCGATAGGCCGGGAGTGGTTAATTCGTCGTTTCCCGAAACGCGAAACGCCCCGCAAGGCCGGCTGGCCTGCGGGGCGCCTCAGGCAGCAGGTCGGGGCCGCGAGGCCCCCGCCCGCTTACTTGCTGAGTTCGACGTGCTCGAATTCCAGCTCCACCGGGGTGGCGCGGCCGAAGATCGAGACCGCGACCTTGACGCGGTTCTTGTCGAAGTCGAGCTCTTCCACGATGCCGTTGAAGCTCGCGAAGGGGCCGTCGAGCACCTTCACCGAATCGCCGATCTCGTAATCGATGCTGACGGTCTTGCGCGGTGCGGCGGCAGCGGCCTCGGCGGCGCCGAAGTAGCGCGCGGCCTCGGTTTCGCTGATCGCCTGCGGCTTGTTGTTGGCACCCAGGAATCCGGTCACCTTCGGGGTGTTCTTGATAAGGTGGTAGACGTCGTCGTTCAGCGTCAGCTTGGCGAGGACGTAGCCCGGCATCGTCTTGCGCTCGGTCTGCACCTTCTTGCCGCGCTTCACTTCGGTGACGGTTTCCGAGGGAACCTGCACGTCCTCGACGAGCTGCGAAAGACCGATGCGCTCGGCCTCGGTGATGATGGCTTCCTTAACCTTGCTCTCGAAACCGGAGTAGGCGTGGATGATATACCAGCGGGCCATGTCTGTCTCTTAGTCCTGTATTCTGGCGATCAAAGGGCGTTGAGGAGCGTGCTGACGACCCAGCCGAACAGCGCGTCGATGCCGAGGAAGAACACCGCCAGCAGCACCGTCATCAGGCCGACGAAGATCGCGGTCGTCGTCGTCTCCTGGCGCGAGGGCCAGTGGATCTTGCGCGTTTCCGCCTGAACCTGGCGCATGAATTCGCCGGGGGTGATCTTGGCCATCTTACGTCGCTCTCTACTATGCCGCTTTGCGCGGAAAATCTGCGATTCTTCCGCCTAGGGGTCATCGCCGCCCCGGCCGAGGCCGGGAGGGGCTGATGAAGTCCGCCTGTCGGGAGGAGACGGGGATTTAGCTTCCGTCGCCCGGATTTGCAAGGTCCACCGAGTCAGGCAGCCGTGCGAGGAACGAGTTCGGCGTCGCGTAGACGATCCGCGCCCCGTCCGGGATCGCCACCGGCGCCTTGGTGCCGATGTACCAGAGGTAGTCGGCATGGCGCGCAGGCTTGAACTTGCGCAGGTCGATCCGCTGGCTGTCGGCATAGAGGATGCGCTGCGTCGGGTCGTTGAAGCGGTAGCGCGTTTCGCGCATCGACAGCATGTGGACGTCGGGCAGCGCGAAGTTGGAATTCTCCATCGAACTGCGCCGGACGACGGCATAGCTGCCGAAATGCTCGAACGGGCCGAAGAACCACTGGCGGCGCGGAATCGCGATGGCGGTCGCTACGCGCGAGCCCTCGGGCACGTAGTTCAGCGCGCCGATCAGCTGGCGCGCGGTCTGCGCGTCCTCGTACCAGACGACGGTCGTCACCGCGATGCGCGTGGTGAACAGCAGCCCGGCCAGCGCCAGCCCCCAGCGCGGCACCGGCCAGTCGATCGCGAGGCAGGCCACCAGCAGCGCGGCGGTGCTCAGGCGATAGTCCGCATAGTCGCCGCCGAAGATCTGGCGCGGGACGATCAGCGTCAGGATCAGCAGCATCAGCGCCGCCCAGCCGACGCGCCCATCGAAGCGGCGGACGAACAGCGCCGCCACGATCACCGCCAGCACCAGGCACAGGCTCACGATATCGAAGGTCATGTCGTAGCTGCGCATCGCGCGGTAGAGGATCTGCCACTTGTATTCGAGGACGCCCCAGCGCCCGTAGGACACCTTGGAATTGGCGCCCATGCCCAGCAGCATCGGCAGGATCGGGAAGATCAGCGGCCAGGGCTTGAGGAACGGCCGCCAGTCGCGCCAGCTCGAACGCTTCGACCACTCGTAGCCGAACACCAGCACGCCCATCACGCCCCAGCCCGAGACGTGGCACAGCCACACCACGAAGCTGGCCGGGATCATCACCGCCCAGCGCCAGCGCCAGTTCTCCAGCCGCACCCAGCCCGCCAGCACGAACAGCGCGAAGGCGATCGACAGCGAGTAGTTCAGGAAGCCCATCAGGAACGACGGCGACCAGATCATCGGGAACGCGAGGATCGCGCCGACGCCAACGCGCTTCCTGAGGCTCCATTCGACCGCCATGATCGCCATGCCGGTCAGGAACGGGATGGCCGCGACGATGAAGCGACCCGCCGCTTCCAGTCCCAGCAGCGGGGTTAGCGGCACCATCAGCAGCTCGGCGCCGAGGTTTCCGGTCCATTCCCACTTGAACAGGAAGTAGCGCGTCAGGAACGGATCGTGCCCGTGATCGAGCATGATCTTGTAGCCCGCGAGGTGCGAGGGGTAGTCCGTCATCTGCGGCGTCCACGCGACGATCGCGGGCAGCATCGCCAGCAGCGACAGGACGATGCCCATCCACACCGCCTCGTGACGGATCCTCTTGTAACTCTCGCTGCCGGGGGAGCTGTTCGTGGCCTCTACGGCCTCAGTGAGCGCGCTTGCGTTCATGTGCGACTGGATCTTTTCCCGCTGGTGCCCGAATCGGCGAACGGGCTCTCCTAGAGCAAGTCGGCCCGCAATTGAACGTCGCGACGACGGGCTTCCCCCGAAGGGGTGGTTATCGCGATTTTGGGAAGATGCTGGCAGGAGTGGAGGGACTCGAACCCACGGCCCTCGGTTTTGGAGACCGATGCTCTACCAACTGAGCTACACTCCTGCGGGCTCGGGGGCCTCTAATGGGAGAGTTGCGGGATGGCAAGCGGCGATTGTGGACAAGCAACCGATTGCGTTCGTTAGCACCCGATCGCGCCTTCTGTTAGGACACCTGCCGTGCACGCTCCCCGCTCCAACCCGATCATCGAGCCGGAACTCCTGATGCTCGCCTACCGCAGCGGGATCTTCCCGATGTCGGACAGCCGCGACGACCCGGAGCTTTTCTGGATCGAGCCGCGACTGCGGGCGATCCTGCCGCTGGACGGGCTGCACGTATCGGGCTCTCTCGCGCGCACGCTCAGGCGCGGGCGGTTCGAGGTGACGTGCAACCGCGCCTTCTCGCAAGTGATGGACGCCTGCGCCGCCCCGCGCCGCGCGCGTGAGGATGACGACGGCGGCAGCTGGATCAGCCACCGCATCCAGGCGAGCTACGAAAACCTGCATTTCCTCGGCCATGCACACTCGATCGAGGTCTGGCGCGAAGGTGAACTGGTCGGCGGGCTTTACGGCGTCGGGTTCGACCGGGTGTTCTGCGGCGAATCGATGTTCTCGACCGTCAGCGATTCGTCGAAGGTGGCGCTGTGCTGGCTGGTAGCGGCGCTCAGGCGCGGCGGCGCGACGCTGCTCGATTGCCAGTTCATGACGCCGCACCTGGCGTCGCTGGGGGCAGTGGAGATGCCGCAGAAGCGCTATCTGGCGCTACTCGAGGCAGCGCAGAACTCGGCTTACTGCTCGACGACGGCCTCTTCGGCAGGTTCGGGATCGGCTGGCGCGGCGGATGCAGTGGGCGAGGCCGACGCGGCCGGAGCCGGCGTACTCTCGCTGCCCGAGGCGTTCGACGCCCTGCTCGGCGACGCGGCATCCTGCGGGCTCGCCTCTTCGCCCGGGAAGCTCATCGCGCAGCTCTTCACCCAGACGTCATAGACCGGGTGCTCGACCACGTTGACGCCGGGGTTGTTCTTGAACAGCCAGCCGGAGAAGACCTTGTGCCAGGCGAGCTTCTCCGCCGTGGTCTTGCGCTGTTCGACGAAGACCTGGACGAAGGCGCCCTCTTCCTGCGGCTTTTCCCAGGGCAGCGTCTTCTCGCAAGTCGCGACCTTCACGACGAGGTTGCCGAGCCGGCGCGATTCGCCCGGCTTCATCACAAGATCCTGCGTGAGGTTGTTGCGCTTGTTGAGGACGCCCAGCGTGACCACGCGGTCCTTGTTGGGCGTGCCGATCTGCTGGCCCTTGGCCGCCTGCGCAGGTCCGGCCTGCATCCCCGCGATCGCGTCCGGAACGCCGGTATCCTGAACTTCGGGCGCAGGCTCGCCGCCGCAGGCCGCAAGGACCGACAGCAAAGGCAGGACCGCCAGAGCCCTCAGGCGAATCACTTCCGGTAAGCCCTCAGGCTTCCGGCGACCAGGCTTCGTAATCGCCGGTCGCGGCAGCGCGCACGCCCCCACGCTCCAGCGCGCCCTGCGGGCGATACGCGGTCGCGGTGCCGGTGGCGTTGGGGGTGTAGTCGACCTCCCAGATGCGCGGGGCCGGAAGATGGCTTTCGGGCACGCCGTCATAGGAGTGGTGCAGCCAGCCGTGCCATTCGGCGGGGACGTTGCTGGCGTCGTTGGCGCCGGCATAGATCACCCAACGGCGATCCCACCCTTCGGTGGTCTTCACCTTGTCGTTCTTGGAACGATAGTACTTGTTGCCCTGCGCGTCGGTGCCGACGTGCTCGCCATTGCGCGAGCTCCAGAGCGAGGTGCCGATGGTGGCACCGTCCCACCAGGTGAAGATCTTGGACAGGATTCCCATGAGCCGCGCGTTAGCCCCGAAGCGCCCCTCAAGGCAAGCGCGAACAGCCCTCTTCGCATGCTACAAATGCATCCCGCCGCTCGCCTCGATCACCTGGCCCGTCACCCATGCCCCGTCCGGGCCGCAAAGGAAGGCGATCACGCGCGCCACGTCGCCCGGCTGGCCGACCCGCCCGAGTGCCGCGACCGAGGCCAGATAGTCCACTGTCGCCGGATCGTTGAACAGTGCGGGCGCGAAGTCGGTGATCGTCGCTCCGGGCGCGACCGCGTTGACGGTGATGTTCCGCGGTCCCAGTTCCTGCGCCAGCGAGCGGGTGAAATGCTCCACCGCCGCCTTGCTCATCGCATAGGCAAGGCACGATGCGTAGGCGGCGCGGGCGACCATGGAAGACAGGTTGACGATGCGTCCGCCGTCGCGCAGGCGCGGCAGGGCTTCCTTCGTCACGAAGAACGGCCCCTTGGCGTTCACCCGCATCATCGCATCGTAGAGCGCCTCGTCGGTCTCGGCGATGGTCGCCATCTCGCCGATACCCGCGTTGTTGACGAGGATATCGAGGCCGTAGGCCTCCTTGTCAAATGCCGCGAACATCGTCGCGATGGCCTCTGCGGAGCCGACATCGGCCTGAAGCGCAAACGCCTCGCCGCCGCTTGCGCGGATGGCCGTGACGACGTCGTCGGCAGCTGCGGCGTTGCTGTTGTAGTTGACACAGACCCGTGCGCCATCTGCCGCCAGCCGCAACGCCACTTCGCGCCCGATCCCGCGCGATCCGCCGGTCACCAGCGCCGTCTTGCCCGTCAGCGAGCCCATATCCTCTCTCCCGTCATGCCCATCTGCGGGGTGATGCTAGGAAAGAGCGATGCGCAGGGCACCTCGTCTATTGGGGAGCGGGGCGGAAGAAAAGCGCGACGAGTATCGCGTCGAGATCTCGCCCAGCAAACCCGTCGCCCCTGCGAAGGCAGGGGCCCATCAGGCCTCTCGCCCCGGCACTCCGCTCACCGCGAGGCGGTAAGCTTGGGATGGGCCGCTGCCTGCGCAGGGGCGACGGGGTTATAGCGTGGTGAGGTTACGAGATCATGGGATTACGCTGCGGACTGCTTACCAGCTGACCTTGTCGCCCGCCTTGATGCCGAGCTGCGCGGCGCGGCCGCCGTTAAGCTCCAGCACGCCCGCCGCCACGCCGTCCGAAGGCAACGGCGTCTCATCGTAAGGCACCGCGTTCGCGGCGATGTTGAGCACGCGATGGTCCGTACCGATGAAGATGATGTCGAGCGGGATCACGGTGTTGCGCATCCAGAACGCGGCGCGGCGGGCTGGCTTGTTCACGAAGACCATGCCTTCGTCCGCGCCCATCTCGCTGCGGAACATGAGGCCCTTGGCCTGCTGTTCCGGCGTCACCGCAACCTCGACCTTGAAGGCATGCGTGCCGTTCGCCGACTTCACCGTCAGCGGCACCACCGGCAGGCCCGAGATCGGGTGGACGGCCGCCTTCGAAGACGCCTTGGCGGTGGCGTCCTGCGGTGCCTGCGAGCACGCGGCGAAGGCCAGCAGGAGGGCAACGGCGAAACTCGACCGGGTCAGGCGCATTCAATCAGTCTCCGAATTCCGACTCGCACCATTCTTCCAGCGCGTCGGCGTCCTCGCTCTCGACGATCCGGCGCGCGATGTCGAGCGGGTGCCCGGCGCGCAGCATCGCCGCGATCTGCTTGTCGCGCAGCTTGATGTCGTCGACCGCCTGAACGGCGAATGGACCGAACCGTCGCCGCCGCGCCAGCACCAGAGCGGCGCGGCGCTGCTCGGCGGGGCCGGGCCGGGTGTCGTCGCGCAAGTCCTCCGCGACGCCCGCCTGCCCCAGCGCCTCACCCACGCGCCGCGCACCGTAACCGCTCCGCAGCAGGCTGCCTGCCTTCATCCGTGCCCACGAGGCATCGTCGACATAACCCTTCTCGGCATAGCGGGTGACAAGGTCTTCCACCGGGGCGTCGCCCTCCCCGTCCCAGCCGCGTTCGCGCAGCTTGCGCTGGAGATAATCGCGCAACTTGGCTTGCGTCGTCGCGAAACGCGCGACATAGGCCAGCGCCAGTTCCTCCAGGCGGATCGAGTTCAGGGGTGGCGGTCCACTGCGATGGGGATTGCGACGCTTGTCCGACATGTTGCCCTATTCGTGCCACACTCAGGCCGGATTGGGGAGAGCGCGCGAGACCGCATGGGACGCAACACAGCTAACTCCGGTTCAGAATGGACCGGATAGAAGCACCGGTCTCGCGAGAGTAACGGTATAACTACAACGGGTTAGATCATATGGCCGACACCATCGACTTGGTGCCGAATACGGGGCAGGCACTTATCCCCACCCCCAACGAAGACACGCTCGAGCGCATCTTCGCCGACTTCGCCACCTTCGGCGATGCCCTTGATTATGCCGCGAAAGGCAAACGCGGGTTCAATTTCCACGATCCGCGCGGCACGCTGACGCGGGTCTATCCCTTCTCCGAACTGCGCGAGGACGCGCTGAAGGTCGCCTATGCGCTGATCGCGCGCGGCGTGAAGAAGGACGACCGCGTCGCCCTCATCGCCGAGACGGGCGTGGACTTCGCGGCGCTGTTCTGCGGCACGGTCTACGCAGGCGCCTGGCCGGTGCCGCTGCCGCTGCCGACCAGCTTCGGCGGCAAGGAAAACTACATCGACCAGCTCGCCGTCCAGCTTTCCAGCTCGGACCCGATTCTGCTGGTCGGCCCGGATGAGATCGCGGCGATGACCGCCGCCGCCGCCGAGCGCCAGGGCTGCGCCCACGCCGCGTGGAGCGACTTCGCGGCGAAGGACGCCGCCCCGGTCGATCTGCCCAAGGCCGACCCGGACGACATCTGCTACCTGCAGTATTCCTCGGGCTCGACGCGCTTCCCGCACGGCGTCGCGGTCACGCACCGTTCGCTGCTGTCGAACCTCGCCAGCCACGCGCACGGCATGGAGTTCCAGCCGACCGACCGCTGCGTCTCGTGGCTGCCTTGGTATCACGACATGGGCCTCGTCGGCTGTTTCCTGTCGCTGATCGCCAACCAGGTTTCGGCCGATTACCTCAAGACCGAGGACTTCGCCCGCCGCCCGCTGGCATGGCTTGACCTCATCACCCGCAACCAGGGCACGACGGCGTCGTATTCGCCGACCTTCGGCTACGACATCTGCGCGCGCCGCATCTCCAGCCAGAGCCCGGTGAGCGACCGCTTCGACCTGTCGCGCTGGCGCATCGCAGGCAACGGCGCGGACATGATCCGTCCCGACGTCATGCAGAACTTCGTCAACGCCTTCGCCGATGCGGGCTTCAAGGCATCGGCGTTCCTGCCCAGCTACGGCTTGGCCGAAGCGACGTTGGCGGTGACGATCATGCCCCCGGGCGAAGGCATCCGCGTCGAGCTGGTCGAGGAAGAGCGTCTCTCGGGCGCGCCCCGCGACCTCTCCCGCCCGGCCCGCTACCGCGCCATCGTCAACTGCGGCAAGCCCGTGCGTGACATGGAAGTGGTGATCCGCGGCGAGAACGGCGGCACGCTCGGCGACCACAAGATCGGCAAGGTCTGGTGCCGCGGCACTTCGGTCATGCACTCCTACTTCCGCGATCCCGAAGCGACCGAGGCCTGCCTCGTCGATGGATGGCTGGACACCGGCGACATGGGCTACATGGCGGAGGGCTACCTGTTCATTGTCGGCCGCGCCAAGGACATGATCATCATCAACGGCAAGAACCACTGGCCGCAGGACATCGAATGGGCGGTGGAGCAGCTTCCGGGCTTCAACCACGGCGATATCGCGGCGTTCTCGGTGGAGATGGACAACGGCGAGGAAGCCCCCGCCGTGCTCGTCCACTGCCGCGTCTCCGACCCGGTCAAGCGCGTCGAACTGCGTGACCTGATCCGCGACAAGGTGCGCTCGATCACCGGCATGAACTGCGTGGTCGAACTGGTGCCGCCCAAGAGCCTGCCGCGCACCAGCTCGGGCAAGCTCAGCCGCGCCAAGGCCAAGAAGCTGTACCTTTCGGGCGAGATCGAGCCGTTCAAGCTCGCGGCCTGATCCACGGCTGACGGAACACGAAAAGGCGGGGCGTCGAAAGGCGCTCCGCCTTTTTCATGCGCAGGGAACCGGGACCGGGCGCGCGGTTTTCTCCTCGGCCATGTCCGACAGCGCCCCCTCGCAGGCCCCTTACGGCATCGACCCGCTCCACTGCGAGGTGCCCGGCCTCGCCCGCTGGCGCACGCCGCTGGCAACCGCCGTCTTCGTCGTGGTGCTGGGCAGCGCGCTGGCAGGCTGGCTCGGCGGCGGCCCGCCCGACGTTACCGAATACCGAGCGCCGAAAGCCAAGGCGACGCTGGAGTACGAGCCCGTCCTGCGCAGCGGCAACTGGTTCGAAACGGTGCTCAACGTCACCCCCGCGCACGATGCGGCGGACCTCGTCATCGCCGTCGACCAGCCGCTCTGGCGCGGCATGAGCATCGACACCCTCACCCCTGATGCCGAGAGCGTGGAGGCGACGGACGGCCGCTACGCCCACCACTTCGGCAAGGTGAAGGCGGGCGAGACCTTCCGCATGAAGTTCGACGGCCAGATCCAGCCGCGCGCGCTGCGTACGCTCTCCGGCAGCATCCGCATCGAGGATGGCGACCGACCGCTGCTGTCGATCCCGCTCAACGTCACGGTGCTGCCGTAATGGAGATCGTGATCCGCGCCTCGGTGATGTTCGTGCTGGTCTATGTGCTGCTGAGGCTCATGGGGAAACGCGAACTGGGACAGATGGCACCGTTCGAACTCGTGTCGCTGATCGTGACCGGCGATCTCATCCAGCAGGGCGTGACGCATCAGGATTTCTCGCTGACCGGCGCGATGCTGGCGATTTTCACGTTTGCAGCGTGGAGCTTCGCGATGGGGCTCCTGTCGCACCGCTATCCCAAGGCGCGCCGCGTGCTGGAGAGCCGCCCGGTGGTGCTGGTGCGCGACGGGCGGCTGCTCAAGAGCAACCTCGACGAAGAGCGGATCGACGATGCCGAACTCGCGATCGAGATGCGGCTTGCGGGGCTGTCGAGCCTTAGCCAGATCGCCTGGGCCATCCTCGAACCCGAAGGCAAGATCAGCTTCATCCGCAAGGACGATGCCGACCCCGACCCGCGTTATTCGGACGAGGCCGCTCAGTCGGCCTGAGGCCTGGCCTCTTCCCATTTCGGCATCGGCGGCAGCGCCAGCAGCAGCGCGCCGCCGACTACGCAGCCCACCGCCCCGGTCCACAGGAACGGCTCGTAACCGCCGGTCGCATCGTAGACCCTGCCCGCGATCCACGGCCCGAGCCCAGACGCCAGCGCGACGAGCGCCGACATCGCGCCATAGATCATCCCGAAGTTGCGCATCCCGGCATAACCCGCCGTCAGGAACGCAGTGATCTGCGTCTTCGAGCCCGCCGCGTAACCGTTGATGATGAGCGCTCCGATCAGCGCGGGCATCGAATCGAGGAAGCGCGCCAGCACCACGAAGGTCACGGCGGTGACGCCCATCGTCAGGCTGCCGGTCCAGTTCGGCCGGAACCGGTCGAGCAACGCCCCCGTCACCAGCTTGCCGACGATGCCCGCGATCCCGCCCAGCGACAGCAGCCACGCGGCGTCCGCCCGCGCGACGCCTGCTTCGGTCAGGATCGGGAAAAGGTGGATCGAGAGGCCGATGGTCATCATCATCACCACGAACGACGAGACCGCGACCTGCAGCAGAGCCACGCTGCGCAACGCCTCCCGCTTGCGCAGGCCCGGCAGCACGACACGCGCGGCACTCTCCAGCGCGCCTGCCGCCTGCGTCGCCCGCGCCTTGCGATCGTGCGCGTCGGCGAGGAACAGCCAGCACAGCAGCAGCGTCACCCCGCCCCAGCCGAGGCCGAACCACAGGTAGGCCGCGCGCCAGCCGAAGCTCTCGATCAGGAAATTGCCGAGCGGCGGCACCAGCGTCTGTGCAATGGCCGGGCCGGTCACGGCAAGACCGAGCGCGAGGCCCCTGCCTTTGCTGAAGGTGCCCGCCACGGCGGTGGTCCAGATGGTCGACTTGATGGAGGTCAGGATCAGTCCGAAGACCACCCACATCACCACCCACTGCGTCTTCGATCCGCTGGCGAAGGCGAACATGCAGGTCGCCGCCATCGTCGCGACGACGCCCGGAAGGCCGAGACGGCGGGAGCCGAAGCGGTCGATCAGGGCACCATAGAACGGCGACAGCAGCGCGGTGACGGCGGTGGCGATGGCGGGACCGATGGAGAGCGTCGCGCGGTCCCAGCCGAAGGCGCGCTCCAGTGGCTCGATGAACAGGCCCGTCGCCGAGAGCAGGACGGAGAAGAACGAGAAACCCGCCATCGCCGCGACCACCACAGCCCAGCCGCGCTTCCATTCCTGCAATGCCCCGCCCGTCGCTGTCGCCATGTCGATGCTCTCCCGGTGGAGAGCCTAGGCGAAACCGCGCAAACTCCAATCGCCGCTGCGATAGCGGTCAGATCTGGCGGTGAAGCTCAAGGTAATCGGTCGGAATCCGCAGCGCGTCGGCGGCCACCTGCGTCTCGCGCAGGAACAGCACAAGGGCGACGAGCAGCAGCACGATCGCGGCAAGGAACGTCACCGCGGCGGCCGTGTGCCAGTCCATTCCACCCAGACCTGAAAGGAACAGAACCGCCACTGTAATGCCTATAGCGAGCGCCGAGAGCACCATGTAGCGCACCGCGAGGGTGATGAGCGTCATCCGGCGATGCACCAGCCGCAGTTCGGCGACGACCATGTCATGCTCGCCGCCTTCGGTGGTGGGATGGCGTTCCTGCAGAGTGCGCGCACGGTCCACCACGCGGCCAAGGCGCGCCGAGAGGATGTTCAGGATGTTGCCGATAGCGACCAGCACGAAGACCGGCGTCAGGGCGAGCTGGATGGTCTGGACGATCATGCCGTCCCTCATGCAACGTCAGGCGGCGCTTGCACAGGCCCGGGCGAGCAGGCAGACGCCCTTATCCGCAAACTGAACGGCATCGAGGCTCGTCGCCAGCGCGCAGCCGCCGGGCGCGATCGTCTCGCCGTCCACCTGAACCTCGCCCTCGCGCGGGATCACCAGCAGCGTATCGGGGTAGCGCGCGGCGATGTCCGGCGTCGGCGTGCCCTCGACCTGATCGAGCACGAACAGCGGACCATCGACCAGCACCTGCGACCCATGCGCGGGGACGTGCTTGTGCCACTGCGCGCGCGAGTAGATCTCGCCGCGCGACACCGCCATGCCTTCCTCCAGATGCAGTTCGCGCGGGCGGCCGTAGTCGTAGAGGCGGTAGGTGATGTCGCTGTTCTGCTGCACCTCGATCAGGCTGACGCCCGCACCGATGGCGTGGACGGTGTTGGCCGGGATGTAGAAGAAGTCCCCCGGCGCGACTTCGTGCCAGGTCATCAGCTGCTCGATCGAACCGTCGAGCGCGGCGGCACGCATGGCGTCGGCGTCGATCTCGTCATTGAAACCGATGCCCAGCGTCGCGCCCGGTTCGGCGGCGATGATGAGCCAGCACTCTTCCTTGCCCTGCCGCCCGATGCCCTTGGCGATCGTCTGCTCGTCGGACGGATGCACCTGCACCGACAGCGCCTCGCTGGTGAAGATGTACTTGACCAGAAGCTCGGGCAGCGCGGCGGGCGGCTCGAACCAGATCTCGCCGATACGCTGGCCTTCGGGCGCGTGGAACGGCGCGGGGAGGACGTCCTTGCCCCAGGGCTTCTCGACCTGGCGGATGGGAAGCGAAGCGGTCATCTGCGTGCTCACTGGTTCTTCGCGCCGGAAAGGCTGCCAACCTTTTGTACCCCGGCGATGGTGGTGATCATGATGTCGTCGCCGTCGACGACGACCACGACATCCTCCAGCCCGATCACCGAGACCCGCGGCCCGTCGCTGTCGACGAGGACATTGCGGCAGTCGACCATCTCGACCGCGCCCGATCCGCGCACCGAGTTTCCGTCCTCGTCGCGGTGCAGCGCCTCGTGCAGCGCCTGCCAGTTGCCGATGTCGGACCAGTCCATGTCGGCCGGCACCATCGCCGCGCGCGTGGTGTTTTCCATCACCGCATAGTCGACCGAGACGCTGGGCACTTCGGCAAACGTCGCCGCGTCGGGATGGAAGCGCTGCCCCTCGGCCGTGCCCTTCGCCACCGCCTCGGCAACGCCCGCCGCGACTTCGGGACGGTGCGCCGACAGTTCGGCGAGGAAATCCTTCACGCGGAACGCGAAGATGCCGCCGTTCCAGGCATAGATGCCCTCGGCCAGAAACGCCTTGGCGCGCTCGAGGTCCGGCTTCTCGACGAACTGCGCGGTGCGGAAGCCCGTCGCGTCGATCGCCTCACCACGCTTGAGATAGCCGAAGCCGGTCTCGGGCCGCGTCGCCTCGATGCCGAAGGAGACCAGCCAGCCCTGCTCGGCCAGATCGGCGGCGGCGCAGGCGGCGACCGCGAAAGCCTCGGCATTGCCGATGTGGTGGTCGCTCGGGCAGACGAGCATCACCGCATCCTCGGGCAGGCGGCAGGCCGCAAGCGCGATGGCGGCGGCGGTGTTGCGCGCCGAGGGCTCGACGATGACCTGCGCCCCCGCGACCGCGCCAAGCTGCGCCTCGACATGCGCAAGATGCTTGTGCCCCGTCACCACCACCGGCGGCGCGAAGCCGCCCTCGGCCGGGCAGCGCCCCAGCGCCGCCTCGAACAGCGTGCTGTCGCCGACCAGCGGCAGGAACGGCTTGGGCATCGCGGCGCGGCTGCGCGGCCAGAGGCGCGTGCCGCTGCCTCCGCAAAGAATTACCGGTACGATCGTAGGCATGCAGTAAGTTTCACTCGTCGGCGACGGTTTTCATCGCAATGCTAATAGTCGTCCGTTGCTGCGATGCAACGCACGGCGTGTTACAGTCTTCAATAGAACCAGCGCTGACGCCAGCGATAGACCGCTTCCACAGGATTTCCCGAACCGTCTTTTGCGGGCCGGAAGCGGAAACGCTTCGTGGCAAGGCGGCAGGTGATGCGGTCTGCTTCCGAATCGGGACTGGGCTGCACCACCCGGCAGGCCGACACGTGCCCGTCAGTCGCCACCGAAAGATCGATCACGACCGAGGCGCCGATGCGCAATTCGCGCGTGTCGCGGGGGTAGTCCTTCGCCGAATTGATGTCGCCCGCGATCTTGACCGTAGGCGCACCACCTCCGCCACCGGTACCCGCGCCGCCTGCTCCCGATCCGGTGCCCGTGCCGCTGCCCGATGCTCCGGTCCCTTCGCCCTGCGCCGCCGCGCCTGCCGCATCCTGCGTGCCCTGCCCTGCAACGGGCGGAGCCTGCGTCGGCCTGACGACCACCGGCGCGCGCGGGACCGCGATATCGCGCGGCGTCGCCTTGCGGCCCGGCGCTCCCGCCGCGCCTTCCTTCTGCGGTGGTGCCGGTGCGGCTTTCGGCGAGGGGCTGGGCTCGGGAGGGGTCGGCGGGGTCGCCTCTATCGTGAACGCCTGCGTGACCGAGCGCACGACCTGCTGCGCGAGATCGGGCGTGAAGGCCCGGACCAGCCCCGCGACCACGACGACATGCATGAACAGGACCAGCGCAGCGATCCCCCATCGCGGGGGCCGGCGTGGCCTGCCTTCGATACGTGCATCCCGGCGCGACATGCCCCGCTGATCGCACGGGCGCACAAGCACGCGCAACCTTTGACAAGCCCTCCCCCGCCAAGCATTCCAACTGGCGATAGAGCGTTCGCATATACGACGATCCGCCAGCAAAGGGAGTGCCGCGATGACGCAGAGCTTCGAGCCCGTCGAGTGCAGCCACGACGGAACCGCGATGGAAGGCTTCCTCGCCAGGCCGCAGGGAGACGGGCCTCATCCGACCGTGCTGATGTTCCCCGGCGCGACCGGCTCTGGCCCGAGCTTCGAGGCGGCCGTGCGTGAACTGGCATCCGCTGGCTATGCCGCCATCGGCATCAGCGTCTACGAACGCGGCGCGGACATCGCGACGCCCCAGTCGGCCGGAGCGTACTTCGCCGACCTCATGGCCCGGCCCGAATTGCTCCGCTCCCGCGTGCTCGCATGGTTCGATACCGTGTGCGCACTGCGCTTCGTCGATCCCGAACGCGTGGCGGCGGTGGGCTACTGCTTCGGGGGCAAGTGCGTCCTCGAACTGGCACGCAGCGGTGCGCCGGTGCGCGCGGTATCGAGTTTCCATGGGCTGCTTACCACCCATGCCCCGGCGCGTGCCGGAGCGGTGGGCGCGCGCGTCGCCGTCTGGACCGGCGGTCGCGATCCCTATGCGCCCCGTGCCGACCTCGACGCCCTGCGGTCCGAGTTCGATGCGGCCGGGGCAGACTACTCGGTTATGGAGTTTTCGCAGGCCCGCCACGCCTTCACCGACCCCGACCATGACGGTATCGCGGAGGGGATAGCCTATGACCCGGTGGCACATCGAATTGCCTGGAGCGGCACACTCGGGCTGCTGCAGGTGACCCTCGCGGCATGATTGACTGAACAGGTGTTACAATCAGGTCACAACGTCAGGTAAATTCACTTTAGCGACCTCATATTCCCAATTGTGAACTGAATGCGTCGCAGTTATTCTTGCAAACAGTTGAGGGATTCGTAGTGTTTCCCTCAGGCAAGAACGGATGCCGGGCATCGGCACCAGGGAGAGAGGACAGACGCAGGGGGGCGTCTAAATACTGGCCGGGGTGACCCGCGCCAGGCGCTTCCCCGACTTCGATTATCCGAAAAACTCCCGCGCGGACCGGCAAGAGCCGGCCGTCCCGCAGCACCGTCTGCCGATAACGAGAACATAGTTTCCGGAGGAGAGGAGAGATCATGGTTGCAAGGAATTTCAGAGGTGTTCTGATGCGCGGCGTCGCGTTTTCGGGGATCGCCTTCGCGGGTATCGCCGCGATGCCGGCCATGGCGCAGGACGAGGGGATCAACCCCGGCGACATCATCGTCACCGCCCGCCGTACCGAGGAACGCCTTCAGGACGTGCCGATCTCGATCACCGTGTTCAGCGGTGACCAGATCCAGAAGCGCAACATTGCCGTCGCCTCCGACCTTGCCGTGTTCACGCCGTCCCTCTCGGTCAACACGCGCTACGGCCCGGAGAAGTCGACCTTCTCGATCCGCGGCTTCAACCAGGACGCCTCGACCGCGCCGACCGTGGGTGTCTACTTCGCCGACGTCGTGGGCGTGCGTGCGCAGGGCGGCACTGCGGGCGGCAACACCGTCGGCGCGGGCGCCTTCACCGACCTCCAGAACGTGCAGGTGCTGAAAGGCCCGCAGGGCACCCTGCAGGGCCGCAACACCACCGGCGGCGCGGTGCTGCTGGTGCCTACCAAGCCGACCGACCTGCTCGAAGGCTCGATCGAGGGCACTTACGGCAACTACGACCAGAAGCGCGTGCAGGCGGCGATCAACGTCCCGCTGGCCGACACCTTCAAGGTCCGCGTCGCGGTCGACCGCAACAAGCGCGACGGCTACATGAAGAACCAGTCGGGCATCGGCCCCAAGGACTTCAACGACGTCGACTACTTCTACGGCCGCCTCAGCATCGTCGCCGACCTGACGCCGGAGCTGGAGAACTACACGATCTTCCACTACAGCCGTTCGGACACCAACGGCTACGCGTCGCACTACGAGTTCTGCGACCGCAATCCGGCCTCGCCGCTTACCGGCGGCAACCTGCCGCGCTACTATACCTCGCTCGCCGCCTGCGACCAGATCGACCGCCAGGCCGCGCGCGGCGACGGCAAGCTCGACGTCGATGTCGGCAACCCCAACCCGCGCATGTTCCTGCGCACATGGCAGGCGATCAACACGACCACCTGGCAGGCCAGCGACACGATCACGATCAAGAACATCGTCAGCTACGGCGAGTATCGCGAGCAGAGCCAGTTCCAGCTCTACAGCGACAACTTCTTCATTCCGAACACGCCGGTCACGCAGTTCTTCGCGGGACGTGGCGGGCCACTGCCGGGGCAGCGGTTCGACTACATCCAGCTCGGCACCCAGCCCGGCTATGACGCCGCGTCGGAATCCACGACGACCGAGGAACTCCAGCTGCAGGGCCGCTCGGCCGACGGCAAGCTGAACTTCGTGGTCGGCGGCTATCTGGAATGGAGCCGCCCGATCGGATGGAACCAGCAGCGCACCGGCATCTACGGCAACTGCGTCGATCCGGGCGTGATGGACTGCGTCGGCGGCATTCCGCTGGTGCCGATCGCGCCGGGCGTAACCGTTCCGGGCAACCTCATCTCGGAATCGCGCACCAAGCTGGCCTTCGACAACCACGGCATCTTCGCGCAGGGCACCTACAAGTTCACCGAGCAGCTTTCGCTGACCCTCGGCGGACGGTGGACCTTCGACAAGATCGACGGCTATTCGGAGAGCAACCGCCGCACGATGGCGACGATCCCCGGACGGGGCACCAGCGTGGTCAGCTGGGTCTGCAACGACAACCTCAACCACCGCACCGTCAACCTGCTCACCAACGGAGGCAACCTTGCGGCCTGCGGCACCCGCATCGTCAACAAGTCCAACAAGCCGACCTGGCTGATCGACATCGACTTCAAGCCGACGCCCGACACGCTGGTCTACGCCAAGTACGCGCGCGGCTATCGCCAGGGCACGGTGAACTTCACCAACCCCGGCCTCGAAACCGCGCTGCCGGAGAAGGTCGACGCCTATGAAGTGGGCGCCAAGCTGACCTTCCGCGGCGCCCTGCCCGGCTACTTCAACGTCGCCGGCTTCTGGAACGACTTCTCGAACCAGCAGGTGTTCGGCGCCCTCATTGCCAAGCCGGACAGCGGCCTTGCGGGCGGCGCGGCGATCATCAACGCGGGCAAGTCGGTCATCAAGGGCGTCGAAGTCGACGCTGGCGTGACGCCGGTTCAGGGGCTGCGGTTCTCGGCAGGCTACACCTACCTCGACACCGAGCTGAAGGAACTCACCCCGCCGACCCTCTCGGCCGACAGCCCGTTCCTGCAGATCATCCCGCGCGGCACCATCGGCGGTGCGCTGACCTACTCGCCCAAGCACAAGCTGACGCTCTCGGGCGACTACTCGGTCTCGCTGGGTGAAGGCGTGGGCGAGCTGAACTTCGGCGTGATCTATACCTACACCGCCAAGCAACTGGTCGACGGCAACAACCGGATACCCGGCTACAACCTGCTCAACCTCAACGCCGGGATCAACGATATCGGCGGCACCGGGTTCGACATCGCCGCCTTCGCCCAGAACGTCACTAACAAGCACTACCGCACCACGGCGGGCGGCGGCTTCGAATCGTCGGGCATCGGCGACTTCATGTACGGCCCGCCGCGCATGTACGGCGTCCGCCTGAAGTACGCCTTCGGCCGCTGATACAGACAAGAACCCCGCGCCGACCGAGTGCGCGGGGTTCACTTGGCCCTCCGGCCAAACTGAGCCACGCCGCATGCGGCGTGGCTTTTTCATGGGCTTGCTTGTCTCGTCGTCATTGCGAGCGCGGCGAAGCAATCCAGCGTCATGCGCCAACCCTGGATTGCTTCGCTGCGCTCGCAATGACGAAGGAAGGGGAACTCAGCCGACGCCGAGCAGGCCGAAGCTGTCGTGCCGCATGACCGCCTTGCCCAGCCGGTCGACGAACTGGACGATGATCGGCGGGTCGACGCGGCGCGTGATGGACCAGAGGTAGTAGCCGTAGGTCACGCCCTCGCGGTACTGCGCCCACGCCTGTTCCTCGTCCGGCATCGCCATGCCGTGCCCGCGCATCATGGCAAGGTATTCGCCCAGCAGGCGGCGTTCCTCCACCTCGGCCACTTCGGTCGGCAGCACGGCGTTGAGGTGGTAGGCCACGTCGAGCGCCCAGCCGCCGCGCTGGAGCAGTTGCCAGTCGATCACGCCCATCCCCTCGGGCGTTCGGAACACGTTCCCGGCATGGGCATCGCCGTGGATCATGAACTGCGGCCGCCCGCCGTCGCGCGCCGCCAGTTCCTTGATCGCCACCGCAAGATTGGCCGCGCTGCGCACGCGGGGGGAGAGATTGTCGCCGCGCGGGCCGTCGAGCAGTTCCTGCAACGCCTCGGGCGTGACGTAGCTCATCTTCGCCAGTTCCGCCGCGCGCGGGCGAATCCAGTCGGCTCCATTGAGGAAATCGCTCTTCGCGTGGAGCAGCGACAGCTGCGTCAGGCTCTGCACCGCATCGTCAGCCGTGAAGGGATCGAGCGCCGAGCAGAACCGCGCGCCGTCGACGATCAGGTCGCGCATGATCGTCACGGCCTGCTGCGCCTCGCGGTCGATCACCGTGGCGACGCACTGGGGCACGCGCACGTCGATGACGGGGGCGACCTTGTTGTAGAACTCCGACTCCAGCACGCAGGTCGGTCCGCCGCGCGCGGTCATCGCGTCCACGTCGAGCAGGCCCTTGAGGCAGAAGCCCCGCGTCTCGCCATCGTCGAACGTCACCGCGAAGCGCACCTTGGTGGCGACGGTGCGGATCAGTTCGACCTGCTCCACCTTCATGATCGCGCGGCCAGCGGCAATTTCCGCCAGCGCTCCTGACAGCCACTGCGGATCGAGCGCCTGCTCCAGCGTCGCCGGAACCGTCACTTGCGGCTGCGACGGCACCCTTCTTTCGAGGACTTCGGACATGCCTTTTCCCTTTCCCGATATCTGTTCGTTCGGCTTGACCTAATTCGCCATTTCGTTCCATCCTTCGCAATATAGAATTTCATCGGTCAAGCGATGGTAACAGAAACGGGAGAGATCGATGGGCAAGCCGCTGGAAGGCATCAAGGTCGTCGAAGTCGCGATGTGGGCCTTCGTGCCTGCCTGCGGCGGGATGCTCGCGGACCTTGGTGCCGACGTCATCAAGATCGAGCCGCCCACCGGCGACCCCCTGCGCGGGCTCTCCATCGGGGGTATGGCCAACAGCCGGATCGACTATTCGTGGGAAAGCTACAACCGCGGCAAGCGCTCGGTCACGCTCGACCTCAAGCAGCCTGCGGGCCGCGCGGTGCTCGACCGGCTGCTGGCGGATGCCGACGTGTTCCTCACCAACCTGCTACCCCCCGCGCGCCGTGCGATGAGGATCGACGCGGAGACGATCCGGGCCGCCTACCCCGACCTCATCTACGCCAGCGGCAGCGCGCTCGGCCCCAATGGCCCGGACTACGAGAAGGGCGGGTACGATGCGATCACATTCTGGGCGCGCGGCGGCATCTCCTCCTCGCTGACCGAGCCCGACGCGGCGCTTCCAGTAGGCCCGCCGGGACCGGCCTTCGGAGACACGCTTTCGGGCTCGATGCTCTCGGGTGCGATCTGCGCGGCCATCGCCAAGCGGGCGCTGACGGGGGAGGCTTCCACGGTCGATGTCTCGCTGCTCGGCACCGCGATGTGGTCGATGCAGCGCTACGTCTGCCAGGCGACGGCGGACGGCGTGCAGAAGTTCCCCAAGCCGCCCGCCGACCGGCCAAACAACGTCCTCGTCAGCAATTACCGCACGTCCGACGGGCGCTTCCTTGCGCTGTGCATGTTGCAGGCGGACAAGTACTGGCACCCTTTCTGCGAAGTCGCCGGGCGGCCCGACCTCGCCGCCGATCCGCGGT
Source organism: Novosphingobium kaempferiae (assembly GCF_021227995.1). Lineage (NCBI taxonomy): Bacteria > Pseudomonadati > Pseudomonadota > Alphaproteobacteria > Sphingomonadales > Sphingomonadaceae > Novosphingobium > Novosphingobium kaempferiae. Next base: position 2,547,726 of record NZ_CP089301.1, read on the forward strand.
TCGTCGATGCCGCCGCGCGCAGGGAGAACATCGAGGCCTGCTATGCCGAAATAAAGGGCCTGTTCGCCGGCAAGTCGCTGGAGGAGTGGAAGGCGATCCTCTCCCGCCAGTCCGGCCAGTGGGACGTCGTCCAGGACGTGGGCGAGATGAAGGACGACGCGCAGGCGCAGGCCAACGGTTATATCAAGCGCGTCGATTACGGCGACGGCACCGAGATCCCGATGGTCGGCCTGCCGATGGTCTTCGACGGCGCACCGCTGCCCTCCGCCCGCTCGCCCGAACTCGGCGCGCACAGCGACGCGGTGCTGGAGAGCCTCGGCTATTCGGAGGACGAGATCATCGACCTCAAGGTGCAGGGCGTGGTGTTCTGATGGCCGAGCGCAAGCTGCCCAGGCTGGAGCCGGAGACCGCGTTCTACTGGACCGCCGGAGCCGAAGGCGTGCTGCGCATCCAGCGCTGCACGGAATGCGGCACCTACCAGCACCCGCCCTTTCCGCGCTGCTCGTCCTGCGGCAGCGAGGCCGTGGCGCCGGAGGCGGTGTCCGGCAAGGGGCGGCTCGCCAGCTACACCGTGAACCGCGAGGCATGGGTGTCGGGCCTTGCCGTGCCCTTCGTGTTCGGCGTCGTCGAACTGGCCGAGCAAGCGCAACTCTACGTCTTCACCAACATACTGGCCGACGAGGTGCGCGTCGGCATGCCGCTGACGGTGTCGTTCGAACAGCACGACGACGTCTGGCTGCCGATGTTTCGAGAGGAAAAGGCATGACTTCCCCCTCTCCACTTCGTCACCCTGAACTTGTTTCAGGGTCCATCGGGCAGTCGGTGCCCGACGGTGGTTTCACCAAAGGCCCTGTCGGTTCGCAGAGGCATAGCGCAGCGCTTCAGGCGCAATGGACCCTGAAACAAGTTCAGGGTGACGGGGTATCGGGTCGAGAGGGGAGCGCACGATGACCCACCTCCCCGAAAAGCTCGTCTGCATCACCGGCGCGGCGCAGTCGGAGGTCGGGCGCCCCTCCCCGCGCACGGCGCTGCAACTGACCGCCGATGCCTGCCATGCCGCCATCGCCGATGCGGGCCTCTCCCCCTCCGACATCGACGGCATCGCCACCTATCCCGGCAAGAGCAGCGAAGGCGGCGGCATCGCGCCCGTCAGCCCGTCCGAAGCCGCTGCCGTGCTCGGCATCGAGCCGCGCTGGATCCTCGCCTCGGCGGAGGGGTTCAGCCACATGGCGCCGATCTTCAACGCGATCACCGCCATCGCCTGCGGCCTTGCCCGCCACGTCGTCGTGTTCCGCAGCGTCGCGCAGGCGCAGGCGCGGCTGGTCTCGCGCGCGTCCACGCTGATGTCCGGCGCGCGCGAGCGGGTGGACGGGAACAACGCCTGGACGGTGCCCTACAATGCGCTCTCGCCGATCAACACCTTCGCCCTCTACGCGCAGGCCTACTTCGAGAAGTATGGCGCGAACGAGGCGCAGCTGGGCGCCATCGCGGTCAACAACCGCGCGAACGCCGCGCACAATGCCAACGCGATCTATCGCAAGCCGCTCAGCCTCGACGATTACCTCGCCAGCCGGGTGATCTCGTCCCCGCTGAGGCTGTTCGACTGCGACAGCCATATCGACGGCTCGACCGCGATCGTCCTGTCGCATCGCGACGCCGCGAGGGACTTGCGCAACCCTCCGCTGCATGTCGAGGCGATGGGCATGGCGGTCGGCGGGCTCTGGGTCGGGCGGCATGACGGCGACTTCACCGAACTGCCTGCCGCCCATCGCGCCGGGGCGATGCTTTGGCAGCGAACGGACCTTGGCCCCGCCGAGATGGACTGCGCGCAGATCTACGACGGTTTCTCGATCCACGTCTGGATGTGGCTGGAGGCGCTCGGCCTCGTGCCGAAGGGGGAAGCCTGCCGCTTCACCGAGGGCGGCACGCGGATCGCGCTCGACGGCGAACTCCCGCTCAACACCGGCGGCGGCCAGCTCTCCGCCGGGCGCTTCCACGGCTACGGGCACATCCATGAGGCGACCGTGCAGCTGTGGGGGCGTGGCGGCGGGCGGCAGGTGCGCGACGCGAAGACCTGCATCATCTCCAACGGCGGCTACGGCTACGGCGCGATGATCCTGCGGCGCGACTGAATGTAACTTACCCTTCGTCATTGCGAGCGCAGCGAAGCAATCCACGGTTTCCCCATGCCGCTGGATTGCTTCGCTGCGCTCGCAATGACGGACGAGGAGGAGATTGCCACCCCAGCATCAAACCGATCCGCTTGACCGACTCATTCACAAGTGCGATAATCAATTCGCTATTTAGAATATAAGAACGGGACGAGAGGAACGGAAAATGAGCGAAGCAGATCCCGCAATCCGCACCGCAGCCGCGGCGGACTGGCAGTACGGCCCGATCTTCGACGCCGACGCGCACATCGATCCGCCGCATGACATGTGGAAGGACTACCTCCCCTCGCACCTCAAGGACCGCGCGCCTTACATCGAGCACGCCGAGGACGGGGACTACATCTGCTTCGAGGGCAATCGCCGCCCGTTCATGATGATCAACAACCAGGCCGGTCGCGAGGGCAAGAACTTCAAGATGAAGGGCCGCCTCTCAGACCAGCGCAAGGTCTGGGAGCCCGCCACCCGCCTTGCCGACATGGATGCGGACGGCATGGACGCGGCGCTGCTGTTCGGCGGCGGCCCGCTCGGCTCGTTCGACAACGAACTCTACATCGCCAGCTACGAGGCGTACCAGAACTGGGTGATGGACTTCGCCTCGGTCGCGCCCGACCGGCTCTATCCCGTGGGCTACGTGCCGATGCGCGACATCGACGAGACCTGCCAGCACGTCACGCGGCTGGCGAAGAAGGGCTTCCGGGCGATCAACCTGCCCGCCTTCCCGCAGAACCCGGACGCCTGGAAGACTTCTTCCGGCATCGCCGCGATGAAGGACGGGCAGGTCTCGGCGCTCACCGGCGACAGCAAGGGGGCGCTGCAGTACTCCGACCCGGCCTTCGACAAGCTGTGGAAGACGATCTGCGATCACAACCTCGTCATCACCTTCCACCTCGGCGCGCGGGTGCCGCGCTTCGGGCAGAAGGAGTTCTTCCTGCCCGACATGCCGATGAGCAAGATGGCCATGGCCGAACCCATCGGCATCTTCATCTTCAACTGCATCTTCGACCGCTTCCCGGACCTGCGCATCGGCAGCATGGAAAGCGGCGTGGGCTGGTTCGCGTGGTACGCCGAATACATCACCCGCACCTGGGAGCGGCAGCGGTTCTGGACCGAAAGCCAGCTCAAGAACCCGCCGACCTACTACATGGACAAGAACGTCTACGGATCGTTCATTCAGGACCGCACCGGCATCCTCAACCGCGACATGCCCGGCGGCCGGAACATCATGTGGTCGTCAGACTACCCGCATTCGGAGACGACCTTCCCCAAATCGCGCGAGGTCATCCTGCGCGATTTCGAGGGCGTGCCCGAGGCGGACGTGCGCGCGATCATCCATGACAACGCCTGCAAGCTGCTGGGCATTTCCTGATGCTGGACGCGGCCACCGCCCCTGACGGCGACGACGTCCTCACCGCCGACGACCCGCTCTACGAGGAACTCTACGACGTCCGGCGCGAGGCGGAGTCGGTCGGCAATTCGGTGGAGGTCGCGGCGATCATGCCGCAAGTCCACGCCCTGCGCGCGCAGGGTCCGGTCATCAAGGGGCGGCTGCGCGAACTGCTCGGCCTGCCGCTGCACGAACGTCACGCCCGCGCGGCGGGGCGGCCGCACTGGACGGTGCTGTCCTACGAGGCGTGCGAGGCGGCGTTCCGCGATCCGGCGATCTTCTCCAACTCGGTGCAGGGACACGACAACCCGGCGGGCGAGAAGACCATGGGCATCCTCGAAATGGACCCGCCGATCCACCGCGCCTACCGCCGCACCATCCAGCCGCGCTTCAACATGCCCGTCGCGATGGACTGGTGGCGCACGCATACGATCGACACCATCATCGAGCGCCTGATCGCCCGCATGGCGCGCGGCGAGCGTGCGGACCTCAACCTCGACTACTGCGCGCGCATCCCGGTCTACACGATCACCACCGCCATCGGCCTCGACGGCGACGAGGCGCTGCGCTTCCGCCACGCCTACCTCAACTCCACCAGTTCCAGCCGCACGGTGACGATGGAACAGCGGATCGAGAACGCGAAGATCGTCGAGAGCACCGTGCTCGGCCTGATCGCGCGGCGGCGGCTGGAGCCGAAGGATGATCTTGTCAGCTTCCTGATCGAGATGAAATTGCAGGTGCCCGGCGAGGAACCGCGCCCCCTCACCGACCGCGAGATCATGGCCCACGTCAAGCTCGTCATGGTGGCGGGCGGCGGTACGTCCTGGCGGCAGATGGGCATCGCGCTCTACGCCTTGCTGACGCACCCAGAGCAGCTTGAGGCCGTCCGCGCCGACCGTTCACTGGTGGACGACGCCATCGAGGAAAGCCTGCGCTGGTATCCCACCGCGCCCTACTTCTACCGCATGGTCATGGCCGACACCGAGTTCTACGGCCACGCGATCCCGCAAGGGTCGGTGCTGGAACTCGGTCTCGGTCCCGCCAACCGCGATCCCGAGCGGTGGGAGCGGCCCGACGAATACGACATGTTCCGGCCCAAGCTGACCAACATGGCCTTCGGCCTCGGCACGCACCGCTGCCTCGGCATGAATGTCGCGCGGGTGGAGATCAACCGGGGGATCAACGCCCTGCTCGATCACTTCCCGGCGATGCGGCTCGATCCCGGTGCGCCCGCGCCGTTCATGACGGGAGGGCTGGAGCAGCAGGGGGTTTCGGGGCTGCCCGTGCTGCTGCGCTGACGGATGCTCGCACCCCCTTACCCTAAAAACCCCCGTCAACTCTCCGCAAACGTATAAGGCTGCGCGGCACGCCGGTAGTCGTCCGCCAGCACGTCGCGCCCGATCGGCGGGACCGAGCGCGCGGTGCATTCGGCGCGCTGGCACAGGCGGCAGGTGACGCCGATGGGCGTGACCGGCGCGGTCGCGGGTTCCGCCCCGCGCGCATAGACCAGCCGCCCCGCCTGATCCGCCGCGCAGGCGAGCGCCACCGCGCGCAGGACACGCGGGCCGTCGTAGCCTGCCGCACCGCCGGTGACGGTTCGCGCGATGGAGAAGAACCGCTCCCCACCCGGCAGTTCCAGCCACTGCGTCGCGATCTCTCCGGGGCGGCGGAATACCTGATGCACGCTCCACAAGGGGCATCCCCCGCCATGGGCCGCGAAGGGAAAGCCCGCGCCGTCCAGCCGCTTGGAAACGTTGCCCGCCTCGTCCACGCGGATGAAGAAGAAGCCGACGCGCTCCTCGCCCGGCCTCTGGAGCGTGGTGAGGCGGTGCGCCACCTGCTCGAAGCTGGCGCCGAACAGCGCGCACAGGGCGTCGATGTCGTAGCGGCGCTGGTCCGCCGCGCGGGCGAAGCGGCCATAGGGCATGACAATGGCGGCGGCGGCATAACCCGCCAGCGCACGCAGCAGCAGGGTGGCGGTGGTGCGGCTGGAAAACGCCTCGGCCCGGATGGTCTGCTTGATCTCCGAACGCAGCGCGGTGTGCGCGATATGCGTGGCGATCTGGAACGCACGGCTCGATGCGTCGAGCGTATCGGCGATCAGCAGTTGCTGGTTGTGCCGGTCGAAGCGGCGCAGCGAATCCATCAACACGTCGGGCGGCAGCAGGCGTACCCGCACGCCCTTGCTCGCCAGCCACTCGGTCGCGCCGCCCGTCTTGTCGATCTCCGCTGCAAGCTCTTCGGCGCGGGTGTCGAGGGCGTGGAAGTAGTTGCGGTTGGCGGCAAGGAAGCGCTGCGCCTCGCGCACGGGTTCGTTCTCGTCCGCCATCGGCCCGGCGGCGCGCTGTTCCGCCAATGCCTGCGCTTCGCGGACATAAGCCTGATGCAGCCGCAGCAGCGCCTCGGACACGCCGGGGAAGCTGGTGGCGAGGTCCGCCACTTCCAGCGCGGGCAGGTCGATATCGGCGAAGATCGGATCGCGCAGCACCGCATTGATCCGCCTCCCGTAGTCCTCCCCGTCGTCGCCCGCGATGTCGGCAATGTCGAGGCGGTAGGTCTTCGCAAGGCGCAGCAGCATGTCCGCCGTGACCGGGCGCTGGTTGCGCTCCAGCAGGGCGACGTAGCTGGGCGAGATCTCCAGGTCGTCGGCCATGGCCTGCTGGGTCAGGCCCAGTTCCCGGCGCAGGCGGCGCAGCCTTGGACCTAAGTATAAGGGACGGTTTTCTGCCATTTGCGGCCATTCTGTCACAACCACACAACTTTACAAGGAACATCTGTAAAGTTTGACAACAGCACCTCGCAGGCAGTTCCGCGCCGCGAAAGTTCCGATTACCTCGGCGTCATCGAACGCAACATCGTTACGCAAGAGGATTCCCGACCGTGACCTACCAGAGCAAGATCATCGAAGCCGGACAGACGATCGGCACCGAATCCCACTGGAGCGGGATCGAGGCGGAATCGGTCGCCCGCATGCGCCTGCAGAACCGCTTCCAGACCGGCCTCGACATCGCCCGCTACACCGCGCGCATCATGCGTCAGGACATGGCGGCCTACGATCTCGACCCGGCCAACTACACGCAGTCGCTCGGCTGCTGGCACGGCTTCATCGGCCAGCAGAAGATGATCTCCATCAAGAAGCACTTCGGCACCACCAAGGGCCGCTACCTGTACCTGTCGGGCTGGATGGTCGCCGCGCTCCGCAGCGAGTTCGGCCCCCTGCCCGACCAGTCGATGCACGAGAAGACCAGCGTTCCGGCGCTGATCGAGGAACTCTACACCTTCCTGCGCCAGGCCGACGCGCGTGAGCTTGGCGGCATGTTCCGCGATCTCGACAAGGCCCGCGACAGCGGCGACGAGGTCGAGGCCAAGCGCATCGAGCACGCCATCGACGCCTACGAGACGCATGTCGTGCCGATCGTGGCCGACATCGACGCGGGCTTCGGCAATGCGGAGGCGACCTACCTCCTCGCCAAGAAGTTCATCGAGGCGGGCGCCTGCTGCATCCAGATCGAGAACCAGGTCTCGGACGAGAAGCAGTGCGGCCACCAGGACGGCAAGGTCACGGTCCCGCACGAGGACTTCATCGCGAAGATCCGCGCGGTCCGCTACGCCTTCATGGAACTGGGCGTCGATGAGGGCCTGATCGTGGCGCGCACCGACTCGCTCGGCGCGGGCCTGACCAAGCAGATCGCCTTCACCCGTGAGGCGGGCGACATCGGCGACCAGTACAACGCCTTCCTCGACTGCGAGGAAATCGGGACGGTCGGCCACGGCGACGTGCTGATCAGCCGCGACGGCAAGCTGCTCAAGCCCAAGCGCCTGCCCAGCAACCTCTACCAGTTCCGCCCGGGAACCGGCGAGGACCGCTGCGTGCTCGACTGCATCCACGCCCTTCGCAACGGCGCGGACCTGCTCTGGATCGAGACGGAGAAGCCGCACATAGGCCAGATCGGCGGGATGGTCAGCCGCATCCGCGAGGTGATCCCGAACGCCAAGCTGGTCTACAACAACTCGCCCAGCTTCAACTGGACGCTCAACTTCCGCCAGCAGGTGTTCGACCTGTGGAGCGCCGAAGGCAAGGACGTCTCGGCCTATGACCGGGCGCGCCTGATGAGCATCGACTACGACGGCACCGCACTGGCGGACGAGGCCGACGAGCGTATCCGCACCTTCCAGAAGGACGCGGCGCGCGAGGCGGGCATCTTCCACCACCTGATCACCCTGCCGACCTACCACACCGCGGCATTGTCCACCGACAATCTCGCCAGGGAGTACTTCGGCGAGGCGGGCATGCTCGGCTACGTCAAGGGCGTGCAGCGTCAGGAGATCCGCCAGGGCATCGCCTGCGTGAAGCACCAGAACATGGCCGGCTCCGACATCGGCGACGACCACAAGGAATACTTCGCCGGTGAAGCCGCACTCAAGGCAGGCGGCGCGCGCAACACGATGAACCAGTTCGCCGCCTGAGGCGGCCGGGGAACCAGTTCGCCGCCTGAGGCGGCCGGGGAACCAGTTCGCCGCCTGAGGCGGCCCACCCCCGCGTTCGTCATTGCGAGCGTAGCGAAGCAATCCAGCGCAGCGGAACGCCGTTCTGGATCGCCACGGACCTTCGGTCCTCGCGATGACGAAGTGAAGAGTTTCGAGAAGGAAGCCGGAGGGACAGCCCCTCCGGCACATCGGGAAAGACCCCGCAAAGCAAGGAAAGGACATAGCATGACCACCATGACCGCAGAACCGACCCGCGCTCGCGCGGTGCTCTCGAACGAGGACTTCAAGCTGCTGCAGGAAGCCGTCGTCTACTATCTCAAGGCGCACGAGGACGATCCGATCTCGTCCAAGTACTCCAACCTCTATCACCGCCTCGGCAGCGCCATCCGGCGTTGAGGCGCCGAACGGTCCGAAGCCACACTTTAGGACCGGACTGAACACAATTTCCTGGGGAGGAAAGCTTGGCCCGTCGCACCCCGGTGCGGCGGGCCATTTGCGTTATCCCTTACCAAAAATTCATCCCGTAGAGCCCTGAATTTCCGCGATCCGGCTCGTCACATCGCTGTCGCCATAGGGCAGAATTTTAACCCTCTCGCCCATAGCCTGCGTGAAACCAGGTGGGGAACCGCGTGTACTTGGGGCTTGAACACGACATTACGGGCAAGGAACCTTGCGTCGCATCCGGCGACGGGGAAGACCTGCGTTCGCTCGACACCGCTCTCCAGGCCGCATCGCTGGCCGAGACCCGGCTGCGCGAGGCGATAGAGGCGATCCCGCAGGGTCTCGTCTTCCTCGACGAGGAGGACCGCTACATCCTCTGGAACGAGAAGTACGCCGAGATCTACGAGAAGTCGGCGGACCTGCTTAAGCCGGGCGTCAAGCTGGGCGACGCGCTGCGCATCGGCATCGCGCGGGGCGACTATCCCGAAGCGCTGGGGCAGGAAGAGGAGTGGCTCGCCAGCCGCCTCCAGCACCTGCGCCAGCCCGGCACGCGTCATGAGCAGTGGCTGTCGAACGGCAACTGCATCATGATCGAGGAACGCCGCCTCGGCAGCGGCGGCACCATCGGGGTGCGCGTGGACATCACCGACCTCAAGCAGAAGGAAGCCGCCTTCCGCCTGCTGTTCGAGCGCAACCCGCTCGCCATGTTCGTCTACGACATCGACAGCGGCTGCATCTGCGCCGCCAACGAATCCGCCTGCAGCCTGTTCGGCTATTCCGCCGACGAGATGGCGGGCCTGCCCGCCCGGCACCTCTTCCCCGAAACAGTGCGGGCACGCGCGGCTGATATGCTCGCAACCGACCGCGCCGACACCGGCGACTGCTGGAAGATGCTCCGCCGCGACGGCGCCTGCCTCGAAACCGTGATCGCCACGCGCACCTCCGACATCCAGGGCTTCGCGGGCACCATCGTCTCTATCTTCGACGTGACCGAGCGCCGCCGCATCGAGCAGCGCATGGCCCACATGGCGCGGCACGACGAACTGACCGGCCTCGCCAACCGCCCGCACTGCCGCCAGCACCTGCGCGAAGTGCTGGAGCAGGCCGGACCGCACGAGACGGTGACGCTGGCCCTCGTCGATCTCGACCACTTCAAGCCGGTCAACGACACTTACGGCCACCACTTCGGCGACATCGTGCTGACCGAAGCCGCGCGCCGGATGCGCGACCTGATCCCGCCCGAGGCGCTGCTGTGCCGCATCGGCGGCGACGAGTTCGCGCTGATCTTCCGCCGGTCCAGCCTCACGCAGGCGGAACTGGTCTCCAAGTCGATCATCACCACCCTGTCCGAGCCGTTCTTCGTGCAGGGCCACATGATCCACATCGGCGCGACCATCGGCTTCGCCTCCTCCCCCTACGACAGCCGCGATGCGGAAACGCTGCTGCGCTACGCCGACCTTGCGCTCTATGCCGCCAAGGGCGAGCGGCGCGGCACCTGCCGCAGCTTCGAGGCGGGCATGGACGCCGCCGCGCAGGAGAAGAACCGCCTCGAAATCGACCTGCGCGCCGCCGTGCGCGAGGGCGGGCTGGAGGTCCACTACCAGCCCATCGTCGATCTCCAGTCCGGCGAAGTCGAATGCTACGAGGCGCTGCTGCGCTGGCACCACCCGGAGCGCGGCGCGGTGCCGCCCGACGTCTTCGTGCCGCTGGCCGAGGAGATCGGCCTGATCGACCAGATCGGCCGCTTCGTGCTGGGCAGCGCCTGCACCGCCGCGATGGGCTGGCCGGACCATGTGAAGGTGGCGGTCAACGTATCGCCCCTCCAGTTCCGCAACGGCAACCTGCTGAGCACGGTCATCAACGCGCTTTCCACCTCGGGCCTCGCCGCCGAACGGCTGGAGCTTGAGATCACCGAGGCGGTGCTGATGGAAAAGGGCCCGCGCCCTTCCGCCATCATCCGCAACCTGCGCGCCTTCGGCATCGGCATCTCGCTCGACGATTTCGGCACCGGCTATTCCTCGCTGAGCTATCTGCTCAACTACCCCTTCACCAAGATCAAGATCGACAAGTCGTTCATCCTGAACCTCGACGACGAAGCGAGCTCGCGCGCGGTCATCCGCGCCGTGATCGGCCTTGGCCGCAGCCTCGGCCTCACCGTCGCCGCCGAGGGGATCGAACGCGAGATCGAGCGCGACTACCTGCGCGACGAAGGCTGCACGCAGGGACAGGGCTACCTGTTCGGCAAGGCCGCTCCGGCGGTGGTGAACCAGGCGAGCCCGGTCCGACTGGTGGGCTAAGCGGGGCTCCCCCTACCCCATCGCCCCTGCGAAGGCAGGGGCCCATCCCAAACTGGCAGCCTCACAGCAAGCAAGGTGCCGTGGCTATGGACCTGATGGGCCCCTGCCTTCGCAGGGGCGACGGGACTTGGGAATGGGGGCCTTCCCCCACAAATCGTCATTGCGAGCGTAGCGAAGCAATCCAGCCCGGCGCGGTGCCGCTGGATTGCTTCGCTACGCTCGCAATGACGATGCTCAGGCCACGATGGCCCTGCGGCAGAAGTCCCACAACTCGTTCGCCAGTTCCTCGCGCCCAGTGCGATCGACGGTGCGATCCGCGACGCCTTCTTCCTCCGCCAGCAGCACGGTATGCACCGTGGTCGAGACGAGGTTGTAGATCAGCCGCGCCTGCAACTGGGCGTCCGCCTGCCGGAACACGCCGCCCGCCATGCCCTCGCCGACGTGCCCGGCGATCAGGTCCAGCAGCGGCTCCAGCGCCGAGTTCAGCTCCGCCGGGCGCGTCTGCGCCAGCCGCAGGTGCTCGCGGCTGAGCGCGGCGCCGCGCCGGTTCGCGCCCATGCGATCCTGTCCCAACTGGCCGACGACGATCCCCGTGACGATCGATCGCAGCGCCTCGACCGGCCCGTCGCACTGCCCGGTGATCTCCCGGAACTGCAACGCAGCCGCGCGCAGCGAGCTGTCGAACACCGCCAGCACGAGATCGTCCTTGCCCTGGAACCGCTCGTAGAACGCCCGCCGCGCCAGCCCTGCGCGGGCCAGCACGGCGCGGATGGTGAGGCCCTCCAGCCCGGACTCGTCGAGCAGGTCGTAGGCGGTGCGGATCAGCAGGCGCGTGCGGTCGCCCTCCCCGTCGAGCGCGGCGGCGGCATCGGGCATCGTGTAGAGCGGCGGATATGCAGTGACCATCCGCTCTCCGCTACGCCCGCGCATCGTCGTGGTCCAGCCCTGTCCTGCCGTGACGCTCATCGGCCCAGGTTGACTTTGCCGCCGCCGCGCGCGTACAAGGTTGAGAACGACGTTCTCGCAGGACAGAGAAGAGAGGATTCCATGCCGCAGGTCACTTACGTCGATCACGACGGGCACGAGACGCGCGTCGATGTGCCGCTGGGCGAAAACGTCATGCGCGGGGCGCTCTACAACGGGATCGAGGGCATCGTCGGCGAATGCGGCGGCGGCCTCTCCTGCGCGACCTGTCATTGCTACATCGACGAAGACTGGGTCGATACCGTCGGCGGCCCCGCTTCCGACACCGAGGCCGAACTGCTCGACGCGGTCGCTACCGAACTGCGCCCGAGCAGCCGCCTCTCCTGCCAGATCGAGATGACTTCGGCGCTCGACGGGCTGATCGTCCACCTGCCTGAAACGCAGTTCTGAGGAAGGGGAAGACCGATGCCGATCGACGCCGCCAACCCCGTTCCGCCCAGCTTCCCCCGCCACGTCGGGATGGATCAGGTGCCCGACCACGTCCCGCCCGAACTGGTGCGCCAGTCGGGCCTGACGGTCGGGCCGGACTTCCTCGCCAACCCGCACGACTTCATGGCCGCGCTGCATGAGAAGCAGCCGCCGATCTATTACGACGTCAGCCCGATGGGGAACATGTGGCACCTCATCAAGCATGAGGATGCGCTGTTCGGCCTGCGCCACCCGGACATCTTCTCAAACGAGGGCGCCACGCCCTTCCCGCGCGATCCGGACGACTACTTCTACTTCATCCCCATCGAGATCGACCCGCCGCACCATCGCAAGTACCGCAACATCGTCGACCCCGTGTTCAGCCCGCAGGGCGTGCTCAAGCTGGAAGCCCAGATCCGCGAGCGGGCCAACGGCCTGATCGACGAGATCGAGGCCAAAGTCGCGGCCGGGGGGACGTGCGAGTTCACCGAGGACTACGGCCGCCCGCTGCCGGTCACGGTGTTCCTCGACATCATGGGCCTGCCGCAGGACATGCGCGACGAGTTCGTGGACTGGGCGATGAAGCTGCTCCACTCCAACGACCGCGCCGTGATGGGCGAGACGATGGGCAAGATCACCGCCTATCTGCGCCAGGCCATCGAGGAGAAGAAGGCCAACCCCGACGACGGCGTCGTCAGCCGCATCGCCCACTCCGCGCCCGACGGCGTGCCGCTGTCCGACAAGGAGATCTTCGGCTTCGTCTGCTTCCTGTTCATCGCCGGGCTCGACACCGTCTTCGCGACGCTGAACAACATCTGGCTCTATCTGGCCGAGAATCCGGACAAGCTGGCGGAGATCCATTCGCGCCCGCAGGACATCGACCGGATCGTCGAGGAATTGCTGCGCCGCTGGTCGGTGACGTTCTCGGGCCGGGTGCTCGACAAGGACCACGAGATGCGCGGCGTGCAGATGAAGAAGGGCGACCGCGTGACCTTCATCCTGCCGTCCTGCAACTTCGACCCGGAAGTGTTCCCGAACCCGAAGGAGGTGGACTTCGACCGCCCGCGCAAGACGATCCTCGCCTTCACGGTGGGCGTCCACAGCTGCATGGGCGCGCACCTCGCCCGGCTTGAGGTGAAGATCGCACTGCAGGAATGGCTCAAGCGCATCCCGGCGTTCTCGGTGAAGCCCGGCACCCGGATCGAGTACCGCCCCGGCGGCGTCATCGGGCCGGAGCATCTGCCGCTGGTGTGGTGAGGTGAAGGGCTGCGTATGGCCCGGGGGCTTCGACAGGCTCAGCCTGAGCCGAGTTGATAGGTTGTTACACTAACCCCGCTCACCCTGAGCTTGTCGAAGCCTCATCGGCGCAGCGCTCATCCCGCGCCAGAATACCCAGCAAGGCCGCCTCGAACGCCTCGGGCCTCTCGTACATGGCCCAGTGCCCCGCGCCCTCGATCACCCGAAACCCGGCATCGGGCTGGACCGAGCGCAGGGCTGCTTCCTGCGCCGCCGGGTCCGGGTGCGGGAGGTCGTGCTCGCCCCAGATCGCGGCCACCGGCGCGCGCACTTCGGGCAGCACGCGGATGAGCTTGTCCGGCACCACCAGCGGCGCGGCGTGGAGGCGCGCGGCCTTGGCGGTGGGGAGCAGCATGTGGATGGCGAGATCGTCCGCGCTCTCGGGATGGTGGAGCATCAGCCCGAGCAGGTTGCCCTTCAGCGCCTCCCGCCGCGCCTCACCGACGAGGCCGCTGATCCGCCCGAGCCGGGGGTGCCCCATCGGCGTGCCGAGCCCGCCGCAGCCGACGATCACCAGCCGCCGCGCCACCTGCGGATGAAGCGCGGCCAGATGCGCCAGCGCGACGCCGCCGAAGGAGAAGCCGCACAAGTCCACCGGCAGGCGCTCGGGTCCGAGGATCGCTTCGAGCCCCGTCGCCAGCGCCGCCGAGATGCCCGGATGATCTTCGGTCGACGGCATGGCGGAATCGCCGTGGCCCGGCAGGTCGGCCACGATCAGGCGGCGATGGCGGGACAGGCGCTCGACGTTGCGGACCCAGTGCGTCCACGATCCTTGCGCGCCGTGGGCCAGCACCAGCGGCGGCAGGTGATCCGCGCCCCAGATGCGCCAGACCATCGTACCCCCGCCGCAGGGCGTCTCTACCCGGCGCGCCTGCGCATCCGTCGCCGCCAGACAGCCAGCCGGGTCCGCGTTCTGCTGCTTCAGATCCATGCCGATTTCGACATTGTGCGTCATCGCCCTCTCCTTTGAGGACATGGGATCATCGCATCGGATGACGCGCAACCGGGGGCGTCAATTGATCGCCCCGATGACTGTGCGAGTGACAACGCTGGACAAGAAACACCGCAGAAACGCTAGGGAAAACCATAAACGAATTTTCTGCATGCTGCGCAGCATCGGATGCAATTCGGGCTTTGCCAAAGCCGAATTCTTGTGCAATGTGGTCGGTGAAAGGTTCCTGTAACCTTACCGGTGTTGGGAGAGAGCGCGCCGGGGATGATCCAATCACTCCGGCGCGCCGATTTCTTTCGCTTCTGCAGCAGGCCTGCAAAGCTCCGAACACTCCGTAACCTTCCTGATTTTCCTCGACTTAACAAGCCCTACTTAGGGTGTTTGCTTATTGTTAATTGGGACAGGTTGTGCGGTGCAACATAGGCTTGCACCCTCTTCGACCTTCATTCCGGCACTTGCGTGATTCGCGGCGGTTGCCCGGATTCGGCGCGTCCGATACGGCTTGGCCTTCCAACCCCTGCGATCGGCCCGCATCCTGAGCACCCCGTCCTCCAGTACCGCCCGCCAGCTCTGGTCCATCGCGCTTCCGGCGATGCTGACCAACGTGGCGACCGCGCTGTTCGGCCTCGCCGACATGTGGGCGATCGGTCGCCTCGGCGACGCGCCCGCGCAGGGGGCGGTGGAGCTGGGCGCGAAGTTCATGCTGGGCCTGCTCAACGTCTTCAACTTCCTGCGCACCTCCACCGTGGCGCTGACTGCGCAAGGGTCGGGACGCGGCGACGGCGACGGGGGCGAGACGCTGGCCCGCGCGATGGCCGTGGCACTCGGCATCGGCGCGGTGCTGCTCATGGCGATGCCGCTGGCCCTGCCCTTCGGCCTCGACCTGCTGGGCGCCGAGGGGCCGGTGCGCGAGGCTGCGCGCAGCTACGTCGCGATCCGCTACTGGGCGGGGCCGGTGTGGCTGGCCAACTGCGTGCTGGTGGGCTGGCTCATCGGGCGGCGCAAGGTGCGCCATGTGCTCATCGTGGAGATCGCCGCGAACCTCGTCCACATCGCGCTCGACCTGTTGCTGGTGCTCGTCGTCGGCTGGGGCGTCGCGGGCGTCGCCATGGCGACGGTGAGTTCGGAACTGCTCAAGTTCGCGCTGCTCGCCGCCGTGGTGATGCGCACGGGTGCGGCGCGCGAGGCTCTCTCCGCCATCGGTCGCAAGGGCACATGGGCTCGGACGGAACTGGCGAAGCTCTTCGCTTTGAACCGCGACCTGTTCATCCGCACGCTGCTGCTGACCGGATCGATCCTGCTGTTCGCCCGCGTCGGCGCGCGCGCCGGACCGGTGACGCTGGCGGCGAACGGCGTGCTGTTCCAGCTCTTCATGCTGGCGACGCTGCTGCTCGACGGGTTCGAGAGCGGCGCGCAAGTGCTCTGCGGAGAGGCCCTTGGCGCCAGTGCCCGCGCCCGCTTCACCGCCGCCGTGCGCGCCTCGCTGATCTGGGGCGGCGTGACCGGGCTCGGCGTTTCGGCAGTCTATGCGCTGGCGGGCGCCCGGCTCGCGGGGGCGTTCAGCACGGACCCGGCGGTGATCGCGGCGACGGCGGAATATGCGCCGTGGCTGGCGGTGCTGCCGATCCTAGGCGTCTCGTCCTTCGTGTTCGACGGGGTGTTCGTCGGCGCGGGATGGACGCGGGCTATGCTGGGGACGATGGCGGCGGCGATGGCGGCCTACCTCGTGCTGCTGTGGGCGCTCCAGCCGCTCGGCAACCATGGGCTCTGGGCGGCGTTCGCGGTGTTGTTCGGCGGGCGGGCCGTGGGTCAGGCGCTGGTGCTGCCAAGGTTGGTCCGGCGGAGCTTCGCTGGGTGAGTAATGCTTTGAGCCCTACCGCTTCCGGAACACCAGCATCAGGTTGTTCGCGGGCATCTCCACCAGCCGGTCAAACTCAAGCCCGTGATCGAGCGCGCAGGCGTGGACGCTCTCGACGCTGCGCAGGCCCCACTCCGGATTGCGGCGCCTGAGGTCTTCGTCGAAGGCGGCGTTGCTCGGTTCTAGGGGGTGGTCGTGGCGGCTATAGGGGCCGTAGAGCACCAGTGGGCGGCCGCTGTCGAGCACCCTCGCCGCGCCTGCCATCAGGCCCTCGGTCGCGGACCAGGGGCTGATGTGGATCATGTTGATGCAGACCACCGCCTCGGCCTCAGCGACGGGCCATTCACCGGCGGCGTCGAGTTCGAGCGGGTCCAGCAGGTTCGCCAGCCCTGCATCCTCGCGCCATGCAGCGATGGAGGCGCGCGCCTGCGGGTCGGGGTCGGTGGGCTGCCACAGCAGGTCCGGGAAGGCGGCGGCGAAGTGGACGGCGTGTTCGCCGGTGCCGCTCGCGATCTCCAGCACCCGGCCCGAGACCGGCAGCGCCTCGCGCAGAACACCAAGGATCGGATCGCGGTTGCGCGCGGTGGCGGGGGCCTGTCGGCGCGCGTCGCGGGAGGGGGCTTCGTGCTGCATGGCAGAGCCATGGGGACTGCCATGACATCCTGCAAGTGGCGTATCGGACCAGATGGTGCGCCGGCCGGATCGAAAGCGGGGGGACGGGGGGCTGTCTATGCTTTCGGTCCGGCCGGTCGCGCCGGCGTCTCCCGGGACAGGGGGAGGGAGACGCCGGCTGTTCTTGTATCAGTGCCCGGAGGCGGGCTTGGCGCCCTTGGGCGGGCGCGGGGCCAGCCAGATGGTGGTCGCGGCGATGAACAGGGCGATGGCGCAGATGCCGAACAGTTCGGCGGTGCCGACCGCGACGCCCTGGTTCTCCACCAGCCGCGCGATCACGCCGCGCGCCTGCTCGGCGCTGTAGCCCTGCTGCTGGAGCATGTCCGACGTGGCGTCCGCGCCGTTGAGCACGCCCGCCAGTTCCGCGCCGCGCTCGCGGCCCATGTCGCTCCAGATGGTGGTGACGATGGCCGTCGCCACGGCGCCCGCGAGGGTACGTCCGAAGTTGGCGATGCCCGCCGCCGCCGCCGTCTCGTGCGGCTGCACCGAACTGAGGCTGATCGTCGTCAGCGGCACGATCATCAGCGAGACGCCGACGCCCTGCAGAAGCTGCGGCATGGCGATGGTCCAGAAGGTGATCTCGGTCGACCATGTCATGCGCATCAGCGAGCAGATGCCGATCCACGACACGCCGACGAAGACGATCAGGCGCGGGTCGAACCGCTTCATCAGCGCCGGTACGAAGGGTGAGGCGACAACCGCCAGCACGCCGCTGAACGCCATCGCCCTGCCCGCCTCCGTCGCGGTGTAGCCCATCGAGGTCTGGAGCCACTGCGGGATGATGACGATCGAGGCGAAGTAGGTGCCGAAGGCGATCGTCAGCGACAGCGTGGAGGCGGAGAAGCCCCGGTATCGGAACACCGACAGGTTCACGATGGGATGCTCCTCGGTCAGTTCCCAGATCAGGAACGCGACGAAGAACACCGCCGCTATGCAGGCCAGCGCGACGATCTTGGTGGACGAGAACCAGTCCTCGTCGCGGCCGAGGTCGAGCATCATCTGGAACGCGCCGACGAAAATGACGAGCAGCGCGAGGCCCACCTTGTCGATCGGCAGCTTCTGCGTCGGCGTTTCCTGCCCGCGCAGCAGCACCCAGACGCCGAAGAAGATCAGCGCCACGATCGGCACGTTGATGAAGAAGATCCACTCCCACGACCAGTTGTCGGAGATGTAGCCGCCGAGGATCGGGCCGGCGATCGGCGCGGTGACGATGGTCATCGCCCACATCGCCATGGCCTTGGGCTGCATCTCCTTGGGGAAGACCTTGAGCAGCAGCGTCTGCGTCAGCGGCATCAGCGGGCCGCCGCACAGGCCCTGCCCGAGACGGAAGATCACCAGCGCCGAGAGCGTGCCCGACAGGCCGCACAGCGTGGAGAACACGCCGAAACCGACCAGCGAGAACATGAAGACGCGCAAGGTTCCGAACCGGCCGGAGAGCCAGCCGGTCAGCGGCACGCAGATCGCCTCCGCCACCGCATAGGAGGTGATGACCCAGGTGCCGCTCGACACCGAGACCGCCAGCCCGCCCGCGATGTGCGGGACGGAGACGTTGGCGATGGTGGTGTCGAGGACGACGATGAAGTTCGCCATCGCGAGCACGAAGCCCGCGAGGATCAGCCTGGCGCCGGTCAGCGGAGCGGCCCCGCCCCCCTGCGCCGCAGCAGCCGGAGCGCCACCAGCCATCAGTCGTTGTCCGTCAGGTCGATCTCGGCTTCCATCGACAGGCCGACGCGCAGCGGGTGCTCCTTGAGCTCCTTGGGGTCGAGCTGGATGCGCACCGGCAGGCGCTGCACCACCTTGATCCAGTTGCCGGTCGCGTTCTGCGCCGGGATCAGCGAGAACGCCGCGCCGGTGCCGCCCGAGAAGCCGACGACCTTGCCGTGGTACTCCACGTCGCCGCCGTAGAAGTCGGAGGTCAGCGTCGCCTTCTGGCCCGAGCGGACCTTGCCGAGCTGGTCTTCCTTGAAGTTCGCATCGACGTAGAGCTGGGCGACCGGCACGATGGTCATCGCCGCCTGCCCGGTCTGGATGCGCTGGCCGACCTGAATGGTGCGGCGCGCGATCACGCCGTCGATGGGCGAGCGTACCACCGTGCGCTCGAGGTCCAGCTTCGCCTGCGCCAGCTGCGCCTGCGCGGCGAGGACTTCGGGCGCGGTCTGCTGCGTGGTGCCCTTGGTGAGCGCCACGGCGGCCTCTTCCTGACGGCGGGCGCTGCGGGCGTTTTCCTGCGCCTGCGAAACGGCGGCCTGCGCTTCCTGATACGATGCCTTCGCCGAGTCCAGCGCCTGCCGGGCCGAGGTCAGCTCATCGGCCGAGACCGCGCCCGAGCCTGCGAGGGCGGCGCGGCGCTTGTAGTCTTCCTGCGCCTTGGTCAGCGTCGCCTGCGCGGAGGCGAGGCCAGCGCGCGCGGTGTTGATCTGCGCCTCGTTCGCGCCCGCAGCCGCGCCGAGCGCCGCGTTGTTGGCGAGCGACTGGCCGTACTTGCGCTCGACCTGCGCCAGATTGGCCTCGGCCTGCTGGAGCGCGATCTTCTGGTCGGCATCCTCGATGCGGAACAGGAGCTGGCCCTTGCGCACCGGCTGGGTGTCGGTGACGAGCACCTCGACCACGCGGCCCGAGGTCAGCGGCGTGACCTGCGCGTTCTCCGCCGCGACATAGGCGTTGTCGGTCGAGACCGAACGGCTGGCGATGAACTCCTCATACAGGAACCATAGCCCGCCGATCACCACCACCGCGCCGCCGAGGCCGAGCAGGAGGTTCTTGCGCTTGCTCTTGTCTACCACGCTGCCGGATTCGGCTCCGCTGGCGTTCTGTTCACTCATCGGTCGTGGCTTTCTTGGCTGAATCGTCTGCGTAACCGCCGCCCAGGGCGCGCTTGAGCGCGACTTCGCTGGCGAGCGTGGCGAAGTGGGCGTCGACGGCGGCAAGCCGGGTGTCGAGCGCGGTGGTCTCGACGCTCAGCGCGTCGATGTAGGTGCTGAGGCCGCCCTTGTAGCGCTGGAGCGCAAGGTCGTAGGCGGCGTCCGCCTCGGTCCGGGCGACGAGCGCGTGGCGCTCCTGTTCGGCAGCCGAGGTGCGCGCCGAAAGCGCGTCGGCGACTTCCTGCAGCGCGCCGATCACGGCCTTGTTGTAGCTGGCGACGGTGGTGTCGTAGCCGCCGCGGGCAAGGCGATACTGGCCCGAGAGCTTGCCGCCCTGGAAGATCGGCAGGCTGACCGCCGCGCCCGCGTTGCCGAAGTCGGACCCGTCGTCGAACAGGTGCGAGAGGCCGAGCGAACTGAGCCCGATCAGCCCGCTGAGCGAGATGTCCGGCAGGAACGACTTCTTGGCGTATTCCACGCCCTTGTCCGCCGCCTGCACCAGCTTGCGCGCCACCACGATGTCGGGGCGGCGACCGGCGAGCGCGATGCCCGCGTCGCTGGGCACCGGGGTCGGCTCTATCGTCGCGATCGGCGGGGGGGTGAGCGTCAGCGTGCGATCGGGACCGGCGCCCATCAGCGCGGCGATCGCGTGGCGGCGCTTGTCGATCTGCTCCATGTTGGCGGCGACATCGACGCGGGCACGCGCGGCAAGCGCGTTCGACTGGCGCGACGAGCTCTGGTTGTCGATGCCCTGCTGCACGCGCTGGCCGGTCAGCTTGGCCGATCCTTCGCGCGCCGCCAGCGTCGCTTCGAGCACCTTCTGGCGTTCGAGCAGGCGGCCGAGATCGAAGTAGGAGGACACCACTTCGGAGGCGAGCACCAGTTCGGCCTGCCGCTCGTCGGCGACGGCGGCCTCGCTCGCCGACGTGGCGGCGGCGAGCAGCGCGCGGTTCTTGCCCCAGATGTCGAGCGTCAGGTTGGCCGACACGCCGAGCATGCCATAGTCCTTCCAGCCCTTGGGCAGCGCTTCGGCCGGGGTGCCGTTGTTGTAGCTCTGCTTCTCGACCGAGGCCGAGCCCGATGCGCCGATCTGCGGCAGCAGCGCCGCGCGCGAGGATTCGAGCGCGCCCTGCGCCTGCCGGATGCGGGCGAGCGCTGTGGCGACATCGGGCGAATTCCTGATCGCCTCGTCCACCAGCCCGTCGAGCTGCGGATCGCCATAGGCGGTCCACCAGCGCTCCTGCGGCCATTCGGCGGACGTGCCCTGGATCGAGGCCGCACTGTCGAGGCTCGACGGCGGGCGCAGCTCGGGACGCGGCCCAAGATTGGGCGCGCCGCACGCAGCGAGCGAGGTGGTGGCGATCAGCAGCGCGGCCGTCGCGACTCGGGAGGAGAATTTTGTACTCATCGGTACGGCTTTAATCGTTTCATGGGTTGCGGCTGTCAATCAAAAACTGTACTGAAGAGTACACCATGGCAGAAAAGACAGGTCTCTCGAAGCGCGAGCTCAACAAGGTGCGCAAGCGCGCGGAAATCGTCGGCGTCGCCTCGCGCATGTTCCTCGAACAAGGTTACGCCACGACGACGATGTCGGCGATCGCCGACGCGCTCGGCGGGTCGAAGGCGACGCTCTGGGCGCATTTCTCCTCCAAGGAAGATCTCTTCGCCGCCACCGTGGACCTCCATGTCGAGACTTTCGCGCGCGATATCGACGAAGTGCTGACCGGGCAGAGCTTCTCCGTGCCCGCCCTGCGCCGCGCGTGCCTGCGCTTCATCGACTGCCTGCTGCGCGAGAACTCGGTGCTGCTCTACCGGCTGGTCGTCAGCGAGGGGGAGCGGTTCCCGGAGATCAAGGAAACGTTCTACACCCGCGGCCCCGCCAAGCTGCGCTGCGCCATCGCCTCGTTCTTCGCAACCCGCTTCGAGGAGGAGGAAGCGCGCAGGCTGACGCAGCTTACGGTGTCGGCGGTGACGGGCTACCGCACCGACGTGCTGCTGCGTCCCGGCGGCGCGACGCACGCGGAGCATGAGGCCTTCGTCGACAACCTGCTCTCGCACGTGGGCTGGCCAGCGGATTGAGGCCTGCACGTAAACCGCTTCGTCATTGCGAGCGCAGCGAAGCAATCCAGGATCGGCACGTGGCGTTGGATTGCTTCGCTGCGCTCGCAATGACGAGGTAAGAGCCCCAACCGCCCGAGCGATCACTCGCCCCCGTCCCCATTCGGGGTTGGACGCGCGCGCATGGCCTCGGCCATCCTTTCCCCACGGCTGGAGGAGAGGAGAAGCCCATGAGCGACGAAACGTCGGCCGCGATCCGCGACGCGCGCAAGGACTGGAGCATCGAGCATCGCGAGATGTACCTGCGCTCCGGCGGGGCGGAAGGGCACATCATGGACCTCACGCCCGTCGGCGGCCGGTCCTTCGCGACGCACTGCCTGGTCAAGTACGTCGGCCGCAAGAGCGGCAAGGTCTTCATCACCCCGCTCTGCTACGCCGACATCGGCGGCGAGGTGGTCGTCTGCGGCTCCAAGGGCGGGGCGGACCACCACCCGGCCTGGTATCTCAACATCATCGAGGACGAGCGGGTCGACTTCCAGATCGCCACGCAGGCCTACCGCGCGACCTGGCGCGAGCCCGAGGGCGCCGAGCGCGAGAAGGTCTGGAACTTCTTCATCGACTGCCACCCCTTCTACGCGGGCTACCAGACGTCGACCGAGCGCGTGCTGCCCTTGCTGATGATGAAGGCCGTCGAGCCCCTGCCCGTCTTCACCGCCGAGGACGCCACCGGCATCCGCCAGTTCTAGGCGCCAGTTCCGAGAGTACATATGAGCGACGACTTCGACACTTCCGACATCGACAACTACCTAGGCAAGCCGATGGACTTCTCGCCCTTGCGTGAGGTCATCGCCCCCAACGACATCCGCCGCTGGGTCCATGCGATGCACTATCCCAACCTCGCCCACTTCGATCCGGCGACGATCGCCGCGAGCACCTGGGGCCGCCTCGTCGCGCCGCAGAGCTTCGCCATCGCCACCGACGACGGCCACGGCGCCGCGCCCGCCTGCGTCGGCAAGATCGAGAACTCGCACCTGCTGTTCGGCGGCGACGAGTGGTGGTTCCATGGCCCGCGCATCGAGCCGGGCGACGTGGTCACCAACACCCGCGTGCCGTTCGACTACACCGTCAAGCAGACCGGCTTCGGCCCCACCTGCTTCCAGCGCGGCGACAACAACTACTCCAACCAGAAGGGCGAGGAGATCGCCCGCCAGCGCTCCACCTCGATCCGCTACCGCGCGGCGGCGGGCGGCGAGAACGTCAAGACCGACGACTTCGAGGAGCCCGAATGGACCGACGCGGCGCAGGAGGAGATGGAGGAGCGCCGCTTCGCCTGGGTGAAGATGCTCCACGACCTCGGCAACAAGGAGCGCTGGTGGGATGACGTGGCGGTGGGCGACCAGCTGCCCGAGCGCGTCTTCGGCCCCCACTCCATCGCCAGCTTCGCGACCGAGTGGCGCGCCTATATCGTCAACACCTGGGGCACGCTGGACTTGCGCAAGCAGGATCTGGAGGGCCTCGGCTTCACGCGCGAGATGGCCGGGTACGAGAACGACCCCGAGATGCTGAAGGTGAACCCCTTCCTCACCGATGGCGCCTATTACGGCCCGTCGCGCGGGCACCTCTTCGCCAAGTACGCCCGCCGCATCGGCATGCCGCGCGGCTACGGCTACGGCGCGTCGATGGGATCGTGGGTGACGGACTTCCTGTCCGGCTGGGCAGGCCAGCACGGCATGGTGGTCCACTCGGTCGCCAACTATCGCGGGCCCGCGCTGACCGGCGACGTGACGATCCAGACGGCGGAAGTCACCGAGAAGTCGGTGGACGACCGGGGCCGCCACCTCGTCCATGTGAAGCACCTGATGAAGAACCAGAAGGGCACGACGATGTGTACCGGCACGGCGGAAATCGCGCTGCCGAAGAAGGTGGGGTGAGACACTCGTCATCCCGGCGTAGGCCGGGACCGTGGGCTGTCTTTAGACGCAGCCCGTCGTCAGGGAACCCTGCCGATGGGCATGCTGTTCACGGCCCGCGGTCCCGGCCTTCGCCGGGATGACGACCATATCGCTTACGCCAGCACCCCGCCGGTCGAAACCGTCTCCACCCGCCCGGCGATCCACGCTTCGCCCGCCGCATCCTGCGTGCAGTAGACGAGGCCGTCCGCCCCCACCTTGCGCCCCTGCGCCGCGACATAGCTGCCCTCGGCCAGCCCCTCCGCGAACAGGTACTGCGCCACCGCCGCGTTGAGGCTGCCGGTGACGGGATCCTCGACCATCTTGCCCGCCGGATCGGCAAAGAAGGCGCGCAGCTCGAACTGCGCCGCACCGCCCGGCTCGCAGGGGCCGAGCAGCGCCACATCGGTGCCCTTGGGTGCCTTCGCGACCGGCTCCGCCGCCAGGACCGCTTCCGCCGTGCGCAAGTGAAGCAGCTTCCAGCCCGGCCCGTTGGAGGCGTGGACCGCCGCCACGACATCCTCCTCCCGCGCGCCGGTCAGCCGCAGCACGTCGGCGCGATCCTCCGCATCCAGCGGGCCGGAGCGGATCAGCGGCGGCGCGCGGAACGCCAGCCGCCCCTCCTCCTGCCGCACTTCGACGAGGCCGATGCCGCATTCCTGCACCACGCGCCCCGCCTCATGCGGAGCGCCCCCGGCGGCGAGCCACGCATGCGCAGTGCCCAGCGTCGGGTGCCCGGCGAAGGGCAGTTCGCCCGCCGGGTAGAAGATGCGCACGCGATAATCGGCCCTCGGGTCGGTCGGCGGCAGCAGGAAGGTCGTCTCCGAAAAGCCCAGCCACTGCGTCAACCGCAGCATCTGCGCGTCGCTCAGCCCCTCGCCGCCGCGCACCACGGCCAGCGGGTTGCCGCTGAGCGGACCGGAACCGAAGACGTCGACCAGATCGAGAAGCATCACATATCCTCATGCAGCTATTTGCACTTTTGAACGTTTGATCGCAGGCACGCCCCGCATCGTCACGCCAACCGGCAGACCGGCGCGCGGTTCATCGCCGGTTGTCATGCCGCGGTCCAGAGCGGACGTCGGAATTCACGAATGCACATCGCAGGAGAAGTACCATGAAGAAGTCCCTGCTGGCGCTGGCCGCCTTCGCCGCCACCGTCACCGCCCTGCCGATCACGCCTGCGCTGGCTGACCCGCCGCGCTGGGCCGACCGCGACCGCGACGGGCGCAACGATCGCTGGGACCGCCACGACAATCGCCGCGACGACCGTCGGGGCTGGCGCGGTGACAACCGCTACGACGACCGTGGCCGCTATCGCCAACCCCACCGCATGACCCGTAACGACCGCGCATGGCGCGGCAACGACGGGCGCTACTATTGCAAGCGCGACAACGGCACGACCGGCCTCATCATCGGTGCGGGCGTCGGCGCGCTGGCCGGCCACCAGATCGCCGGGCGCGGCGACCGCACCCTCGGCGCGATCCTCGGCGGCGTGGCAGGCGGCGCGCTGGGCCGCGAGATCGACAAGGGCGGCCTGCAGTGCCGCTGATCTGAGCGGTCGGTCCGGGAACGAGAGGCGCGCTGTCCGAAAGGGCGGCGCGCTTTTTCTTTGGGCTGCCTCTTACGTGGATCGCGCGATGACGATCCGGACACCCTTCGTCATTGCGAGCGTAGCGAAGCAATCCATGCGGTGGGGGCCGACCATGGATTGCTTCGCTACGCTCGCAATGACGAAAGAGAGGGAGCACCCACCTCCAAACCCGCTCAGGCTGAGCGGGGGCAGGGGAACGGATTTCTACTTCCCCAGCAGATCGACGAACATCCCTTCCACCCGCGCCTTGTCCACGCGGTAGACCACATCGACGTCCTGTTCGCCCATGCCCGGCCCCTTGCCTGCGGGCCACGCCAGCAGCGCGCCGTAGTTGGCGCCCGGCATAAGGTCGACGTCCATGGCGAGTTGCCCCTTGCGGGTGACAATGCCGGGCTCCAGCCACGCCGCCGCCTGAACCTCGTCCCACAGCGGAAAGCCCGCCTGCGCGGTCTGCTTGACGTAGCGCGCCACCGGACGACCGCTCGCCACCGCCTTGTCGATCAGCGGCTGGCTGCCGAAGATGCCCTCGTTGGCGTCCCCCGTCACGAGCACGAGCCGCTGCCACTTCGTCGTGAACACCACATGCGCAGCCTCGGGGTCGAAGAAATGGTTGAACGACATGCGCGGCGAATAGGCGGTCTGCATCGCGAACTCGTCATGCTGGCCGTCGATGTCGCTGGCTATGAAGTTGCCGCCTTCGGTGACAAGCTCCTTCACCCGCCCTGCGAACCCGTCGTCCAGCCGCTGCGCCAGCGCGAGGTTGGTGAGCGGCCCCATGGCGACGATGCTGACCTGCCCGGGATACTTGCGCGTCATATCCAGCAGGAACTCCGCCGCCGAGCCCTCGCGCGCCTTGGCCTTGGGCATTCCTTCCGGAAGCGGCGGCACGTCGAACGGCCCATGCGGTTCGCGGCGCTTCATCGTGTTGTAGGCTGGCCATGAGTCCATCCACGCCCCCTTGTAGGGCATCGGCCCGTAGAGCGCCTCGCGGCGGCGCATCCCTTCCTTCGTGTTCACCATGGGAAACACCGCGCCCTGCACCACCGGCACGTCGGCGCGCCCGATCAGTTCCAGCATCCGAAGCGTCGCTGCCGTCTCCTCGGGCGCCCAGCCGTCGCCGCTGACGGTGGTGATGCCCAGCACTTCCACGCCCGGACCCTGCAGCAGCATGAGGATCGGCTGGAGCCCCGGCCCCTCGAACGCATCCTGATCGACGATCACCAGCCGCTTGGCCGCAGGCTTTTCCGGCGCGGCGAAAGCGGTCGCCGAGGGCATTGCGGCGAGGACCGCAAGCGAGGCGAGGACGGTACGAAGGACACGGATGGGCAAGGCTGGTCTCCGGATAGGCGCCCTGCTGCTCTACCGTGGGGGACCAAATGCGGCCAACGCAATTCCTGCCGCGCCGCGTTGCCGAAATTGGGGCACCCTTTCGCCGCCCCAAGTGTTTCTAACCCGAAACATTTCCCTCGTTTCGTCGCTTGTGCCGAGCAACTCGTCACGCATTTTTCCGGAGCGCCCGTCGTTCATCTGGCGTTGTGGATCAATGAACGATGAGCGGCGTTACCAGATCATTCCACGCACCTAATTGAGGGCACACTCTATGCGTAAAGCTATTCTCGCCGCCACCATGATGGCGCTCACCATTCCGGCCACCGTGGCCTTTACCGCTCCGGCGGAAGCACGCGACCACCGCCGCTATCACAACGATCGCGGCGTGAAGTACTGGCGCGGCAACAACGGTCGCTACTACTGCAAGAAGTCGAACGGCACGACCGGCCTGCTGATCGGCGGCGTCGCCGGCGCCCTTGCCGGCCGCGCGATCGACACCCGCGGCGACCGCACCGTCGGCACCCTGCTCGGCGCTGCCGGCGGCGCAGTGCTCGGTCGCGAGATCGACCGTGGCGGCGACCGTCCGCGCTGCCGCTGATCTTTAAACGGTCCCCAATAGCGGGCTTGCAGAAGGCGCGTCGTCCCTCCGGACGGCGCGCCTTCTGCTTTGTGCGGATGATGCAGGGCGCCGGAGCGATCAGGGTGTGAATGGCATCGGCGCGAGGCTTTCCTACAAGTCCCGCCTATGCTCCAATGCGGCCATGTTTCAGCGATTTACACCCCTTTCCGGCCCGTCTGCCTGCTCCTTCCGGGAGCTCGCAGAGGAGGCCCGGAGTTTTGCTCCAGGACCGTGTAAACCGTGTAAACCTCTCGCTTTTTGTTCATCACAGAGGATTGTTTGATGAACGAAATCGAACCCAATCGCCCCGCCATGCTCGTCACCGGCGGCGCCAAGCGAATCGGCGCCGCCATCGCCCGCGCCTTCGGAGCGGCGGGCTGGCACGTCGTCATCCATTACGGCCGCTCGCAGGCACAGGCCGAAGACCTCGCCGCGCAACTGCCCAGCGCCGAGACGATCTCGTGCGAACTCGACGACTGGGATGAAGGCCCCGCCATGGTCCGCGCGCTGGCGAAGCGGCTGCCGGACTGGCGCGTGCTGGTGAACTGCGCGGGCGTGTTCGACCTCGACACCGCCGAAACGCTCGATCCGCCGACCTTCGAGGCGGCGATGCGGGTCAACGCGGGCACCCCGGCGCGGCTCGGACAGGCGTTCCTCGCCCATGCCCGTGCCGGTGGCGGGCGACGGCTGATCCATGTGACGGACCAGAAGCTGCTCAACCCCAACCCGGACTTCTTCTCCTACACGATGAGCAAGCACGCCATCGCCGCCACCATCCCGATGCTGTCGATGGCGCGAACGGATGCGCGGGACCGCGTCTACGGCATCGCGCCGGGCGCGATCCTCGCCAGCCATGACCAGAGCGAGGCGGAAGCCGAAGTCTCGCACCGGATGAACCTGCTAGGCCGCCGCGCCACGCCCGAGGACGTAGCGGGAGCGGCGCTGTTCCTTGCGGGCGGATGGCTGGAAAGCGGGGAGACGCTCTACGTCGATTCGGGCCAGCACCTGCTGTCTCAGCCCCGCGACGTGCTGTTCCTGGCAAGGGAGTAGCGATTGTGCATTTCTCAACACAAGGCCCCTTGCGCATGGGGAATTGCCCCCGCACAAACCCCTGATGGCACTCGGCATACTTGACCGCTTCCTCGAGCGCGGCGTCCGACAGGGCGTGCTCGAACTGGCCCGCCCCGACGGATCCGTCCGTCGCTTTGGAACCCCTTACGACGGCTTTCCCAATGTCCGCATCCGCCTGACCAGCAAGGATGCCGAACGCCGCATCCTGCGCGATCCGCGCCTTGGCGCCGCCGAGGCCTTCATGGATGGCCTGCTCGAAGTCGAGCAGGGCGACATCATGGAACTGGTGGAACTGCTGCGCGCCAATGCCCGCTGGGACAAGGGCGGCGAACTGAAGGAACAGAGCCGCCTCAAGATCGCGGTCGGCAAGGTCGTCACCCTCGTCGACGGGATCAACCGCGCCGCCAGCGCGAAGAAGAACATCGCCCACCACTATGACGTGGGCAACGACCTCTATAACCTGTTCCTCGATACCGAGCACATGCAGTATTCCTGCGCCTACTGGCCCAGCGACGACATCACGCTGGAGCAGGCGCAGACGGCCAAGCTCGCCCACATCGCCGCCAAGCTGGCAATCGAGCCGGGGCAGAAGGTGCTCGATATCGGCTGCGGCTGGGGCGGCATGGCGATCTACCTCGCCAAGCACTTCGACGTTTCGGTCAAGGGCATCACGCTGAGCGAGGAGCAGCTCGCCCTCGCCCGCGAACGCGCGGTGGAGGCCGGCGTCTCGGGCCGCATCGACTTCGAGCTGATCGACTACCGCGACCTCGCGGCAAGGGGCGACAAGTTCGAGCGCATCGTCTCGGTCGGCATGTTCGAACATGTCGGCCAAGCCCAGTTCGACCGCTTCTTCCGCGACTGCGCGACGATGCTGGACGACGAGGGCGTGATGCTCCTCCACACCATCGGCCGCATGGGCGGACCGGGCTCGACCGACGCCTTCACCCGCAAGTACATCTTCCCCGGCGGCTACATCCCGGCGCTCAGCGAGACGGTGGAATCGAGCGAGAAGGTCCGCCTGATCGCCACCGACGTAGAGAACCTGCGCCTCCACTACGCCAAGACCCTGCGCCAGTGGTACAAGCGCTGCGTCGCCAACAAAGACGCCATCGTAAGCCTTTACGACGAGCGCTTCTACCGCATGTGGATATTCTACCTCTCCGGCGCGACGGCAGCGTTCGAGAGCGGCGGCATGTGCAACTACCAGATCCAGTACACCCGCAGCCGCCACGCCCTTCCGCTCACCCGGGACTACATCGCGGAAGGCGAGAAGGTGCTGCTCGGCGCCTGACACCGCCCCGATACCGCATTGCGAAGTCTGGGCGCACCTGCTAGCCGCGCGCCCAAACTTTCAACGCCCATTTTCCGCGAAAGCCCGTGCCCATGTCCGACAGCATCAAGAAGGTCGTCCTCGCCTACTCCGGCGGTCTCGACACCAGCGTCATCCTCAAGTGGCTCCAGGTCACCTACAACTGCGAGGTCGTGACCTTCACCGCCGACCTCGGCCAGGGCGAGGAGCTCGAGCCCGCGCGCGCCAAGGCGAAGCTGATGGGCCTGCCGGACGAGAACATCTACATCGACGACCTGCGCGAGGAATTCGTGCGCGACTTCGTCTTCCCGATGATGCGCGCCAACGCCCGCTACGAGGGCGACTACCTCCTCGGCACCTCGATCGCCCGCCCGCTCATCTCCAAGCGCCTGATCGAGATCGCGCACGAGACCGGCGCCGACGCTGTCGCCCATGGCGCCACCGGCAAGGGCAACGACCAGGTCCGCTTCGAGCTGTCCGCCTACGCGCTCGACCCGAACATCAAGGTCATCGCCCCCTGGCGCGAGTGGGATCTCACCAGCCGTACCGCCCTCATCGCCTGGGCCGAGCAGCACCAGATCCCCGTCCCCAAGGACAAGCGCGGCGAAAGCCCGTTCTCGACCGACGCCAACCTCCTGCACACCTCGTCCGAGGGCAAGGTGCTGGAGAACCCGTGGGAAGAGACCCCCGACTACGTCTACTCGCGCACCGTCAACCCGGAAGATGCGCCGAACGAGCCGGAATACATCACCGTCGACTTCGAGAAGGGTGACGGCGTCGCCCTCAACGGCGTGGCGATGAGCCCGGCCGCCCTCCTCACCGCGCTCAACGAGCTTGGCCGCAAGCACGGCATCGGCCGCCTCGACCTCGTAGAAAACCGCTTCGTCGGCATGAAGTCGCGCGGCATGTACGAGACCCCCGGCGGCGAGATCTACGCCCGTGCCCATCGCGGCATCGAGCAGATCACGCTCGATCGCGGCGCCGCCCACCTCAAGGACGAGCTGATGCCGAAGTACGCGGAGCTCATCTACAACGGCTTCTGGTTCGCCCCCGAGCGCGAGATGCTGCAGGCCGCGATCGACCACTCGCAGGCCCGCGTCAACGGCACCGTCCGCCTCAAGCTCTACAAGGGCTCGGCCTCGGTCGTCGGTCGCAAGAGCGCCGATTCGCTGTATTCCGAACGCCACGTCACCTTCGAGGATGACGCCGGCGCCTACGACCAGAAGGACGCCGCGGGCTTCATCAAGCTCAACGCCCTGCGCCTGCGCCTGCTGGCCCAGCGAGACTCTCGCTGACTCTGGCGCTAAGCCCCTCGGAGTCTTTCCAACAGCTTAACCGCATCCGGCGGCCCGTTGCCAAAGCGCGACGGGCCGCTTTTGCATGGGTGGCCTTCGGGAACCCGCGCAGTTAGGACTCCCGCCATCGTCAACGACGAAGCGGGGTAGGTTTTGCAGGTACGATCGATCAGCCTTCTGGCGCTCTGCGCCGTTGTCCTGCCCTTTGCAGGGCCTGCACAGGCTGAAGCCCCGGTCGTTCCCGTAGTCGCTGGCGTCAACGCCGTCGCTGCCCCGCTTGCTCCCGTCACCGCCGCTCCCGTCATCGACGAAGCCCCCAGCCTCGAGAAGATCGCCGGCGGCATGGCCAGCTATTACGGCCGCCACCTCAAGGGTGCTCGCACCGCCAGCGGGGAGCGCTACGCCCCCGACGCGCTGACCGCCGCGCACCGCACCCTGCCCTTCGGCACCCAGGTCCAGGTGACCAACCCCGCCAACGGCGAGACCGTCGTCGTCACCATCAACGATCGCGGCCCGTTCCACGGCAACCGCGTGATCGACCTGTCCGACGCCGCCGCCGAGGAAATCGGCATCGCGCGCATGGGCAGCGGCAAGGTGGAACTGGCCGTCCTCGGCGAGTAATCCCGCTCGACACAGCGCCCGCGCAACCGACTGATTTTTCGAAGAGAAAAAGGTCGGCCGGCGCAGCTGGGAGGGGGTGGGGGAAGCGCCGCGCCGGCCTTCACACTCGATAACAGCGCGCCTGCCAAAGCGTTCCCGACCCCACGAAGGTTTTGCCGAACCGTGCCCCGCCATCGACGGGCCGCGACAGGTTTACACGGTTTACACGGTCCAGAGCCGCAACCGCCCGCCCCCTTCCGGGTCTTCCCTCCAGCGACTTGAACTCCATCGGCGCTTCCGCCGAGGCAGGCCCGAACAGCGCCCGGTCCACGCGGGCACAGGCGCGCGACTGCCAATCGTCCCACCGCGCCGCATGGACCGCCCGCACGCCTTCGCGCGTCGGCACCGGCGGATAGTCCGGCGCCTCCACCGCAGGATGCGCCGCAAGCTCCTCCTCGTCGTCGGGACTGAAACCGTGCGCCTCCTCGAAGGCGGCGTCCATGCCCTCCACCGCGTCGATCCACGCCTCGTTGGCGTCGATATAGGCAGGCTCGACGCTCTCGGTCAGGTAGTCCTCCCGCGCCAGCGGCAAGGCATCCGCCGCCGCACCCGCCTCCCGGAGCGCCTCGTCGGCCCGCTCCCCGGCGACCAGCGCCAGCATCTCGTTGAAGCGATCCGCCTCGCCCCCATCTTCCCCGGCCCCATCTTCCCCGGCCATGTAGTCGAGCCGCGCCAGATGCGCCAGCAACAGCCGCGAGTCATACCGCCGCCGCGTGCCCACCAGCTCGCCGCGAAACCACACCGCCTCCTCAACCCCGTCGAGCGCCCGCGTCGCCAGCACCTCCTCCACATGCCGCCGCGCCTGCACCAGAGCCGCCTGCCACGCCCGAGCAAATGCCGCATCGCGCCGCCGCAGCAGATACGCCGAAGTCCGGCTCATCCCCACCCGACCGCAAGCCGCCCGCACGTCGCCCTTGTCGGCCAGATGGTGCAGGAAACGAACGCGCCTGTCGGCATCCCACGCGGTATGGGGGACACACCCGTCATCCCGGCGCAGGCCGGGATCGCTGGCAAAGTCGGACGAGGTTGAAGAGGAAGAGAAAGAGCGAGGGCCATCGCCCTCGCGCTCCCGGAATGTCGACGCAGCGCCCTCCCCCGGAATCCCGATATCGCGAGAGGCCGGAATCCACCCCCGCCCGAACCGCGCCCGTTCCTCCCCGTCCCGGGGAGGGGGACCATGCGAAGCATGGTGGAGGGGCACAGGCCCCATGCCAGAGCCACCGTCCACACCGAAACCCTCGGAAAAGTCCGCCATCGTCCGCCTCGCGCAAGAGAAAAGCCACGAAAGGCCACGACGCAACCCGAACGGCCGCGCCGAGGTGAACGGTTTAGTTATCGCATGCGGGAGGCTGTAGGAAAGTAAAAAGGCGGCACGCAATAAATGCGTGCCGCCAAAGCACTCAATAGGGAGTGCAGGTCATACCATTGCGACGAGCATTCGCCTCACAGTCCGATTTGTTCACATAAGCTTCAGTAGAAGCTCCAACAATCCGACCGTTACTTGCGGTTCGACGCCAACGCCAACCCGTGATCGTAGAATAAATTTCCCAGCGATCACCAAGCAAATCAGTGCACGAAGACATATTTTCTGCTCCGAGGGCAAAATGCCCCTATAAATTGCAGATCATTTTACTTCCTCCTGAGAGCTTCTTCTTTTTACAGGCATAGATGAAACAGTCGGCAGTACGGGGATATCCGCTGCTGCGAGAGATGCTGTTTCCGCTACATGCGTCCGAAAATACGGATATGCGGCCATAAACCCAACTCTATTGGCGAATGCCAGCGCATGAAAATCATCACATTCATTATCTATATGATAAAATACGATGAATTTATCTTTGAGCGAAAAAACCTTTCTCCGCGCTTTTTTATGATAAGTTTCAAAATGGAATACGCAGGTAGCTATTCTATTTTCTTCATCAAAAGATGCATGGACATTGTCCACGTCAATCTTCATCTGCCTATCTACATATTCCTCTTCAAAGAAAGAAGGAGAAATATTGAAATTTGACTCTATAAGCTGGATTGACAAAAGTTGAGCGCAGCGAGCCACGTCATTATAAACGTCAGGATCAATTTTTCGATCATCACTCGAA
This sequence comes from Novosphingobium kaempferiae, assembly GCF_021227995.1. Taxonomy (NCBI): domain Bacteria; kingdom Pseudomonadati; phylum Pseudomonadota; class Alphaproteobacteria; order Sphingomonadales; family Sphingomonadaceae; genus Novosphingobium; species Novosphingobium kaempferiae. Next base: position 2,581,518 of record NZ_CP089301.1, read on the forward strand.
ATTGGAAGAGTGCTATCAACCGAAACGTTCTTCGATTTAGCCATTAACAGCCCTCCTCAATGGAAATACATTTGAGCCGTGCTCAGCCCAATTCCGTACATTCCCATTTCGTCGACCCGTTTTTTCTCGATCACCGCTATGAGTGAGCGGCACACTGCGCAGCAACTCAGCAATCAGAGATGCAGTAAGCACCTCTTGATTTGGCGTAGCGCGAGAGGATTGAGCGCGAGTAACTGCCGCCGTCATTTCAGAACGCTTCTGCAGCTTCTCAAACTCGCTTTTCGTAAGGATCATCGGCTGCTCACCCAGCGCAAGGAAACTCCGCGCAAGAAGTCGCAACGTAAGGTTATTAGCGTCATCAGAAAAGATTTGAGAAACACGAGCACGCGAGACATCCAGCTTTCGAGCCAATTCCGCGCGAGTCACACCTTTCTCATCAAGGAGGCTATCAAGTCGAGCTTGAGCCTCAGCAACAAAATATTCCTCTCTGAATTCGTCGCTATCAATACGATCCTTAAAGAAATTCCCCATGTCAATCACCACATTTTCCGTCGAATAATACCGCCGCCTCCTTGGCTCGCCTTAATATTCTAGGACTAGCCTTGTCTTGTTTCTTGGCAGCATCTATATCGACTATAATAACTGTTTTAACACCCCTGTAGTGACGAACGAATCCATAAAGTCGCACCTTATTGGTCTTAAAGGCCACCAGCATGCGGTCGTTTGCGCCCCCGCAGCGACCTTCATTTCCGTTAAATTGCTCCTTTGACGGCGGGATCCCATCAGCCCACAGCTTCATTCTTGAAAGAAGTTGGGACTGCTTTCGCGTCTCAACTTCCATGAATTCGGAAACTACCTTGGCTGCCATCAACACACGCGCGGCAGCGCCGCTCAGAACGTGCTCACAATCGATGTCCGAGTAGTCGTCCGAATCATTCATCGCCCGATTGTGTTAAGAAAAGACTTAACACCGCGCAAGCGGAATTGCGCGGCTCCTGCGATAACACGGGCGAATTTACCGGATACGAAAAAAGGGAGCGCGGGGGCGATGGCCCTCGCGCTCCCTTCTTCTCCTTGGCGTAACCCACCTCTCCCCTCCCCGAGACAAGCCCCGGGAGGAATGCGCGCGTTACTTCGCCCAGCTTCCCAGCAGCGGCTTGAGGTAGCTTCCCGTAAAACTGCCCTTGACCTTCACCACCTCTTCGGGCGTGCCTTCGGCGACGATCTGGCCGCCGCGGACGCCGCCTTCGGGGCCCATGTCGATGATCCAGTCGGCGGTCTTGATGACGTCGAGGTTGTGTTCGATCACGACCACCGAGTTGCCCTGGTCGACGAGGCGGTGCAGCACTTCGAGGAGTTTGCGCACGTCTTCGAAGTGGAGGCCGGTGGTGGGTTCGTCGAGGATGTAGAGGGTCTGGCCGGTGGAGCGGCGGGCGAGTTCCTTGGCCAGTTTCACGCGCTGCGCCTCGCCGCCGGACAGGGTCGTCGCCTGCTGGCCGACCTTGACGTAGCCGAGGCCGACTTCGTTCAGCATGTGCATTTTATCGCGGATCGGGGGGACGGCCTTGAAGAATTCCTCGGCGTCCTCGATCGTCATGTCGAGCACGTCGGCGATGGACATGCCCTTGAACTTCACTTCCAGCGTCTCGCGGTTGTAGCGCTTGCCGTGGCATTCCTCGCACGTCACGTAGACGTCGGGCAGGAAGTGCATCTCGATCTTGATGAGGCCGTCGCCCTGGCACGCTTCGCAGCGGCCGCCCTTGACGTTGAAGCTGAAGCGGCCGGGCTTGTAGCCGCGCGCCTCGGACTCCGGCAGTCCGGCGAACCAGTCGCGGATCTGGGTGAAGGCGCCGGTGTAGGTGGCGGGGTTGGAGCGCGGGGTGCGGCCGATGGGCGACTGGTCGATCTCGATCACCTTGTCGCACTTTTCGAGCCCGGTGATTTTATCATGCGCGCCCGCGATGACCCGCGCGCCGTTGAGCTGGCGGCTGGCACCCGCCTGCAGCGTGTCGATGGTGAGCGAGGACTTGCCCGAGCCGGACACGCCGGTGACGCAACAGAAGGTGCCGAGCGGGAACTTCGCCGTCACGCCGGTCAGGTTGTTGGCGCGCGCGTTCTCTACGGTGACGAAGTGGCCGTTGCCCTTGCGCCGTTCCCTGGGCACCTCGATCCGGCGGGTGCCGTTGAGGTACTGCGCGGTGAGGCTCTCCTTGCTCTTGAGCACCTGCTTGAGCGTGCCTTCGGCGACCACCTGCCCGCCGTGGACGCCCGCGCCGGGGCCGAGGTCCACGAGGTAATCGGCGGTGCGGATGGCGTCCTCGTCATGCTCCACCACGATCACGGTGTTGCCGAGGTCGCGCAGGCGCTTGAGGGTTTCCAGCAGCATGTCGTTGTCGCGCTGGTGCAGGCCGATGCTGGGCTCGTCGAGCACGTAGAGCACGCCCGAGAGGCCCGAGCCGATCTGGCTGGCGAGGCGGATGCGCTGGCTCTCGCCGCCGGACAGGGTGCCCGAGGTGCGGTCGAGGTTGAGGTAGTCGAGCCCGACGTTGTTGAGGAAGCCGAGGCGCTCGTTGATCTCCTTGAGGATGGCGCGGGCGATCTGCTGCTGCTGGCTGGTGAGCTTGCCCTCCAGCTCGCCGAACCACCTGAACCCGTCCGCCACCGAGAGGCGCGCGGCGTCGGCGATGTCGCTGCCGGCGATCTTGACCGAGAGCGCCTCGGGCTTGAGGCGCTTGCCGTCGCAGGTCTCGCACGGCTGCGCGGTCTGGAACTTGGCCAGTTCCTCGCGCGTCCAGGCGCTGTCGGTCTGCACCATGCGGCGGTTGAGGTTGCCGATGACGCCCTCGAACGCCTTGTTGACGGTGTATTCCTTCTTCCCGTCCTTGAAGGTCAGCGGGACCGCCTTGCCGCCGGTGCCGTAGAGGATCACCAGCTTCACCTCGCCGGGCAGCTCGTCCCACGGCGTCGTCAGCGCGAAGCCGAAGTGCGCGGCGAGGCTGGAGAGCACCTGCATGTAATAGGGGCTCGGCGGGTTGGACTTGGCCCAGGGCACGATGGCGCCCTGCTTGAGCGAGAGGTGCTCGTTCGGGACGACCAGCTGCGGGTCGAACAGCAGCTTCTCACCCAGACCGTCACAGGCCGGGCACGCGCCCTGCGGGGCGTTGAACGAGAACAGGCGCGGCTCGATCTCCTCGATGGTGAAGCCGCTGACGGGGCAGGCGAACTTCTCCGAGAAGACGATGCGGTTGGCGGGCAGGCCGGCGCCTTTCAGGTTCTTGCCCTGCCCTTCCTCTTCACGGCCCGGCACGTTGCCGTCGGCCATGTCGGCATAGGCCAGCCCCTCGGCCAGCTTGAGCGCCTGTTCGAAGCTGTCGGCAAGGCGGGTCTGGATGCCCTGCTTCACCGCGATGCGGTCCACCACGACCTCGATGTCGTGCTTGAACTTCTTGTCGAGCGCGGGTGCATCCTCGATCGCGTAGAACTCGCCGTCGATGCGCACGCGGGTGTAGCCCGCCTTCTGCCACTCGGCGAGTTCCTTGCGGTATTCGCCCTTGCGGCCCCGCACCACCGGGGCGAGCAGGTAGAGGCGCGTGCCCTCGGGCAGCGCCATCACCCGGTCGACCATGTTGGAGACGGTCTGCGCCTCGATCGGCAGGCCGGTGGCGGGCGAGTAGGGCACGCCGACGCGCGCCCACAGGAGGCGCATGTAGTCCCAGATCTCGGTGACGGTCGCCACCGTCGAGCGCGGGTTGCGGCTGGTGGTCTTCTGCTCGATCGAGATCGCGGGCGAGAGGCCGTCGATATGCTCGACATCCGGCTTCTGCATCATCTCGAGGAACTGGCGCGCATAGGCGCTGAGGCTTTCCACGTAGCGGCGCTGGCCCTCGGCATAGATCGTATCGAACGCCAGGCTCGACTTGCCCGAGCCCGAGAGGCCGGTGATGACGATCAGCTTCTCACGCGGGAGCGCGATGTCGAAGCCCTTGAGGTTATGCTCGCGCGCGCCGCGCACGGTGATGTGGGTGAGACTCATGGGAAGGCTGTGTTCCAGATTTGTTCGCACGCTTCAAGAGGCGCGGCGCGGGTTTTGCCGTAGATGGGGTGCGATGCGGCATAGGCAAGCCTTGCGGGGCGCGAGCAGCGCGACTGCCACGGCCCGCGACCTTCCTTCGAGACTTTGATTTCGGAAAAAGTACCTACTTCGGGCTCACCCCTGAAATAGCGCCACACATCTTCTCATTTAAGCTGGAAATACTTTTTAGTATGATCGCGAAAATAGGATTCGGAGCCCAACATGCCAAGTATCGCTGACCGAAAGCGTTTACAACGAGCCACCAACGCCGCTGCAAAATCAAAATCTAAAGGTATATCATTGGAAGGCGGTGGAAATTTTCACGAAGATGGCATTCAGATAGTTGCCGGGGTTTTGAACCTTCTGACCTTTGAATACATCGCCAGCGCTCGGGAGCGAGATGACCTTTCGCGCCTGCTTCCACAAATATCATCAGCCATGCCAGCAGACGGAGGTGTCCTCGTCATTCGCTTCGTCGGCGAAAGATCGGACCCGTCGGGCGGACTGTTCTATGAATATATCGGGCTGCGGATCGGTCCATCAGGCTACAGCGCAGCCGATGCCATCTATACCTATGAACGAAACAAGTCGGCGGCAGAAAAGGAGCCAAGCGCTCGATCCCCCGACATGTGCTTTCCCGAAGATGTGGCTCCAAAATCACCCAGCGCCGGAGCCACGATTTCGGCCGCTCCCAAAGGCATGGACTTCCAGTACGAAAAAGAATTCGCCGACAAATATTACCAGTATCAGGCAAAATCCTCAAAAAACCTGAGAGATGCAGCCAGGATAACGATCGGGAATTACATCTTCATTGACAGGAAGATGCTGGACCAAATTCGCAACAACCGTCATTGACCCCCTCACGCCCGCCGGGATGCGCGCACCCGCCGGTGTCCGTTGTGGCCGATATCGTGGCTGGCATTCCAGCCGTCGACCCAGCCGCGCACGTCCTCGTAGGGCATCGGGCGGCAGATGCCGTAGCCCTGCCCGCAGGTGCAGCCCATCGCGACGAGCATCGCCTGCGTCTCATTGTCCTCCACGCCCTCGGCCACCAGCGGGATGCCGAGGCTGTCGCACAGCACCACCAGCGACGTCACCAGCGACTGGTCGAAGCGGTTCTCGGTGAAGCGCGCGATGTAGGAACGGTCGATCTTGATCTCGCTCACCGCGAATTCGCGCAAGTAGCCGAACGAGGTGAAGCCCGCGCCGAAATCGTCGATGGACAGCGATATGCCGTGGTCCTGCAACTGCTCGATCACCCGCTTGGCCTGCGAGGGGTGGGCGATCAGCGCGGTCTCGGTCAGTTCCAGCACCACGCGGGCGGGATCGACGTCGTGCCTGCGGATCGCCTCGACCACATGGGCGACGAAGCCCGGCCGCTCCAGCATCCGTGCCGAGACGTTGATGGCGATGCCCGCGCCATCGAGGCCCTTCTCCAGCCGCGCGTACTGCCCCAGCACGGTGTCGAGGCTGAGGTAGGTGAAGTCTTCCAGCAGGTGCGACTGTTCGACCGTCTCGATCAGCGCATCGGCAGGGACCGGCCCGGTGTCCGGATGGGTCCAGCGCACCAGCGCCTCGAAGCCGAGCACGCGGCCCGAACGCATGTCCACCTTGGGCTGCCAGTGCCAGTTGAAGGCGCGCGCGCCCATGGCGTCCTCGATGTCGTGGAGCAGCGTGCGCTCGCCCATGCGCGGCGGGCGGCGTTCCTCGCCCCGCGCGATGACGGCCTTGTCGATGCCGCGCTTGGCCTCGTACATTGCCTCGTCGGCGGCCTCCAGCAAAGCCTCGGGCGAGTAGCCGAGCTGCGGGCACAGCGCGACGCCCATCGACGCGCCGACGTAGAGCAAGCGCCCGTCGTGGACGATGGGCTGCTCGATCAGCTCGGTCAGCTTGGCCGCCACCGCCAGCGCCGAACCGTCGCCATCGACGTTCTGGAGCAGCACGGCGAACTCGTCGCCGCCGAGGCGCGCGATAGTGTCCACCTCGCGCAAGTGCTCGCGCATCCGGCGGCCGAGGGTGACGAGCACCGCGTCGCCCGCCGCGTGGCCGAGGCTGTCGTTGATCTCCTTGAACCGGTCGAGGTCGATCATCACCACCCCGAACGGATCACCGCTACGCCGCGCCCGTGCGCAGGCCTGCGAGAGACGGTCGGCAAAGAGCGTGCGGTTGGGCAGGTCGGTCAGCGGATCGTGGAGGCCGCGATGGGTCAGCTCCTCCTCCGCCTTGCGCAGTTCCTGCCGATACTTGCGCCAGGCCATGCCCTCTTCGACCGAGGCGGCGACGCGCTCCGGAGAAAGCGAGCGCTTGTTGAGGAACTCGGTCATGCCCGACTTGATCGAGTCCGCCGCGACCTGCTCGCCGCTGTCGCCGGTGACGGCGATGACGGGAATGTCGGGGTCGATCTCGGCGCGGATCTCGGGCAGCAGCTCGCGCCCGTCGCCGTCCTTGAGTCCGAAGTCGAGGAACACGATGTCGAAATGCGCGTCCGGACGGCGGATCATGCCCAGCGCCTCGGCCTGCGAGGAAGCCTGCTCCACCGTGATGTTGCGCGGAACGCGGCGCAGGAGGCGGAGCAGCTTCTCGCGATCCACGTCGTCATCGTCGACGATCAGCGCGTGGATGTCCTGGGTGCCGTTGTGCAGATTGTCCATGGGGGGAAGACGATCCTTGCTCTTGTGAAAACCGCGCTCAGGGCAGTTCCTGGGTGCGGGCGTACTTGCCGATGAAGTCGGCGAGGCGGGCGAACTGCGGGCCGACCGCGGACTTGACCATGTAGCCCGCGACGTGCCCGTCGTAGGCGCGGCTGCGGTCCTGGTCGCGCGCGCTGGTGGACAGCACGAAGACCACCGTGCGCCGCAGGTCCGGGTCGGCGCGCAGGGCGTCGAGGAACTGGAAGCCGTCCATCCCCGGCATGTTGAGGTCGAGCAGCACTATCACCGGCGTGTCGATCGCCTTGTCGGGATGCGTGCCGCCGAGGATATCGAGCGCCTCCGCCCCGTCGCCCGCCGTCACCGTGCGACAGGGGACGCTGTGCTTGCGGAAGGAGCGCAGCACGCCTTCGCGCGCGACGTCGTCGTCATCGACCAGCAGCACGGTCACGTCGGAAAGCGGCACGTCGGAACTCCCGCCCGAGCGCGGGGCAGTCACGAGATCAACCATCATCGTCGTTCTCCCGCAGCAGGATGCGCGGCCAGTGGACCTCGAACTTCGCGCCGCCAAGCGGACCCCGGCCCTGCACGGTGACCATGCCGCCGTGCGCGTTTATCATGCGCCGCGTGAAGGCGAGGCCGACCCCGTCGCCCGCCGTGTTGGGCGAGGCGCGGTGGAACAGCTTGAAGATGCGATCCTCGTTGCCAGGCGGAATGCCCTGCCCGTCGTCCTCCACCGTGAAGACCGAGAAGCGCCCTTCCTCGCGCATGGCGATGCGGATGCGCCCCTGCGTGCCGCCGTGGTGCTTGACCGCGTTTGACAGCATGTTGCGCAGCGAGGTGGAGAGCGGCGCGCGCGGCGCCACGATGTCCCCGCCCTGCACGTCCACGTCGACCTCGAACCCCTCGGGGATGGCGGTCAGTTCCAGCGCCTCCTCCACCAGTTCGTGCGGGTCGATGCGCTGCATCTGGGTGTCGCGCACCCCGGCGCGGGCGTAGCTGAGCAGGTCGTCGATCATCTGCTCGCACCGGGCGATGCGCTGGCTGATGCGATCGAAGTTGTGGACCACGTCCTCGGGCAGTTCGGTGCCATCCAGATCCTCGCGGATCCACGACACCAGATCGCTTATGCCCCTGAGCGGAGAACGCAGGTCGTGGCTGGCGACATAGGTGAACTCCTCAAGCTGCGCATTGGTCTGCTGAAGCGCGCGCTCTGCCCGCTTGCGGTGCGAGATGTCGCTGACGATGCCCATGTAGAGCGGCTGCGCAGTGCTTTCGAACCGGGTCAGCGCCACCTCGACCGGAAACTCGCGCCCGTGGCGGTGCAGGCCCGTCAGGTCGCGGTCCATGCCCATCACGCGCGAGCTTGGCGCGGCGGCGAACCCGGCGATCTGCCCGCCGTGCTTTTCCCGGTAGCGCTCGGGCAGCAGCATGGAGAGGGGCTGGCCGATCATCTGCTCCACCTTCCAGCCGAACTGGTTGGAGAGCATCGTATTGGCCTGCGCGATGCGGCCCTTGCCGTCCACCACCACCACGCCCAGCGGCAGGCTTTCGAACATCTGCGTGAAGCGCCGCTCCGCCGTGATCTCCCGCGTGAGATTGCGCAGATAGACGACGGCGCGCTCGCCGTCCTCCCCGGCGATGGGGGCAAGCGTGAACGAGACGGTCGGGCGCGATCCGTCCACGCCGTTCAGCACCATCTGGCGCGTCCACGACCCGCGCGTCTCCATCGGCACGTTGAAGAAGACGTCGAACATCTGCCGCAGCATCTCCGCGTCGTCCTCGCAGAACCACACGAAGAGCAGGCCGAGACGCAGCGCCTCGGCATCGGGCTCGGCCAGCAGGGTGGCGGCGGCGGCGTTGCCCCACGAGACGACACCCGCCCGGTCGACGATCAGCGCGGGGATCGGCGCATGGACCAGCGGGCCGTGGATATCGCTCGTCGTGGACGTCGCCAGCATCGCCTGTCCTGCCTGACGGAAGACGGCGGCGCTCTTGCGGCCCGGCCTCCAGAGGATGCGCCGGCAGCCGCGGACCGGCTCCCGTACCTGACGAAAGGTACAGGGGGGCGGTTATCGACCTGCGAAGCCGAGACTAGGGACCAGCCCCTAGCCGCAGCCATTCGCAACGATTGCAGTGGTTAACGGGCTACGAACTTCCCCGCATCGCGGTCCTTGCGGACCTTGAGCGCGTCGAACACCGTGCCGCTCATCGTGATCCAGATGCCCGGCCCGGCCGCCTGCACGCAGCCGAACGCCATGCCGAGGTTGAATGGCGCGTCCGTCTCGGCGAAGCGCGCGGGCTGCATGGCGCCGCACATCACCACGCTCTTGCCCTCGATCCCCGGCACGGTCGCCAGCACGGCGGCGGTTTCGGTCATCGTGTCGGTGCCGTGGGTGATGACGACATGGCTCTCCGGCGCGCCCGCGATGGTCGCGGCGATCAGCGCGCGATCCTCGTCGGTGAAGTCGAGGCTGTCCTTGCGCAGCAGTTCGACGATGCGGAACGGATGCGCCACGCGCGCGGTGGCCAGCAGCTTGCCGATGACGCTCTCGACGATCTGGTACTCGCTCAGCGCGTCGAAATACTGCTTGTCGATGGTGCCGCCGGTGGTGACGACGAGAATGGGTGCCTGGGTCATGGACGGGGCTTTAGAACACCGCGCGGCGAGAGGGAACAGCTGCGTAATGAGGAGCCGCATCACACCTCGTCATTGCGAGCGTAGCGAAGCAATCCGACCCTGTGCGTGCCGCTGGATTGCTTCGCTGCGCTCGCAATGACGAGGGAGGGGCGGGCCCTCCTTCCGTCGCCCCTGCGCAGACAGGGGCCCATCCCGAGCTGGCCGCCTGCCGGTGAGCAGGTGCCGTGGCGATGGACCTGATGGTCCCCTGCCTGCGCAGGGGCGACGGAGTTTTGAGTGGGAGTGGTTCGCCCTCCCCCACTGTCCGCCCTGCGATTGCGCGCGCACGACGCAAGTGCATCCTCGCCGCCGCCGTGCCAGCCTGCGAGGATGACCCCATCCGATTCCGCATCCGCGAAAACCGAGCTGGCCGCCGGCTGGCCTACCGTCCTTGCCGCCGCCCTTGCCATCGGGGTCGGCATGATGGGCGTGGGCTTCTATTCGCTGAGCCTGTTCGTGACGCCGCTGCAGGCGGAGTTCGGCTGGACCCGCGCGCAGGTCTCGGGCGCGGCGACGTTTCAGCAGCTGGGCATCTTCCTGAGCGCGCCCATCGTCGGCCTGCTGGCGGACCGCTTCGGCAACCGGCGCATCGCCATCGCCAGCTACGTCGCGACGCCGCTGGCGTTCCTCGCGCTGGCGCAGACCGGACCTTCGCTGACCGCGTGGTACGGGTTGTGGCTGCTCGTCTCGCTGGCGGGCTGCGGGACGACCCCGGCGATCTGGGCGCGCGTGGTCTCGCTGCGGTTCGATTGCGGGCGCGGACTGGCGCTTGGCCTGATGCTGATGGGGACCGGCGCGGCGGCGATGCTGGCGCCCGCCCTGCTTGGTCCGTTCATCGCCGCTGAGGGCTGGCGCGCGGGACTGATGGCGATGGCAGCGGTGGTGGCAGTGGTCGGCATCCCCGTGAGCCTGCTCACCGGGCGCGGCGAGCCCGTCACTGCTCCCGCCACCACGGCAAAGTCGCGCGGACGGATCGAGATCACCGCTGCGACGGTCAAGATCGCGGTGATCGGCTTCCTGCTCGGCGTGATCGTCGCGGCGCTGATCGTCCACCTCGTGCCGATGCTGATCGACCGGGGCGTGCCGCCCGCACAGGCCGCGCGCATGGCCGCGCTGGTCGGCATGGCGGTGATCGTCGCCCGGCTCGTCGTCGGCTGGCTGTTCGACCGCTTCCACGCCCCGCGCGTCGCGGTGCTGTTCCTGACCTCCCCGGTGATCGCCTGCCTGATCCTGTGGCTCCACGGCCCCGCGATCCCCGCCGCGCTGCTGCTCGGCCTCGCCGCCGGGGCCGAGGTGGACATGCTCGCCTACTTCACCAGCCGCTACGCCGCGCTGGAAAACTACGGCGCGACGTATGGACTGGTGCTCGGCCTGTTCAGCCTCGGCGCGGCGTTCGGCCCGCCGCTGTTCGGCTGGGCGGTGGACGCGACCGGCAATGCGGACCTTGGCCTCGCGTCCTCGGGCGCGGGGCTGGTCGGAGTGCTGGTGCTGATCGCGACGCTGGGGGCATATCGGCGGGATTAGGCGTATGGACGCGGGGGCTTCGACAAGCTCAGCCTCACGTTAGAAACGCCAGCAAGCCCCGCTCCTCGCGGCTCATCCACTTGCCCTTGCGCGGCAGGCTGACCGGCACCGTCTTCGCCCCCTCCTCCTCCTTGGCGGCGGCGATCACGTCCGGATGCACGTAGGACTTGCGCGCGATGGCGGGCGTGTTGCCGAGGCACTGCGACACCTCGTCCAGCATCGCGCGCAGCGACAGGCCGGGGTTCTCGAACAGCATGGTGAAGGCCATGGTGCTCGCTGCCCAGGTGCGGAAGTGCTTGGCGGTGAAGCCCTCTCCCATCGTGTCCGCGAGGTATTCGTTGACGTCGTGGCTGTGCACTGGAAGCGCGCCGCCGTCCTCGTCGAGATACTGGAACAGGTGCTGGCCGGGCAGATCCTGCATCTTCCGCACGCACCGCACGAGGCCGGGATCGTCGCAGGCGATCTGCTGCAGCTTGCCCGACTTGCCCTTGAACCGCAGCATCAGCGTGCCGCGCTCTATCTTCGCGTGGCGGTTGCGCAGCGTGGTGGCGCCGAAGCTCTTGTTGGCCTTCGCGTAGCACTCGTTCCCCACCCGGATCGCCCCGGTATCGAGCAGCGCCACGACCGAGGCGATGGCCCGCTCGCGCGTCAGCCTGCGGGACCGGATATCCGCGTCCACCCGCGCGCGCAACGCGGGCAGCGCTTCTCCGAACAGGGCGCAGCGGTCGAACTTCATCGCCTCGCGCGACTGTCGCCAGTCGGGGTGATAACGGTACTGCTTCCTCCCCCGCGCATCGTACCCGGTGGCGAGCAGGTGCACATCGGCGTCGGGCGAGAACCAGCAGTCGACATAGGCAGGCGGCAACGCGATCCGGTTCAGCCGGTCGATCTCGTCCCGGTCGGTGATGCGCTTGCCGTCATGGTCGAAATAGGCCCACTTGTTGCCGCGCACGCTCTTTCGGGTGAGGCCCGGAACGCTGTCGTCGGCGAATTTCAGGACGGGGAGTTTCTGGCGCGTCATCAGCATCTTGCGGCTCTCGGGCTGGCTCTGTTTCCCGGTAAACGCGCGAGGGGGCGGCAAGGTTGTCGTGCATTGCCGGAAACCAGCCGCGCCCGTCGCCGTTTCTCCTGCAAACAACCCATCACAGGAGTTCGACCATGGCAGACGCCAAGATCTTCGAAGACCTCAAGGCCGATCACGACAAGCACCGCAAGCTGCTGGAGCAGCTCGGCGAGACGAAGGGCGCGAGCGAAGAGCGCGAAACGCTGTTCGAGGCGCTGCGCAAGGAACTGCAGGCCCACGCCGCCGCCGAGGAGGAATCGCTCTACGCGACGATGCTGCGCCGCCCCGAACTGCGCGACGAGGCCCGCCATTCGGTGTCCGAGCACAAGGAGATCGACGACTTCCTCGGCGAACTGGTGGAGATCGACATGAGCTCGTCCGCGTGGCTGACGAAGTTCAAGGAAATGCGCCACCGCTACCTCCACCACATCGACGAGGAAGAGGAGGAGATGTTCCCCGAAGCGGCCGAGAACCTTTCGGCCAGGACCGAGAAGGAACTCGCCGAGATCTTCGAGGCGCGCAAGCCCAAGGAACTCCAGAACGCCGAGAACGAACTGCCCGGCGACGCTCGCGAGTAAGGGCGTTGAACGGGCGTTTCTCTGCGGCGAACGCAGGGGAACGCCCTGCCCCGGCGGCGCGTTGACCTTGCAAACACCATCAAGGAGACGAGCCGTGGACAAGGATATTCGCGAAACCTTCTGGAAGGCGTTCCAGGCCAGCCCCTTCATCATGATGAGCCTGCAGGGTGGCTCCGCGCACGCCGAGCCGATGACGGCGCAGCTCGACAAGGACGCGCATCACGCCATCTGGTTCTTCACCAAGCGCGACAACCGCATCGGCGGCGGCGGCAGGGCGATGGGTCAGGTCATGACGCGCGGGCACGAAGTATTCGCCTGCATCGACGGCACGCTGGTGGAGGAGACCGACACCGCGATCCGCGACAAGCACTGGAACAACGCCGTCGAGGCATGGTTTCCGAACGGCAAGACCGATGCCTCGGTGGTGATGCTGCGCTTCGACATCGCCGATGCCGAGGTCTGGACCTCCGACATGGGCCTCAAGGGTGCGTTCAAGCTGCTGACGGGCAAGCCGATCAAGGAACACGAAGCCGGTGAGCACGCGGTCGGCGCGGTCTGATCACCCTCTAGGACCGGCGCCGCAGCTGCGGGGGCGCGGTGGCGAAGGCCGCCGCGCCCTTAGCTTTTTTTGCAACCCGGATCGTCATTGCGAGCGCAGCGAAGCAATCCTGCCGCGTGGGCCGACTTGGATTGCTTCGCTGCGCTCGCAATGACGAACTATGGTTCAGGACGCCGCCGCAGCAGATAGCGCCACACCCCGACGCAGTTGATCGCGAAGAGCGCCACGTTCTGCAGCCCGATCCCCTTGGCCTCGGTGTCGAGAAACCCCCAGGCCACCAGCGCCACCGAACTCGTCACGAACACCACGAAGCCCCAACCGGTCCACTTGCGGCCGAGGTCGAGCGATACGATAAGCGCCGCCACGGTACCCGCGGCGGCGCCATAGTATTGCAGGCATTGCAGGATAAACTGGTTCATCCTCCCGCCTTCTTCTCAGGCCCTGTTGTCGTTTTCATAAGGCCCGGGCTCTTCTTGGCCCCTCTCCGACTCGTGATGCGTCAGCCTGCCCGCAGCGGCTCCAGTTCCATCGGCCGGGCGCTGTCGGGGCATCCGGCGAGGGCGTAGGAAATCGCGGCAAGAATCGCCTGGCGCGTAAAGGGTTTCTGGACGACGCCGACAGCCGTGGGTGCTGGCGTGTCGATCTGTCCGGGGTTGGCGGTGACGTAGATGACCCGCGCGCCGTACCGCCCCGACAGGTCGCGGGCGATGGCGGGGCCGGTCAGCCCGTCACGAAGGTTGAGATCGACGAGCGCCACGTCCGGCACGTCGCCGAGGCTTCCCAGCGACGCCATGTCCGGAACCGTACCGACGACGGCGTGTCCGCCGTCGGCCAGAATGTCCTCAAGCTGCAACGCGACCAGAAACTCGTCCTCGACGATGAGAATCTTTCCGGCGCTGGATACTGTCGCACCCAAGGACGCTATTCCCGTTCAGGCAGCCGCGCGAGCGCCGAGGTAGCCCTGGGCAGCATCGACGTTGGCGATCTTCACGAGCTCGCCGAAGAAGGCGTCGATCGCCTCGCCGGTGAGCACGAAGTTGTGGCGGAAGTCCGGAAGCTGGCCGGATTCGATGATCTTCGAGAGCATCGCGCGGGCGCGGCAGATGCGGCTCTTCACGGTGCCGAGCGCGATGCCGCAAATGTCGGCGATCTCTTCGTAGGAGAGATTGCCAGCGGCGACGAGCACCAGCGCCTCGCGGTAGGTCTCGGGAATGGCGGTCAGCGCGCGCAGCACGTCGGCCAGTTCGATGGCGCTTTCCTGGCTCGCCTCGGCGCGCAGGATGCGCTCGGCGGCGAGTTCGTCGTACTCGCCATGGAAGCGGGCGCGGCGAGCCTCGGAATAGAAGTGATTGCGCAGGATCGTGAAGGTCCACGCCTTGAAATTGGTGCCGGCGGCATAGCGGTCACGCGCCGCCCACGCGCGCAGCATGGCTTCCTGCGCCAGATCGTCGGCACGGTCGCGGCAGCCGCACAGGCCGCGGGCGAATGCACGCAGGTGCGGCGCTACCTCTGCGAGTGCGCGGCGGAAATCGCGGTCGCTCAGCGCGACCTTCTCAACGGGCTGGACCCCTTCGACGCCTGCTTCGACAACAGTCGACATTGCGTTTACCCTCCTTGGAAAACCAGTCGGATAGCTAACGGCGATGCGACGAAATTGGTTCCCGGGATCCGGCATTTTCCTGAAAAAGCTGCAAAATCGGCGATGAACCGACGTTCCTGCACGATTTTTCGAAATCCCGCCGGAACAATCGAGCCCGGAAAAAATTGAGGCCCCCGTCCACCTGTTGGTGGGCGAGGGCCTCCGGGATCGGATCACCACCGGTTTGCGGGGGGGGGTGGGGGAGCCAGTGGTGATATTGAGGGAACGTAGTGCCTGCTGGTTGGTTCCCCAAAAAGCGCCTTACCGCAAAAAATTTTCCGGTTGCCCTATACGCCGTGCGGAGTCAGACAAACGACACCGGCCTCGCGGCGCAATGGGCGCCCGCTGACGTACAACAATCGGGAAGCCGACTTCCCCTACAGGCCTGAGGAACTTGAATGTCCGTCTCTGATCAGATCGCGATCCAGCTGCCTTACCTGCGCCGTTACGCGCGCGCCCTTACCGGCTCGCAGCATTCGGGCGACGCCTATGTCCGCGCGACGCTGGAGGCCGCGCTGGCCGACCGCGACCTGCGCGACGCCATCGCCCGCAGCCGCGCCGCTCTCTATGAGGCCTTCACCCGCATCTGGTCGACCGGCCATGTCGAGGAGCCGGTGACCGACGTCGAGGGCGGCGTGCGCGAACAGGCCGCGCAGGAACGCCTCTCGGTCGTCGCGCCGACGCACCGGCAGGCCCTGCTGCTGACCACCGTCGAGGAATTCACGCGAGAGGAAACCGCGACCATCCTCGGTCTGGAGGTTGAGGAAGTCGACGTGCTCGTCGCCCAGGCCATCGCCGAGATCGAGGGCGAGAGCGCCACGCGCGTGCTCATCATCGAGGACGAACCGCTGATCTCGATGCAGCTCGAAGGTCTGGTGACCGACCTCGGCCACACCGTCGTCGGTACCGCCGCCACTCACAAGCAGGCGGTCGAGATGTTCGAGAAGAACCCGGCGGGCCTCGTCCTTGCCGACATCCAGCTCGCCGACGGCAGCTCGGGCATCGACGCGGTGGAAGACCTGCTCAAGTTCGGCGACGTGCCGGTGATCTTCATCACCGCCTACCCGGAGCGCCTGCTGACCGGCGAGCGACCCGAGCCGACCTACCTCGTCACCAAGCCGTTCCAGGAAACCACCGTGCGCGCGACGATCAGCCAGGCGCTGTTCTTCAATTCGACCAGCCACGACTGACATGAAAAGCCCGTCGTTCCTGCCGAGGGATGACGGGCAATCGAAGCACTGCGATATCGGCACCCCCTTACTTCGTCATTGCGAGCGCAGCGAAGCAATCCATGGTCGGCCCCTATGGTGGATTGGGCCGCTGGATTGCTTCGCTGCGCTCGCAATGACGATTTAAAAGTATATCGCCCGCTCAGAGCCCCTTGCGGTCCCCGCCGTCGAGCGGCGGCAGCACGCGGCCGAAGCGGTCGCGCGGGGCCTGTTCCTCGAACGGCACCACCGGCGGCACGAAGCCGAGGTGGCGTACCACCGCGTCATGGATCGGCGTGTCGAAGCGCACGCCGACACAGCGGTCCATCTGCCACACCACTTCGCCGCGCGTGGTCTCGTATTCATAGAGTTCGACGGCCACCTGACGACCGCCGACATCACGCAGGTCCGTCATCTCGAACATGCAGCCGCCCATCGACAGGTCATACAGGAACACCAGTCCCCTCACCCCGTCGACCGCGCAGGCCACTTCCTTCTCGACGATATGACGGCTCCAGTTACGCGCATCCATCGCGGTCCCTCCGTTAGAATCGGAGCGTGAATACTTCGGTGCGGCTTAAGTAATCCATAACGGAAGGCCTCCGCATATCAGGGGTGCGCGCACCTAGAAACCGAGACGCGACTTCGTTTCGGTCTTGCCCCGCATCACGGCGAAATAAAGGAGATCGTTCCGCAAACCCTTGTTGAAGGAAAGCGAGAGGCTCTCATCCTTCTTGCCCGACAGAGGATTGCCGTCCTTGTCCTTTCCATACTGCCCCCAGTATCCACGGGGAAAGCCGTTCTTGCCCGAGCCCGGAGTGACCACCGCGACGTGCCCGTGGCTCGTCTGCTTCCCCTTCTCCTTGTACTTGTTTATCATTTCGTGCGTCGCACCCACGATGACGAAATCGCCTCGATCCGCATATTCCATGGCCAGTTTGGCAGCGTAAGGCCCCGCCGGGATCGGAAGGAACGGCGAGCCCGGCGAGGGCAGCCATTGCTCTATCCACATCGTCAGAACATCGGCGGTGCCGCGCTGCTGCTGATCGAACAGATTCGTCGACGGAAGGAAGACGCCGATTTCCTGCGCAACGGCCAACACGAAACCGCTGCAGTTGTTCTTGTGGGTTTCGAAATGTGTCTCGCACGCTTTTCGCGGCGTAGGAAATAAAGAATACTCCATCCATCACCTTTCATACAGTACGTACAATACGCGCTGAAACGAACGATCACGGATAGAATATCAAATCGACAGATTCAGGAAGCCTGCAATAGCAATTTCGGTGTTTTTGGCACCATATTTCTGGGATCGAAAGCTCGCGAGCTAACGCCGCTCGTTCCGCAGCACGAACTCGCGCGAGGCGCGCACGGGCACCTTGAGGCGGCATTCGACGCCGCCCGGCTCGAAACGCAGGTCCACTTCGGACTTCAGTTCGTGCGCGACGATCTTCTCGATGAGATCGCGCCCGAAGCCGCGCTTGGTCGGCTCGGTCACCGGCGGACCGCCCTCCTCGCGCCAGTGTATCTCGGCGAGGTCGGGCGAAATCAGCGACCACTGGACGTGGATGCGCCCCTCAATGGTGCTGAGTGCGCCGTACTTGGCCGCGTTGGTCGCAAGTTCATGGATCGCGAGGCCGAGCGACATCGCGTCGTTCGGCGCGAGCTTGATCGCGGGACCGGCCATGACGACGTGGCTCTCATTGCCTTCCATGTAGGGCGCGAGTTCGGAACGCACGATGTCGCCCAGCGCCGCGTGGCCCCAGTCCGACTGCGAAAGCAGATCGTGCGTGGCCGACAGCGCGCGGATGCGGGCTGTCAGGCTCTCGGTGAAGTCGTCGATCCCGCGCGAGCGGCGGCGGGT
This sequence comes from Novosphingobium kaempferiae, assembly GCF_021227995.1. Classification (NCBI taxonomy): domain Bacteria; kingdom Pseudomonadati; phylum Pseudomonadota; class Alphaproteobacteria; order Sphingomonadales; family Sphingomonadaceae; genus Novosphingobium; species Novosphingobium kaempferiae. Next base: position 2,599,350 of record NZ_CP089301.1, read on the forward strand.
CAACGCGGCGATAGAGAGCACGTTGGCGAGCGTGTTCTTGACGCGGTGGTTGAGTTCGCGCGTCAGCGAGTTGCGGATCGAGGCCTGGCTGGTCAGCCATTCGAGGACCACGCGGTCCTCCGCCGCGCGCTTGGTGATAAGCCGGCCGATCGCCATGACCATCAGCGAGGCGAGCGCACCGAAGAACAGCGTCAGGCGCGAGAGCGGCGAAAGCGCGTTGGCCTTGCGGTCGCCGATCTCGACGATCCACGCCTGCCCGGCGACGTCGATGCGGCGCTGGATGGTCGGACCGCCCGGCCCGTCCATCCCGCGCTGCTCGGCCAGCAGCGTCTCGGGCGCGACGTGATCGTCGTAGATGGCGATGTCGATGCTGTCGTTGCGGTAGAGTTCGCTCGCCGAAGTGAGGAACGTCTGCGCGCGGAACGGGCTGTAGACGAAGCCCTTGACCCAGCGCCGCCCACCGCGCTCGACGGTGACGGGCATGTAGATCAGGAAAGCCGCAGGCTGCTGGCCGACGCCTGGCAGGACCACGCCGTCCTGCGCCAGATGGACCACGCCGGTCGCGACCGGACGCCGTGCCGCCATCGCCTTCTGCATGGCCGCGCGGCGCACCGGCTCGGAATACATGTCGAACGCCATGGCACGCTGGTTGGGCGCGTTCTGCGGCTCAAGGTAGAAGACCGGGACGACGTATTTCTGGTCGACTGCGGGGCGCGGATTGACGGTGAAGTCCATTCGTCCGGCTTCCTGCGTCGCGAGTTCGAACTGGCCGAGCTGGTCCACCGGGATCAGCGGCGCCCAGCCCATGCCGAGCGAGCCGTAGAGCGTGCCGTCACCCTGCAGATCGCGCGAGAATTCGGCGAACTGCTCTGCGGAGACGGAGTCCTGCGTGGCGAACAGCGCGCTGCCAGCGCGCAGCAGCGCGATATTCTCGGTCGCGCGGCGCTGGAGGGCGGAGGAAATCTCGGTCAGGTTGCGCGACAGTTCGACCGCGCGCGTCTGCTTGTCCGCGCGCTCGATGGCCATCACCGAGACGGCGGTGGTCATGCTTGCGATGATGAACAGCAGGAACGGCCAGCCGCGCGGATACTTGTGGAACCACGCCTGCTTCTGCACCCGGTCGAGCAGCGCCTGGTCAATCACCCAACAAGATCCTGCAACTCCAGATTTTCCAAGTTGTGGGCATTAATGACCACAAGGCATCAGCTATGCCAGTACTTTACGGTCAGGGGAACCTTGGACAGCGCCGATTGTTCCATGACCAAACGATGTCCGCTCGGCTTGCAGACCGGACAATGCCCGTGCAGCGCAGCTCGTCAGTGGCTTTTGTGCCACCGGTGGACACACCGTTCGAAACGGCCGCGCTCCGTGCTTGACCGTACCCCGGTCTCGCCGCAAGTGTGCAGTGGTGAAAGGGAGTTCGTGTTGAGTCAGCCCAATGGACGTGGTGAACCCGGCAAGCAGACGCCGGGCCTGCCGCCTGAAATCCGGAAGGATGGCGAACCCGGCTGGGCCGGAGGGCTGAGGAAGCTCTACAACTCCGTGGTGGAAGAACCGCTGCCGGACAGCTTCAAGGATCTCCTGAAGAAGCTGGACGACGACGGCGATGCCTGACCGGATCGCGCCGAGCTCCGCCGACGAAGGTTTCCGCAAGGAACTCCTCACCGTCCTCCCCCACCTTCGCGCATTTGCCCGCGGCCTGTCCGGTCGCGCCGACTTCGCCGACGATCTCGTGCAGGAAGCCGCCATCAAGGCGTGGACCGCGCGCGAACGCTATCAGGCGGGCACCAACATGCGCGCCTGGACCTTCGCGATCCTGCGCAATCACTACCTGTCCGAACTGCGCCGCTCCAAGCGCCAGACCGACGTGGACGAAGGCGTCCTCGAAAAGATGCTGGTGATGGATGCGGACCAGGAAGGCCCGCTCCACCTCGGCGACATGGAATCCGCCTTGCAGAAGCTGGCGCCCGAGCGGCGCGAGGCGGTGTTGCTCGTCGGCGCCTCCGGCTTCAGCTATGAGGAAGCGGCGGAGATCGCGGGCTGCCCCATCGGCACCATGAAGAGCCGCGTCGCCCGTGCCCGCGCCGATCTGGCGCGGATGCTGGACGGCGATGTGGACGACGCGCTGGATATCAAGGCGCGGAAGGCGGGCTGAGTTCTTCGCGCAGCGGCGGCAGCAGCGTCAGGCACAGCACCGCGATCACCTCGAACGCCAGCGCGCCCGCCGCCAGCGGCACGGTGCCCTGCTCGATCCACGGTGATACCGCGCCTGTGCCGAGCGCCGCCGCCGCGAGGATGAACAGGATGACGAGCGCGCTGCCGCGCGCATCGTCGCCGTGGCTCGCGAGGATCGCGCGGAAGAACCCGGCGGGACCGCGCAGGCCGAGGCCGGTATTGAGCGGCACGAACAGCGCGGTGATGACCAGCGCCGACCGCCCCCCCGCCAGCGCATAGGCGAACTGCCCCGCCGCCGCCGCGAGCGCCATCCATGTGCCGAGCGCGATCACCCGCTCCGCTCCGAGCCTCGCATTGAGCATGGATGAGGAATTGGCGGCGACGATGAAGGTCGCGACGCCGCAGACCTGCATCATCATGAAGTCGCCCAGCGTGCCGCCGTGGACGCGCACGAAGACGGTCGGCATCCCGAACACGAAGACCAGCAGCCCGCCCAGCACCGCCGCCTGGCTCAGCGCATAGCGCAGGAAGACGGGGTCGCGTGCCAGCGCCGCGAAGCTGCCGCGCCCGCGTCGGCTCACCTGCGGCAGCCCGCCGGTCAGCGCCAGCAATGTCGCGACCGTGGCGGCGACGGCCGCCATGACCTCGAAGTTCAGCTCCCACCCGCCGAGCGCGAGCAGCCCCGCGCCCGCGATTGGGGCCAGCGCGGGTGCCAGCGCCTCGATGCTGCCGAGCACGCCGATGGCCCGCACCGCGCGCGTCTCGTCGAACATGGCCTTGACGATGCCCGGCGCGAAGACCGCAGGCCCCGCTGCGACGAGCCCCTGCACCGCGCGCAGGGCGATCAGCACGCCGATGCTCGTCACCAGCGAGCAGGCGAGCGACAGCAGCGCCGTCGCCAGAAGCGAACCGATCACCAGCCGCGAGGTCGCCACCTTGTCGCCCAGCGCCCCGAAGCCGAGCAGCCCGATGCACGATCCGCCGACATAGGCCGCGAGCACGAGCTGCGCATGCGCGGGCTCCCCGCCCAGCGCCTCGGGCAGCCGGGGCACGGCAGGCAGCACCAGGTCGGTGCCCATCAGGCCGACGATGGTTCCGCCCACCACCAGCCCCAGCGTGATCCACGCGCGATTCACGGAAATGATCCCCCCTTGTTGCGGCACGGGTTGTCGCAGGGGGAGGTTGATGGGGCAAGCATGGTATGCCGAACGGGTATCGGCACAATGCAGCGGGCAAAACAAAACCCCCGCTTCCCTTGCCGGAAACGGGGGCTTCGTAGCCTCAGCTGAGACCTGGCTTACGCCGGATAGGTCCAGGCAGTGCCGCGGTCGAAGTTGTCCGAGGCGAACTTCCAGTTGAGGATGTTCTCCAGGACCGCCTTCACGTAGGCCGGGCGCTTGTTCATCTGGTCGATGTAGTAGGCGTGCTCCCACACATCGACGGTGAGCAGCGGCACGACGTCCTTGACGAGCGCGCTGTCGGCGTCGTGGGTCGAGATCACCTTGAGCTTGCCACCGTCGACGACGAGCCAGGCCCAGCCGTTCGAGAAGTGGTTGATCGCCTCGTTCGAGAGCGCTTCGAGCAGCGCGTCGAGCGAACCGAAGTCGGCGGTGATGGCAGCGGCGAGGCTTTCGCTCGGCGCGGTCTTTTCCGGCGACAGCGAGTGCCAGTAGAAGCCGTGGTTCCAGGTCTGGGCCGAGTTGTTGAACAGCGGGCCCGAAGCCGACTTCGCGATATCCTCGACCGACTTGCCCTCGTTCTCGGTGCCGGCGATGGCGGCGTTCAGCTTGTCGACGTAGGTCTTGTGGTGGGCGCCGTGGTGGATTTCCAGCGTCTTGCTCGAGATGTGGGGTTCGAGCGCGTCCTGCGCGTAGGGCAGCGGCATCAGGGCAATGGTCATGGTCATGTCCTTTTAAGGTTATCGAAGCTGGGCTGCACCCCCGGCGAGGACCGGGGCATAGAGAGGTCGCGGCCTATGTCTGACGTAAGGCTCACAAATTCAAGCGCGCATTGGCGCGGTTTTCGATTTCTCATGCGAAAAAGGATGGCGGGGTTGCCGCCATCCTCTCCCGTGGTCGCCGCCCGCCCTGCAAGGGGTGGAAGCAGGCGTCGGCGATCCAACCTCGCCGGCCGTGTCATCCGGCCGTTCGATGGTCGTATCAGTTCTGCTTCTTGGCCGCTTCGTCAAGCGCATCGGCCTTGGCCTCGCCTGCCTTCTCGACCGCATCCGCCTTCTTTTCGAGCGCGTCCTCGGCAGCGCCAGTGGTGGCGTCGGCCTGGGCGTCGATAGCATCGGCCGCCGCGTCGGACTGCGCCTCGACAGCATCCGCGGCCTGCTCGGTCGCTTCCTGCTGCGGGCTGCTGCAAGCGGCAAGACCCAGAGCGGCAGCACTTGCGGCGATCATGATGGCTTTCATGGCGAGAAATCCTTTTCCCTGTTTATGGTTGTCGTGGCGCTTTTTGGATCAAGCGAAGGGGAGGCTGCGCCGACCTCCCCCCGAGGGCCCGTTGCCGGACCCCGGCCGCGCGGCTCTTAACGAACCGAACCGCGACGGAAGAGGTTGACGATCGCCAGCAGGATCACCGCGCCGAGGAACGAGGCGAACAGCGACAGGATGTCGAACGAACCGCTGGTGATCGGCGCACCGCCGATGAGCGGGGTGACGATGAAGCCGGCGATCACCGCGCCGACCACGCCGACGACGATGTTGAGGAAGATACCCTGCTGGGCGTCGGTGCGCATCAGGATGGAAGCGAGCCAGCCGATGATGCCACCGACCAGAAGGATAAGAAGGAGGGTCATGGGTCGATCTCCAGATTGGGTTGTCTGACCGTAATAACTTTCGCTTTCGTCCATGGTTCCGCAACATTGCGCACGTCCTGCCGCAGATGGCGCAGAAAAAAGCGCCGTTCCGGGGGTGATGCCCCCTTGGGAGACGATTGAAACTTATCGGGTGCTTAAAATACGCTTTACATCGCAGGCGCGCATTTCAATGCCACGAATCCTGATAATTGTTGAAACGGTCAAGGTGCCTAATTACACATTCCGTAACGAGGCGATTCCCGGCGCAGACCGACGGACGCCCATCGGGAAGAGGACAGAACCATGCTCGACAACGTGCCTGCGCATTGGGATATCGAGACGGATTTTATTGCGGTCGGCTCCGGAATAGCCGGTCTTTCCGCCGCGATCACCGCGCGCGAGCAGGGGCTGGAGGCGGTCGTGCTGGAAAAGGCCGATCAGGTCGGCGGCGTCACTGCCCTGTCAATGGGCGAGGTCTGGGTGGCGGGCAACCACCACGCCGCCGACCTCGGCATAGAGGACAGCGCCGAAAGCGGGTTCCGCTATCTCCAGCGCCTGTCGATGGGCTACGGCTCCGACCTCGCGGTGCTCAACAAGGTCGTCCATGCGCGCGCGGCGCTGCGGTATTTCGAGGACCGCATCGGCCTTCGCATGGAAGTGATCCGCGACTGCCCGGACTACTACTACGGCCACAGCAACGATTCCGTCGCCGAGGGGCGGATGCTGGAAGTGGTGCCCTTCCCCGCGCAGCAACTGGGCGAATGGCGGGAGAAGACGCGCGTCTCTCCGCAGATGCCCTATGGCCTGACGCATCACGACATGTTCCAGGCGGGCGGCACTGCCAACATCGTGAAGTGGGACTTCGCCCGCATGGCGCAGCGCCTGACCGACGACGAGCGCTGCCTCGGCCCCGGCCTTGCCGCCTACTTCGTGAAGGGCGCGCTCGATCGCGAGGTGACGCTGATGACCGGGACCGGGGTGGAGGAACTCATCGCCGACGGCACCCGCGTCGTCGGCGTGCGCGCGGTGCAGGACGGGCGCGAGGTCTTCGTGAAGGCGCGCAAGGGCGTGCTCGTCGCCGTGTCCAGCTACGAGCGCAACCAGGACTACAACCGCACCCTCAGCCAGCAGCTTGAACTGGGCTCGATGGTCTTCGCGACGGTGGACGGATCGAACTTCCGCCTCACCGGGCCGCTCGGCGCGCGGATCGCGCGGGTGCCGGACATCACCTCGCTCGGCTTCACAATCCCCGGCATGGAGGGCGAGGACGGCCGCCCCTTGTGGAACAGCGCGCTGCCGGTGATCGGCCAGCCGCACACCATCGTCGTCAACCGCGCGGGCAAACGCTTCGGCAACGAGGCGTTCTACCGCAGCTTCTACTACACCATCGATCACATCGACGGATCGAACCAGACGCACCCCAACTTCCCGTGCTGGGCCGTGATCGACAGCCAGGTCCGCGAAAAGTACCCGTTCGGCTCGATCATGCCCGGCTCCGACTGGCCCGAGGGACTGGGCGAGCAGGCCGACACGATCCGCGAACTCGCGCTGAAGATCGGCGTCGATGCGGACGGTCTGGAAGCGACCGTCGCCCGCTTCAACGCCGATGCCGCCAAGGGCGTCGATCCCGAGTTCGGACGCGGTACCCATCCGTGGAGCACATGGATGTGCGGCGATCCGTTCCACCAGCCCTGCCCGGTGCTCGGCCCGCTGGAGAAGGGGCCGTTCTATGCCGTCCGGCTGGAGCGCATGGGCGGCACCGCCATCGCCTCCTCCGGCATCCTCACCGACATGCACGGGCAGGCGCTCGACTGGAACGACGAGGCCATCCCCGGCCTCTACGTCGCGGGCAATTCGCAGGCGCGGATGGAGACCGGGGCGGTCATGCAATCGGGCATCTCGAACGCGCGCGGCATGACTTACGGCTGGCTTGCGGCGCAGCACGCGGCGGGGCGGCCGAGCGAACTGCTCGCGCGCGAGGCGGAGCGGATGGGGCTGTAGAACACGATATCATGGTTGGAGCTACCCATTCGTCATTGCGAGCGCAGCGAAGCAATCCAGCGGCGTGGGCCGTCCGTGGATTGCTTCGCTGCGCTCGCAATGACGAACTGGGGTTTGTGATCCCGCACTAGGAACAGCAGATGATCGAGACCAGCCAGACCGTCACCGTCGCCGCACCGCTGGAGGCGACATGGGACTATGCCTGCGCCGTGGAACGCTGGGCCGAGATCATGCCCGGCTACCAGTCCTGCGAGATCGCCGATGCCGACAACTCGCTCTGGGTGCTCAAGATCGGCGTCGGCGGGCTGGTGCGCACGGTCAGGGTCGCCGTCCATGTCGAGCGCTGGGCCGGACCGCAGGAAGTGGACTTCGCCTTTCGTCTGCAGGGTGATCCGGTGGAAGGCTCAGGCTCCTACCGCGCGAAAGCCTCGGACGGCGGCACCGACGTCACGCTGGCGGTGCAGGTGCGCGGTTCCGGCCCGATGGCGCCGATGTGGGAGGCGATGGGCGGCCCCGTCCTCCCCCGCTTCGCGCGCGGCTTCGCGGAGGAGCTGAAGGCGCGGATCGAGGCGCAGGCCGGTGGGGTAGCGCCGAAACCGGTGCCTGCGCCCTCGCTGATCGAGCGTGTCATCGCGTGGTTCCGAAGGTTCTTCGCTCCGTCCCAGACCTGAACCCCATCCCCGTCGGCCCTGCGCAGGCAGGGGCCCATCAGGTCTATTACCCAGACACCTTGCTCGCCGTGAGGCGGCGAGCTTGGGATGGGCCCCTGCCTGCGCAGGGCCGAAGGGAGGGGCCAAGCGCAACCAACCGCGCCCCTATCGGGTTCTCCCCCGTAAGGAGGCGCGAAGAGTGTACACGTCCGCCCGCGACCGCGTGCTGTCGGCGCTCGCCTCGCTGCTGATCGTGGCGGGCGGAGTGGCGGCGATGATCGCGGGTCTCGCCGCGCAGATGACGCCGAAGGAGCGGCGCGACACCCTCGCCGCGATCATCCCGCTGCGCGACGAGCCGGAGAAGCCGAAACCGAAAGAAATACCGGCCAGGGCGGACTCCACTGCCGCCAAGGGCCGCCCCTCACCGCCCAACCTGCGCAACAAGGCAACGCAGATCGTCGCCCCGCCACCCCGGCTGCCGCCGCTGATCGTGCCGCCTCCCGTCATCACCGCACCCAGGGCCAATGTCGGATCGGCTGCGCAGAGCGGCGCGTCCGACCGCCTCGGACCCGGACAGGGCGCGGGCGGCATCGGCGATGGAGACGGCGGCGGGGGTGATGGCGACGGTGACGGCGAAGGCGATGCCCTCACCCGACCGAAGCAGATCCGGGGCCGCCTCCACTTCTCCGACCTGCCGCCCGACTTGCGCGAGGCCAAGACCGGCGGCGAACTCCGCCTGCGCTACCGCATCGGCATCGACGGCCGGGTGAGCGACTGCCGCATCATGGTCTCCAGCGGCCGCCCGGAACTCGACGCGACGACGTGCCGCCTCATCACCGAACGGTTCCGCTTCAAGCCCTCGAAGAATGCGCGCGGGGAGCCGGTGGCGTCGATCATGATCGAGACGCACGGGTGGTATTTCCCGCCGGACGAAGTCCAGTAGCCCCATCGGCAGGGCGCTCCATTTCCCCATGGACAACCCACTCCACCTCCCGCACATTGTACACCTGTACAGCATCCCGCAACGGGAGCACCGGAGAGGAGACCAGCCGTGACCATCAGCGTCGAACCCGTGAAGCCGCATATCGGCGGCATCGTCCATGTCTCGCCCGACCACCTGCTCGACGACGAGACGATCGAGACCGTGCGCCGCGAGCTGGAAACGCGCGGAGTTCTGGTGTTCCCGCAGATCAATGTATCCGACCAGTTGCAGCTCGCCTTCACCGACCGGCTGGGCGAGCGGGTGAACTTTACGCGGCAGGTGCCGGGATCGGATGCCGACACGCCCGACGTCTACAAGATCACGCTCGACCGCAAGCTGAACTCGGAGCCGGACTACGTGCTGGGCACCTTCTTCTGGCACATCGACGGGATCACTATCGACCAGCCGCTGCCAAAGGCGACGGTGCTGTCGGCGCGCAAGCTGTCGGCCAGCGGCGGCGCGACCGAGTTCGCCAACCTCTACGCCGCGTGGGATCTGCTGCCCGAGGACGAGAAGCGCGAGTACGAGGGGCTGACCGTGATCCACTGCGTCGAGGCCGCCGTGCGCCCGGTCCACGGCCACCCGAGCGAGGAACGCCGCGCCCGCTACAAGGCGATGGCGGCGGTCATGGAGCAGCCGCTGGTCTGGACGCACGAGGACGGGCGCAAGTCGCTGCTGCTCGGCACCCATGGCGACGGGATCGTGGGAATGCCGGGGCCGCACGGGCGCGCGCTGCTCACCCGGTTGCAGCAATGGGCGGCCCAGCCCGACCTCGTCTACACCCACAAGTGGCGGGAGGGCGACCTCGTCATCTGGAACAACCAGGGCCTGATGCACCGCGTTGTCCCCTACACCGACGAGGGTCGCGTCATGCATCGCACGACCATCGCCGGAAAGGAGCGCCCCGGCGTGCCCGCCGATCCCGCCCACATCGAGCGCATCTACCAGACCGCCTGAAACAATTTGCAGGACGGGCGCGTTGCTTGCGGTAATCCACCGCCACGCGCCCGTCGCACGGGCGGAGCGGGTTGACGCCCATGCGTCAAAGGAGCCAAGTGAACCCTTCGAAGTCCTTGCGAGAATTGCGCCGATGCTTTCGCAGAAAACACGCTATGCGATCCGGGCCATGCAGCACCTCGCGGACAAGTACGGCCAAGGACCGATCCCGCTGACCGACATCGCCGAGACGCAGAACATCCCGGCCAAGTTCCTCACCGTTATCCTGTCCGAGCTGTCGCGCTACGGCATCGTCGCCTCGCAGCGGGGCAAAGACGGCGGCTACTGGCTGGGCGTGCCGCCGATCGACATCACCTATGGCGACCTCATCCGGGTGATGCGCGGGTCGCTGGCGCTAGTGCCCTGCGCCAGCCGTTTCGCGCACGAAACCTGCAAGAACTGCGTCGAGGAAAAGGACTGCCGCACCCGCGCGCTGATGCTGCAGGTCCGCGATGCGACGGCCAACCTGCTCGACGGGATGCGCCTTTCCGACAGGATCGATCCGGTTCCCGCCGCCGAAGGGCTGGAGGCGGTCGAGGACGTGGAGGTAGGCTGAACTTTCGGGCCTGAAAGCAAAGCTACTCTATCACCCCCATTGTCAACTTTTACGATAGAGAATACCACCCTCGCATCCGCCCCGCTCTGAGAGGAGAAGCGCATGCGAATTGCCAAGCCCGCCGACGCGACCGCCACCGAGCATCCGCTGCTCAACGAAGGCGTCCAGCACGTCATAGAGGCGCTCCAGCGCCTGCGTTTCGGCGTGATCCAGCTCACCGTCCACGACGGCAAGCTGATGCAGGTTGACGTGACGGAGCGTCGCCGCTTCAATCACTGAGGGTGTACTGAACTGCACCTAAACCGCATTGACGGCGACAGAACGGAACCGCTGCGACACCGGTCCACCGGACAGTCCCACCGGAACGAGCCCATCGGCGCCCGCCCCGTTCCGTTCGCCGAAACCGACCGCGCGGTTCCCATCCGCGCGGCAATCGCCTAGCCCTGTCGTCCGGGCTGCCAAGGCGCTGACTGATCCAACCCCGCCCCGGGAGGAGTACGAATGCTCGATTCGCTGCCGACACTGGCCGAAATCGCCCCCTTCATTGCCATCGGTTTCGCAGCGCAGATCGTCGACGGTGCTCTTGGCATGGCCTTCGGGGTCATCACGCAGACGCTGCTGGTGAGCGTGGTGGGCGTCGCGCCCGCCGCCGCTTCGGCGAGCGTCCATCTGGTCGAGCTGTTCACCACCGGGACTTCGGGCATCAGCCATATCCTGCATCGCAACGTGCAGTGGGGGCTGTTCCTGCGGCTGGTTCCGGCCGGGATCGTCGGCGGCGTCTCGGGGGCGTACCTGCTCTCCAGCATCGACGCCTCGGTCGCGCGGCCCTATGTCATGATCTACCTCACCGGCATCGGCATCTACCTGATGTTCCGCGCCATCCGCATGCGCAAGCCGAGCTTCGCCGACCCCAAGTACACCGCGCCGCTGGCGCTGGCGGGCGGCTTCCTCGATGCGGCGGGCGGCGGTGGCTGGGGTCCGGTGGTGACGTCCAACCTGCTGGTGCAGGGCGGCGAGCCGGCCAAGACCATCGGCACCGTCAACACCGCCGAGTTCCTGCTGACGACCTCGATCTCGATCGCGTTCATCTCCACCATCGGGCTTTCGGCCTTCACCGTGGCGACCGTGGGCCTCATCATCGGCGGCGTCATCGCGGCGCCGTTCGGCGCGCTCTTCGCCAAGCGCATCAAGCCGCGCACCCTGCTGGCCGCCGTCTCGGTGGTGCTGATCGCGACGAGCGTGTTCAGCATCTGGAAGGCCTGGCCGATCTTCTGATCTCATCATTGCGAGCGCAGCGAAGCAATCAGACGCCTGGCGCAACGCGCTGGATTGCTTCGCTTCGCTCGCAATGACGGAGGGAGGATGTCAAAACGTGAACGTCACCACCACCGAGTCCGCATAAGGCCCGGTCTTCGCATATTGCCCCGCCGGTATCCGGCCATAGGCGGTCTTCGAGACGTTCCAGTTCAGCAGGTTCGCGATCGACATCGTCTGCGACGAGCCGCCGTTGGCCCCGTTGCCCCAGACCGTCGCGTGGCCTGCGTCCTGATAGATGTTGTAGTTCAGCCGCGCCGCGCCGTTGGCCATCTGCCGCGCCGCCGCATCGCCCGAGGTACCCGCGCTCAGCGCGAGGTCGACCGAGGCGTTCATCGGCACGCTCACCGAGACACACGTCGCGCTGACCGTGGCGGTGGCCGTCGTCGGCGAGGACGCGGCGGGGTTGTACGTCCCGAAGCTCAGGCTGGTGGTCGAGACCGAGCAGATGCACACCAGGCAGCCCGCCGCCTCCGCCGTCGCCACGGGCATGGCGGCCCCGGCGATCCCGCAGAGCACGGAAATGCAGCGAAGGGCGCAGTTCATGGTCATGTCCTCTCGTTCTCCCGCACGCAGGTGACCGGCGTGGCGGAAAGCCGCGCCGCGTCCGAAGGCACGGGGATGCGCGCCCGGCACACCCCGTCCGGCCCGACCACGCGCAGCATCCCGCCGCCGACATGGCCCTCCAGCCAGACGTCGCCATCGTGGCCGACGACGCCGGTGCCGCCCGGCCAGGCGACGCTCGATCCGGTCGGGAGCGCGGCCCCGCGCGTATCGAGCACCCGCAGCCGCACGCCCTGCCCGCCCGCCGTGCCGAAGCGCACGCGCACCGCCTGCCGCCAGCCCGGCGCGATGACCTGCTGGGCGGTATCGAGATCGTCGGCGATGGGCACTTCGGCGGCGTCGATGCCGATGTGGTTCTCCGCATAAGGCAGCAGCCCGGTGACGACGACGCGGCGGCCCTCCCCGGCCTTGCGCGGGCGCGGGCGGTTCTCGACCGTGACGGTGACGGGCGCGTCGCTCGCCACGTCGACCAGCGCGAAACCCTCGTCGATGTGCTGCCCGGCGACGAGGGTGCCGTCCACCCGCAGCAGCGCGCCGCGCGCGTTGACTTGCGCGCCCTGCTGCCCGCGCCGCTGCGCCGCGTCGATACGGATGTCGCCCGCGCCGGTACGGTAGGAGACGCCGCCCTCCAGCCACGCCGCGCCGCGCTCGCGCCCGGCCAGCGCGCGCAGGCCGAAGCCGCTGCCGTCGGGCAGATTCTGGTTGAACGTCGCCGCCGCGCGGCCCGGCTCGGCGACGACCGAGACCTGCCGGCGCGCGCCCAGCGGGATCGTCAGCGATCCGAACAGCCCGAGGTCCCGCGTCCTGCCGTCGTGGCGGCCATCGTCCCGGCCCCCGCGCCGTGCGCTGTACTGGACCCCGACCGAGAGATAGCCGCCCGCAAGATTGGTCGCGTAATAGGCTGAGGCGAGGTCGAACCGGTTCGGCACGTCGCCGCCGATGCCCTGGCTCAGCCGCGCGTAACTGGCGTTGAGGCTGCCGATGCGCCCCAGCGACAGTCCGCCCGCGACCGTCAGCTCGCGCCGCCCGCCCCCGTTGCGGCGCCCCTCGCCGACCTGCCGGAACTGCGCGTCGGCGCTCTCGTAGCTGGCGGTCAGCGTGTAGACCGGGGTGATGCGCTGCACCTGAGCGCGTACCAGCGTGCCGGTGCCCGCCATGCCCTGCGACACCGCGCCGCCGAGCGAGACTTCGCCCAGGGTGCCGATCACCATCGCCCCGCCGAGCCCCGCCATGCGCGTGCGCCCGCTCGCCTCGAAGCGGCCTTCCAGCGTCAGCCTGTCCGTCATGCCCCGGCGCAGGCCCACGGCGGCGAACATCGGACCGTAGGAGAAGCTGTCGAACCCGAAGTCACGCCGCAGCGCCCCCGCCTCCACCGCGAATTCGGACAGGCCGGGGCGCAGCAGGCGCGGGCTGGCGTAGAAGTTGCGCGTCACCTGCCGGGTGTTGCCCGCAAGGTCGCGCACGCTCATCGTCACCTGCCCGGCCCCGGTCAGGCGCGGCTGGAGCGTGAGGTCGAAGCTGCCCGGCCCGACCTGCGTCGTCTGGCGCGAGGACTGCGCCATCAGTTCGACCGTCGATGCCGTCAGCGCGCTGCCCGAGATCACCGGCAGCGGGAACGTGATGCTCTGCGGGTCGAGCGAGAAATCGGTGCCGAGGAACAGGCCGCCGTAGCGTACCGGGCGGCTCCACGGCGCGCCCGCGCCCACGGTGTCGCCGACGACCAGCCGCATCCGCCGGTCGGGAAAGTCGCGCCGCAAGGCAGTGTCCAGCCGCACCACGCCGCGCCGGTCGGTATCGACCAGCAGCCCGGTATCGACGACGCCCCAGCCGTCGGAGAACCCGGCATTGACCAGCCCCGCCAGCCGCGTCCGCCCGTTCCAGTCGCTCAGCGTCATGTCGTAGTCGAGGAACTGCGCGGCGACGGCCTGCGCCAGCGGCACCACATGGCGGCCGGGATCGAGCGTGTAGCGCGGGAACAGCCCGGCCTCCGCCTCCACCAGCAGCGTCGATCCATCGGCATCGAGCTTTGCGACGAGGCCCTTCACCCGGTCGAGCGCGACGTAGCTTTCCCCGCCCAGCGTCTCTGCGGCGGTCATCGAACGGGTGACGAGGCCCCAGCTCTCCATGTCGCTGCGGCGGGCGAGCAGGCGTCCGGCGCGCTCCACCACCAGCCCCGGCTCGGCGACGGGCTGGCCGTTGAGGACCACGCCGACCGGCCGTGGCGTGACCTGTGCGGCCTCCTGCGCGCGCACCGTCTCAGCCTGCTGCACGAGGACGACGACAAGGACGACGACAGGGACAAGGGCAAGCCAAAGGGCCGCTGCAAGACGGCGGAACGACGGCATCGCGCGCGGCCATCAGGTCACGGCGTCGCGAGGGGGACGTCGAACTCGCCCTCCTCGGCGCGCACGCGGATGGAGGAAAGGCCCTGCGGCAGGCTGCCCGTGGGCACTACCTGCGCGCCGCCCGCCAGCAGGTAGAAGCTGCGGTCGAGCGTGACCGCCTTGCCCGCCGCATCCTGCAGCGTTACGGCGAGCACGCGGGCATGGCCGGTCCCGGCATTGGCGATGCGCAGCCCCCCTCCCGCGACGGAGGCGGTGAAGGCGGGCGCGGCCCGGTCGTCTGCGCGGAACACGGGAACGGACAGGCGCAGTAGCGTCTGCACGACGCCGGGCTGCGCCTGCGTGGCATCGGGCAGTTCGTCGACGATCAGCCGCCATTGCTGCTCCGTCGGCGCGCCGTCGTCGGCGGGCAGGCTGCACCGCACCAGCCTGCTGGCGTGCGGCGCGATGGTGGCGATCGGCGGGTTGACGACGAAGCCCTCGTCCGGGGTGAGGATATCCGCGCCGCCCTCGTCCCGGCTCCATGCGAAGCCGCGCACCTGCACCGTCACCGGGCGGTCGCCGTCGTTGCCCACGGTCAGCGAGCAGAAGCGCCGCCCCTCGGGCACGCCGACGCGCACCGGCATGACGCTCAGCGATCCCGCGCGCGCCGGAAGGGTCGAGCCTCCCCACGCGGCGGCGAGCGCGAGCGCCAGCACCGATGCGCGCAGCGGGCGCATCAGTACGTGACCGTCACCGTGACCGAATCGGTATAGGCGCCCGCCGTGGTGTTCTGGCTGCCGGGGATGCGCCCGTAGACGGTGAGCGTCGCCGCCGCGGTCCCGGCGGTGCCGGGGACGGTGTCGGTGTTGACGGTGTTGCCCCAGTTCGTCGAGCGCGCCGCGTCCTGATAGAGCGCGTAGTTCAGCGTCTTGCCCGAGGCGTTGAGCTTGCGCACGGTCGTCGTGCCGCCGCTGGTGGTCCCCGCGTTGAGGCCGACGTTATAAGTGGTGCCCTGCGTGCAGGTGACGTTGACGGTCGTGCTCGCATCGACGTTGGCCGAAGACGTCGGGTTGTAGTTGCCGAAGGCGAGCGGGCTGGCGGCGACGACGCAGGCCGACTGCACGGTCACGGTCACGGCGATGGTGTCGGTCACCGTCGCGGCGGTCGCGGCCTGGGGCGCAAGGAGGAAACCTGCCGCAAGGACTGCTCCTGCGGCAAGCGGACGAAGGCGGGCGCGAAGGCCGCGGGCATGGTGAACGTTGCTCATGGCGGACGTTTACCAGCCGCTGGTTGCCCAGCCTTCCAACGTGCGCCCCCGGAAGTCTGCCTATAGGGCGCCGACCTCAACCCCGGCGACCACGCCCCGCGCCGACCATTCCGCGACCTGCGCGTCGGACAGACCCAGCTCGCCGAGCACCGCCGCCGTGTCGCGCCCCATCGTCGGCGCACAGCGCGGCGCGGGGGGAAGCGGGCTGCCGCCGAACGACACCGGCCCGGACACCACCGTCACCGGCGTACCGTCCTCCACCACCACCTCGAACAGCGCATCGTTGGCGGCCCCCTGCGGGTCGGAGACGAGTTCGCGCAGGTTCTGCACCACCTCCCACGGCGCGTCCCAGCCCGCGAAGACGGCGCGCCATTCGTCGAGCGTGCGCGCGGCGAAGGCCTCGTCCAGCGCTTCGAGCAGCGCCTCGCCATGCTCCACCCGGCTCTCGACCGAGACGAAGCGCGCGTCCTGCAGCAGCCCCTCGCGCCCGATGCGGCGGCACAGTTCGGGCCAGTAGCGCTCGGGATCTAGGAACATGAGTTGCAGGTAGCGCCCGTCCGCCGTCTCGTAGGCGCTCGTCAGGGCATGGCGGCCGGGGTTGGCGAGCTTCGCCAGCTGCTCGTCCGAAAGCGCCGCGCCCATCGTCACGTCGGCGGAGAGGATCCACATGGCCGAGGACAGCAGCGATACTTCCACCGTCGTCGCCTCCCCCGTCCGCTCACGGTGGAACAGGGCGCTGGCGATGCCGAACGCGACGTTCATCGCCCCCGCATGGTCGCCGAGCGCCGGGCGCGGCCGGGTCGGGCGCTGGCCGGGGGTCGAGAGCATGTGCGCGAACCCGCCGCGCGCCCAGAAGCACGATGCGTCGTAACCCGCCCGGTCAGCCTGCTCCCCCCGGAAGCCGAGCCCGTTGCCGTGCGCGTAGATGATCTTGGGATTGCGCGCGCGCAGCACTTCCATCGTCAGCCCCAGCCGCCGCAGCGCCGCCGGGCGGATCGAGGTGAGCACCACGTCCGCCGTCTCCACCAGCCGCAGGAACAGCTCGCGCCCCTCCTCGGTCTTGAGATCGATCGCCACGGAGCGCTTGTTGCGGTTGTTCAGCTCCATCGCGAGGTTGGCCGAGGCGGTCTGCCGCCCGTCGGTGATCTTGAGGCGGCGGTAGGGATCACCCTCGGTCATCTCGATCTTGATGACGTCCGCGCCGAGGTCCGCCATCACCGCCCCGGCGGCGGGCACGAAGACGAACTGCGCCAGCTCCAGCACCCTGACGCCCTTGAAAACCTGCGTCGCGAACATCGCCTTCTCCCTCTCTCCGACCGCCACCTCGCGGCCCCTTCCTTGCCCGAGGATAGACCTGCGCCCATTTCGTAGCAAGCGCTTGGTAATGACCAACGTTCGTCATTGCGAGCGAAGCGAAGCAATCCAGCGATGCGCCAGACCGCCGATTGCCGCGGCCCTGCGGGCCTCGCAATGACGAGCATCACGGTCACGCGCGCAACGCCCCGGCGATGAGAGATTGCCCCGGCGTGAAACCGGCCTTGCCCGGCCCCCGCGTGCTTTTGCCCCGGGCGGACGGGTGGCAAGGTCATGGCAGAACAGAACACCCGGAGAGACGAGACCTTGCGCTATCTGTCGGAAATCGCAGCCGCATGGCGGCCCCTGCTGGCCGCGACGCTGGGCATGGGCACGGGCATGTCGATCATCGGCACCGTCACCAGCGCCATCGCGCCTACGCTCGTCGCCGACGCCGGATGGACCAAGGCCCAGTTCGCGATGACCGGGATGCTGGGCATGCTGACGGCACTGTCGATGCCCTTCATCGGCCGCCTCGCCGACCTGTTCGGGGTGAAGCTGACCGCGCTCATCGGCATCGTCGCCATGCCGCTGGCGCTGCTGGGGTTCAGCCTCAACGGCGGCTCGTTCGAGGCGTACCTTGTGGTCTTCGTCTTCCAGAGCATCATCTGCGTGACGACCACGGCCACGGTCTACACCCGCCTCGTCGTGCAGCACGTAGAGCACGCGCGCGGACTCGGCCTCGCCATCGTCGCCTGCGGCCCGGCGCTGTTCAGCGCCATCGGCGGCCCCGTCATCAACGGTTACGTCGAGGCGCACGGCTGGGAGGCGACTTACCGGATGCTCGCGGTGTTCACCACCGTGGCGGGCATCGTCACCTTCCTGCTGATCCCCGCCGGCCGCGCCCATGCCGTGCTCGTCACCGGCCCAAAGCGCAGCGCGCGCGAGGACTACCCCGAGATCTTCCGCGAGCCCGCGTTCTGGATCCTGTTCGGCTCGATGTACCTGTGCAACCTGCCCCTCACGCTGATCCTCGTGCAGTTGAAGATGCTGGTGCTCGACCAGGGCATCACCGGCGAAGGCGCCTCGATCATGTTCACCGCGCTCGCGGCGGGGATGCTGCTGGGACGCTTCGTGACGGGCGTGGCGCTCGACCGGTTCGTGCCGCAGGTCGTCTCCTTCGTGATGCTGGCGCTGCCGGGGCTCGGCCTCTTCGTGCTGGCGAGCAGCTGGGACGCACCCTGGATCGTCACCGCCTCGATCTTCAGCCTCGGCTTCGCGGTGGGGGCGGAGGGCGACATCCTCGCCTTCCTCGTCGCGCGGCATTTCCGCACCGGCATCTATTCCAGCGTGCTGGGCCTGCTGACCGGCGTGTGCTCGCTGGCGGCGGCATCGGGCGCAGCGCTGCTGAGCTGGACGCTGGCGCGCACGGGGAACTTCGATGCATTCCTGGTGACGGTCGGCACTTCGGTGGTGCTGGGCGCGCTGCTGCTGCTCATGCTGCGGCGCGCGCCGGTGGAGGAGGTTGTGGGGGAACCGGTGGCGGCGTGACGCCGGGAGTGTGCCGATGGGGCTTCGACAAGCTCAGCCTGAGCGGGATTAGAGGTTGTTACACTACCTCCGCTCACCCTGAGCTTGTCGAAGGGTCAGGCTGAGCCTGTCGAAGACCCTTCGCCTGGGCACCGCCTAAAGACAGCCAGCGGTCCCGGATCAAGTCCGGGACGACGGTCATTGGCAGCGCACGTGCACCTTCGTCTCGGCATTCGGCCCGCGCAAGGTCTCGAACATTGCGGGCAGGTCCGCCAGTCCGATGTTCCCCGTAACGATGGCCTTGGGGTCCACATGCCCCCCGCCGTAAATCCGGTCCCGGTCCAGCATCTGCGCGATGTAGAGGAACTCCCGCATCGAATACCCGACCGCGAAGTGCATCGAGACGCACTTGTAGCTCGCCATGCCGGGGATCACCGGATCGGGCGCGGTGCAGAAGCCGAGGCTGACGATGCGCCCGAACGGTGCTGCGTGCATGACCGAGCGGCCGAGCATCCCCGTCGCCCCCACGCATTCCAGCACCACCTGCGGCGCGCCTCCCAGCGCCTCGACCACTTCGCCCACTTCGTTGTCCCCGAAGGCGACGAAGGCGTCCGCGCCCATGGCGAGGCACAAGTCGCGCCGTCGGGACGAACGCGACATGGCGACCACCCTGCCCGCGCCGAGCCGCCGCGCCCAGTATATCGCGTAAAGCGCCACCGTGCCGCCGCCCAGCACCAGCACGCGCTCGCCCGGACGGATCTGCGCCATCTGCGTGCCGTAGAGGCTGATCGCCAGCGGCTCGATCAGCGCGCCGTCGGCCATCGAAAGCGTCTTCGGCAGGGGCGTGGCGACGCTGGCGGGAATGCTCGCGAGTTCGGCGAAGCCCACCGAGGCGCGCGCCGGGCTCTCCCGGCAGAGCACGTTGTTGCCGTGCGCGCGGCAGGTGTCGCATTGCCCGCAGGCGACCGAGGGCAGCACCGCCAGCGGATCGCCCACCTTCCAGCCGCTGACGTTGCGGCCGACCTCGACCACGGTGCCCGCGTACTCGTGCCCGAACTGCACGTTCGCGCCGAAGTCCCACGCGCCGCCCTGCGTCATCGACAGGTCGGTGCCACAGATGCCGCAGCGGTCCACGCGGATGAGCAGGCCGTCCGGGCCGGGCGCCGGATCGGCGATGTCCTCGATCTCGATGGGCCTGCCCTGCCCCGGATAGATCGCCGCCTTCATGCCCGCATCTCCAGCAGATCGTACCGCGCGATATAGTCCGCGAACGGCGCACGCGCCTCGTCCGCAGTCATGCCGTAGTCGGTGATCGAATAGCGATGGACACCCCGGCTGAGTTCCGGCTTCTCGTCGATCCGGCGCAGCAGCGCGGCGCGGGTGTCCTCGGGGATGTCCATGCCGATGAAGCGGTAGATCGCCTCCACCGTCTCCATCGGTCGGGCATGGAAATCGGCGTGGACGACATCGAGCACCTGCCCCGGATGGCGCGCCCGCACCGCCTCGCACTTCCTCACCGCATTGGCCCACTTGGCGACTTCACGGCGCAGCAGGTTCTCGGCGCGCTGCTGCGTGCGGTCGGGCTCCATCAGCCCGTTCATGTTCATCAGCAGCGAGACGAGGCTCGGCACCGCCTTGCCGGGATCGCGGTGGGTCTGGATCACGCGCGCATCGGGGAAGACCGCGAAGAGCAGGTCGAGATGCTCGATATGCCCCGGGTTCTTGAGCAGCCAGCGCTTGTCCAGGTCGTTCGCGCCGATCAGCTGGACGCATTTTGCAAAGTGGCGATAGGCCGCCGCCTCGCTCTGGCACTGCCACCAGGCGTCGTAGGTCGCCGCCGACCAGCCGCAGGACCACAGGTTCGACACGAACGACTGGCGCAGCAGCATGCAGCACTCATGCACTTCCTCGGCGGCGCGGAAGTGCGCCGCCTTGGCATCGGGCACGGCGGCATACTGCGCGTCGAGCGCGGCGACGGTCTTGCGGTACTGCGGATAGTCGCCCCAGCGCTCCATCGGCGGACGCGGCATCGGGCTGTCGAGCAGCCATGTCTGGAGGCCCTGAAAGCGCGGATCGACCGCCATCAGCCGGTGCAGCGCGGTCGTCCCGGTGCGCGGCACCCCGGTGATGACGACGGGCGCCAGCACCGCGCGCGCATCGAAGCCGGGGTTCGCCTTCATCGCCGCGACGGCCTGCGCCCGCCCGCGCAGCACGCCCACGGCCATGCCCCACGCAGCGCGGCGGCCCCGCTCGGAAAAGCGCGGGTCGTAGTCCATCGACTGAAGCAGCACGGTCAGGCCCGGCAGGTAGTCGGAGGGGCCGAAATCGTCCGCGCCCACCTCTGCCGCGACGGTGGCGTGCAACTGGTCGAGCGCGTGGCGAAACGCGACGGGCGGATCGTAGCTCAGGTCCATGACGCGCTCCTCACCAGCGCCTTCTGCGTTGACAGGCGACGACACGGCGACGGATCTCCTCCGCGCGCTGTTCGGGCGGGACCGTGGGCGTATCGGCGGGCAGGTGCGCGCGCAGGTCGGCCAACCTGACGCGCGTGATCGTCGGCACTGGCTCGCTGTCGCAGTCGTACCAGCGGCCATAGATGCCGCCCTCGTTGTAGCCCGCCGGGTCGAGCCAGTTGGGCACGCCCGGATCGGTCAGCGCGATCACCCCACGGAACTTCCCGTCGCTCGACAGCGTGGCCATCGCGCCGTTGGTGCTGCTGAGCCGGTAGACGTATTCGAGCGCGTTGAAGTACGGATCGTTGAGCTGGACGTTCCAGTACGGCGCGCGCTGCGGGATCTCCGTCTCGATGATGAGCGCCTCGTCGTCCTCCAGCTGGAAGCAGGCAGGCCAGTAGGTCTGCTTCACCAGCGCGCCGGGGTAGCGGACCGGCTCAAAGACGTTGAAGCCGACGCGCTCCTTCACCCCGTTCTGCATCGGGTAATAGAGGTCGGTCTTGCGCCGGGGCAGCTTCGCCATCTCGGTGATGCGGTGCAGGATTTCCTCCGGCGCGAGGCGCGGCTTGGGCGGTACGGGATCAAGGCATTCGATGGAGAGCACGGGATCAACCTCCCTCGCCCAGTCGTACATGCGAAAGCGGGTGAACATACCGCGCGCGGCGGGGTCGATGGGTGCCCAGTGGCCCTCGTACCCGGCGGGCCGCTCGGCGCTGAACACGATCGAGAAGTCCTCGCCCAGCGCTATGCCGAGGTCGTTGGTGTCGAGTTCATTGTGCCCGTTGGGACGCGGCATCTCGTCCACCGTGCCCGACAGCGCCGCCTGCGTGGTGAACGAGAGGATGCGGCACGTCCCCCGATTGCCGGAGACGCGGTAGGTCAGATCACCCCGGATCGGCGACTGCGTGTAGATGTCGTCCGGGTTGGGCTGGAGCGTGTAGACCGGGTTCCACAGCGGCGCCCAGTCCGGGTGCTCGGCGTCGGCGTGGAAGTACATGAAATAGGAATAGGACAGGCTCGCCATCGTCTGGCGGTAGACGTCGGCGCGATAGGCCGGGTCGTCCGGCCGCCAAGTGTCCCTGAGGTTCGCGACCGCGCCGTCGAGGTCGGCGAGGTACGGCAGGATGCTCGGTTCGATATGCATGGCAGGCTCTCCCTGCCGATTTGATAGTACGCACTATCTAACTTTGCGAGGTGCACCCCATCGCCGGGGCGAATATCTCAGGCGGATGCCTCGATCCGCTCGTTCTCCGCTGCGAACCGGCGCGCCAGCACGGCGCAGACCATCAGCTGGATCTGGTGGAAGAACATCAGCGGCAGGATGATCGCGCCCACCTGCGCCGCCGGGAACAGCACGCCCGCCAGGGGCACGCCGGTGGCGAGGCTCTTCTTGGAGCCGCAGAACAGCAGCACGATGCGGTCCTCGCGCGAGAAGCCGAGCGCCTTGCCCGCGATGCTGGAGAGCACCATGACCACCGCCAGCACGCCCAGCGAGATCGCCGCGATCAGCGCCAGCTCGCCCAGCGTCACCTTGCTCCACAGCCCTTCGAGCACCGCCGCGCCGAACGCGGTGTAGACCACCAGCAGGATCGAGCCGCGATCGACGTAGCCCAGCACCTTCTTGTTGCGCGTCACGAAGCCGCCGATCCACGGGCGCAGCAGGTGGCCCGCGACGAAGGGCAGCAGCAGTTGCACCGAGATCGCGATGATCGGATCCGTCGAGAAGCCCTGGCTCTCCCCGGTGATGAACAGCGCGGTCAGCAGCGGCGTGATGAAGATGCCTGCAAGGTTCGAGAACGAGGCGCTGCACACCGCCGCCGCCACGTTGCCCCCGGCGATCGCGGTGAAGGCGATGGAGGACTGCACTGTCGAGGGCAGCAGCGTCAGGAACAGCACGCCCGTCGCCAGCGAGGGTTCGAGACCGGGGATGGCCCGCACGCCGAGGCCGACGATGGGGAACAGCACGAAGGTCGTCGCGAAAACGGTCAGGTGCAGCTTCCACGCCTTCGCGCCATCGAGAATCGCCTCGCGCGAGAGCTTGGCGCCATGGAGGAAGAACAGCAGCGCGATGCCCGCATCGGCGACGCCGCCCGCGATGTCCGCCCAGATGCCCCGCGCCGGAAGCACCGACGCCAGCCCCACCGTACCGACCAGCAGAAGAAGATAGGGGTCGATGTTCAGGCGGGCGAGCAGGCGGTTCATGCGGGGTCTACAGTCCTTCTAGAGCCACTTGTGCTCGCGATACCATTGCGCCGTCGCCTTCAGCCCCTCGCGCGTTTCCACGCGCGGGCGCCAGAGCGCAACCGGCGGCGCAGCCTCGGGCGAGACCACCCAGTCCGGATGGCTGATGTAAGCCGCGCGGTCGAGCGTCATTTTTGCGCGGGGGCCGCGCAAAAAATTGTCGATGCGCGCCGCGCGGTGGAGCATCGCGGGCGACAGGCCGATCACGCGGGGCCGCTTGCCCAGCGCCCAGCCGATGGCGAGGCCGAGTTCGAAGTGCTCCCAGCCCTGCGGCTTGCCGTCGTCCGGCTCGAAGATCTTGCCCGTCACCGACAGTCCGCCCGGCTCCAGCGCCACCAGCAGGCGCGCCAGATCCTCGACGTGGATCATCGAGGCGCGGCCCGCTTTCGGCATCGGGATCACGCCCCAGCGCGCCACGCGGAACAGCTCGAACATCTCCTTGTCACGCGGCCCGTAGATCGCGGGCGGACGCACGATGGTCCAGTCGAGCGGGCTGGCCATGACGATCTTCTCGGCCCGCGCCTTTGACGCGCCGTAGGCCGACAACTCGGGTTCGCGCGCGGAGAGCGAGGAAATATGAACGAAGCGGCGCACACCCTCGCCCACCGTCGCTTCGATGAGGTTGAGCGTGCCGGTGACGTTGCCCGCCTCGAACCCGGCGGTATCGGGCGCACTGACCACGCCCGCGACGTGGATCACCGCCTCGGCGCCGCGCACGAGATCGACGAGCGAGGCGACATTGCCCAGTTCGCCGCCGATCCAGTCGACATGCTCGCGTTCCGGCTGGGTGCGACGGGTCAGCGCCCGCACCGCGAAGCCCGCCTCGATGGCGGCCTCAAGCACTGCCTGCCCGACGAAGCCTGTCGCACCGGTCAGGGCGATGACCGGGCGATGGATGGGTCCGCGACGGCGGCTCACTTCAGCACCATCTGGTCGCGGTGGACCACGGAGGAGCGCGGCGCGTAGCCCAGCACGGCCTCCTGATCGCTCGAATGCAGGCCGACGATGGCAGCACATTCCGCCGCGTCGTATTCCGACAGGCCATGCGCCAGCACGCTGCCCTGCCCATCGACGATGGCGACGGGATCTCCGCGCGAGAACACGCCCTCGACCGCCGTGATGCCCTTGGCCAGCAGGCTGGAACCGCGCCCCAGCGCCGCCGCCGCGCCGTCGTCGACGACGATCTCGCCCTTGAGCCGCAGCCGCCCGCCCAGCCACGCCTTGCGCGCGGCGGCCTTGCGTTTCGGAACGAACAGGGTTCCGATGCCCTGCGACACGATGCGCGCGACGGGTCGCTCATGCTGGCCATTGCCGATGACGAGGCAGATGCCCGCCAGTTCGGCGATCTCGGCTGCCTGCAGCTTGGACACCATGCCGCCCGAGCCCATGCCGGAGTTCGATTCCGTGCTCGCCATGGCGCGAACCTCGGCGGTGACGCCCTCGACCACCGGGATCATCTGCGCCCCGGGCAGCTTGGGGTGGCGGTCATAGAGGCCGTCGATGTCGGAAAGCAGCATCACCGCGCTCGCCTGCGCCGCCTGCGCCACGCGTGCAGCAAGGCGGTCGTTGTCACCGAAGCGGATTTCCTGCGTCGCCACCGAATCGTTCTCGTTGATGACGGGCACCGCGCCCGCATCGAGCAGGCGCGTCAGCGTGGCGGTGACATTGAGGTAACGGCGGCGGTCCTCCAGATCCTCCAGCGTCAGCAGCATCTGCGCCGCGGTGATGCCATGCGCGCCGAGCAGTTCGGCCCAGAGGCCCGACAGCGCGATCTGGCCGACGGCGGCGCTCGCCTGCGCGTCGGCAAGGCTGCCGCGCCCGCCCTTCTCCAGCCCCAGCGTCGCCGCCCCCAGCGCGATCGCGCCCGAGGACACCACGATGACGTCCTGCCCCCGGCTGCGCGCCTCGGCGATTTCGGCCACCAGCTGCGTGATCCACGCGCGGCGCACGCCCTCCGGCCCGACAAGCAGGGCCGAGCCCACCTTGATGACGAGGCGGGGCGAAAGTGCAGGATCGGCGAGGTCGGAGAGTCGGGCGATGGGCATGGGAGTGCCAGCCTCTAGGGGAAAGCCTGAGTTGTGGAAAGCGCAAGGTTGGGCCATTTGGCCGGAACCACGTCGTCCCGGACCTGATCCGGGACCGGTGGCTGTCTTCAGGCGCGACCTTGCTTCAGAGCGCCTTGCCGACAGCACCGTCGTTCACGGCCAGCGGTCCCGGAGCAAGTCCGGGACGACGATGGATCAGATCGGCGACCAGGGCGTGTCGTCGGCCTCTTCGCGCTCACCCGTAGGACGTTCAGTCACGGTCGCAGCCGGAAGGTAGTCGATCACCGCGTCGAGCAGCCGCGGCATGCCCTTGCCGGTCGCGCCGGAAATCGGGAACACTTCGTCCGCACCCGCCTTGAGCAGTTCGCGGGCGTATTCCTCCGCCAGCGCATCGTCGACCAGATCGACCTTGTTCAGCGCGACGAGGCGCGGCTTGTCGGCCAGCAGTTCGCTGTAGGCTTCCAGTTCCTCCTCGACGACCTTCATCGCCTCCACCGGATCGGTGTTGGAGATGTCGATGAGGTGGACCAGCACGCGGCAACGCTCGATGTGGCCGAGGAAACGGTCGCCGATGCCTGCGCCGTCCGCCGCGCCCGCGATCAGGCCGGGGATGTCGGCCAGCACGAACTCGCGGTGCTTGTGGTTCACCACGCCCAGCTGCGGACGCAGCGTGGTGAAGGCATAGTCGCCCACCTTCGCCTTGGCGTTGGACAGCGCGTTGATGAACGTGGACTTGCCCGCGTTGGGCATGCCGACGAGGCCGACGTCGGCCAGCAGCTTGAGGCGCAGCCACACCCACTGTTCCGTGGGCGGCATGCCGGGCTGGTGCTGGCGCGGGGCGCGATTGGTGCTGGTCTTGTAGCTGGCGTTGCCGCGCCCGCCCATGCCGCCTTCGAGGAAGGTGACGCGCTGGCCCGCCTCGGTCAGGTCGACGAGCACGGTGTCGCGATCCTCATCGTCGGCGATGATCTGCGTACCGATCGGCACCTTGATGACCAGATCCTTGCCCGCCGCGCCGTTACGGTTCTGGCCCATGCCGTGGCCGCCGCGCGGAGCCTTGAAGTGCTGGGTGTAGCGGAAGTCGATCAGCGTGTTGAGGCCGGGCACGGCCTCGAAGATGATATCGCCGCCCTTGCCGCCGTTGCCGCCGTTGGGGCCGCCGTACTCGACGTACTTCTCACGCCGGAAGCTGACGGCACCGGGGCCACCGCCGCCTGCACGCACATAGATCTTGGCCTGGTCGAGAAAATGCATGGGTCCAATCGCCTTCGGCGCCGTTCAGGGGCGCCTCCTTCGCGACCGGTCCCGGCTGTCGGGGTCAAAACCCCGCTGAATGCCGCTGGCCGCAGATAAACAAAAAACCCGGCCGTCTCTCGGGCCGGGTGGTGCCCGGCTCGTCCGGACATGCCTGCAATGTGCGATACTGGTGGAGCCGAGGGGGATCGAACCCCTGACCTCGTCATTGCGAACGACGCGCTCTCCCAGCTGAGCTACGGCCCCGTTCCAGTATCAATTCCGGGAGCGTCTCCACTCCGGGAGCGCCCCCTTAGCGAAGAGAGCACCCGCGCGGAAGAGCAAAAATGGAGGGCGCGAAGATTCTCGCGCCCTTCACGGCCCTCACTGCGCCAGCGGCACCGTCGCCTGAGGCTGACCGGCGTTGGGCTGTGCCATGACCTGCTCCGACGTGGGACGCACTGTGATGAGGCCGTTGGAGCCGTAACGCGACTGCCATGCGGCGAGGTCTGCGCGGTACTGGTCGTAGGCGTCGAAGAACGCCTTGAACGGCGCCTCCAGCCTGGCGAGGCCGGTGTAGGACCAGTTCTCGAACTGGCTCGGCTCGACCGTCTGCAGTTCGACGCTCACTTCCATCGCGGCCTGGCAGAACGCGGAGTCCACCGGCGGCAGCGAGAAGAAGTTGTAGACCTGCGTCTGGTACGTCTCGCGCGCGACGATGGCGGCGCGGCCCGTGTGCTGCGTGCGGAAGCTCGCGTCGATTTCCTTGCTCGCCCGGTCCAGCGACTTGTCGTAGACCTTGAGCATGCGCTTGTAGCCATCGAGGATCGGCGTGAATTGCACCTCAATGCAGTTCAGCGCAGCCACGTTGTAGGCCGAACGGAAGTTCCAGACCGCCTGCGACGTCGAAATTCCGTAGTTCACGGTCTGCCGCGTCCCATCCTCGGTCTTCGGCGGCGTCCTCATTTCGAGCGGCGCGCCCATCGGCGGGGTCGGCATCGGCGGGATCACCACGACCGGCGGCGGCGGGGGTGGCGGCGGCGGCGGTGGTTTGGCGCATCCAGCCAGCACGGCGAGCGTGACGGCGACAGCCGAGCCCGCCAGCAACGAAAGGCGGCGGCGCCCCTGCTCTTTCACCTTCATCTCAAACCCTTGGTTCACCGATCTTTCTCCATCGCGCGGCGCGAAAGGTCTAACGCCGCGAGTCGATAAAGCAAATGCCCGGTGCGACGAAACGCACCGGGCATCATGACTATATGAATCTGCACTGTGGATTAATCGCTTCGGAGGCAAATTTCCTCCGTTTCGGTGGCGATTATCCCACTCCCGGCCGCACGTCAGTCGCGCTGACCGAGGAAGCTGAGCAGGAACTGGAACATGTTGATGAAGTCCAGATACAGGCTCAGTGCGCCGAGAACCACGGCCTTGCCGACGAAGTCGGTGCCGCGCAGATGGTAGTACTGGTTCTTGAGCATCTGCGTGTCGTAGGCGGTGAGGCCCGCGAAAATCAGCACGCCCAGGATCGAGATCACCAGTTGCAGTACGCTCGAACCCACGAAGATGTTCACGAGCGAGGCGATCAGGATGCCGACCAGACCCATGATGAGGAACGTGCCGAAGCCCGACAGATCCTTCTTCGTGGTGTAGCCGTAGAGGCTGAGGCCCGCAAAAGCCGCAGCGGTCGCGAAGAACGTGGTCGCAATCGAGGTCGCCGTGTAGATCACGAAGATCGTCGAGAGCGAAACGCCCATGATCGCCGCGAAGGCCCAGTAGAGCACCTTGAGCGTGCCCTCGCTGAAGCGCTGCGCGCCGCCGCTGATGGCGAACACGAAGCCCAGCGGGGCGAGCATGACCAGCCACTTGATCGGCGACTGCATCATCTGCACCGCATAAGGCGCGAAGAGCATCGCGACGATACCCGACAGCAGCACGCCCGAGGCCATGTAGTTGTAGATCGACAGCATGTGCCGACGCAGACCGGCGTCGTAGGCGGTCCGGCCGTCAGCGCGCCCGAGGTCGGTGCCATCACGGCTCGGAGACGCACCGAAGCCCTGACGGGGCTGGGGGTCGTTCCAATTCGCCATTTCAAACTCCCTTCAGCGGAAAGCCAGCACAATGCGGTCCCGCTCAGAGGTGAATATCGCGCCGGGCCGTAAAAGTTTCAAGAACAACCGCAGTTCGTCATTTGTGACAAAGTGTAAAACGGATGTAATTGGACTTTCACGCCTTGCGGGCGGCGGCGGCCATCTCGGCATTACGGTCGCGCGAGGCCGTCATGGCCGCGGCGACGACTGCGGCCAGCGCGCCGTTTTCGTCGAGCACGTTCATGCCTGCGCGGGTCGATCCGCCGGGGCTCGCCACCTTGTCGGCCAGTTCGCCCGGCGAGAACTCGGAAGCGCCCGCCAGCATACCAGCCCCCTCGACCATCGCCAGCGCGAGGCGCTGCGACTGCCCTTCGTCGAGGCCGAGCGCGACAGCGCCTGCGGCAAGGGAGTCGATGAAACGGTAGACGAACGCCGGGCCGCAGCCCGCAAGCGCGGTGACGGCATCGAACAGGTGCTCGCCCGCCAGCCATTCAGGCGTGCCGAGCGGCTCCATGAAAGTGGTGACGGCGGCACGGCCGGTCTCGTCGAGCCCGCGCGCGTCGAGCGCGATCGGCGACTTGCCGACAGCAGCGGCGAGGTTCGGCATCACCCGGACCAGCGCCCCCGCCCGAGGGAAGCGCGCGGCAAGGCTGTCGAATTCGACGCCCGCAAGGATGGAGAACAGCGCAGTCTCGCGCCCCACCAGCGGGTTCAGCATGGGGGCGACATCATCGAGCCCCTGCGGCTTCACGCCCAGCAGGATCGCGTCGAAACGCCCGTCGGCCGGCAGTTCGCGACGCAGGGTGACACCCTCGGGAACACTCTCGATACGAGGATCGACGACGGTGAAGCGCGAGGCCGGGATACCGCCGGCCAGCCAACCGGTCAGCATGGCGCCCGCCATGTTGCCGCAACCGACGAGCAGGATGTTCTGAAACCGGTCCATATGCGTTCCCCTATGCTTGCAGGGGCGCGGCTTAGGCGAGTGGATCGGACGTGCCAAGGGCCAAGCGGACAGAGCCCGCCGGGACCATCGGCAAGAGGAGGCTCAGGCCTCCCCGGCGGCGTCCACCATTGCGGCGGAGAGCGCCTCGGTCGGCGTCTTGTCACCCCACAGGATGAACTGAAACACAGGGTAGAAGCGATCGCATTCCTCGATCGCGGCCTCGACCACCATCTGCGCCTCGCCCGGCCCCAGCAGCCCGTGCGGTCCGAGCATCAGGCCGTGGCGATACAGCACCACGCCGCCGTTCGACCAGACGTCG
Organism: Novosphingobium kaempferiae; assembly: GCF_021227995.1. Classification (NCBI taxonomy): domain Bacteria; kingdom Pseudomonadati; phylum Pseudomonadota; class Alphaproteobacteria; order Sphingomonadales; family Sphingomonadaceae; genus Novosphingobium; species Novosphingobium kaempferiae. Next base: position 2,629,126 of record NZ_CP089301.1, read on the forward strand.
AAATGGCCGAGCCAGAGCTGCTCGTTGATGAGCGCCAGCGCCTCGTAGACAGCAGCACGCTTGCCCTCTGCGATGCGGATGTCGGGCAGGCACAGGAGCTGGAGCACCTGATCCTCGGCGCGCCAGATCGCCTGGAACTGGTACGTCGCCCAGGCGCCTTTGATCTCGGCCGAGATCTCGTCCTCGCCCGAATACTCGAAGGGCCAGTCGCGCGCCTCGAACAGCGAAGCCAGCATCTCCACGGGGGCAGCCTCGTCGTCCCGGTCGATATCGTCCTGAACGGTCCTCATAATCTGCGACATCAGCCCTCCGCGAATACGGGTGCATGGATGCTGCCTGCGGGCGGGCAAGCACAATCCACCTGCCCCGCATCGCCTGCGCATAACTGCACAAGCCTGTTCACAGCGTGTGGATAAAAGTGAATACGGGTTAACACAAGTCCAGCCAACCCGCCGCCCTCACTGGCCGGAGAGCGGATCGACGACCTGCCCGGCCGGGCTCGTCCACGGCAGCGCGTCCGAAAAACCCTGCTTCTTCGCATCGGCAAGGAAGGCGTTCGCGGCCTTCTGCGTGGCGAACGGACCGATCAGGATGCGGTTGGTGCGCCCCATCTCGCTGACGTAGGGCGTGCGCCCCTTGAGCAGCGCCGCGCTTTCGCGCGTGTAGCGACGCCAGTCGAAGGCGATGGCGTCCTTGTTCCGCCCGACGCCGATCTGCACCCAGATACGGCTGGGATGCGAGGGCTTCTTCGCCTTGGCCTTCGCTTCGGCATCTGCCTTGGCCTTTGCATCAGCCAGAGCCTTGGCTTTCGCTTCGGCTGCCTTGGCGACGGCAGTCTTCTTCGCATCCGGCTTCGCCTTGGGATCGACGGTTTTGGTTTCGGCCACCTTCGCATCCGCCAGCCTGGCATCAGCGAGCTTCGTGTCCGGCTTCGCATCGACAGCCTTGGCCTCTTCGACCTTGGGCAAAGTCACGCGCGGCGGCGGTACGGCGGGGGTTATCAGGCGGATGTCGACCGCGCCCGATGCGGGCAATGTCTCGGCGGTCGGCTTGCCGATATCGGCGAATATCTCGGACAGCGATAGCTGGCTCGGACCGGGTGCCGGAGGAGCACTGGCAGGCGTTGCGGCTGGAGTGCGGGCAACTGCTTGCTGTGTAGGAGCAGGTGCTGGCGTCGGCGTGGCAGCCGCCTGTGCCGCGGGCAGTCGCCCAAGGTCGAAGCCGGGCGTCACAGGTCGGGCGGAGGTGGAAGGCGCCGTCGCCAGCGCGGTGCGTGTCGGGGCAGGCGTGGGCGTTGACGCAGGCGTCGGTTTCGGCGCTTCCGCCACCTTCACAGGCTCGGCAGGGCGATTGATCGGCGGCAGTTCGCCCGAACCGCGCTCGATGGTCGGCTTCGGCTCGGGTGGCGCCACGCGGTCGGGGTCGATCGCGGCGACCGTCGCCGTGCGCGCGGGCGCGGTGGACGAGGTCACGCGCGTCGGCTGCTGCGTCTCGCTGCGCGTCGAGCGGGTGCGCGCAGGCTTGGTCGCCTTCGCCAGCTTTGCCGCCGTTCCGCCGCCGAGCGGCTCGCCCTTGGGAATCAGCCCTCCACCGGCAGCGGTCGAGCGCGGCGGCGCATACGCGGCGATACGCGCATCGTCGCGGCCGATCTCCGAAGCGCGGGGAAAGCGCCCGAGGTTGGCCGCCGCCGCCTGCTGCGCCTTAGTGAGACGAGGCATATAGCGCAGGTACGGCGCGATGTTCTGGGCGAGCTGGCCGGGGAGAATCTTGCCTGCCACCTCGACCGCCTGATCGGTATCTCCCGCAATAGCCAGCGTGAACGCGCGGGTGCGCCAGCCCGGCTTGTCCTGCTTGTTCAGCAGCGGCAACAGCGTGGTGTACGCCGTATCGACATTGCCGCCGATGGCCTGGCTGATCGCAAGGCGGTTGCGCAAGTCGTCGGCCTTGTCTCCCGACAGCGTCGGCAGCGCCAGCGCGTAGTATCGCTGCGCCGCCACGTTGTCGCCGACGAGATCGTAGGCCAGTCCACGGTCGGCGGAAATCGAGGCTGTGGAAGCGCCCGCCATTTCGGCGGCGTCGAAATAGGGGATGGCGCTTACCGGGTCGCCGGTATGGACGAAGGCGCTGCCGAGCCCGGCCTTTGCGCGGGCATTGCCGGGGCTCGCCTCGTCGGCGCGGCGGTAAAAGCCGATGGCCGCATCGTAGTCATGCAGGGCGCTGGCGGCATCGCCCGCGTCGATCAGTGCGGCGACATCGCGTGAATCGCGGCCTAGCCTGGCGAGCGCGGCGCTCAACTTCTTGTTGTCCTCGCTCGGGAGCGACTGGACTACTGGCCGGGAAACCACAGGGGCGGACTGCCCGGATGCCATCGGAGCCCAGCCCAGAGCGCCTGCAAGCGCCACGCCGCCGAGCAACCGCGATACCAAGTGATCCACCCGCAAATCCTCTGTCGTCCGACCGGCGCAGCCGCCCTCCCCACGACGACAGCTGGGCCTCAGTTAACTGTGAGACGAGTCGATGACCAGTCGATCGGCCAAACGACTCCGCGCGCCAATCGGCGCGCAGGCAAGCGCCATGAACCGGCGCAGATGAACCTTGAACGAACGCGGGTGCGACCCGAAGGGCCGGAGGCGGGGCAGTTCCGCTCTGCCTCCGCCTCAACGGACCTTACTGGTTGTTCTGACGACCGAGGAAGCGCGGGATGCTGATCGAGCCACCGTCGCCTTCATCTTCGTCCGAACCTGCATCGGCACCCGGGCGCGGACGCGAGAGGTTCGTCATGCGTTCGAACAGCGTGCTGCCGCCACCGGCCGGCTTGGGGCGCGGCGGCACCGGAGCCGACTGACCACCGTCGAACAGCAGTTCGTCCTGAGTGCGCGGGCGGGGAGCCGGAGCGGGCTCCACCGGAGCCTCGAAGCTGAGGTCGAGCGGTTCCTTCTGGATGCCACGCAGACCGGCGAAACCGCCAGTTGCCGGGGCGTCCTGCGCCTCGTCCTCGGCACCGAGCTCCAGCTCTGCCGAAGGCTCGTAGGCCTGCGAGGGTGATGCGAACGGCGCGGGCTCGGGAGCCGGGGCAGGCTGTGCCACGGGAGCGGGCGCGGGAGCCGGCGTCGGGGTGACAGGCGCCTGATAGACCGGAGCCGCCGGAGCCTGATAGGTCGGGCGAACCGGGCCACGCGACGCGCCGAGATTTAGCGGACGCGAGGCGATTTCGGCCATTTCCGTGGTCTGTTCGATGCCGGTGGCGACGACCGAGACGCGGATCTTGCCCTGTAGGTCCGGGTTGAACGCCGAGCCCCAGATGATGTTCGCGTCCGGATCGACCAGCTCACGAATGTGATTGGCGGCTTCGTCGACTTCCAGCAGCTTCATGTCGTCGCCGCCGATGATCGAGATGATGACACCCTTCGCGCCCTGCATCGACACGCCGTCGAGCAGCGGGTTGGCGATGGCGCGCTCGGCGGCTTCAAGGGCGCGGTTCGGGCCTTCGCCCTCTCCCGTGCCCATCATCGCCTTGCCCATCTCGCCCATGACCGAACGAACGTCCGCGAAGTCGAGGTTGATGAGGCCCGGCATGATCATCAGGTCGGTGATCGAGCGCACGCCCTGCTGGAGCACTTCATCGGCTAGCGTGAAGGCTTCCTTGAAGGTCGTTTCCGCCTTTGCCACCAGGAACAGGTTCTGGTTGGGGATGACGATCAGGGTGTCGACGTGCTTCTGCAGCTCCTCGATGCCCGAGTCGGCGGCGCGCATGCGGCGCGTACCTTCGAACATGAAGGGCTTGGAGACGACACCGACCGTCAGGACGCCCTTTTCGCGCGCGGCCTGCGCGATGATCGGGGCCGCACCCGTGCCGGTGCCGCCGCCCATGCCGGCCGCGATGAAGACCATGTGGACGCCGTCGAGCAGGCGCTCCAGCTCCTCACGGGTTTCTTCCGCTGCCGCACGGCCCACTTCCGGACGCGCGCCGGCACCGAGACCCTGCGTGATGTCCGGACCAAGCTGGATGCGGGTTTCCGCGATCGAGTTGTTGAGCGCTTGGGCGTCCGTATTGGCGACCACGAAGTCCACGCCCTCGATCTGGGCATGGATCATATTGGCAATCGCGTTGCCGCCGGCTCCGCCGACGCCGATGACCAGGATGCGCGGACGAAGTTCCTCGATCGCCGGGGGTCCGATGTTAATGCTCATTTCGCTCTCCTGCAGGCACGCGCGAAGAAAATTCCTTGACCACTCTGATTGCATGCTTCGATTCGACTAAGCAAAGCATCATAGGCCTTTGTCCACAGCCAAAGCCGCCAATTCCGCCATTTTTACCAAGTTGGTCGCCCAGTTTGCACGGCTGGTCTTCAAGCCCTTAAGAATGTTCAAAAGTACTCGCGCAGCGCCTGATAGACGCGTCCGACCATGCCCAGCTTGCCGAGACGCACCGTGCTCGTATGGCTGCGGCCCAGCGCGCGGATATCGACCGGGTCTGCGGCGGCGTAGAGCACCAGCCCCGCCAGCGTCGAGAAGCCCGGTTTCACATGCGCTTCGGCAAGGCCGGAAAGCTGCGCGACGCGGCCGATGCGTACCGGCTTGCCGATGGCAGCCTGCGCATAGTCGGCCAGACCTACCAGTTCCGCGCCGCCGCCGGTGAAGACCACCTGCTTGCCGCGCTGGCCGGTGAAGCGCATCGTCTTGAGCGCCTTGTTCACCTCTTCCATCAGCGTGCCGAGCTGGCCGGTGATGACGCCGATCAGTTCCGCGCGCGGAATGCGGTTCTTGTCGTCGGCATGGCGGGCGATCGGGCCGGTGCCTTCCTCGCCCGGCGCATTGACGGGGATCATCTCGCGATGATCGTGCGGGCTGGCGATGGCCGAGCCGTTGACGCACTTGAGGCGCTCGGCCTGGAAACGGCGGATTCCGAAAGCCGAAGCGATGGCGTCGGTAATGTCGGCCGAACCCATCGGGATCGACATCATGTCCTTGAGCATCCCCTGCTCGTAGATCGCGACGTTCGTCACCTCGCCGCCGAACTCGACCAGAGCGACACCAAGGTCACGCTCTTCGGGCGAGAGACAGGCCTGACCCGCCGCAATCGGCGAGCCGACGACCGCCTCCACCTCCAGATGCGCGGACTGCACCGCTTCGGTCAGGTTGCGGATCGGCGCGCCGTCAGCGAGCATGATGTGGATGTCGACGCCGAGCCGCTCGGCATGCAGCCCCTTGGGATTGCCGACGCCATGCGCCCCGTCGAGACGGTACTGCGCGGGCTGCGCATGAAGCACCATGCGCCCATCGGGCTGGATCACGTCCTTGGCCGAGATCAGCAGCTGGTCGATATCCTCCTGCTCGATGCGGCGGCCGCCGATCTCGGCATCGAACTGGTCGATGCGGCTGGCGAGCCCTGCCCCCGAGCAGCCGATCCAGACCTTCTGGACGGCGGTGTCGGCCATCTTTTCCGCACGGTCGATCGCGTCGCGCACGGCGTAGGTCGCAGCGGCCATATCGGTGACGTAGCCGCGCTTGATGCCCTGGCTGGCGCGGTGGCCCGAGCCGAGCACGACCATGTCGCCGACCTCGTTGATCCCCGCGACGATCGCGGAGATGCGGAACGAACCGATGTTGACCGCGCCGAAGACGCGGGAGATGCGCTGGTTGGCCATTAGTGCTTGCCCCTCACTGTACTTGCCCGCCGGCATCTTCCGTCGCGCCGGTACGCGGCACGGAGCCCGCCTTCAGCGCGAGTTCCTGCCCTTCCTGCTCGGGCACGCGCATGTAGATGCGGTCCTTGGCGCGCATATCGAAAGCCGTGACCTTGCCTCCGAGCAGACGGTTGGTGCCGTCGAGCCGCGCGAAGGTGACCAGCGCCCCGGCGGACTCACGGTCGCCCTCGGGCAGCGCGAGCACCTGGCCGGACTGGAAGGTCAGGTTCCACCGGCGATTGCCGATCCACTCGGCCTCGGCCACGCGCGGCTTCATCGCGGGCGCGGCTTCCAGCATCTTGCCGAGCGCGATCACCTGCTGGCCCGCACCGGGGCCGGAAACGATGAGCTTGCCGCCCACGTCCTTGCGGCTGACGGCTTCGAGTTCGTGCCCCGTCTCGTCGATCAGGACGAAACGGTCGGCCTTGCGCAGTACCGCGTGCGGTTCCCGCTCGACGATGTCGATGACGAGCGTGTCGGGCAGCTGGCGCGAGACGCGCGCATCCTTGACCCACGACAGGCCGAGCAGATCCTGCCGCAGTGCCTCGATATCGACCAGCGGCATCGCGCGGTCCCGTTCGGCAAGCGCCTTCTCGTAGACCTTGAGTTCGTTGATGTTCTTCACACCGCGCACTTCGACGCGCTTGACCTCGAAGCCGGTCTGGCCTGCGACCAGCGCCATCTGATGCCCGGCCAGCCCCGGCAGCCCCGCGAACGAGGCGACCACGCAGACCAGCGCCGCCGCACCGCCGAGGATGGCGACGAGGAAGATCTTGTGGAGCTGCGTCTCAGTAAACGGCAGCCAGGCCATGACCATGTCGAGCGCCGAGCCGGTCCGCGCCTTGGCGACGCGCACCTTGCGCTGCTGCCCCTGCTGCGCGGCGGCCTTGCGGGCAGTCGTGCCCTTGCGCCGGATGGTCTGGCTCATTTGGTCCCGGCCTGCTTGTCGGCAATGGCCTCGGCGATGATCGCCTCGACGAGTTCGGGGTAGTCCATCCCGCAGGCGCGCGCCTGTTCGGGGACGAGGCTGAGCGGAGTCATGCCGGGCTGGGTGTTCACTTCGAGCAGGAACAGCCCCTCGACGCCCTGCGTATCGTCCCAGCGGAAGTCCGAACGGCTGGTGCCCTTGCAGCCAAGCAGCTGGTGTGAACGCAGGGCGATGTCCTTGCACGCCTGCGTGATCTCGTCGGGGATCTCGGCCGGGCAGACATGCTCGGTCATGCCGTCGGTGTATTTGGAATCGAAGTCGTAGAAGCCCGACTTCGGCTTGAGTTCGGTGACCAGCAGCGAACGATCACCGATCACCGCCGTCGTCAGTTCGCGCCCCCGGATGTAGGGCTCGGCCAGCAGCTCGTCGAACTCCTGCCACGGCCCCTTCACGTCCTTCGCTATGGGATTGCCGTAGTTGCCTTCAGTCGTGACGATGGCGACGCCGACCGAGGAACCCTCATTGACCGGCTTGAGCACATAGGGGCGCGGCAAGGGATCGCGCTCGTGAATATCGGCGGACTTGACCACCCGGCCACCCGGCATCGGCACGCCATGCGGGACCAGCGCCTGCTTGGTCAGTTCCTTGTCGATGGCGATCACCGAAGTCGCGAGGCCCGAATGAGTGTAGGTCAGGCCCATCAGGTCCATCATGCCCTGCACTGTGCCGTCCTCGCCCGGCGCACCGTGGAGCGCGTTGAACACGACATCGGGCTTCGCCTCGGCCAGACGCAGCGCGACGTCGCGGTCCATGTCGATCCGCGTGACCTTGTGGCCCTTGGATTCCAGAGCCTTGGCTACGCCCTCGCCGCTCATCAGCGAGACCGGGCGTTCGCTCGACCAACCGCCCATCAGGACTGCGACGTGGATAGGGTTCAGGCTCATGAATTCAGACTCGTTCGGTAAAGCGGGGTTTGCAGGTCGCGGACGGCGTCGGAGCAGTCCTTGTCCCAGGGGAAGAGGCCGTCGTCGACGCCCGGCCAGACGATCTGCATCGCGCGGGACATTTCCTCGCCCTCATGCTCGGCGTACCACATCGCCGAGTTGAAATAGTGCGGGATAAGGCATTCCGGCTCGACTTCGCGCAGCATGCAACGGTGGCCCTTGAGGAGACCGTCGATCTCCTTCCAGTCCTCCATCACGAAGCCTTCGCGGCACATGTCGAGCACACCGTTGATGACGGCGGCGGAGAGTTCGGTCGAGAAGCCGAAGACGATCACCTCGGGCTGGCTGACGGTGGTGCGAAAGCCGACCGAGTAGGCGAAGCGCTCCTCGCTCTCGTCCTCCTCATCGGCGTCATCGGGCGGAGTGACGACGGTGATGTGGCAGCCGAATTCCTCGATGTTGTCGAGGATCTGCTGTTCATGGCGGGAAAGGCGGTCGTCCCTCATGGGCGCCCTCCCTCAACCCTCTGGCCGACGCGCTGGATTTCCCACTCGAGATCGACGCCGGATTTTTCCTTCACCCGGCGGCGCACCTCGTCACCGAGGTTTTCGATGTCCTCGCTGCTGGCCTCGCCGGTGTTGAGCAGGAAATTGGTGTGCTTCTCGCTCACCTGCGCGCCGCCCAGAACGAGGCCGCGGCAACCTGCTTCGTCCACCAGCTTCCATGCCGCGTGACCTTCGGGGTTCTTGAAGGTCGAGCCGCCGGTCTTGGAACGCAGCGGCTGCGACGCCTCGCGCGCGGCGGAGATGCGGTCCATCTCGGCCTGGATCGCGGCAGGTTCGCCGGGACGCCCCTTGAAGCGCGCGGAGACGACCACCGCGCCCTCGGGCAGTTCGGAATGGCGATAGGTATAGCCAAGGTCTGCATTGCTGAGCGGCACCAGTTCGCCGGAGCGCAGCACCACGTCGCAGTCGATCAGGATGTCCTTAACCTCACCGCCATAAGCGCCGCCGTTCATGCGCACGAAGCCGCCCACGGTGCCGGGGATCGAGCGGAGGAACTCCACGCCCGCAATGCCTGCATCGCGCGCCGTGGAGGACACGAGGATTCCGCTCGCCCCGCCGCCGCAGTCGAGCGTGACGTCATCCAGCTTCGCAACCTTGGCGAAAGCCTTGCCCAGCCGGATCACCACGCCGGGAACGCCACCGTCGCGGACGATCATGTTGGAGCCGAGGCCTAGCGCCATGACCGGCACCGCCCGGTCGAGGCCGCGCAGGAAATCCTGCAGGTCGGCCAGATCCTTCGGCTCGAACAGCCACTGCGCATGACCGCCAGCCTTGAACCAGACGAGCGGCGCCAGCGGCGCGTTCGCCGTCAGCTTGCCGCGTACAGCCGTCTGATCGAGTGTGAGGCTCACCCTGCCCTCCGCGCCCGGATGCCATCGGCGAGCCCTGCGGCCCACTTGGTGATGTCCCCCGCGCCGAGGCACACGACCATGTCGCCCGGCAGGATCGAGCCTGCCAGTGCATCGGCCAGTGCATCGGCCCCGGCGACGACCTGCGCCGAGCGGTGCCCGCGCGCTTTGGTCCCCTCGACCAGCGCGGCGCTGTCCACACCGTCGATCGGCTGCTCGCCCGCCGCGTAGACCGGCGCGGCATAGACCACGTCGGCGTCGTTGAAGGCGGCCTGGAAGTCTTCCATGTGGTCGCGAAGGCGCGTGAAGCGGTGCGGCTGCACCACGGCGATGACGCGGCCCTTCACGCCCTCGCGGGCGGCGGCAAGCACGGCGCGGATCTCGACCGGATGGTGGCCGTAGTCGTCGATCACGGTGACGGAACCGCCCTCTACCTCGACTTCGCCCACCTTGGTGAAGCGGCGCTTGACGCCGCCGAACTTGGAGAAGCCGGTCTGGATGCAGGCATCGGAACAGCCCATCTCCACCGCGACGCCCACTGCGGCGAGCGCGTTTTGGACGTTGTGGCGGCCCGGCATCGGCAGTTCGATCCCCTCGATCCGCCGGAACGAGCCGTCCCGCTGGCGCAGCGCCACGTCGAAACGATTGCCGCCGGGAATCGGCGTCACATTCTCGCCGCGAATGTCCGCCTGCGCGGAGAAGCCGTAAGTCACCACGCGGCGGTCGCGCACCTTGGGGATGATCGCCTGCACTTCCGGGTGGTCGATGCACAGCAGCGCCGCACCGTAGAACGGTACGTTCTCGATGAATTCGACGAAGGATTCCTTGATCCGGTCAAACGAGCCGTAGTGATCGAGGTGCTCCGGATCGATGTTCGTCACGATAGCGATCGTGCCGTCGAGGCGCAGGAAAGAGCCGTCGCTCTCGTCGGCCTCCACGACCATCCAGTCCGACGCGCCAAGACGCGCGTTCGATCCGTAGGAGTTGATGATGCCGCCGTTGATGACGGTCGGGTCCACGCCGCCTGCGTCGAGCAGCGCGGCGACCATTGAGGTCGTCGTCGTCTTGCCGTGCGTGCCTGCCACCGCGACGGTGTTCTTGAGGCGCATCAGCTCGGCCAGCATCTCCGCGCGGCGCACCACCGGGATGCGATGCTCGAGGGCATAGACGACCTCGGGATTCTCGCGCTTCACCGCCGTGGATGTGACGACGACCGCCGCGCCCTCCACGTTCTCGGACGCGTGACCAATCATGACCTTGATGCCGCGCGCGCGCAGGCCCTCGACCACGTAGCCTTCGGCGATGTCGCTGCCCTGCACCGCGTAGCCAAGGTTGTGCATGACCTCGGCGATGCCGGACATGCCGATGCCGCCGATGCCGACGAAATGGATGGTACCGATGTCGGTGCCGACGCCCTTCACTTCATATTCTCCATCGCCAGTGCTTCACCGCCCTTGGGCGCGCTGGCCTTTTCCATTCTAATAACGTCCATGATCGGCGCCGCGCCGAAGCTCTCGACGAGGTCGGCCAGATCCTTGGCTGCGTTGGGATAGCCGCAGTTCCACGAAGCATGCGCCGCGTTCGCCAGCGTCTCGGGATGCTGGGCGATCGCCTGGATCTGCAGGCACAGGTCCTTGGCCATCTTCTGGTGGATTTCGGCCTGCTCCTTGAGCAGCGCGTTGCGCTTGTCGCCCTTGTAGGCGTCCGGGTTCTCGGTGGTGATCGCCGGCTGGCGGATCACCCGCGCGCCGCCGCCCGCAACCATCTCGCGCGCATTGACGCTCTGGTGGTCGTCCATCGCATAAGGCAGCGGGATGAGGATCGCGGGGCGGCCCACTGCGGTCAGTTCCGCTATGGTCGATGCTCCGGAGCGACCGATGAACAGGTGCGCACCGGCAAGGCGCTCCGCCATATTCTCGAAGTAGGTGCCCAGTTCTGCCGGGATACCGTGCTGCGCATAGCGCTCGCGGACGCGCTCGATATCCTCAGCGCGGGCCTGCTGGATAACCTGCAGACGCGAACGCAACGCGGGCGGGAGCATCGCCAGACCTTCGGGCACGACGTCCGACAACACGCGCGCGCCCTGGCTGCCGCCGGTGACGAGGATGCGGAACAGGCTGTCCTCGGTGAACTCCGGGAACGGCTGCTCGCGCAGGCGAAGCACTTCCTCCCGCACCGGGTTTCCGACCAGCGTGACTTTGCTTGCCAGCGACGGATCGAGCTTCTCGGTCTTCTCGGCGGAGGTGGCGATGGCATCCACCTTCTTCGCGAACCAGCGGTTCACGCGGCCGAGCACCGAGTTCTGTTCGTGCAGCACGATCGGCAGCTTCGCAGCGCGCGCGGCCAGCATCGTCGGCATCGCCGGATAGCCACCGAAGCCGACGACGACACTCGGCTCGAAGCTCTCGAACAGGCGCAGCGCCATGCGGCGACCGTCGAGCACGCCCTTCGCGCCCTTGAGCCAGCCCAACGGGTTCTTGCCCGCAATCCGGCCCGGCGGCAGGACGTGGGTGGTCAGATAATCCGGCTTGCCCGGGATCGCCGCCCCTCGCTCGTCGGTGACGAGGGCGACGTGATGCCCGCGCTCGTGCAGTTCGGCGGCAAGCGCGAAGGCAGGGATGAGGTGTCCGCCGGTCCCGCCCGCGGCGAGGACGTAGTGGCGGGAAACCGGGCTCATGACAGGTCTCCGACGGCGCGCAGGCTGAACTTCTCACGCTGGATGAACGGGTTGCGCCGCGTGACGGCGAGCAGCAGCCCCATGCTCAGGCACATCGCCACGGTGGACGAACCGCCATAGCTGATGAGCGGCAGGGTCATGCCCTTCGACGGGAACAGCTGCAGGTTGACGAGGATGTTGATGAACGCCTGCCCGCCGAACTGCGCAGCAAAGCCCGAGGCGGCGAGCACCGTGAACAGATCTTCCTCGTCCACCAGACGCAGGATCACGCGGGTCAGGATCGCGAGGTAGAGCACGACGATGACCATGCACGCGAGCAGCCCGAATTCTTCGCCGATGACGGAGAAGATATAGTCGGTATGCGCCTCGGGCAGCGCCATCTTGCGCGTGCCCATCCAGAAGCCGAGCCCGGTCCATCCACCGTTGAGGATCGTGCGCTGGGCAAGGTCCACCTGGTCGAACGCGGAACCGCCGAACAGGAAGTTGTCGATGCGGTTCCGGCCGTTGTCATAAGTGAAGTACATCAGGACGAGGCCGAGGACGCCTGCCCCCGCGAACATGCCGATGCGCTTCACGTCGATGCCCGAAAGCAGGATCAGCACCAGGAACGCGCCGGAAAACAGCATCGTCGAACCGAAGTCCGGCTGGAGCATCAGCAGTGCGCCGAGCACCCCCATCAACGCGAAGCAGATGCCCACCACCGGGATCTGCGGGTCACGCGCACGCCACGACACGATCCAGGCGAGCAGGATAGGGAAGCCGCACTTGAGGAACTCGGACGGCTGGAGCGAGATGCCGAAGCGCAGCCAGCGCTTGGCGCCGTTCACTTCGGAGCCGACCACGGGAACCAGCACAAGCGCGAACAGCATCGCGCCCGCCAGCAGGATGCCGAAACGCCGCGCATTCTCCTTGGTCAGGCTGGACGCCCAGAACATCGCGACAAGGCCAAGGATCTGCCAGCGCATGTGCAGATAGAAGAAGTGCAGCGAGCGCAGCTTCTCCACCGAAGTCGACAGACGCCGCGCGCTCGCGGGCGAGCCCGCCGCCACCGCTACCGCACCGATCGCCATGAGGATCAGGACGAGGATCAGCGTCGGCCGGTCGATCTCCTGCCACCAGATCGCGAGCTGGCTGCGACGGTTGCGGCTGTAGCGCTGCGCGCTCGGGTTCGGCGCGATGGTGGCCATCAGTCCTGCTCCTCCAGCAGCGCCTCGACGATCTGGCGGAACGCCTGCCCGCGCGCTTCGTAATCGCGGAACTGGTCGAAACTGGCGCAGGCGGGCGACAGCATCACCACGTCGCCTGGCTTGGCCGCAGCCATGGCCTGACGGATCGCCTCCGCCATCATCTCGGAACGATGGACCTCGGTATACGGCGCGAGGATTTCGGCGAACAGCGGCCCGGCGTCGCCGATAGTATAGGCAGCCGCGATGTTGCCGAAGAACGGCACGCATTCGTCGAGGTTGTCGCCCTTGGGCAGACCGCCGAGAATCCAGTGGATGCGCCGCTCGGGATCGGGCGGAAACGCAGCGATGGCAGGCGCGGTCGAGGCCGGGTTGGTCGCCTTGCTGTCGTTGATATAGGTAACGCCGTTCGCGACCGCGACGCGCTCCATGCGGTGCGGAAGGCCGCTGAAGGTGCGCAGACCCTTGCGCCACTGCGCCTTCTTCACGCCCAGCGCCTCGACGATGGCGACAGCCACGGCGGCGTTCTGGAGGTTGTGCGGCCCCTGCAGCGAGGGCCATTCCTTCTGGATGTCGAGCAAGTCCGCGCCGTCGGCGAAGCGCACCAGACCGGGCGCGCGACGCGCAGCCTCGATGTGGGCGATCGTGCGCGTCTCCTTGTCGCCGACACCGAACACGGCGTTGCGCTCACGCCCCTGCATCTCGAACAGGCGGGCCTTGGATGCCGCGTAAGCCTCGAACCCGTCGTAGCGGTCGAGGTGGTCGGGGGTGATGTTGAGCAGCGCCGCGACTTCGCAACCAAGGCTGCGGGTGATGTCGATCTGGTAGCTCGACAGTTCGAGCACATAGACGCCCCCCTCGCCCAGCGGCTTCGGCCCGAGCACCGGCACACCGATGTTGCCGCCGACACGCGCCGGAACGCCCGCGACTTCGAGCAGGTGGTGGACGAGCGAGGTCGTCGTCGACTTGCCGTTAGTGCCGGTGATACCGACAACCCGGTGCGCCGGAAGGTCGGCGCGGGCCATGGCGAAGAGTTCTATGTCGCCGATCACCGGCACGCCGGCGCGCTCTGCCGCCTCGGCGATGGGGTGGCGGTTTAGCGGGATGCCTGGCGAGACGACCACACCGTCATAGCCGGTGATGTCAGCGCTTACCGGGTCGGCCAATTCGACCTTGCCGCAATCGGTCCACTCGCAAAGCTGCTGGCGGGCCTCGTCGCGGCTGTCCCAGGCCATGACGTGCGCCCCGCTCTCGACCAGCGTGGCGACGGCGGTGAGGCCCGAACGGGCGAGGCCAAGGACCGCGTAGCGCTTGCCGGCGAAGACGGGGGAGACGATCACGCGCCTGCTCCCGTTATCGCAGTTTCAGGGTAGCAAGGCCCAGCACGGCGAGGACGATCGAGATGATCCAGAAACGGATCACAACGGTCGACTCGCGCCAGCCCTTCTGCTCGAAGTGGTGGTGGATCGGCGCCATGCGGAAGACGCGGCGACCGGTGCGCTTGAACCAGAAGACCTGGATTATGACCGAGGCTGCCTCCAGCACGAAGAGGCCGCCGACGATGGCGAGCACGATCTCGTGATGCGCGGCAACGGCGATGCAGCCCAGCGCGCCACCGAGGGCAAGGCTGCCGGTGTCGCCCATGAACACGGCGGCAGGCGGCGCGTTGAACCACAGGAAGGCGAGGCCCGCTCCCATGATCCCGGCGCAGAAGATTGCCAGTTCGCCCGCACGCGGAACGTGCGGAATGCCGAGGTAGTTGGCGTAATCGACGCGGCCCGCAAGGTAGCAGATGATCGCGAAAGTGCCTGCCGCGATGATGACCGGCATCGTCGCGAGGCCGTCGAGCCCGTCGGTGAGGTTCACCGCATTGCCTGCACCCACGATCACCACGGCCGCGAAGACGTAGTAGAACGGCCCCAGCGGAATGTAGCGGCCCGACAGGAACGGCACGTAGAGGTTGGTGTTGAGTTGGCTGACGATGATGTAGGATGCGATGCCCGCCACCACGAATTCGAGCGCAAGGCGCAGCTTGCTCGAAAGACCCGCATGATGACGTTTCGTCACCTTGTCGTAGTCGTCGAGAAAGCCGATCGCGCCGAAGCCGACCGTCACCGCCACACAGGCCCAGACGAACGGGTTCGTGACATCCATGAACAGGATCATCGAGCCGATCAGCGCGGTCAGGATCATCAGGCCGCCCATCGTCGGCGTGCCGCGCTTCGCGAGGTGGCTCTGCGGCCCGTCCTCGCGGATCGGTTGCCCCTTGCCCTGGCGGACTCGCAGCATGTTGATGAACTTCGGCCCGATCAGCAGGCCGAGGAACAGCGCCGTCATGAAGGCCGCGCCCGAGCGGAACGTCTGGTAGCGGAAGAGGTTGGACAGTCCCTCGTAATGGAACCATTCTGCGATGAGATACAGCATCTTGCGGGCTTTCGCCCCTACCCTTCCGTCTTTGCCAGCGCCGTCACGAGTGCTGCCAGACCCACCGAATTCGAGCCTTTGACGAGGATGGCGTCATCCCGTTCGAGGCCGAATGCACGCAGGGTTTCGACAGCTTCCCGCACACTCGCGCAATGGGCGAACGGCACGGGTTTGCCAAGGCCGGAAGCGCCGGATTTCCCCAGTTCCCCCCTTAATCCATCGGCCAAAGCGCCCATCTCGTCGCCGACGAGAATGGCGTAGTCCACGCCCGCCTCGCGGATCGGCTCGACGAGCGCCGCGTGATAGTCCGGCCCGTGGCTGCCGAGTTCCTTCATCGAGCCGAGAACGGCGATGCGGCGGTTGGCGGGCGTGCGGCCCAGTTGCGCGAGCGTGGCACGCATGGAAGCGGGGTTGGCGTTGTAGCTTTCGTCGATCAGGAGGGCCTTGCCGCCGTCCACGTCGATCTCCATCCGCGCGCCGCGACCGGCGAGGCCGCCCATCTCGGCAAGCGCGACCCCAGCGGCACCCAAGTCACCCTTAACGGCACGGACGGCAGCCATGACCGCCAGTGAGTTGACCGCCTGGTGCTCTCCGGGCGCAGCGACGGTGTAGCACACGCGACGCTCGCCCATGTCGATGGTGACGAGCGAGCCGCCACCGATCGCCGGCACCGCATCAAGCAACCGCACGTCCGCATCCGCCGCCTTGCCGAACGAAACGACCTTGGCCCCGCAGGCCAGTGCGGCTTCGCGCAGGCGCATGTAGTGCGGGCTGTCGGCCGGGATGACGGCGGTGCCGCCCTCTTCCAGCCCCTCGAAGATTTCCGCCTTGGCGTCGGCGATGGCTTCTTCGGAGCCGAGCATCTCGATGTGCGCGGGCGCGATCGTGGTGATGACGGCTACGTCGGGGCGGACCTGCCGGGTCAGCGCGGCGATCTCGCCCGCGTGGTTCATGCCCATCTCGAAGATGCCGAAGCGCGCGCGGCTCGGCATGCGGGCGAGGCTGAGCGGCACGCCGACGTGGTTGTTGTAGCTCTTGACCGAACGGTGCGCGTCACCCCGGCTGGAGCGGTCGAGCGCGGCGAAGATCATCTCCTTGACGCCAGTCTTGCCGACCGATCCAGTCACGCCGATGATCGGTCCACGGGCACGCAGGCGGGCGGCGGCGCCAAGGCGTTCGAGCGCCTCCATCGTGTTCTCGACGAGGATGTGCGGGCCGTCGATCGGGCGGTCCACCACTGCAGCGGCAGCGCCCTTGGCGAAGGCGGCATCGATGAAGCGGTGGCCGTCCATCGCCTCGCCCTTGAGCGCGAAGAACAGGTCGCCGGGCTGGACGTCGCGGCTGTCGATCTCGACGCCGGAGACGGTGAACTCGGTACTCGCCACTCCCCTGACCGCGCGCGCGATGGCGTCGGCGTCCCACAGGACCAGCGGGTTGTCCTCCAGCGGCGCGGCAGGCCAGTCGAGGATCCGGGTGATGGCGTTCATATCCTACCTTCCCAGTGAACCGGCCATTTCCCTGGCCACGGTGACATCGTCGAATGGCAGGACGCGCACGTGGTCGCCGCTGCCGATGATCTGCCCCTGCTCGTGTCCCTTGCCGGCGATGAGGACGATGTCCCCTGCCCCGGCTGCGGCGACCGCGACGCCGATGGCCTCGCGCCTGTCGCCCACTTCCCGCGCACCCGGCTGCATCCCGGCGAGAACCATCGCCCGGATCGCCGCCGGGTCTTCCCCGCGCGGATTGTCGTCGGTTACGATGGCGAGGTCCGCCCCGGCGCTCGCCACCTTGCCCATTTCCGGGCGCTTGCCCTGATCGCGATCGCCGCCCGCGCCGAAGACGACGATGAGCTTGCCCGTCACATGCGGACGCAGCGCCGCGATGGCCGCCTCCAGCGCATCGGGCGTATGCGCGTAATCGACATAGATCGGCGCGCCCGCCGCATTCAGCCCGGCCCGCTCGATCCGCCCGCGTACGGTGACGAGGCGCTTCATCGCGTCGAACGTCGCGTTCGCATCGCCACCGGTGGCGATCACCAGCCCCGCCGCGACCAGCGAGTTGGCGGCCTGATAGGCACCGATCAGCGGCAGGTCGATGACGCGGGCCTTGCCTTCGAACTCGATCTCAAGCTTCTGCCCGAGGCCGCCCGGAGTCCGCTTGACGAGACGGATGTCGGCACCCTTCTCGCCCACGGTGAACAGCTTGAGGCCGCGCGCCTTTGCATGTTCTATCGCCTTGTCCGACCACACGTCGTCCGCCCAGACGACCGCCGTGCCGCCGTCAACCACGACTTCGTCGAACAGTCGCATCTTCGCGGCGAAGTATTCCTCCATCGTCGCGTGATAGTCGAGGTGGTCGCGGCTGAGGTTAGTGAAGGCGCCCGCCGCAACGCGCGGTCCCTCGATGCGGAACTGCGACAGTCCGTGGCTCGACGCCTCGTAGGCGACGTGCGTCACGCCCTCGCGTGCGAGGCCCGAGAGGTTCGCAAGGAACGTCGCGATATCGGGCGTCGTGAGGCCGGTGGAAACGGTCTCGTCGCTCGTCGTCACGCCCAGCGTGCCGATGGAGGCAGCCCGCTCGCCCGCCATGCGCCACAGCTGGCGGGTCAGTTCGACGGTCGAAGTCTTGCCGTTGGTCCCGGTCACTGCAACGAGCGTCTCGGGCACCGGAGAGAAGAACGGCGCGGCCAGCCTTGCGAAAAGGCGACGCGGTTCCTCGTCGGCGAAGTGGATCGCGCCTTCGACCTTCGCATCCGGATGCGCGACGACGGCGACCGCCCCCGCCTCGATGGCGGCGGCGATGAAGTCCTCGCCATTGAAGCGGGTGCCACGAAACGCGCCGAACACGGTGCCCGGCGCGACCTTGCGGTTGTCGATCGCAAAGCCGGTGACGTTGGCGTCGCTGCCGATCGCCGGCAGGCCGGCGGCTGCGCAAAGAGCGCTCAGTTTCATTCTCCGTCGGCTCCTTCGGGCACCAGCGGCTTGAGGTCGGTAATGTCGATGTCGCGCGTCTCGTCCGGCATTACACCGAGCAGCGGCCCGATGCGCGGCACGACGCGCTGGATCACCGGGGCGGCGTTCCATGCGGCGGTGCGCTGGTAGGAGGTGGCGGCAGTGCCCTGCGGCTCGTCCATCATCGCGATGACGACGTAGCGCGGCTTGTCCATCGGGAAGGCCGAGGCGAACGTCGCGATCAGCGAACTCTTGCGATAGCCACCGACGCCGGGCTTCTCCGCCGAACCGGTCTTGCCTCCGACACGGAAACCCGGAGCGTCCGCCTTGCGGCCGGTGCCGTACTTCACGATCATGCGCAGCAACTGGCGCAGGCGCGCGCTGGTGGATGCCTTGAACACGCGGCGACCGGCGGGAATGTCCGAGGGAGCCAGCTTCTTGAGCGTCGCCGGACGCCAGATGCCGCCGTTGACGAGTGCCGCATAGGCCGAGGCAAGGTGCAGCGGCGTCACCGCGATGCCGTGACCATAGGCCACCGTCATCGTGCGCAGGCGCGGCCATTCGCCGCTCGGCCAGATCGGGAAACCGCGCGCAGGGAGTTCGACATAGGGTCGCTCGTTCATGCCGAGCGCTTCCATGGTCTTCTTGAGCCGCACCCCGCCCAGTTCGTCCGCGATGCGCGCGCTGACGGTGTTGGACGAGTGGATCAGCGTCTCCGGCACGTTCAGCGACGAGCCGTAGTTGTGCAGGTCATGGATGGTGAAGCGGCCGACATGCAGCGGGGTCGCGTCCCAACGGCGGCCGAGGTCGGTCACGACGCCCGCGTCCAGAGCGGAGGCGACAGTGATCGGCTTGAAGGTCGAACCCAATTCGTAAACCTGGTTGGTCACGCGGTTGAAGCCGTGCGGCACTTCGCCCTGCGCCGCCAGTTCGGGCGCGATCACCATGTCGTTGGGCTTCACATGGTTGGGGTCGAACGAGGGCAGCGATGCCAGCGCGAGGATTTCGCCGGTATCGACGTCGAGGATGACGCCCGCCGCGCCCTTGGCCGCGCTCAACTGCATGGCACGCGCAAGTTCATCCTCCAGCGCGCTCTGCACGCGGAAGTCGATGGACAGGACGGAGGGGCTCGTGCGGCCTTCATGGCTGACGAGCTGGTCGTTGAAGGCCTGTTCCATGCCGACCTTGCCGTGCCCGAAGCTGTCGACATAGCCGAGCACATGCGCCGCCATCGAGCCCTGCGGGAAGAAGCGCGTCGCCTCCAGCGGGAATTCAAGCGCCGGTTCGCCGAGCGCGTGGACCTTGTTGGCGTCCTCCGGCAGCAGCGACTTGCGCAGGTAGCCCGGCTTGCCCGAGCGCAGCTTGGCGAGAATCTCGTCGCGGTCGAGATCGGGGAAGATGCGCAGGAGCTTCGCGGTCACTTCCTCCGGGCTGCCGATCAGCGCCGATCCCTCGGTCATCGCCTTGGGATTGAACCACAGCGAATAGACGCGGAAGTCGCGGGCCAGCGCCACGCCGTTGCGATCCACGATCTCGCCGCGTGCCGGGACCAGCATGTCGGCCAGATCGCCCTGGCGCGGCGCAACGCCCGTAAAGCCGAGGTAGATGATGCGTAGAAGCGCACAGACCGTGACCAGAACGAACACACCCAGAATCCAGAGCGTGCGCATCTTCGCCACCAGCAGCGAGCGCTGGCGGACATTGACCAGCCTTCTACGCCCGACGGAAACCGTGGTCGGTATCGTGCCGAGAGGAAAGGCCGGCGCGTTCACTGCTGGGCAGCCTCCGCGACCTCGATGCGGGCAAGCCGCTTGCCGAGCGCAGCCGCGTCACGCGCGATCGCCTCGCGCTCCGGGTCGCGGGCCTCGGCCCTGCCCTTGGGTGCCTCGGACAGCGCTGCCGC
Source organism: Novosphingobium kaempferiae (assembly GCF_021227995.1). Lineage (NCBI taxonomy): Bacteria > Pseudomonadati > Pseudomonadota > Alphaproteobacteria > Sphingomonadales > Sphingomonadaceae > Novosphingobium > Novosphingobium kaempferiae. Next base: position 2,649,238 of record NZ_CP089301.1, read on the forward strand.
CGTAGCGCCCGCCACCGGCGAGACCATCGCGAGCAGCGAAGGACCGCCCTTGCCGCCGTTCTCGCCATCGGCGGGCACTTCGGCATTGGCGTAGCGGATCGGCGAAGGCGCGCCCGGTCCCGCCGGGACGCCCAGCGCGGCAAGCTGGCGCTCGCCTTCGATGTACTGCCCCGCCGTCGGCGCCTTGTAGCCGAACTCCAGATCATTGAGGTCGCGCAACGCCTGCTGGTTGGAGCGGGTCTGGAACTCGGTCTGGAGGAAGTCGATGTCCTGCTTCACCCAGACGATCTTCTTCTCGGTGTCGTGCACCTGGCTCTTCACCGCGTTCACGCGCAGCGTCAGGCCGATGGTGATGGCGCCGCAGACCACCAGCACGGATGCCCAGCCGATCGATCGGACGCGGTCACTGGTGAGGTTCATGCGACATTCCTTCGGCCGGGGGCGCCATCAGGCTTTCTTGGAGGGGCATCGGTGCGGACCGCGCTGCGCAGGGTTGCCGAGCGCGAGCGTGGGTTCATTTCCAGTTCCGCCTCGCCAGGACGCACGCCCTTAGAGACCTGCGCGAAGGGCGCAGGTGCGACCGCCGTCTGCGGCAAGTGGCGTGACGTGGACTGCCCGGCGCTGCTGGCATCGCGCAGGAAGCGCTTCACCTTGCGGTCCTCGAGGCTGTGGAACGTCACCACCGCCAGCCGCCCGCCGTCACGCAGCAGTTCCTCCGACGCATCCAGCGCGGCGTCGAGCTCGTCCAGTTCTCCGTTCACGTGGATGCGGATCGCCTGGAACGTGCGGATCGCCGGATCCTTGGGCGCGCTGTTGCCCTTGTAGGCAGGGTTGTAGCCGAGCGCCTTGCGCACCACGCGGGCAAGATCGCCGGTGGTCGCCAGCGGACGCGCCGCCACGATCGCGCGGGCGACGCGGCGCGACTGGCGCTCCTCGCCGTAGAGGTAGAGCACGTCGGCAATCTCCGCCTCGTCCGCCTCGTTCACGAAGTCGGCGGCGGAAAGCCCGTCCTGGCTCATGCGCATGTCGAGCGGCCCGTCCGAGCCGAACGCGAAACCGCGCCCTGCCTGATCGAGCTGCATAGAGGACACGCCGATGTCCATTACCACGCCGTCAACCTTGTCGATCCCTGCGTCTCCAAGGCCTTCGACCATTTCGGAGAAGCGGCGCGGGTGCAACACGAGTCGCGGCGGATTTCCGGCCAGTTCCGGCCATTTCCCCGGATTGTTTTGCACAGCCGCTATGGCATCGGGATCGCGGTCGAACGCATGCACCGTCGCGCCCGCGTCCAGCAGGCGGCGCGTGTAGCCGCCGGCGCCCAGCGTCGCGTCGACGATGAGGTCGCCGCCCCGGGGGTTCAGGGCGGCGACCACCTCCTCAAGGAGCACGGGGATATGGGGCTGGTCAGGGGTACTCACGACTTCTTCGCTTTCGAAGTTTCGGCTTCCTGCATCGAACGGCAGGTGGCGATGACGGCCTCGAACGCGGGGTCTTCGGCGTGCTTGTAGAGTTCTTCGGGGTTCCAGATCAGGATGCCGGTGCGACCAACGCCCTGGAAGTAGAGCTGGTCGTCCAGCGCGGCGAGACCGGCGAGCGCTTCCGGCATGGTGAAGCGGCCGCTGCCGTCGAAGGGCACCTGCTGGTAATTGTAGAGCTGCATCGCGCGGCTATCGCGATTGAAGGGCTTTCCGGCAGTGTCCGCACGCACCTGCTCGGCATCGAGCTGCGTCTCGAAATCGTCGACGCGCGAAAGGCCGAAACCGACGAGGCATTTCCACTCAGGGTGCTTGGCTAGGCACAGCACGTCCTTGCCGCTGGAATCACGGACCGGCGAGCGAAGCTCCTTGGGCAGCACGAAGCGGTTCTTGTCGCGCAGAAGCGAGAAGCCCGGTCCGCTGTAGATGTATGGCTGCCCCGCCATGACTGTCCGCAATCGCCCCAAAGTTGCCGTCTCGGAACATGAAGAGCCCCGCACCCGGCGACGCACATGCGCCAGGGCCCGCACCCGCAGCGGGCACGGCAGGAATCAGCCTTTCCGATTGACAGTGGTTCTATAACGGGAAGACCGGGGATTAAAGGGAAATGTGGGGATCGGTGGGCATTTATGCGCCGAAATGCGCGATTTGCGGCGAAGCGTCACTACCGGAACGCGCCGGTCATAGCCTGAGATCTAAAAAGCAGCTTTGAAAAGCATCGGTTTTCTGCGGCTTTGACGGTAATCCCGCGCCATCCCCGGTTTTTCACCGGGCATCCCCGTCAGGCCCCGGAACGCGCCGAAACACCCAGCTTCCGCAGCAGATCGACCAGAGCTGCCTTCCGAGGGACGATTTCCGTCGAATCCTCAGGATTTTCGAGCACTGCAGCGTCAGCAACCGCGACGATCCGCCCCTTGCCCGCCACGCAGTCGGCGACGAGTCCGCCCTCTTCGATCTGGCACCGGGCAACCACATCCCCGGCTTTCCCCACCCCGGTCCCGCTTTTCCCCGAAGCGGAGAATCGCCCCGGCAGGTTCACCGGCACCGCGCCTTGCAGACGCTCTCCGGCAGGCTGGGCATCATCGAACTCCAGCAACAGGCCCCAGCGCGTGAGGATCGGGGAGAGCATCGCGATATCCTGCGGTCGCCGGGGATCACCGATCGGAAACAGGGAATGCGCGGTAAGCATGGGATCGACGAAGAGCAGCACGCGCCCTCCGCGCTGCACCCAGGCATCGAGGGCGGCATTCTCCTGCGGGGTCAGCGGCCTTGGCTGTGCAAGGACGAGCACGGCGCCCTGAGGCAGCGGCAATGCGCCTGTCGCATCCGCCAGCGCGTCGAGCGAGATGACACGCCCCTGATCGCGCAGGGCATCCAGCGCCCAGTGCGCGGGGCCAGTGTCGGCGAGCAGGCCCTTGATGTCCGCGCTCTCGTTCCAGGCGATCGGCAGGCTGGAATAGAGGCCGATCGTCTCCTTGCCCTGCTCCTGCACCGATGGCGCGCTCGCGTCGCCCTGCCCGCAGGCGGCGAGCAGCAGGGTTAGCAGTAGCGAAAGATCAGGGCGCGGTCTGCGCCGCCGGCTCACCGGTCATCTCCATGCCGGGGGCGGCAGAGGTTGACGGCGACGGCGTCGGGCTGGGATCGGCGGCAGGCACGACCCCGATGTCGGCAAGCGGATCGCTCGCCGCCTTGGTCGGCTTGGCGTCTACCGCGACGACATCCTGAATCGGATCCGGGGCGTCGTTGACGCGCAGCCGATCGCGGATGACATTGGCGAGGCCCACGATCAGCAGCATCGCGCAGAGGCCGAACAGGCCGATCTGCAGGCGATAGACGGCCTGCGAGCGCAATTCGCGAGCGGTGGGCGGCGCGAAGTGCTGCGCCGCTTTCAGGGGTTCAAGGATAATGGGCGACTCGATCATATAGGCGGACGATTTCCTGCCATCTGTGACCCGTTTACATCACCTTGCCAGCCAAGGGAAGACCGGCAGTTTCTTCGCTTCCAGCCAGTCGGCATTGTAGAGCGAGGACAGGTAGCGGAAGCCGGTGTCGCACAGGATCGTCGCGACGCGCGGATCCTCGCGCCCTTCGGTCACCAGCTTGCGGCCGAGCTCCACCGCGCCCGCAACGTTGATGCCGGACGACAGGCCAAGGCACAGCCCTTCCTCGCTCAGCAGGCGGCGCACCCATTCGAGACCGTCTTCGTCCGAGATGCGGAACTGCGTGTCGATCGGCGCGCCTTCGAGGTTCGCGGTGATGCGGCCCTGGCCGATGCCCTCGGCCACCGAATTGCCCTCGGCCTTGAGTTCGCCATGAGCGTAGTAGTTGTAGAGCGCCGCGCCGTGGGGGTCGGTCAGGGCGACGACGATGTTCTCGTCGAAGGCCTTGAGGCCCATGCCGGTGCCAGCGATGGTGCCCCCGGTGCCCGCCGCGCAGGTGAAGCCGTCGATGCGGCCGCCCATCTGCTCCCAGATCTCGACTGCGGTCGATTCGATGTGCGCCTTGCGGTTGGCGATGTTGTCGAACTGGTTGGCCCAGATCGCGCCCTCGGTCTCCTCGGCCAGACGGCGCGAGGTGTGGACGAAGTGCCCGGGGTTCGAGAACGGCGCGGCAGGTACCAGCACCAGCTCGGCGCCGAGCGCGCGCAGGGTGTCCATCTTCTCGCGCGACTGTGTCTCGGGCATGACGATGACGGTCTTGTAGCCCAGCGCATTGGCGACGAGCGCGAGGCCGATGCCGGTGTTGCCCGCCGTGCCTTCGACGATGGTGCCACCGGGCTGGAGCAGGCCCTTCTCCTCGGCATCGCGCACGATCCACAGGGCCGCGCGGTCCTTCACCGAGGCGCCGGGGTTGGCGAATTCGCACTTGCCCCAGATCTCGCAGCCTGCGGCTTCGCTCGGTCCTTCGAGCAGGACCAGTGGCGTGTTGCCGATCAGGTCGAGGGTGGAGGCACGGGGTTGCGGGGCAGAGGCCAAAGTCGCGGTCATGGCGCGACAGTTAGGAAGCCCGGGCCGATGGCGCAAATGATTTGCGCCATCGGCCGCACGATTCAGATCTTCAGGTCAATCTTCCGGCGCGATCGTGACCTTGAGGCCTTCGAGGTCCGCCGTGACCGGCACCTGGCACGACAGGCGCGAGTATTCGTTGCGGTGGTCCGAGCTGTCGAGCAGGTCGTTCTCGTCCTCGCTCATGCTCGGCAGCTTGTCCATGAAGGCCGGGTCGATGAAGACGTGGCAGGTCGCGCAGGAACAGCAGCCGCCGCACAGCGCCAGCAGTTCGTCGAAGCCGTCGTCGCGGATCACTTCCATGAGCGTCCGACCCTCGGGCGCGTCCACGTTCTTCTCTTCACCCGAATGGTTGACGACGATGATCTGCGGCATGGTTCTCGATTCCCCTTGTGATACACCCTGTATCGTATTTGTCTTGGTATGCGGACTTGCCTCAGGCTGCTAAGGGCTGCAACCCCCTTTTGCAAGGTAGCGAAAATCATGGGTTTGACCGCAGACGAACTTCGCTTTGGCCTCGACGAAATCGGCCGCCGGGAGCCCGCCATCGCGCGTGCGATCGAAGTGGCCGGCTACCCCGAGCCACGCATCCGCGCCACCGGCTACGCCACGCTCTTGCGCACCATCGTCGGCCAGCAGGTGAGCGTCGCCGCGGCGGCTTCGGTATGGGCCAAGCTGGAGGCGCTGCTGGGCGAGACGATCGCGCCCGAGGCCCTGCTCGCCGCCGAGTTCGACGCGCTGCGCGGCTGCGGCCTGTCCCGCCAGAAGCAGGGCTATGCCCGCTCGCTGTGCGAGCTGGTCGTCGCCGGCAGCCTCGACCTCGACGCCCTGCCCGCCGACGACGAGGAGGCCATCGCCCAGCTCGTGCAGATCAAGGGCATCGGCCGCTGGTCTGCGGAGATCTACCTCCTCTTCGCCGAGGGCCGCCCCGACATCTGGCCGGCGGGCGACCTTGCGGTGCAGGTCGGCCTCGGCAAGCTCCTCGGCCTTCCCGAACGACCGAGCGAGAAGCACACCCGCGAACTTGCCGAAAGCTGGCGCCCGCACCGGGGCGCGGCGGCGATCTTCACCTGGCACTGCTACAACAACCCGGCGCTCTAGGGGCGCTCCGGCATACAAGGCGACACGAGGTTTACACGGTTTACACGGTCCAGAGGGGGAACCTGTTCCCTTGGGGCCGGGAGTGTCGCCTTGTGCCGCGCAGGGTGTCGTCTTGCGTTTCGCGCAACGGGAGGCGAAGGGTTGAACGACAGGGCGGCGAGGCTGGGGCATGGCTTTGTATTACTCTGCCGCCGGTGATGTAGGAAAGCGGACGATCCAGCCGCTTGGGAGCAAAGGCCGTCTGGCGGCTTACGCCCCATTGCGGACATGAGGCCATCAGTCCAAGCTATAGGAATGGCTCATCCCAACGACAAACAACAGCGCATGGAAGTCCGCCGATCTATAGGCAATAGGAAGGCGCCGGGGCCGTTTGTCGCACCTTACCATCGGGGCCCTGACTATCTGATCGCTCATGCTTGCTTTGATTGCCGAAAGGCTTGGAAGCGTTCCGGCGACCGGGACCATAGTTGTCCTCAGTGCGGAAAAGCGCTGGCCCTAATGGGTCGCACCTTTCGTACACCGGCAAAACGCGAAGATGACCAATGGGAAAAAGTTCGCAGGTTATGGGAAGCCGGGTTTCGTTTCTGGAGCTATCGGAGCTTTCCCGATGCAGAGCCATTCCCCCGCCAACTTTGTGAAGTTGATGCCTTCATTGCGCGGAACATTGAACATCCGATGAGAATTAAAACGTAAGTCAGCTTCCTATCCCGACCCGCCGATTTCCGCGTTTCCGTTCACGCTCCAAAATGGTCATAGCTGATTAACCTAATCGCAATGGCAGATCGCCACTTTGAAAGCTTAAGAGTGGCAGCAGCTTAGTGGAATGCACATGTCAGCGACCAACCCGACACTTGAAGAGTTGCGCCTCCTGCATGCCCTTTCCAATGTTTGCGATCAATACATGCCCGGGGGATGGGAGTACGTGAATTATGAGGGTTTCGGCGCAGGTCGTTATGGCGTCGAAATGTTGGCCGAATATGGCCTCCTCCTGCACGATCCTTCTTTCGGAGGGGAATGGACGACAAGAGGAATAATTATCCGCGAGCAACACGCTATCGACAGCGGCAATTACGAGAAAATAAAGCAAGAATATCTTTTAGACAAAGGCGTGCCATTAAGGCGCATTACGGGGCGCGATAACACAGATTATGCGCGAAACTCTGAAAGCCGTTGTTTCATCGCTGACCATCAGAATTTTGAAAAAATGCGCGTTACCCTTGATCGTCAAGGGAGATTTGGGCGAATTATCGTAGCGATAGGTTTGACGGTGCTGCTTATGCAGTGCTTTCGCAGTGGTTGGCTTTAAACGTCCGCTCTCCACCCAAACCCGTCGCCCCTGCGAAGGCAGGGGCCCATCCCAACTTGGTCGCCTCGCCGTGAGCACGGTGCCGTGGCGATGGACCTGATAGACCCCTGTCTTCGCAGGGGCGACGATCTTTGAGTTGGGCAGGGATTCATCCCAGCCATCAATAAAGCAGCGTAACCGTCCCAGCCTTCGCGGGAACAACGCCTCCCCCGAACTCACACACAAAAACGCGGGACCGCATCGCAGCCCCGCGTCCTTGTTCCGTAAGGTCAGGCCCGGAGGCCCGTCCCGTTCGTCTTACAGACCGTCGACGGCCTTGCTGACGAGGATGTTCACCGCGACGCGGCGGTTCTGCGCCTTGCCTTCCTCGGTGGTGTTGTCGGCCATCGGGTCGGCCTCGGACATGCCGGTCGGGGTCAGCATGCGGTAGGGCTTCCAGTGGCAGGCCTGCTGCAGGTAGTTCACGACCTTGCTGGCGCGCTTCTCGGAGAGGACCTGGTTGAAGTCCGGGTTGCCGGTGGAGTCGGTGTAGCCGACGACCAGCAGCAGCGCGTTGTCCATGCCCTCGGCCTGGCTGGCGGCCTGGCACAGGCTGGCCTTGCCCTCTTCCGACAGGACGGCCTTGCCGGTGTCGAAGTTGACGTTGGTCGTGCTCTTGATGTTGTACTGGTCGATGTCGCCCATACGGCTGCGCAGCGCGTCGGTCGCGGCGGTCTGCTCAGCGAAGCGCTGGTCGGTGCCGTTGTGGATCATCGACGCGGTCTTGAGATCCTTGCCCGTAAGCTTGATCGAGCTGGCCAGCAGGCCGCCGCCCGACTGCAGCGTCTTGACGGTGACCGGCAGGCCGTTGAGCAGCGAGGTCGCGGCGAGCTTGCTGCTGTTCAGGCCGAACAGGCCCTTGGTCGCGGTGATCTTGGTGGCGTCGTCGATCACGACGACGGTCTTGCTGCCACCCTCGCCGGTCACCTGGATCTTGTCGCCGCTGCGTGCGGAGATGATGCCCTTCACCTCAGGCCCTGCGGCCAGCGTCGAACGATCCGGGCTGGTGTCGGAAACGGTGACGGCAAGGTCACCGTCGGCCTGCGACTGCGCCTGTGCGGCGACGCCGACCGATGCTGCGCCCGAAAGCGCGGCAGCCAGCAAGAGAACTTTCGGGCTCTTGGAAATGAGATTCATTGCGATACTCCTTCAAACTCGAACAGTCGGGCCTGCAGATCGCAGCTTCTCGTCAGACCACCGGACCCGCATCGCGCGCCCTGTGGCCGGAACCCCCATCCATCTGGTTTCGTAAGTTGTGCGGCATGGAAACTGCACCTGAAGACCGTGGACCTTCTGCCTGTTCAGAGTAACCTTGCGGGCAGATGAACGCGCCTATGCAGGGGTATCGTTCTGCCGCTCATTGGAGCGCATCTTGCGACGAACCGTTGCGGACTGCACCATGGCAAGGACCGGGCATGTACTCGTGGAATCCACCTGCGGAATTTGGAGGAGATCTTTGTTTTTTAAGTCGTTATTTCATGGCGCAACGATCCATGTTTTCAAACGTTATTGAAAAATAAGCGAAAGCGCTGCGCCCGGAACTGCAGCATGCCCGACCTCAGCGAATACCCTCGATGAATCGGGCCATCGCCACGTCCCGCTCGCTCAGACCGTCTGCATCGTGCGTCGTCAGGGTGATCCTGACCGTGCTGTAGACGTTGAACCACTCCGGGTGATGATCCGCCTTGTCGGCATAAAGCGCCACGCGGGTCATGAAGCCGAACGCCTCGTTGAAATCGGCGAACTTCAGTTCCGTCTCGATGGCGAGGCTGTCTTCGCGCAGGTTCCAGCTGGGCAGCTCGGCAAGGGCGGCATCGCGCTCGGCATCGGTGAGGCGGGCAATAGGCATTTGGCTCTCCTTGGCAGGTCGAGCCGTTTCCCCTATCGCTCCCGCCCATGCAAGGGGCCGCCATTGCCGCAAACGATCTCGCGTGCCGTCGCGGCGACAGGGTGCTGTTCGCCGGGCTTTCGCTCGCCCTCTCCGCCGGGGAGGCGCTGCAGGTCGCGGGCACCAACGGCATCGGCAAGTCGAGCCTGCTGCGCATCCTCGCCGGGCTGGCGCCTGCCTACGAGGGGACCGTCGCGGTCGAGGGCGCGGTCGGCCTGCTGGATGAGCACCCCGCGCTCGACCCCGCGCTGCCGCTGGGCCGCGCGCTGGCGTTCTGGCAGCGGCTCGACGGCGGCAGCGACGCGCAGTTGCGGCGCCTCGGCCTCGATCACCTGCTCGACGTGCCGGTGCGCTATCTCTCGACCGGGCAGAAGAAGCGCGCCGCCCTTGCCCGCCTGCTGGGTCAGGAGGCGCGGGTCTGGCTGCTGGACGAGCCGCTCAACGGCCTCGACACCCGCGCCGTGGAACTGGCCGAAGCGCTGACGGCGGAGCACTGCGCGGGCGGCGGCATTGCCGTGATCGCATCGCACCAGCCGTTCCGCCTGCCCGGCCTCGCCACCCTCCAGCTTGCGGAGTTTGCCGCATGAGCCGCGTCGCTGCCCTGCTGCGCCGCGACCTTGCGCGCCTGCTGCTCGGCGGACGCGGCGGCGGGGCACTGCTGCCGGTGCTGTTCTTCCTCTCGGTGGCGATGCTCTATCCCTTCGCGGTTGGCCCCGACGCGCCGCTGCTGGCAAAGACCGGCGGCGGGGTGATCTGGGTCGCCGCGCTGCTCGCCGCGATCCTGCCGCTGGACCGGCTGGTGGAGCCCGACATCGAACAGGGCATGTTCGACCAGTGGGCGCTGCGCGGCATCTCCGAGGAACTGGTGATCGCGGTGCGCGTCGCCGCCCACTGGCTGAGCTTCGGCCCGCCGCTGATGCTCGCCGCCCTGCCCGCCGCCGCGCTGCTGGGGCTGGACGGGCGGACCTTGCGGATCGTCGAGATCGGCCTGCTAGCGGGCACTCCCGGCCTTGCCGCGCTGGGCGTGACGGTGGCGGCGCTGACCTCGGGCCTGCGCGGCGGGGCGGCGCTCTCGGGCCTGCTGGTGATCCCGATGGCGGTGCCGGTGCTGATCTTCGGCGCCGGGAGCCTGGGCACCGGCGGCGAAAGCGGCCTTGCCCTGACGGCGGCCGCCAGCCTCGTCCTCATCGCCATCGCACCCTTCGCGGGCGGCGCGGCAGTACGGGCGGCGCGGGGATAGCGTTCACCCACTTGTCGTCATTGCGAGCGCAGCGAAGCAATCCACGGTCGGCCCTCGTCGCTGGATTGCTTCGCTGCGCTCGCAATGACGAACGAAGATAGGGTATCGCCGCGGCGTTTGGCGCTCACCGCGGCCCCGCGCATAGTGCTCCCCAAGAACCGGGCAGACCGGACGGCCAAGGGACGGGGAGAGAGCGCCATGGAACCAGCCACCGACCTGATGGCCGCAGCGCAGGCCGCGACGGGGCTTTCCGACTTCGGCGACGATAATTTCCGCGAGGGCCTGGAACGGCTGGTCACGGCGCTCAATACCGAGGCGCGGCTCAATGCCGTGGGCGAACATGCGCTGCGCGACCGCATCGGGCTGCACTTGCGCCAGCGGCTGATGGTGGAGGACTGGTACTCCCGCCACCCCGAGATCGAGGGCGAGGAAATCCGTGCGCCCCTGTTCGGCGTCAGCCTGCCGCGCACGGGTTCATCGGCGCTGTCCTACCTCCTCTCCAGCGATCCGAACGTCAGATATCTGCGAGTCTGGGAGAGTTCGCAGCCCTGCCCGCCGCCCTCCACGGTCGAAGGACCGGACCCGCGCCGGGGCTCCAGCGCCAGCGCCGCCGACGAAACCCTCAAGGGCGGCAGCCGCACGCCGAGCGGGATCGACGGCGCGATGGAGTGTCAGGATCTCATGGCGCTCGATTTCCGCAGCCAGATCTTCCAGGCCTTCGCGCATATCCCCAGCTACTCGCAATGGCTGCTGGAGGCGTCACTGAACGACACCTACACCTACCACAAGCGCACCCTGAAGCTCCTTCAGTGGGGTCAACCGGCACGTCCATGGCGGCTGAAGGCGCCGACGCACATGCTCTATCTCGATGCGCTCGACGCCGCCTATCCCGACGCCCGCTTCGTCATGACGCACCGCGATCCGACCGACGTGATGCTGTCGGTCGCGACCGTCTACGCGGACATCATCGGCAAGTTCACCGACCATGTCGACCACGGCTACATCGGCGACCTGAACGTCGGCTGCTGGTCCGAGGCGATGACCCGCGCCATCGCCTTTCGCGAGCGGGGGCAGGACCACCGCTTCTTCGACATCCACTTCACCGCCATGCAGGCCGACCCGGTGGGCGAGGTGCGCCGCCTCTACGCCTGGCTGGGCGAGGAGGTCTCGCCCGCGTTCGCGCAGGCCATGGCCGACTGGTGGGCGGGCAACAGCAAGGCCGAGCGCATGGCCAAGCCCGACCCCGCCGCCTTCGGGCTCGACCCCGCAGCCGTGCGCGCCCGCTTCACCGATTACCTGCAACACATGGACCGCGCCCTCAGCAATCACGCGGCCTGACTAAGAGGATAGCGAATGCCCGAACCGATCACCGGCACCTACAGCTTCGATGCCCCGGCCCGCATGGCGCAGACCGTCGCCGACGGCCCCCGCTACGCCCCGCTCACGCTGGAGGAGGTCAGCCCCGAGGGCATGGAGCAGGTCAAGGTGATCCGCGCCGCGTTCTCCATCCCCGAAAGCCGCCCCTTCCCCGACGTCAGCCTCATCACCCTGCGCCACCCGGGGATGTTCAAGGGGCAGATGGTGCTCGGCATCGAACTGGCGAAGGGCGTCATCCCCGCCCGCGACCGCGAACTGGCGGTGCTGCGCCTCGCCTGGCTCGCCCGCGCACCGTTCGAGTGGAGCGAGCACGTCGACATCGGCAAGGCGTTCGGCCTCACGGTGGAGGAGATCGACCGCGTGACCGAGGGCTCCTCCGCACCCGGCTGGACCGCGCACGAATCGGCGATCCTGCGCGGCGTGGAGGAACTGCTGTCCGACCACTGCATGAGCGACGCGACGTGGGACACGCTGGCGCAAAGCTGGGACGAGAAGCAAATGCTGGAATATCCGATGCTGGTCGGTTCCTACCTGATGACCGCGCTCCAGCAGAACTCGCTCAAGATCCAGCCGAAGGGCGGGTTTGACTACAGGTGATTCGCGCGCCTGTGGGCGATGCTGTGGATAAGGCGGGGATAGAGGGCGGATAGACCGGCATTGGCGGTGGAAACCGCCCCGTCATCCCGACGTGGCGCCCTGCCCGCCGGGGCTTCGACAAGCTCAGCCTGAGCGGGATTTAGAGCGAATCCATCAAATCCGCTCAGGCTGAGCTTGTCGAAGCCCCGGCCGATAGCACGCGCCTAAAGACAGCCAGCGGTCCCGGCCTTCGCCGGGATGACGGGCTTTTTTTGGCCAAAATCCTCAGGATTTCTCTCTTCCGTGACCTCGGGAAAAGACGGCCGGGGCGGGCAAGGCAAGGAGCCGCCCCGGCCAAGGTCACAGGATGGAAGAAACGCCCCATGACAAGCGTTTCTTCGGGCTTGGTGCAGGCTTGACGAGAGGAGCAAGCCGCGTAACAGTAGCTAATGATAATCATTCGCATGTGCAAGCCCTAAAAGGAGACCCGCCATGTACAAGTACGTCGACCGCCCTCTCAGTGGCCTTGATGAAGGCTGCCGGTTCCTCGTCTGGTCCATGCGCGCATGGGTCACGGCGATCGGGCACAAGCGCTGTCCGGCCCAGCTTCTGGCCCCCGCTTTCGCGCGCTGGCGCATGATCGGCGGCCTCCAGCCGTTCCACCGCGCCATGGTGCTGCTGAACCGCGACGCCCTCGATACGCTGGCGTTCTGCCCGATGGGATGCAGCCACGTTTCCGAGCACGAGGCGGTGATTCTCGAACTCATCACCTCCCTGCGCGACCGCGGCCCCACCGCGACTCGCGAAACGCTGGATCTGGTCGTGGCCGAGGAAAGCGTGGGCGACATGCTCGATACGCTGTCCAAGATCGGCGCGGCGCTCGCCATCGCGGGGATCTTTCCGGGCGAGCCGGTGGCGAATCCCGGCCGCAGCCACTGAATGTAGCGCGATTCGCGCAGAGTGGAGTCGGGCCGCGCTAGATAGGCGCTGACGCGGTCCGGCTTCACTCTGCGCGAATCGGCAATTCATCGCTTATCCTTTCGTCATTGCGAGCGTAGCGAAGCAATCCAGCGTGGCGGGCCGACCGTGGATTGCTTCGCTACGCTCGCAATGACGAAGAGATGGATGCGGACCTCGTGTCCCGCCCCGGCCAGCGGTCCCGGATCAGGTCCGGGACGACGTAAGCTCAATCCAGCGGCGAGACATCCACCGAGAAGAACATCGCCTGCTCCGACGCGCCCCGGAACCGCCCGTCGAGCGGCGCCACGTCCGCATAGTCGCGGCCCATGCCGAGGAAGATATGGTCGGTGTCGGCCAGCTTGTCGTTGGTGGGGTCGAAGCCCACCCAGCCCAGTTCCTCGCCGCACCACAGGTTGACCCAGGCGTGCATGGCGTCGGCGCCGACCAGCCGCTCCTGTCCGGGCGGTGGCAGCGTGCGCAGATAGCCGCTGACGTAGGCCGCCGGGATGCCGTGGGCGCGCGCGGCGATGATCATGATGTGGCTGAAGTCCTGACAGACCCCGTGCCGCCGGTTGAACGCCTCGATCGGCGGCGTATCCGTCTCGGTGGCGTCCGAATCGTAGGTGAATTCCGAATGGATGGCGGACATCAGCGCGCGGCCCGCCTCCATCACCGGCATCGCCTCGTCCAGCAGCGCGCCCGCCCAGCGTGCGATCTCGCGCTGAGGCTGCGCGATGGGCGAGGCGAAGATGTACGACGCGGGGGCGAGGTCGGAGAGATCCGGCTTCTTCATCGCCCGCTCGCGCAGCTCGGCGAGGCCTGGCCCGGCGGCGTCCTCGACGAAGAACGGCAGCGGCTCCACTTCCACGGTGAAGCGGCTCTCGATCTGGATCTGCTTGGTGGGTTCGCGCAGGGCGAAGCGGGCCTCGTTGACGTGATAGCCGCCCTCCCCCAGCACCACCTGCGCGGGCGCGGGGTCGAGCGTCAGCTTGTAGTCGCTCACCACCTGCCCGTTCCACGACGCCGGGCGCAGGCGCACGTTGAACTGCGCCATGCTGACCGCATGCGCGTATTTCAGCGTGTTGATGTGGCTGACGGAGTAGCGCATCAGGTTTCCTTCACGCCCCTCGTCATTGCGAGCGGAGCGAAGCAATCCAGCGTTGCGCGTGCCGCTGGATTGCTTCGCTCCGCTCGCAATGACGAGGATGGGATGGTCAGGTTGAGCGCCATTACAGCAGCGTCGTGCGCCTTTCGGCGTCCTCGTTGTCGAGTTGCAGGAAGTACCGCTCGGAAATCGCGTCGGACAGGGCGAGAAGCTGCGCCTCGATAGCCTCCAGCCGTTCGGGCGTCATGTCCGGTGCAAGCGCGGCCTGAAGCTCTCCCAGCAGCGCGCGAGCGGCGCGCAGCGGGGGCTCGGGGATGTTGTCATCGCGCGAGGACGGCAGCGCGGACAAGTGCGCGACGATCTCAGCCACCTGGAACACCAGCGCGCGCGGGTTGTCGGGATCGAGCAGGACGAGGTCGCGCACCGGGTTGGCGGAGGGGCCCGTCAGGTAGCGGCTGCGGTAGATGATCTGGCTGTCGCAGAGGTCGAGAAGCAGCCCGAGTGCGATCACGTCGCCCTCCTGCGTCAGTCGGCGGGCCATGCGGCAGATCGCCTGCGCGCGCTCCAGCCGCTGCCCGATCTCCAGGAAGCGCCACGCGGCGGAGCGCACCATGTTTTCGGAAATGAGGCCCGCCAGCGCGCTGAAATGCTCGGTCAGCCAGCGCGCGCTCGACAGCATGGACTGCGGGCGGTCGACGTTGATCGAGGGCATCGGGCGGCTGACGATGCGCCAGAAATCGCGGGCAAGGCGTTCGCGCAGGCCCATGCCCGCCTGCTGGCGGCGACGCATCAGCGCGGCGACGCCGCCCGGAAGCCGCGTCTCGGTGAGCGCGCGGGCGCAGATCTTGGCGATGGAGAGCTTGGCGGTCGGGGCCTCTATCGCGCCGCCTTCCACCAGCAGCGCGGCAAGGCGGGGCAGCGCGGCGTTTTCGTGGTCCACCGCACCGTCGCTGTCCGCCGGATTGGCGAGGATCGCGCGCACCACCCGCACGGTCGCCTCGGCCCGTTCGTTGTAGCGGCCGAACCAGAACAGGTTGTCCGCCGTCTGGCTGGCGAGGATGCCGCCCCCGCGCGAGATCGGCGGCTCCCCCGCCACCCGGCTGCCGAGGTGCGCGGCGGCGGGCTTGTCGTCCACCACCCACAGGTCGGCGGACAAGTCCCCGTCGCCCATCAGCGATGTCGGCAGCGCGGTGCGGGACGAGAGGCGCGCGAAGCCGCCGGGCATCACCGTCCAGCCGCCGTCGGCGGTGCGCGCCACGAAGGCGCGCACGGTGAAGGGGCGCGGCACGATCTGTCCGTCGATGATCGCGGGCGTGGTGGAAAGGTGGACGATCTCCTGCCCGCAATAGTCCATGGGCCGCCGCCACAGCGCCTCGATCAGCGCATCGCGGGTGTCGCAGTCGAGGCTGGCCCCGGCGACGGGATCGCGGCTGGACAGGCCCTCGACCGGCTGGCCGAACGCGGGCAGCAGCGCCAGTTCCTCCAGCCGGGCGGCGACGGTGGAGCTTTCCACGGCCTGCCCGCACCACCATGTCGCGACGTTGGGCAGGATCGGCGCCTCGCCCAGCAGGGTGCGGCACAGGCGCGGCATGAAGGCGGCGAAGGCGGCGGACTCGAGCACCTCCACCCCCGGCCAGTTGACCATCTCCACCCCGCCGCCCGCCCAGGCGTCGAACAGGTTGGGCACGCCCAGCTGCGACTTCGCATCGAACGAGAGCGGGTCCATCGCCGTCGTGTCGATCCAGCGCCACACCGCGTCCACGCGCTTGGGCCCCGCGATGGTGCCGACGTAGAGTTTCTCGTCCAGCACGGTCAGGTCGCGCCCCTCGACCAGCGGCAGGCCGAGATAGCGCGCGAGGTGCGCCTGTTCCGCATACGTCTGGTTGAAGCGGCCCGGCGTCATCAGCGCGATCCGCGGATTCTCGCGGCGGCAGGCGGCGGTCATGCCCTCCACCATGCGCGCGAAGAACTCCGACAGGCGGCGCGCGTGGGCGTCGGCCAGCAGGTTGCCGATGGCGCGCGACATGGCGAGGCGGTTCTCCAGCGCATAGCCGATGCCGCCCGCCACGCGCACGCGGTCCTGCAGCACCCGCCACTGCCCGCGCGGGCCGCGGGCGAGATCGGCGGCGTAGACGTGGACGAAGCGGCCGTTCGGCGGCGTCCGCCCGATCATGCGCCGCGCGAAGAACGGGCTGCCCGCGACGACGGCGGCGGGGAGATAGCCGTCCGCCACCAGCTTCTGCTCGCCGTAGATGTCGGTGGCGACGGCCTCCATCAGCTCGGCCCGCTGGATCAGGCCGCGCTCCACCTGTGCCCATTCCTGCGCGCCGACGATGAGCGGCATGGCGTTCAATGGCCACGAACGCTCGTCCTCGTCCCCGGTCTGGCGGAAGGCGAGGCCGAGGTCGGCGGCATGGCGCGCGGTGGCGTCCTGCAGGGCCGAGGCATCCCCGTCCGTCGCCGCCGAGAGCCCCGCCGCGACCTTGCGCCAGCACTCGGCCACCGGACGACTGGCGTCCCCGAACAAATCCCCGCGCGAGGCGGCGGCGGCGTAGCCGTCCAGCCAGCTGGCGGCGGGGGCAAGATCGGGGCGGGTTACCATGGCATGACGCGCTTCCCCTCCTCCTCGATGGGGGAGGGATACGAAGGCTTGAGAGCGTAGCGAACTAGTCGAAGTTGGGCGGGGGTGAGAGGCCTGGCGCGACGCTGCTTCACCCCCATCCAAGCTTCGCTAGCCGCTGACGCGGCAAGCTGCGCTATCCTTCCCCCATCAAGGGGGAAGGCGGCATCGACTTCGGAATACCCCTTCGACATCGCCCTACATTAGCCGCGACGGCCGCCTGAGGTCGAGAGTGTAGGGAAATTCGCTCGGCAGTTCCTCTGCGGGCACCGGAAGCGGCCCCGGCGAGTGGCCGTGATCCTGGAAACGCGCCTTGCGCCGCGCCTCGGCCTCGTAGTCGTTGACCGGCACGGTGTCGTAGTTGCGCCCGCCCGGATGCGCGACCTGATAGACGCAGCCGCCCAGCGAGCGGCCGTTCCACAAGTCGTAGATGTCGAAGGTCAGCGGCGCATGCGGCGGCAGCATCGGGTGGAGGCTCTCGGCGGGCCACCACGCCTTGTAGCGCACGCCGCCGACGCCCTCGCCATGGCCCACCTTGGTCAGCGGCACCCGGCGACCGTTGCAGGTGATGACGTGGCGCCCCTCGACCAGCCCGGTCGCCTTGACTTGCAGACGCTCGGTGGAGCTGTCCACGTAGCGCACGGTGCCGCCGATCGCACCGGTCTCGCCCAGCACGTTCCACGGTTCGAGAGCGTGGCTGATCTCCAGCGACACGCCGCCGCCCTCGACCTCGCCGTGGACCGGGAAGCGGAACATGCGCTGCGCCTCGAACCACGAAGGGTCGAAGTCGTAGCCCGCGCGCCTGAGGTCGCCCAGCACATCGAGGAAGTCGGCCCACACGAAATGGCCGAGCATGAAGCGGTCGTGCAGCTGCGTGCCCCAGCGGACCAGCGGGCCTTCCACCGGCTCGCGCCAGAACCACGCGGTCAGCGCGCGCAGGAGCAGTTGCTGGGCACAGGACATGCGGCCTTCGGGCGGCATCTCGAAACCGCGGAACTCGACGAGGCCGAGGCGGCCGGTCGGGCCGTCCGGACTGAACATCTTGTCGATGCAGATCTCGGTGCGGTGGGTATTGCCGGTCACGTCCACCAGCAGGTTGCGGAACAGGCGGTCCACCACCCACGGCGCGGGCTGCTGCATGTGCGGGCCGGGCACCTGCGCCAGCGCGATCTCCAGTTCGTAGAGCGCGTCGTGCCGCGCCTCGTCGATGCGCGGGGCCTGGCTCGTCGGTCCGATGAACAGGCCGGAGAACAGGTAGCTGAGCGAGGGATGCCGCTGCCAGTAGGTGACGAAGCTCTTGAGCATGTCCGGGCGGCGGATGAACGGGCTGTCGAGCAGCGTCGGCCCGCCCAGCACGATATGGTTGCCGCCACCGGTGCCGATGGAGCGCCCGTCGACCATGAACTTGTCGGCGGTCAGCCCGATCTCGCGCGCGCAGTCGTAGAGCGTCTCGGTGATCTCCACCGTCTCGCGCCAGCTGGTGGAGGGGTGGATGTTCACCTCGATCACGCCGGGATCGGGCGTGACCTTGAGCACGGTGAGGCGCGGGTCCGGCGGCGGAGGATAGCCCTCGATCCGCACCGGCAGCTTCAGTTCCTCGGCCACCACCTCGATCGCGGCGACGAGTTCGAGGTAGTCCTCCAGCCGCTCGGTCGGCGGGATGAACACGGCGAGGTAATCCCCGCGCGGCTCCACCGTCACGGCGGTGCGCACCGCGCCCTCGATGATGTCCTGCTCGACCACCGGCCCGGCGACGCTGCGCGGCTCGGGCACCGTCTCGAAGCGCTGGCCCGCCAGCGTCTCGCGCGTCTGCGAACCGCGCTCGATCACCTGACGGCGGAAGTCGGCCAGCGGCTCGCGCGGCTCGGCGGTGTCGCGCGGGTGGATATAGGGGAAGTCCGATGGCCCGACGTAAGGCAGCGAGCCCAGCGGCAGGCGATAGCCCAGCGCGGAATCGCCCGGCACCGCCGTCAGCACGCCCTTGCGCACGCGCCAGTACTCGCTCTTCCAGCGCGGCGCGGAGGCATCGCGCGCATTCCAGCGCTGCACCGGCAGCACGAAGCCGACCGGGCTGTCGACGCCGCGCCGGTAGGTGCGACGGAAGCGGCGCGCCAGTTCCTCGTCCTCGATGGACGGGTCCATCGGCGTGGTGTTCACCGGCAGCTCGTCCTCGCGCAGCATCCAGACGCCGCGATCCTCGTAGACCGGCTGCACGAAGTCGCTCTCCAGCCCCAGCCCCTCGGCCGTGGCGGCAAGGAGGTTGGCGGCGGACAGGACATCAATGCTGGGCACCGGATCGGGATCGCCGCCCTTCTCCAGCGGCTTCTCGCCTGCGACCAGGCTGTCGTCGCGCCAGATCGGCTGGCCGTCCTTGCGCCAGTAGATCGAATAGCCCCAGCGCGGCAGCGTCTCCCCCGGATACCACTTGCCCTGCCCGTGATGGAGCAGCGATCCCGGCGCGAACTTCTGGCGCAGCAGGCGGATCAGCCGGTCGGCGTAGGCCGCCTTGGTGGGGCCGACGGCGGCGCTGTTCCACTCGGCCGCCTCGAAATCGGTGGCGGCGATGAAGGTCGGCTCGCCGCCCATCGTCAGGTTGACGTTCCAGGCGTTGAGGTCGGCGTCCACCTTGTCGCCGAGTTTCAGCAGGTTTTCCCAGCGCTCGTCGGTGAAGGGCTTGGTGATGCGCACCGCTTCGGCGATGCGGCTGACGTTCATCTTGAAGTCGAAATCGACCTCGGCGGGCTCGGCCATGCCCTCGATCGGGGTGGCGGAGCGGTAATGCGGCGCGGCGCACAGGGGAATGTGCCCCTCGCCCGCGAACATGCCCGATGTCGCGTCGAGCGCGATCCAGCCCGCGCCCGGCACGTAAGCCTCGGCCCATGCGTGAAGATCGGTCACGTCCTCCAGCACGCCGACAGGGCCTTCCTTGGGCAGCACGTCGGCCACCAGCTGGATCGAGTACCCCGACACGAAGCGCGCCGCGAAGCCCAGCCGCCGCAGCAGCTGCACCAGCAGCCACGCCGAATCGCGGCACGATCCGATGCCGACCTTCAGCGTCTCCTCAGGCGTCATCACGCCCTGCTCCATGCGGATCACGTAGTCGATGCGCTGTTGCAGGCGGCTGTTGATGTCGACGAGGAAATCGACCGTGCGCCCTTCGTAGTCTGCATGTTCGGCGACCAGCGCCTCGAACAGCGGGCCCTGCTCCTCGACCTCGAAATAGGCGGAAAGGTCCGCCTTCATCGCGGGCGAATAGGCGAAGGGATATTCCTCCGCATCCGGCTCCACGAAGAAGTCGAACGGGTTGATGACCGCCATTTCCGCCAGCAGGTCCACCTCTATCGAGAAGTGGTCGACCGGGTCGGGGAACACCACGCGCGCCAGCCAGTTGCCGTGCGGGTCCTGCTGCCAGTTCAGGAAATGCTCGGGCGGGCTGATCTTCAGCGAATAGTTCGGAACCTCGGTCCTGCTGTGCGGCGCCGGGCGGAGCCGGATCACCTGCGGGCCGAGACGGATGCGCCGCGAATAGCGGTAGCGGGTGAGATGGTGCAGGGCTGCCTTGATCATCGTCGGGGAATGTGCGCGAAACCTTGCTGCACTGCAACGATGTTCAATGGTGATCTTATCGGAGGTCGCGTCCTGTCGAATCCCCATCCCCACTTCGTCATTGCGAGCGCAGCGAAGCAATCCAGCGGCCCAGACCGGCATAGGGGCTGACCATGGATTGCTTCGCTGCGCTCGCAATGACGAAGCATGGCCGAATTGGCGTACACCCTTCCCCCGACTGCCGCACTTGTGTCATCCTGCCGTGCGAAGACGATCGAGTGAATACCATGGACATGCTGAGCACCACCGAGCCCGCCGAAACCGGCACTGCCGAGGCCCCCGAGGATCTCGCCACCCTGCCCTCGCGCTACTTCAACCGCGAACTGAGCTGGCTGGCCTTCAACGAGCGCGTGCTGGCGGAAGCCTGCAACCCGAACTATCCGCTGCTGGAGCGGCTGCGCTTCCTGTCGATCTCGGGCAACAACATCGACGAGTTCCTGATGGTGCGCGTCGCCGGTTTCCACGCGCAGGTGCGCCGCCAGATCGAGGAAATCTCGATGGACGGCCTCACCCCGTCGCAGGCCATCGCGCTGACTCACGACAAGGTACTGGAACTGGAGCAGATCCAGCAGGACACCTGGTCCACCCTCAAGACCCAGCTGGCCGAAGCCGGCATCGTCGTGGTCGGAGAGGACGACAAGCTCGACCGCGAGCGTGAGAAGTGGCTGCGCGAATACTTCATCGAGCATGTCATGCCGGTCATCACCCCGCAGGCGATCGACCCCGCGCACCCGTTCCCCTTCGTCGCCAACCAGGGCATCGGCGTGCTGTTCTCCCTGACGCGCGAGGCCGACGAGGCCCCGGTGATGGAGATGGTGCTGATCCCCGCCCCGCTCCCGCGCTTCGTGCGCATCCCCGGAGAGGAAGCGGCGTGGATTTCGATGGAGGACATCATCTGCCGCAACACGGCGGAGCTGTTCCCCGGCTTCCGCTTCAACGGCCACGGCGTGTTCCGCATCCTGCGCGACAGCGACATCGAGATCGAGGAAGACGCCGAGGATCTCGTCCGCTACTTCCGCACCGCGATCCAGCGCCGCCGCCGCGGCCTCGTCATCGTGCTGCAGTTGCAGGGCAAGTTCGACCCGGCGGCCGAGGAACTGCTGCGCACGCAGCTGGGGCTCGACAAGGCCCTCATCATGAAGACCGAGGGCATCATCGGCTTCTCAGGCCTCTCCGCCATCTGCGACGAGGACCGGCCCGAGCTGAAGTTCGAGCCCTACAGCCCCCGCTATCCCGAGCGCATCCTCGAACACGACGGCGACATCTTCGCGGCGATCCGCGAGAAGGACATCGTCGTACAGCATCCGTATGAGAGCTTCGAGGTCGTCATCGACTTCCTCCGGCAGGCCGCGCGCGACCCGGACGTGGTGGCGATCAAGCAGACGCTCTACCGCGCCGGCAAGCAGTCCGCGATCATCTCGGCGCTGATTCAGGCCGCCGAACAGGGCAAGTCCGTGACCGCCGTGGTCGAACTGAAGGCCCGCTTCGACGAGGAGCAGAACCTCCTCTGGGCCAGCCAGCTCGAACGCGCGGGCGTCCAGGTGATCTACGGCTTCGTCGACTGGAAAACCCACGCCAAGGTCTCCGCCGTGGTCCGGCGTGAGGGCGGCTCGTACCGCACCTACTGCCACTTCGGCACCGGCAACTACCACCCGATCACCGCGCGCGTGTACACCGACCTGTCCTACTTCACCGCCGACCCGGCAGCAGGGCGCGACGTGGTGCGCCTGTTCAACTTCATCACCGGCTACGTCGAGCCCAAGAGCCTTGAGATGCTCTCGGTCTCGCCGATCTCGCTGCGCCCGACCCTCAACGAGTGCATCGACGCCGAGATCGCCAACGCGGAAGCGGGCAGGCCCGCCGCGATCTGGGCCAAGCTCAATTCGCTGACCGACCCGCTGCTGATCGACCGGCTCTATGCCGCCAGCCGTGCGGGCGTGGACATCGACCTCGTCGTGCGCGGCATCTGCTGCCTGCGTCCCGGCGTTCCCGGCCTGTCGGAGAACATCGCGGTGAAATCCGTGATCGGCCGCTTCCTCGAACACGCGCGCATCTGGGCCTTCGCCAACGGCGCATACCTCCCCAACCGCCGCGCCAAGGTGTTCATCACCTCCGCCGACGGCATGAGCCGCAACCTCGACCGCCGCGTCGAGGTACTGCTGCCGATCCGCAACAAGACCGTCCACGATCAGGTGCTCGATCAGGTCATGCTGGCGAACCTGCTCGACAGCGAACAGTCCTGGGATCTCGCCCCCGACGGCACCTACGACCGCGTGGGCGAAGTGGAGAACCCCTTCAACCTGCACCGCTACTTCATGACCAACCCGTCGCTCTCGGGCCGCGGCGCGGCGCTGGATAGCGGCCGCAAGGTGCCCAAGCTCTCGCTGAGGCGCGGTAACATCTGACGCCTCTCGTCATTGCGAGCGTAGCAAAGCAATCCAGCGTAGCTCTATGCCGCTGGATTGCTTTGCTACGCTCGCAATGACGACGCAGGGCAACGTCACCCCCGCCCACGCCAGCGCGACCATCCGTTTATTTGCAGCGGACAGAGCGACCCGCCGCACTTCACCTTGCGCCTGCGCCGCTCTAAAGAGCGCCTCGCAACCTCACCCCCCTGTGGTAAGTATTGACCAGAATGATCGGCATCAGCCAGTCCAGCGCCCGGCGCGCCATCATCGACATCGGGTCGAACACGGTACGCCTCGTCGTCTACAACGGGCCGCCGCGCGCGCCCGTCGTGGTGCTTAACGAGAAGGTAAACGCAAGGCTCGGCAAGGACTTGGGCCGCACCGGCGCCATCGGCGAAAAGTCGATGCGCACCGCGCTCGCCGCGCTTTCCCGATTCGCGACGCTGCTACGCCTGCTCGGCGTGGACGACATCGAATGCGTCGCCACCGCCGCCGCACGCGATGCCTCCAACGGTCCCGAATTTCTCGAAGCCGTGCGCGGATTCGGCCTCGCCCCGCGCCTGCTTTCGGGCGAGGAGGAGGCCCGCGCCAGCGCCACCGGCGTCATCGCCGCCTTCCCCGGCGCGCGCGGCATCGCGGCGGACCTCGGCGGCGGCAGCCTCGAACTGGTAGAGATCGACGCTTCGGCTCCGGGCGGCATTGCACCCGGCGGCATCACCCTGCCCTTCGGCACCCTGCGCCTCCCGGACCTGCGCGCGCTCGGCCAGCAGAAGTTCGCCGCCGCCGTGCGTGACGGCCTTGCCGCGCGCGGCTGGGGCGTGGGTGAGCATCACGGCGGGCGTGGCATGCCCCTCTACATCGTCGGCGGATCGTGGCGCGCGCTGGCGCTGGAGGCCATGCGCGTGCTCGACTGGCCGGTGGACGATCCCCACGGCTTCGAACTCGCCCCGTCCGAGGCGATGCACCTCGCCCGCCAGTTCGCCAAGGCCAAGCTGGAGAACCCGGACCCGCGCATCTCCGCCTCCCGCCTCGCCACCCTGCCCGACGCGGCGGCGCTGATGGCGCAGCTGGTCGGCCAGCTGCACCCCTCGCGCCTGATCTTCTCGTCATGGGGCCTGCGCGAAGGGCTGCTGCACATGCAACTGCCGGAGAGCATCCGGAACGAGAGCCCGATGCTGGCGAGCGTCACCGACTTCGCCCAGAGCGCCCGCGTCAGCGCCGAGGACGCGGTGCGCGTGGCTAACTGGACCGCCCCCGCCTGCACGCAGGCGCAGGCCGACGCCGACTTGCGCAAGGCCGCCAGCCTGCTCGCCCTCGCCGCGATGCGCACCGAGCCCAACATGCGCACCGAAGAAGCGCTGACATGGGCGCTGCGCAAGCGCTGGATCGGCCTCGACATGCGCGGGCGCGGCATGATGGCGATGACCGTCTTCGCCAACTCCGGCAACACCGCGATCCCGGCGGAATTCACCAAGCTCGCCAGCAAGCCCGACCTCGACCGCGCCATCGGCTGGGGCCTCGCCGTGCGCCTCTGCCGCCGCCTGACCGGCGGCGTCGCGGGCGGCATGGCGGCCACCTCGCTGGCGGTGGAAGGCGACACGCTGGTCCTCACCATCGAGGACGCCGCGCGCCCGCTTTATGGCGCGAGCAACGGCAAGGACGTGAAGGCGCTGGCCGACTGGCTGGGGCTGGCCTGTCGCGTGCAGGATGCGAGTGGAACCGCAATCGAGGCCTGAGAATACCGCGTCGTCCCGGACCTGCTCCGGGACCGCTGGCCGTGAACGGCCCACCTGCCAGAGATGCGCCTCGCCGAGGGGGCTTCGACAAGCTCAGCCTGAGCGGGTTTAGAGAGCCAAACGATTCGTCATTGCGAGCGTAGCGAAGCAATCCACCGTCGGCCCGTGCCGCTGGATTGCTTCGCTACGCTCGCAATGACGAAGTATAAGAAACCAAGGCGTTTCCGTTCAGGCTGCGCCCGTCGAAGCCCCCTCGGCAGCGCGCACCCTGCGCCGCCTCAAACCAGCGTCGCGCTCTCCGCGATCGCCGAGATCCCGCGCTTGCCGCCGCTGCGGTCTAGCTGGACCACGATGTCGATCACCGAGGCCGCATATTCCAGCGTCTCGGCGCGGGTCAGGCCGATGCCGGTCTGCATCGACATCAGCGCGATCTGCTCCAGCGCGCCGCGCGGCGTATTGGCGTGGACGGTCGAGAACGAGCCGGGGTGACCGGTGTTGATGGCGCGCAGGAAGCTGACCGTCTCGGTGCCGCGCAGCTCGCCCAGCACGATGCGGTCGGGGCGCAGGCGCAACGCCGCCTGAAGCAGGTCGTTGGCCGAAACCTTGGCCTCGCCCAGTTCGCCCTTCACCGCGATGAGGCCCACGCCATTGGCGCCCGGCAGGCGCAGTTCGGCGGTGTCCTCCACCAGCACGACGCGCTCATGCTCGGAGATTTCCGAAAGCATGGCGTTGAGGAAGGTGGTCTTGCCGGTCGAGGTGCCGCCCGAGATCAGGATCGTGCGGCGGCGGCGGATGGCGTCGCGCAGGAAGGCGATGGGCTCGGCCATCGGATCGGGCGTCGGCTCCTCGACGGGCGCGGCAATGGGGCCGCGGTCGTAGGCGTCGAGCGGCAGTTCCAGCAAGCGGTGCCGCCGGATCGCCAATGCCCAGTTCGCGCGTGTCGCAGGCGGGCCGACCAATTGGATACGCGCGCCGGAATGGCCGCCGTAGGCAGGCAGCGTGGCCGAAAGCAGCGGATGCTCGCGGTTGATGCCCTGATGGCTGATCCGCGCGACCTGCTCGGCAAGGCGCTGGAGCAGACGGTTGTCCATCTGCGGCAGGTCGATGCGCTGCATGCCCGCAAGCGCCGCGTCCTCCACCCAGATCTCGCCGGGACGGTTGACGAGGATTTCGGTCACCGTCTCCTTGTCCAGCCACGGGCGCAGCGGCGCGAGATAGGCGTCAAGGTAGACGCTGCGGGCTTCCGCCACCGGCATGTCAGCCACGGGGATGCCAGCCACGACGGGCGCGTGCGGCTGAAGGGACAGGATATCGGCCATGATCCGTCACTGAACCGAGCTGAAGTCCAGATCCTTGGCGGTGAACACGCGGATCGGTTCGCCCTGGCGCACGCGGATCGTCGGACCGATCTGCGAGCCGCTCTGCACCGCGGCCGACGCCGCCGAGTTGCCGCCGCCGACGATCACGCTCGCCCCGCCGGTGCCGATGGTCGACAGGCCACCGACGACCGAGAGCAGCATGGCCGAGCCGAAACGCTCGAAGAAGTGGCTGTTGACCTTGCCCGGCAGGCCGGTCTCGCCGCCGAAGGCGATGGCGGGCGAGCCGAGGTTGACCGAGACGCCATCCGGACGGATCACGCGGCTCCAGATCACATAGGCGCGCTTCTGGCCTGCGGTCAGCCCGCTCTTGTACTGGCCGATCAGGCGCGACGAACGCGGGATCAGCACGCGCTTGCCGTCGAAGCTGCGCACGTCGGTGGAGACGATGGCGCGGACGTAGCCGGGCACGTCGGTGTCGATCGCGGTTTCCAGCACGGCGGGGATCAGGGTGCCCTGCGTGACGGTGGTGGCAGGATCGAACGAGCGCGCCGCCGATGCGGTGGAGCCGGTGCCGCCGACGCGGGCGGCGAAATCGTCGTTGGCGTTGCCGCCGCTCTTGGCGGCCTCTCCGGCGACACCCGCCACGGGCACGGCGGCACCGGTGCTGGCGTCGAACACGACGGTCGGGCTGGCGGCACGGTTGGCCTGCGGCAGCGCGCCAGGCACCGCGTTCGGGTCGGCGGCGAGCACCGGCGCAGGCGCGGGGGCCGGGAGCGGCGCGGGCATCGCAGCGGGAGGGGTCACAGGCGCGGGCACAGCGGCGACGGGCGCAGTAATGGCAGGCTGCGGCGCCGGGGTGGCGGGCATCCCGGCAGCAGGACCGTTGCGCGCCGAATCCATCGACCACAGCGTCAGCCCGCCGAGCGCCGCCACGATCAGCACGCCTGCGGCAAGGCCGAGACCATCCGCCTTCTTGCGCTGAGAGACCTGCGGCAGAACGCTGCGGGTGGCGAGGTCGATGACCTGCGCACCCTCACCGTCACGCGGATCGTTGGCCGCGTCGGGAGCGAAGCGTTCGCGCATGGAGGAGTTCGGCGCCATGGATTCAGTTCCCCTGTGAAGTGGGCGCGGTGGTCGGCACGAGTGCCGGGGTGGTCGCCTGAGCGGGATTGGCAGCGGGCGTGTTCGCGGCAACCGCCGGAGCGACCGGAACAGCAGCCTTGGGCGCAGGAGCGGGCCGCGAGGCCATCGGGCGCGAGTTCACCAGTTCGGCGCGCGCCTTGCCGGAGCGCAGGACCAGCGTGTCCGGCACGTCGTCGATCACGATCGTCGCGCCGCGCACGGCGTAGTTCACCGGCCCCTCGTCGCCCTTCTCGTTGGTCGTCAGGATCGCGGGGACCGGCGACTTTTCCGGCCACAGCAGGTAGGTGGACGTGCCGTCATCGTAGATGCGCGAGGGCATCAGCTTCTCCGCACCCACGCGCTTCCACGCGAAGTTCAGCGCGGCCGCGTCGGCAGGAACGGCGGCGGGATCGCCCAGCGCCAGTGCCTGTTCGGTCGGGTCCAGCGCGGCGACGGCGGTGGGCGCAGTCGTCGGCTCGACCTTCTTGGGCTCGTCCTTGTAGGTGAAGCGCAGCATGTAGAGCGGCTTCGCCTTGGCCGAGGCGACAAGATCGAAGAAATAGGTGTGGCGGTTGGTCACAACCGTCATGTTGGTGCGCGCGGTGGCTTCCAGCGGCTTCACGAAGAGCAGGTCGGCCCGCTTGTTGGGCGTGATCTGCCAGGCCTGCGAATCGCCGACCGCGACGTTCTCGATCGCCTCGCCGTCACCGAAGGCGATGGTCGCCTGCACCCCGGCCTTGCCGTCGATGCGCACGACCTCGTTGTCGCTGAACATGTGGGCGACAAGGCGGTCGTCCGCCCGGGCCGGTGCCGCCAGCGCGAGGGCCATCAGGCTCCCCGCAAGCGCCACATTGCGCAGGGTTGCGCGGGTCATCGTGTCTTCTCCTTCGCCGGCAGCTTGCCGGTGTCGTTCGAGGCGCTGCGGAACCGCGAGCCGATGCCCTTGGCCCGCGTTGCCGAATCGCTTTGACGCAGAGGTTCGATCCCCCCGCCCACGACTTGCGTTACCACGGTTCGCCGGTCGCTTGAACGCATCGCGCCCTCGCCGCCCTGCACCGTCGCGCCGCCAGCGACCGCTGCCGCAGCGGCGGCCGATACGGTCGAGGTGCGGCTCTGGAAGGCGGCCGGGGGCGGCACTGCGACGCTGGTCGAAGCCGGAGCGGCGGCCTGTCCCTGCGGCGCATCGCGCTCCCGCTCGGAAGCGCCGAGGCCGAAGACCTGCCAGCCGGTCACCATCGTCGCGGCGACCTTCACCACCATGACCATCAGCGCGACGTGGACCGAGGCGACAAGGAAGAAGGCCATCGCGCCGCGTCCGTCGATCTCCCCGGCGTTCGCGTTCTGGACGAGGCCCGAGATAATCGGCACCAGCAGTTCGAGCGTGATCCCGCCGCCGAGCACCACGAACAGCGGCGTCACGGCGGTCAGCACGACGCCGCGCAGCCAGCCTGCGGTGAGGCCCTTGGTGCCGCCGAACAGCGCCATGACCACGAAGATCGGGCCGAGCGCGAGCAGCACGGCGAGCGCGATGCGCGCGGTCAGCAGCACGCCCACAGTGCCGAGCAGCAGCAGCAGCGCGCCCATCCACATCACGCTTTCGGGCGTGAACAGCCCGCCCGCGCCCTTGGCGGCGACAGCCGCGCCCGCAGCTCCGGCAGCGGCTTCACCGCCGCCTTCGCCGGTCCCGCGCGAGGTCGCTTCGGAAATGTCGTTGATCGCCGAGAAGACGATGTCGATGCGGTCGCCGAACAGCTGCGTCGCCGATCCCTTCGCGCCCATCAGCACGCCCGCGATCCAGTCCGGCCCTCCGATGGCGAGGTTCCAGACGACGCCCTGATAGGCGATCCAGCTCGTCGCGAAGGTCAGCACTACACCGAGGCGCAGCATGCGCGGGGAAAGCGCCGAGATGCCGAGATTGGAGCGCCCGGTCAGCAGCGAGAACGCGAAGAAGGCGATGTAGAGCGTCAGCAGGATCGTGAGCACCGGGGCCATCGTGCCCCCCGCCCCGAACAGCCGCCCGAAAGCGCCCGCCGCCATCTCGTTCGCCACGCAGTCGACCGCGCGCAGCGCCGGGGCGACCCCGGCGGAAGCGACTTCGGTAAGCTGTTCGCAGGCACTTGCCATCGGGCTTACTCCGCCGCCGCCACCCAAGGCGCGTCTTCATCCAGCTCACCCGGCCACTGCATGCCGGTGAGCACCGGATACCAAGCCTCGGGCGCATCGCCGTAGCGTTCGCGAAGCTGATCGAGCTTGCGCACGGTGCTTTCGCGCCCCGACAGGACGGTCAGCACCTCGGGCATGCCCGAAAGGTCGAGGCGCACCACGACCGAGGCGTCCGACTGGCGGATCAGGAAGCAGCGCGAATGCGCGGGCAGCGTGCGGATGACGTCGAGTTCGTGCTGCGACAGGCCGAAGCCTTCGCAGTAATCCTCCGGCCGCGCGCGCGAGTTGGGCATGAACACCATCGTCGCGGTCTGCTCGACGAGCGCGGTCGCGATCTTGCTGTCCAGCGCATCGCGGGCGGACTGCGTCGCGAAACCGACCAGGGCGTTGCGCTTGCGCAGCGTCTTGAGCCAGTCGCGGATGCGGGCGGCGAAAACCTCGTCGTCAAGCGCCTTCCAGCCCTCGTCGATCAGGATCATCGTCGGCTCGCCGTCGAGACGCTCGTCGATGCGGTGGAATAGGTACATCATGACCGGCGTGCGCAGGCGCGGGCTTTCCAGCAGCGCGGTCATGTCGAAGCCGAGCACGCGCTGGCTCAGATCGAGACGGTCGTGTTGGTTGTCGAACAGCCAGCCATGCTCGCCACCCTGCAACCAGGCATCGAGGCGCGAGGCGAGGTCGCCCGGCTCGGGACGGCGTGCGCCCGCCAGCAGTTCGCGGAAGTGCGAGAGACGGCGCAGCGACGGGTCGTTATGGTAGGCCGCGTCGACCGCGTTGGCGATCGTCGCAAGTTCCTCAGGCCCCTTGGCGGCAAGCAGCACACCCAGCCAGTCCCGCAGGAATGCGCGGTTGTGCGCGGTGTCGGGCAGCGAGAGCGGGTTGAAACCGGTCGGGTGGCCAGCAGCGACGCGGCTGTAGTTGCCGCCGATACCGCGCAGGAACACTTCGGCGCCGCGGTCCTTGTCGAACAGGATCGTGCGGGGCGCGAACTTCTGCGCCTGTGCGGCGAGGAAGTTCATGACCACGGTCTTGCCGGAACCCGACGGACCGATGACGGTGAAGTTACCGAGGTCGCCCTGGTGGAAGTTGAAGAAGAACGGAGTCGAGCTGGTCGTGGCCAGCAAGGTGACCGCATCGCCCCAGTGGTTGCCGCTCGCCTGCCCCATCGCGAAGCCGTGGAGGCTGCCGAAACAGGCCATGTTGGCGCTGGAAATCAGCGCGCGGCGCACGATGAAGCTCTCGTTGCCGGGAAGTTGGCCCCAGAACGCGGGTTCGAGGTTCACTTCCTCGCGCACCGCAACCGCGCCCGCATCGGCGAGCGCAGCGGCGCACATGGCGGTCACTTCGTCGAGATGGTCGAGCGAATCGCTGCGGACCAGAACCGAAAGGTGGTGGTCGCCGAAACCGACCGAGCCGGTGCCAAGCGCATCGCGCGCGGCGGACATCTCGCGACGCTCCGCCACGGCTTCCTCGTCGGCGCTGCGCAGGCGGCGGATCGAGAGATCGATGCGCTCGCGGGCGATCTGGCGGTCCGCAGGCGCATAGCTCTCGGTCAGGACCAGTTCGCAGGGCAGGCGCAGCAGCGCGTCGGTAAGGCCCGGCGCGGTCGAATCGGGATAATCCTTCAGGCTCACGATCGAGCCGAACGTGCCCCCGGTCGCGCCGCGCAGTTCCATCGCGTCCATGCCGAAGCTGATGCGACGATATGGCAGCATGTGACCGATGTCGGTCTCGTCCGAGGGACGGCGCACCGGGCGCATCTCGCCATTGTAGAGCGCGGAAAGCAGTTCGAGCACTTCCGAACAGCGACCGGCAGGCGCCTCGTAGTCGCCCAGCAGGCGCGCGCCATAGGCGCCGAGCGAGGCCACCATCGCCGAAGCGGCGGCGCGCAAGGCACGAATGTCGCCGGGATCGGCCTCGACGTTTTCCGAGCCCTTGTTCTTCATCAGACGCGAAAGCTTGTCCGCCCAGCCCGCCTTGCCGCGCGCGGGACGACGCACCAGCGTAATGAACTGGTCGTTGACGAACAGCGCGCCGGAACCCGTGCGCTCCCGCCAGCGCGCATCGATATGCGCGGCGAGCGGATCGTCGAACTGCGCCGCCATCTCGATCTCGACGCGGCGGCGGATGACGTGGTGATACAGTACGAAACGCGCGTCGAGCGAGGAGCGCAGCAGCACTTCGCGCGTGGCGACGTGGGCGTTCAACTCGTCGCTGTCGGCGGTCTCGAAGGCCAGCCCCGGCACCATGAGCGAAAGCATGACGGAGCCGTCGCGCAGACGCACCACGTTCTCGTCCACAAGTGCCGCATAAGGCAGCCGGTCACCGGCGAGCACCTCCTTGGCGCCCCACCCCTTCAACGGCGATTTGAAGCTCTTGGCCATATAAACTGTCGTCCCCCGCGCGCGTCAGTCGTTACGGCGCGTAGCTGTTGCAGCCCCATCGCTGCCAGTTGGCAACGCGGGGGCACTTGCTGACCTTGGCGATCCACAGATCGAACACCCGCGGCTCGCGCAGGCACGCGAGATAGCCGATGCCGTGGATCACCAGCATGACGGGCAGCGTCCAGAAACTCTTGGTGATGAGGAAGATCTCGGTCACCAGAGCGAAATTGATGATGAAGAAGCTGTAGGTCACGCCCGCGAACATCTGCGGGCGGGTCAGCGCGCGATGGACGGGATAGCGGGCGAGAGTCATCTCAGCCTACCGCCGCCGACTGGATGCCGGTGACGATCGCACCCGCGCCGAACAGGATGAACACGCCGATGATGACGGTCGCGCCGAAACGCCAGTTCATCCGGCCGGTCAGCATCATGAAGCCGACGGCCGCAACCGCCATGACCGCGACTGCAGTAGCCACGTTGCCGAGCAGCGTGCCCTGCAGCCAGCCGAGCGCCGCGACGATCGGGCCGGAACCTGCGGGGTCGGCGACAACTGCCTGGGCCTGCGCGAGAGAAGGAGCCAGAAGCGCTGCGAATGCGCCCAGTACCGGCAGCAAACCGCGAGAAAAACCGCTGCGAATATATGCGTATCGAATCACCATGCCCTCCGTATGAGCGCGAAGTGCGTTATCATGATGACATGAGTGTGACGATGGGACGGCAATTCCGTCCATCATGAGATATGCACCGCGGGACGCCATGCCAGACGACCCGTTAAAGTGTCATTACGTAGCAAAGCGTCTCAACTTCGTCGTACAGGCAGACTTCAACGGAAAAGGGGTGTTCCGTGCGGAACACCCCTTAAGCCCCCATTTGTGAGCGGTTAGCGATGAAACAGCCTCAGCGCGACGCCACGGTCGTGGCTGCCAGCAGCCCCCTCAGCGCCTGACGCGCGGCCAAGCGGGAATCCACCCAGGTGCCGTCAGCAAGCTGGAGATCGTAGCGCACCGGACTGGCGACCGCCGCGCGGTAGGCGGTGATGGCCTTGCCGGTCATCCCGGCCTGCGCATAGGCCGCCCCCAGATTGATGAGCTTTGCCGGATCGTCCGACCTGGCCGCACCACCAGCCTCCAGCTTGCGTACAGCCTCCTGCGACTGACCTGAGGCGAGTTCCGCATAGGCGACGTCAACGGTGTCATGCGCAGGCCGATCCAGCCCAAGCGCGAATGCGGACTGCCCCATCAGCAGGGCGGCTGCGAAAGCGGAAACGGACATGGCGACTTCTCCCGTGAACTTCGTGATGCAGACGCATGTTCCGCCTGAAACGACCGCTCATCAAGAAAATGACGAGAGTGTCATAAAAATGCAATCAACGTGTGATTCGCACGGAAATTGGCGATTCGTTAACCAGCATCTGTACTGCCGACGGGATTTGTCATTCAATGGTCATATAAGTGAACATTAGTGTCACCGTAGTGCCAACAAATCGTCACCCCCTCCGCTTAGATGGCGCGAACAGCGAAGGCGGAATCGCCGCCTCGTTCGACCGATCACTTGTTCGACCTGAACACGGGGGATTCATCGTGAAGAAATTTTCTGGTCTGCTGCTCGTGGGCTGCAGCGCATTCGCACTTGCCGGTTGCGGCGCCGACGACATCTCCTCGCCGGGCTCCGACTCGATCAACATCACCAACCCGACCCCCGCACCGACCCCTGCTCCGACGCCTACCCCCAGCACTGGCCTGGTCGTGGCGGCAACGGAATGCCCGGGCGCGGCAGCCACCGGCGGTCTTGCTCTCACCAACGACGGCATCATCTCGGGCCCCGAAGGCACCTGGCGCGTCTGCACCCTGCCCGCGCTGGTCAACGTCACCTCGACCCTGCCCAAGCAGACCGGCGTGATCTATCGCCTCAACGGCCGCGTCGACGTCGGCTGTGATGGTGGCTTCGCGGCCCCGACTTCGGCTGCGCCGCGCAGCACCACCACCGTCGCCTGCGGCGGTCGCTCGCTCACCGCTGACACCAACGTGACGTTGACCATCGAGCCGGGCGTGATCGTCTATGGCGACAGCACCAATGCCGCATCGTGGCTGGCCGTGAACCGCGGCAACAAGCTGATCGCCGAGGGCACCGCCGCGCGCCCGATCATCTTCACCAGCCTCCAGAACGTGCGTGGCGCCAACAACAACGACTCGATGGGCCAGTGGGGCGGCGTCGTGCTGCTAGGCCGCGGTCGCACCACCGACTGCTCGACCGGCCTCGGCTCGGTCGCTGCCGACAACTGCGAGCGCGTGACGGAAGGCGCTGCCGACCCCGCGAACTTCGGCGGTCGTGACAACGCCTACAACGCCGGCAGCATGAAGTACGTGCAGATCCGTTACTCGGGCTACTCGCTTGCTCCGGGCAACGAACTGCAGTCGCTCACTGGCGGCGGCATCGGCACCGGCACTCAGCTCGACTTCATCCAGTCGGTCAACAGCTCGGACGACGGTTCGGAGTTCTTCGGCGGTGCGCTCAACATGAAGCACTACGTCGCGATCAACGCCGATGACGACAGCCTCGACCTCGACACCGGTGTTCAGGCGAACGTCCAGTACGCCCTGATCATCCAGAAGCCGAGCGCCGGCGACTCGTTCTTCGAATTCGACAGCAACGGCAACGAAGCCGACACCCCGCGCACCAAGATCACGGTCGGCAACTTCACCGCCATCCAGACCGCCATCGGTTCGGGCAACAGCGGAAACCAGGCCTCGGCTCTGTTCCGCGGCAACGCCGACGTGACCCTGCTCAACGGTGTGGTCGCGAGCCCGACCAACGAGTGTCTCCGCCTGAACGGCACCACCGCCAACGGCTCGGCTCCGGCTTCGCTCGTTGCCCGCTCGGTCGTCATGACCTGCGGTGGCACCGCACCGGTCCTCGGCACCGGCACCTACACCGATGCCACGGCCGCGACGGCTTTCGGCACCGGCGCGAACAACAACAACTCGGCCTTCACCTCGACGCTGACGAGCACCTTCGTCAATGGTGCGGGTGAGAACGCCGTTGCTGCGTTCACGAACTACGCCAGCCTTAACGCTTCGGGCCAGACCAACATCTCGAGCTTCTTCACCAGCACGACCTGGATCGGCGCGGTGCAGAATTCGACCGACAACTGGTTCCGCGGCTGGACCTGCGACACGACCAACGCAAACCTCGGATCGAACAGCGCCTGCACGGCGCTGCCCACGACCTGATCCGGCCGCCCGTGAAGTAACGACAGGGGGGCGGTCCAAGCTGGCCGCCCCCCTGTTCGCATCCGATACATGTTCCAGGGGGACATACCATGATCAAGCCGCGGCTCGTCTCGCTGCTGCTCTCCACTGCGATGCTCGCGCCGACGGCGGCGTGGGCGCAGGACAGCACTTCCGCTCCCGCCTCCGGCAACGTAGGCGCCGTACCTTCCCAGACCGTCGCCGAAGCCGAAGCCGACGCCCAGGCCGAGGAAGAGGCGCCCGACGTCTCGATCCCCGGCGGCGCCATCATCGTCACCGGCCAGCGCAACCGCAACGTTGAACGCGTAGCGCCGCAAGTCGTCTCGGTCCTCTCGACCGAGCAGATCGCCCGTACCGGCGAAGGCGACATCGCCGGCGCGCTCGGGCGCGTCACCGGACTTTCGGTCGTCGGCAACGGCTACGTCTACGTCCGTGGCCTTGGTGACCGCTACTCGCTCGCGCTGCTCAACGGCTCGCCGCTGCCCAGCCCCGAGCCGCTCAAGCGCGTGGTTCCGCTCGACCTTTTCCCGACCAGCATCATCGCCTCGTCGCTGGTGCAGAAGAGCTATTCGACGAACTTCCCCGGTGAATTCGGCGGCGGCGTCATCAACCTCACCACCAAGTCGATCCCCGAGGAAAGCTTCCTCACCATCGGCGGCGGCGGCGGTTGGGACACCGAGTCGACCAACCAGCTCGGCTATACGTACTACGGCGGCAAGCACGACTGGACCGGCTACGACAACGGCAACCGCTCGTTGCCCACCGAGCTCAGGGCCTACCTCAAGAGCAACACGGTGATGGGCTCCGGCAGCGATCAGGCCATGGCGATCGGCAGCACGCTATTCCGCGGTCGCAACTCGGTCGTTCAGCGCGTCGACAAGATGCAGCCGAATTTCTCGGTCGATCTGTCGGCAGGCACCCGCCTCGAGATGGGCGAAGCTACGCTGGGCGTGATCGCGGCGTTCGGCTATTCCAACAAGACCCAGACGCGCGACGCTATCCAGCAGCTGACGCAGGGCCTCAGCGCCAATCCCGACAACCTGTGGGAAGACTATCGCACCGTCAGCACCGATAACCGCATCGTCGCCAATGCGATGCTGGGCCTCGGCCTGGAATGGGGCGAGAACTCGGTCCGCTGGACCAATGTCTACATCCATGACACCAGCAAGTTCACCCGTCTGCGCAACGGCCATCAGGAAAGTAACCCGGCGGTCGATTACATCACGCAGAAGACGGCCTGGTACGAACGCGCCCTGCTCGACACCCAGCTGACGGGCGAGTTCAAGCCCGACGACAAGACGACGATCGACGTGCGCATGGGCTTCGCGAACTCGAAGCGTCTCGCGCCCTTCGAAATCGACGCAGAATATATCCGCACCAACGAGGATACGGTTTTCGGCCGCAACTTCGTCAACACCATGGGCACTGGTGCGGTCGACCCGACCACCATCAGCTTCTCGCGCCTGAGCGAAGACGTATGGTCGGCCGGTCTTGACGTCTCGCACCAGTTCTTCGACGGCTGGCGCGGTACGGTTGGTTACGCCTACCAGCTCAACCGCCGCACCAACTCGAACCGTCAGTTCGGCGTCTACGCGAGTGGCGACCAGAATCTGATCCAGTCGCTCGGCCTGCTGCGCCTCGACGTGCTGCTCCAGCCGGGCACCTGGTTCCTCAATGATGTGGCGGGCACCAACTACAACCTCGAACTGCGCGACCTGACCGCCAACGTCGGCCTGTTCGATGCGCGGCTGCTCAACCACGCCTACTACGGCAAGGTCGATGGCCAGATCACCGACAAGTTGTCGATCGACGCAGGCGTGCGCTGGGAATACGCCAACGAAACGACCGTGCTGCGCCCGGTCGGTGCGGAGGCGACCCCCACCACCGGCCTGAAGAACGAGTACTTCCTGCCTGCGGTCACGCTCACCTACGAGATCGAGCCGAGCATGCAGGTCCGCGTGAACGGATCGAAGACGATCGCCCGCCCGCAGTTCCGCGAGCTGGTCTACCAGAACTTCTTCGACCCGGACAGCAACCGCACCTATCGCGGCAACCCGTTCCTCAAGGACAGCCAGCTCACCAACGCCGAAGCCCGCTTCGAGTGGTATTTCGCGCGTGACGAGAAGGTCTCGCTCGGCGGGTTCTACAAGCACATCAAGAACCCGATCGAATCGATCCTGGCCGGGTCCGAGAGCTTCATCACGACTTACGCCAATGCGCCTGCCGCAGACCTCTACGGCGGTGAGCTGGAAGTACAGAAGTACGTCTATCTCGACAAGATGGGCGGTTCGTTCTTCGAGAACCGCCGCCTCGTCCTGATCGGCAACTACACCTACACCAAGTCGAAGCTGAAGGTCGGTGCCGAGGACACCACCGACATCTACGGCGCCAGCACCACGCAGTTCGCGGCGGATTACTTCCGCAACGGCGCGCCGTTGACCGGCCAGTCGGAGCACATCGCGAACCTGCAGATCGGCATGGAAGACACCGAGAAGCTGTCGCAGCAGACCGTCCTTCTGAGCTACTCCAGCAAGCGCTCGGTCAGCCGTGGCCTTGTCGGCACGATCCGCCAGCCCGACATCATCGAATACCCCGGCCTGCGTGTCGACGTCGTGCTGCGCCAGGGCTTCGAGATCGCCGGCAAGCAGATCGAACTCAAGGCCGAAGGCCGCAACCTCACCGCACGGAAGCATCTGGAATACCAGACGTTCGAGGATGGTCGGGTCGACTTCAACACCTACAATCTCGGCCGCGTGTTCTCGCTCTCGGCCTCACTGACGTTCTGACCGTTTCTCACCGGGAGGCTCCTGCCCTCCGGACGGCAACCTCGAAGGCCCGGTCTCGTACCGGGCCTTTTTTTGCTTCCCAAGCACGCGCCTGCGCCGTATGGACGCCTCAGTCATCTGGGGAGTAGCCGCCCGCACCCAGCGGGATCTGCCGTCAACACACTTGGTCGAGAGGCCATGGCGCGCAGGAGGACGGGAAACCGCCCGGGCGAGACCAATGACGCATCGCGGTTCGGCTCTGGCCGGGCGGGCTGCGTATGCGTCGTTGCGTTTCGTGTCCGCCCGGCCCCGGAGTATTCAAGTGGAAGCCCTGCTCACCTCCACCGCGGTCGTCGCGCTTGCCGAGATCGGCGACAAGACGCAGCTTCTCGCCAT
This sequence comes from Novosphingobium kaempferiae, assembly GCF_021227995.1. Lineage (NCBI taxonomy): Bacteria > Pseudomonadati > Pseudomonadota > Alphaproteobacteria > Sphingomonadales > Sphingomonadaceae > Novosphingobium > Novosphingobium kaempferiae. The sequence continues at coordinate 2,687,077 of NZ_CP089301.1, forward strand.
CGTCCTCGCCACGCGCTTCAAGCGCCCCTGGCCGATCGTCGCGGGCATTTTCGTGGCGACGCTCGCCAATCACTTCCTCGCGGCGCTGGTGGGCGAGCAGGCGGCGGCCTTCCTCGACGGGCGCTGGTTCCGCTATCTGGTCGCCGCAAGCTTCATCCTGATGGCGGGCTGGACGCTGATCCCCGACAAGTTCGACGAGGACGAAGAGGCCAAGCCGAGCCGTTTCGGGCCGTTCGTGGCCACCGCCCTCGCCTTCTTCATCGTCGAGATGGGCGACAAGACCCAGCTTGCCACCATCGCGCTCGGCGCCCGCTTCCAGAGCGTCGTGCCGGTGATGATGGGCACGACCATCGGCATGATGATCGCCAACGTCCCGGCCGTGTTCCTCGGCAACGAGCTCATCAAGCGCGTGCCGCTGGGTGTCGTGCGCACGATCGCGGCGCTGCTGTTCCTGGTCATCGGCCTGTGGCTGCTGGCACAGACCGCCGGGTGGCCGGGCTGAAACGACGAAGGGGCCGTCTTGCGACGGCCCCTTCACTTATCGATCGGGATGATGAGCGGTTACGCCACGTCCATCGCGTAGCCCGCCGCGCGGACGGTGCGGATGGGATCGGTGTCCCCATCGCGGTTGATCGCCTTGCGCAGGCGACGGATGTGGACGTCCACCGTGCGCTCGTCGATGTCCGAGTCCATGCCCCAGACGCCGTCGAGGATCTGCTGGCGCGAGACGACCCTGTTCGGGCGTTCCATGAAGTAGCGCAGCAGGCGGAACTCGGTCGGGCCGAGGTGCAGCGCCTCACCCGAGCGGCGGACGCGGTGGCTGGTGGCGTCGAGTTCGATGTCGCCCCACGACAGCACGTTGCCCGCCAGCGACGGGCGCGCGCGGCGCAGCAGCGCCTCGATCCGGGCCATCAGTTCACGCGGGGAGAACGGCTTGGTGACATAGTCGTCCGCGCCCGTCTTGAGGCCGCGGATCATGTCCTCTTCCTCGCCGCGCGCGGTGAGCATGATGATGGGGACCGAGGCGGTCTCCTTGTCCTTGCGCAGTTGGCGGCAGACCTCGATGCCGGGCACCTGCTCGATCATCCAGTCGAGGACGATGGCGTCGGGCGTCTGCTCGCGCACCATGACGAGGGCTTCCTCGCCATCGGGCGTGGAACGCACGTCGTAGCCTTCGGCGGAGAGGTTCCAGGTCAGCAGTTCGCTGAGCGCGACGTCGTCCTCGACGACGAGGATCGAGGCGCTCACGACAGCATCCCCGAGGACGTGTCATCGGTCAGCGAGTCGCGCTCCGTGCAGTATTCGCCGGTCGCCGCGTAATAGACCATCTCCGCCACGTTGGTGGAATGATCGCCGATGCGCTCCAGGTTGCGAGCGATGAAGAGAAGCTGCGCGGCGCTGGTGATCGTCGCGGGGTTCTCCATCATGTGCGTCAGCAGCGAGCGGAACAGCGTGTTGTAGAACTGGTCCAGCTTCTGGTCGCGGCGGATCACCTCGACCGCCAGCTGCGCATCGCGCGAGCCGTAAGCGTTGAGGACATCGCGCACCATGCTCTCGGCGATGTCGGCCATCGCGGGCACCAGCGTGACCGGATCGATCTTGGTGCGGCCTTCGAGCGCATTGACGCGCTTGGCGATGTTCTTGGCGTAGTCGCCGATGCGCTCGATCACGCCCGAGATCTTGAGCGCAGCGATGACGTCGCGAAGATCGTCGGCCATCGGCGCACGCAGCGCGATGGTGCGCACGGCGAGGCGGTCCACCTCGGCCTCCAGCGCATCGAGGCGGGCATCGGCGGCGACGACCTGCGCTGCCAGTTCCTCGTCATGATGGACGAGCGCGGTGATGGCATCGCGGATGGCGACTTCGGCGAGGCCGCCCATTTCGGCGACGAGGCCGCGAAGCTGCCCGATCTCGGAGTCAAATGCCTTGACGGTATGATCGACCATGTCGTTTTCCCTGTCTCTCCCCGGTTCAGCCGTAGCGACCGGTGATGTAGTCCTTGGTGCGCGTTTCGCGCGGATTGGTGAAGATCTGGTCGGTCTCGCCGTATTCCACCAGGCTGCCGAGGTGGAAGAACGCCGTGCGCTGCGACACGCGCGCGGCCTGCTGCATCGAGTGCGTGACGATGACGATCGCGAAGCTTTCCTTCAGTTCGTCGATCAGTTCCTCGATGCGCGCGGTGGCGATCGGGTCGAGCGCGGAGCACGGCTCGTCCATCAGGATGACCTCGGGGCTGACGGCGATGGCGCGGGCGATGCACAGGCGCTGCTGCTGGCCGCCCGAAAGCGCGGTTCCGGCGTCGGAGAGGCGGTCCTTCACCTCTTCCCACAGGCCCGCCTTGGTCAGCGCCCGTTCGACGATGCCGTCCATGTCCGACTTGGAGTTCGCCAGCCCGTGAATGCGCGGGCCGTAGGCGATGTTCTCGTAGATCGACTTGGGGAACGGGTTAGGCTTCTGGAACACCATGCCGACGCGGGCGCGCAGGGCGACCGAGTCCATGGTCGAGGCGTAGATGTCCTCTCCGTCGAGCAGGATCTGACCGTCCACGCGCGCTCCGGCGATCGTGTCGTTCATGCGGTTGAGAGTGCGCAGGAACGTCGACTTGCCGCAGCCCGACGGGCCGATGAAGGCGGTGACGATCCCGTTGTCGATGTCAATCGAGACGTCGTTGATCGCCTTCTTCGGTCCGTAGAAGACGTCGACGTTGCGGGCTGTGATCTTGGCTTCGGTCATGGTTCTACCAGCGGACTTCGAATTTGTTTCGAAGGTAAATGGCGATGCCGTTCATGGCGAGCAGGAAGACCAGCAGCACGATGATGGCGGCGGAAGTGTTCTGGACGAAGGCCTTGTCGATCTCGTCAGACCACAGGAAGATCTGCATTGGCAGCACGCTCGACGGGGCAGTCAGACTGTCGGGCGGGGTGACGACGAAGGCGCGCATGCCGATCATCAGCAGCGGCGCGGTTTCACCCAGCGCGCGGGCCATGCCGATGATGGTGCCGGTCAGAATGCCCGGCAGGGCAAGCGGCAGGACGTGGTGGAACGTCGTCTGCACCTTGCTCGCGCCGATGCCGTAGGCAGCCTCGCGGATCGAGGGCGGAACCGCCTTGATCGCGTTGCGGCCCGAGATGACGATGACCGGCATCGTCATCAGCGCCAGCGTCAGGCCGCCGACCAGCGGCGACGAACGCGGCATGCCCAGCGTGTTGATGAACACCGCCAGGCCCAGCAGGCCGAAGATGATCGAGGGCACCGCCGCCAGGTTGTTGATCGAGACTTCGACCCATTCGATCCAGCGCTTCTTCGGAGCGAACTCCTCAAGGTAGATCGCGGCGAGCACGCCCATCGGGAAGCTGAGCAGCAGCGTGACGAGCATCGTCAGCAGCGAGCCCTTGGCCGCGCCCCACACGCCCGCGGCGCTGGCGTCGGTCGAGTCCGAACCGCTCAGGAAATCCCAGTCGAGACCGCCGAGCCCGTTCTTGAGCATGATGACGAGCAGCAGCGCGAGAAACGAAAGGCTGAGCACGATGGCGCCCAGACCGATCAGCTTGAAGCGCTTCTCGGCAGCGTGACGCCTTGCGAGGCGCTTCGCCGCTTCGGGCGAATTCCAGTCGGACTTACTCATATGCTTCGCGGAACCGCTTCACGACGCGCAGGGCGACGATGTTGAGGATGAGGGTGACGACGAAGAGCACCAGACCGAGCGCGAAGGCCGACAGCGTCTTGGGGCTGTTGAACTCCTGGTCGCCGGTCAGCATCTGGACGATCTGGTAGGTGACGGTCGTCATCGAGGCGAAGGGGTTCGCCGAAAGGTTGGCGGCAGCGCCCGCAGCCATGACCACGATCATCGTCTCGCCGATGGCGCGGCTGATCGCCAGCATCACGCCCGCGACGATGCCGGGAAGCGCGGCGGGGAGCAGCACCTTCTTGATCGTCTCCGACCGGGTTGCGCCCAGCGCCAGCGAACCGTCGCTCATCGCGCGCGGCACGGCGGCAAGCGCGTCGTCGGCCATGGAGGAGACGAACGGGATGATCATCACGCCCATGACGAGGCCGGCGGCAAGCGCGCTCTCGGTCGAGGGGTTGGTCATGCCGATGGAGGCGGCGAAATCGCGGATCAGCGGGGCGACCGTCAGCGCGGCGAAGTAGCCGTAGACCACGGTCGGAATGCCCGCGAGGATCTCCAGCAGCGGCTTCACCCACTTGCGCACGTCGCGCGTGGCGTACTGCGTCAGGTAGATCGCACTCATCAGGCCGAGCGGGATGGCGACGACCATGGCGATGATCGCACCGATGTAGATCGTGCCCCAGAACAGCGGCACCGCGCCGAAGTTGTCGGAGATGTTCTCCCCCGCCGTGCTCGCCGGCGACCAGTGGGTGCCGGTGAGGAAGGCGATCGGCGAGACGTCCTTGAAGAACATGCCCGCTTCGAACACCAGCGAGGCGACGATGCCGAAGGTCGTCAGGATCGCCAGCAGCGACGCGGCGAGCAGGACGCCGAGCACCGCGCGCTCGACATGAGTGCGGGCGCGGAAGTCGGGACGGACGCGGGTAAAACCAAAGGCCCCGCCCGCGAAGGCGACGATCAGCACGATCACCGCGCCGATCAGGCCGAACTTGACCTGTCCCTGCCGGATCGGCTCGACCAGCGCCTGCGCCTCCGGGTTGAAGGCCACGGCGTTGGGGTCGGAAGCGATGGTGTGCGCTTCGGCAAGGATCGCACCGAGCTGGAACGGGTCGGTCGGCAGCGAGGCCGCGGCGGGGCTCGCGAAGACGGCGCCTTCGACGAGGCCCGGCATGATCGCCTGCCACACGCCCCAGGCGAGCAGCGCCGGGACGAGGATCCACAGCGCGACGTGCCAGCCGTGATAGCCGGGCATCGAATGCATCGAGCCCCGGCCCTTGTACAGCAGTCGGGCCCGGCCGCGCGCGGCGAACCAGCCGACGAGGCCGAGGCCGATGACGGCCAGGAGAACTCCGGTAAGTATCATGACTGGCCCATCGGCCCCTTGTTCATGCCGAGGCGCTGCACCCCTGCATCGTCATTGCGAGCGGCGAAGCCGCGCGGCAATCCAGCGGCGGCATCGACCGCGCTGGATTGCTTCGGCCTGCGGCCTCGCAATGACGAAGTGGTGTGAAGCACCAGGCTTTGCTTACTTCAGCTCGGCCGGGTCGAGCGGGGTCATCTTGGCGACGATGTCGGCGCTCTTCTTGCGCACATCCTCGGGCGCGATGACCATGCCCTTCTTCTGGAGCAGGCCGTCGGCGCCCCACGCCTTCACCCACTCGGCGACGTAGCCCTGCAGGCTCTTGATCGGGCCGAGGTGCTGCTTCTTCACGTAGATGTAGAGCGGGCGCGCGCCGGGGTACGAATAGTCCGAGATCGTCGCGTAAGTCGGCACGACGTCCGACATCGGGATGCCCTTCAGACTGTCCGGGTTCTCTTCGAGGAACGAGTAGCCGAAGATGCCGATGGCCTTGGAATTCTGCGAGATCTTCTGGACGATCAGGTTGTCGTTCTCACCCGCGTCCACGTAGGGACCATCCTCGCGGATGTCGTGGCAGGTCGCCTCGTACTTGTTCTTGTCGCTGTCCTTGAGCGCGGCGGTCGCGGCGTCGGTCTTGCAACCGGCCTCGAGGATCAGTTCCTTGAGCGCGTCGCGGGTGCCCGAGGTCGACGGCGGACCGTAGACGAGGATCGGCTCGGCCGGGAGCGACGGGTTGACGTCCTTCCAGGTCTTGGCGGTGTTGGGCTTGCCGAACGGGTTGGCGGCGAGCGCCTTGTAGACGTCCAGCGGGGTCAGCTTGAAGCCGGGGCCGCTCTTCGATTCGGCGAAGGCGATGCCGTCGATGCCGACCTGGATCTCGACGATCTCCTTGACGCCGTTCTTCTGGCATTCCTCGAACTCGGACTTCTTGATCCGGCGCGAGGCGTTCTCGATGTCAGGGTGCTGCGCGCCGACGCCGGCGCAGAACAGCTTCATGCCCGCGCCCGTGCCGGTCGATTCGATCACCGGCGACTTGCTGCCGCTCACCTTAGCGTAGCTTTCCGCGACTGCGGTGGCGAAAGGATAGACGGTGGAGGAACCCACACCGCGCACGAAATCGCGCGAGCCTGCGGAGGAGCCGCCAGAGCCGCCGCAGGCGCTGAGCGCGAGCGCGGAGGCGGCAGCAATGATGATGGTCTTGGTCGAACGCATGGAAACCCCCTTGGGCGTTATCTTGGGTTGCCCCTATTGGCCTTCGATGACACTTTTGCGTCAAATACGTGACTGACTGGCCAATGTCGTCAGAAAGCTGCGAAAACTCTCAATAATTCCATTGGATCTGGGCGCGGAGCACATCGCCCTTCGCCTGCCCGGTGCGGCGCTCGTCCGCTTCGCGGCGCTTCATGCGCGCGTAGGCGAGCGTCAGTTCGATCGGCTTGAACGGAGTCCACTCGACACCCAGCTCGATATCGTTGGTGTCGAGGCGCGGCGAGTTGACCGCAGCCTTCCAGCCGCCCTTGTACCGTTCCCAGCGGGCGTAAGGGATCAGCGCCCCCTCGCCTACGTGCGGAATGCGGTACATGGCCATGACATAGCCGCCGGAAGCTTTCTTGAGCTCGATGGACTGCGATGCCGTGTCGAATTCCGGGGTCTTGCCGAAGTTCCACTCGGCCTGAATACCGAAGGGACGGGGATAAAGGACGGCGTGGAGGCCGACGCGGTGCTCCTCGAAATTCTCCTCCGTCACGCCGCCTGCGCGCACTTCCGGGCGCACCTTGTTGTGCATGACCGCGCCGCCCAGTTCGAGAACCTGACCGTCGAGGCCGATCCCGTCGAGGCGGAAGGGCCAGGTCGCCATGGCGACGCTCATCACGCTTTCGTTGCGCTCGGGGCGGTTGATGCCCTGCCCGTTGTAGACGCCGACGCCGAACGCACCATAATTGCCGAAGAGCTTCTGCCCTTCGTTCTCCAGTTCGTCCCAGATCTCCTCGACATGGGCGGGCGTGTAGTAGGCGGTGAGGCCGAGATCGCGCTCGCTGGGGACCGCGCTGTTCATCGCGTCCGAGCGGTCGAGCGGGATGCGGTTGCTGGAAGACTGCAGGTTTTCCCAGCCGAACGGGACTTTCTGCTGGCCCGCGCGCAGCTTCAGGCGGTGCGCCTTGTCCAGCGCGACATCGACGTAGGCGTCACGCAGTTGGACGTAGTTGTCGCGCCGTTCGCCCGAGGACTGGTTGTTCACCGCCGCCGCGAAGTCGGGCTGGAGGTAGAAGGAAACGCCGTGGCCAAGCTCGCCCTGGAAGACGAGGCGCAGGCGACGGATGAAGAAATTGCTGTCCGGACCGATGCTGCCATCGTGTACTGAACGCAACCTGGAGCGACCTGAGGGCGCGTCTTTGTCGCCTGAGATGATCTCATTGAAGCGCAACTGGGTGTAGCCGCGGATCTTGATGCCGCTCGCCGCCTTGGCGACCTGTGCGGGAAGCGACTTGTCCGGAGCCGATGCCGCAGGAGCCTGTGCAACCGCCACCGTCGGCGCCGCAGCGCCAGCCTGTGCCGGAGCCGGAGCAGGCCTCGTCGTTGCCACCTGAGTCGCGGGCGCGGCAGCCTTCGCCGCCGCCAGTTGCGATTCCAGCGAGGTGATGCGCCGGGCCATCGCTTCCATCTGCGCGCGCATCGCCGCGAGGTCTTCCTGCGTCACTGCCGCCGACGACTGGGCGAAGCCGGGAGCGGCCCATCCCAAAGCCGTGGCAATCGCCACGGTGGAGATCGCGAGTCTGCGCATCGAGGCAGACTTCATCATGGCGCGGTGGACGATTCGTGTCATTTCGACGACGCCAATATGTCTGTCGAATGACACTTTGATGACGCGTCATGGCGTCGCCGTGTTTACTCCGTGCGCAGGGGCAGCATCAGCGAGGCCGTCGTGCCGACGCCCTGTCGGCTCTCGATGTCGAAGCGGCCGCGATGGCGCTCGACGATGTGCTTGACGATCGAGAGGCCGAGCCCGGTGCCACCCACCGCGCGGCTGCGGCTGGTGTCGGCGCGATAGAACCGTTCGGTCACGCGCGGGAGGTGCTCGGGCGGGATGCCGTCGCCTTCGTCACGGACGGTGACGAGGACCCAGCCGGTGGCCGCCGCCTCGACCGAGACTTCCACCGGGCCTTCGGGCTTCGCGTACTTGCGGGCATTGTCGATGAGGTTGCGCAGCACCTGCGAGAGCTGACCGCGATCACCGGCGATCACCGCCTCGTCGCGGTTGGCGCGAACCTGCACCTCCATGGTGCCGCGAAATTCGCCCGCGACCTCATGCGCCAGCAACACCACGTCGAGGCTGTCCGAAGGCGCCTCGTGCTTCACCGCCTCGATCCGCGAGAGCGACATGAGGTCGGAAATCAGTGCCTGCATCCGCTGCGCCTCGTGCCGGATGGTGCCGAGGAAGCGGTTGCGCAGCGCCTCGTCCCCGCCCGCCTTGGGGTTCAGCAGTGTTTCGCAGTAGCCGATCACGTTGGCGAGCGGCGTGCGCAGTTCGTGGCTGGCATTGGCGACGAAATCGGCGTGCGACTTCGCCACGCTGACCCGTTCCGACAAGTCGTAGAGACTGACGAGCCGCTCGTTCGGGCCGACAACCTTGCAGTCGACCTCCCACACCGAGCCTCCGGTGGAGAGCCCCTTCACCCGCGCCGAGCCGCCCTCGTCGCTGAGAATCGCAGCGACGGCGCGCGGCTCACGGATGGCGATACGCACGTCCTGCCCGACGATATGCGCACCCAGCAGCGCCTTCGCCGCGCTGTTGGCGAAGCGAACCTGCCCCCGCGCGATCATCATCGCCGGGGTCTGGAGATGTTCGAGGAGGTGAACGCCCTCGATGGTCATGCCTGTAATGCTCCTGTCATAGCTGCGCGTCGCGGGCCTCCCCCCGGTGGCCTGCCGTCGCCGGGTGACATGGTTCCAAGACACTATTGTTGCAACATTCGTATTCACCAACGCCGGAAATGACATTTCCGTGTCTGTCCGCAGCGCGAGGGGTTTGGAAAACGTGCTTGTACGCCCTTCGCGCCCTAGCGCTCCGCGCCCGCCTTTGTTATGGCGCACCCGCATGGCGGTCCGCCTACAAGTGGACGCAGGCCATGCAGCCTTGAGAACAATCATCAACGGCTGCGAGGAGGAGCGCGGTCGTCCGGTGGAAAGGGTACCGTGACGCAATTCACTTCCGATCGCCTGCTCCTCTTCGGCGCCACGGGCGATCTTTCGCGCAGAATGCTCCTCCCCTCGCTTTGCGCGCTCGACGCGGAAGGCCTGCTGGGTCCGAACATCGAGATCATCGGCACCGCCCGGTCCGATCTCGACGATCAGGGCTTCCGCAACTTCGCCAGGGAAGCGCTCGAACAGTTCCTCCCCGCGCAGCGGCGCGGCGGCATGGCGCAGTTCCTCAACCGGCTGAGCTACCAGCCGCTCGACGCCAACGACATCGACAGCTTCCACGCGCTCGCGCAGAAGGTGGGCACCCCGAAGCAGGGCCTGTCGATCTTCCTGTCGACCGCGCCCAGCCTGTTCGAGCCGACCATCCATGGCCTCGAAAAGAGCGGGCTCGCCTGCGAGAACGTGCGCATCGGCCTCGAAAAGCCGCTCGGCATCGACCTTGAATCGAGCAAGGTCATCAACGACGCCGTGGCGCATGCCTTCCCCGAGGACCGAATCTACCGGATCGACCATTACCTCGGCAAGGAAACGGTCCAGAACCTGCTGGCGCTCCGCTTCGCCAACCTGATGTTCGAGCCGCTGTGGAACGCCGCGCACATCGATCACGTCCAGATCACCGTGGCCGAGACGGTGGGCCTCGAATCCCGCGTCGCCTACTACGACGACAGCGGCGCGCTGCGCGACATGGTGCAGAACCACATGCTCCAGCTCCTCGCCCTCGTCGCGATGGAGCCGCCGGTTTCGTACAATGCCACCTCGATCCGCAACGAGAAGGTCAAGGTTCTCCACTCGCTGCGCAAGGTGAAGCCGGAGGAAACCGTTACCGGCCAGTACCGCGCGGGCGCGATCGGCGGCAAGGCGGTGCCCGGCTATGACGACGAACTCGGCAAGGATTCCAACACCGAGACGTTCGTCGCCATCAAGGCCCACATCGACAACTGGCGCTGGCAGGGCGTGCCCTTCTACATGCGCACCGGCAAGCGCATGCCCAAGCGCACGACCGAGATCGTCGTGCAGTTCCGCGACGTGCCGCACTCGATCTTCCACGGCCGCGGGGCGAAGACGGTGCCCAACCGCCTCGTCATCGGCATCCAGCCGGAAGAGAACATCACCCTCTCGCTGATGGCCAAGGTGCCGGGGCTGGACCGCGACGGCTACGGCCTGCGCTCGGTGCCGCTGGCGATCCTGACGCCCGACGCCTTCGCCGACCGCCAGCGCCGCATCGCCTACGAACGCCTGCTGCTCGACCTCATCGAAGGCGACCAGACCCTGTTCGTCCGCCGCGACGAGGTGGAAGCCCAGTGGGAATGGATCGATGCGATCCGTGCCGTCTGGGAGGAACAGGAACAGGAGCCCAGGACTTACACCGCAGGAAGCTGGGGGCCGTCCGCCGCGATCGCCCTTGCCGAACGCGATGGAGTCACCTGGCACGAGTAACGGGGCACGAGTGATCCTCGTGCCGCGTTCCAAGAGATGCGTGGTAACGTCCACGCAGGGCCGAATATAGCGATTGACACCGGTTACCTTCCCGCGCCAATAGCGGGGCGGGAAGAGCCGGATGTCGCGAAAGACCAGGAGTAGACCATGACCAACCTCCACCCGGTGGTCGCGCGCGTCACCGACCGTATCATCGAGCGGTCGAAGGACAGCCGCGCGCGCTATCTCGACATGATCGCGCGTGAGACGGACAAGCATTCCGACCGCAGCTTCCTGTCGTGTTCCAACCTCGCGCACGGCTTCGCCGCCTCGGGCGAGGACAAGGCGACTATCGCGGGCAACAAGGCGATCAACCTCGGCATCGTCACCGCCTACAACGACATGCTGTCGGCGCATCAGCCCTATGGCCGCTACCCGGAGCAGATGAAGCTCTACGCGCGTGAAGTCGGCGCGACGGCGCAGGTCGCGGGCGGCGTGCCCGCCATGTGCGACGGCGTGACGCAGGGCTTCGACGGCATGGAACTGTCGCTGTTCAGCCGCGATGTCATCGCGCTGTCCACCGGCGTCGCCCTGTCCCACGCGATGTTTGACGGCATGGCGCTGCTGGGCATCTGCGACAAGATCGTCCCCGGCCTCGTCATCGGCGCGCTGCGCTTCGGCCACCTGCCCGCCGTCTTCGTCCCCTCCGGCCCGATGCCCACCGGCATCTCCAACAAGGAGAAGCAGAAGGTCCGCCAGCTCTACGCCGAAGGCAAGGTCGGCCGCGAGGAACTGCTGGCGAGCGAGAGCGCAAGCTACCACTCGCCCGGCACCTGCACCTTCTATGGCACCGCCAACTCCAACCAGATGATGATGGAGATGATGGGCCTGCATGTGCCCAACGCCGCCTTCATCCCGCCCAACACGCCGCTGCGTCAGGCGCTGACCCGCGCCGCCACTCACCGCCTCGCCGCGATCACCCGCAAGGGCGAGGACTATCGCCCGATGGCGAAGATGGTGGACGAGAAGGCGATCGTGAACGCCATCGCGGGCCTGCTGGCGACCGGCGGCTCGACCAACCACGCTATCCACCTGCCCGCCATGGCGCGCGCGGCTGGCATCCAGATCGACTGGCAGGACTTCGACGAACTCTCGTCCGTAGTCCCGCTCATCACCCGCGCCTATCCGAACGGCTCGGGCGACGTGAACCACTTCCACGCGGCGGGCGGCATGGCCTGGGTGATCCGCGAACTGCTCGACGGCGGCCTCGCCCACCGCGACATCCTGACCGTGGCCGAAGGCGGCATGGACGCCTATGCGGACGAGCCGGTGCTGGTCGACGGCGAACTCGGCTGGACCCCGGCCCCTGCCGTCAGCGGCGACGACACGATGCTGCGCCCGGTCTCCAACCCGTTCCTGCCCGATGGCGGCATGCGTCTGGTGCAGGGCAACCTCGGTCGCGGCACCTTCAAGACCAGCGCCGTCGATGCCGAACGCTGGACGATCGAGGCTCCGGCCCGCGTGTTCGACGACCAGGAAGGCGTCATCAAGGCCTTCAAGGCCGGCGAACTGGACCGCGATGTCGTCGTCGTCGTCCGCTTCCAGGGCCCGCGCGCCAACGGCATGCCCGAACTCCACAAGCTGACCCCGCCGCTGGGCGTGCTGCAGGATCGCGGCTTCAAGGTTGCGCTGGTGACGGACGGGCGCATGTCGGGCGCATCGGGCAAGGTGCCCGCCGCGATCCACGTCACGCCCGAGGCTCTCGGCAACGGCCCCCTCGCATACCTGCGCGACGGCGACATCGTGCGCCTCTCGGCCGAGGACGGCACGATCTCGACCACCGCCGACCTCTCCGGCCGCGAGCCCGCCGCGCCCCCGCCGCCCGCCTTCGGCATGGGCCGCGAACTCTTCGCGATGTTCCGCGTCAATGCGTCGAGCGCCGAGCACGGCGGTTCCTCGATGCTGGAGGTCGCGGGCCTGTGAGTACGCAGATCGTAGCCGTCGACATCGGCGGCACGCACGCCCGCTTCGCCATCGCCACCATCGGCGATGACGGAAAGATCACGCTGGGCGAACCGGCGACGCTCCACACCAAGGATCACGGCAGCTTCCAGCTGGCGTGGCAGGCGTTCCGCGACATGAACGGCGGCACCCTGCCCGATGCCGTCGCCATGTCGGTGGCGGGCCCGGTGGGGAACGAGGTCATCAAGTTCACAAACAACCCCTGGATCCTGCGCCCCGCGAAGATCGAGGAGATGCTCGGCCCCACGCGCCAGACCATCATCAACGACTTCGCCGCCGTCGGCTACGCAGTCGCCTGCGCCGATGACGCCGACTTCCTCCACCTCACCGGCCCGGACGAGCCGCTGCCGCCCTCGGGCACGCTTAGCGTCCTCGGACCGGGCACCGGCCTTGGCGTCGCGCACCTCTATCGCGACGGCAAGGGCGGCTACCATGTGCAGGCGACCGAGGGCGGCCATACCGACTACGCCCCGCTCGACCTCATTGAGGACGCGATCCTTGCCCGCCTGCGCAAGCGGCACACGCGCGTATCGGTGGAGCGCATTGTCTCCGGGCCCGGGATCGTCGATATCTATGCGACGCTCGCGGCGATGGAGCACAAGGCCATCTACGAACTCACCGACGTCGAGATCTGGACCGCCGCCGCCAATGGCGAGGACAGCCTTGCCGTCGCCGCCGTTGACCGCTTCTGCCTCGCCCTCGGCGCGGCGGCGGGCGACTGCGCGCTGGCGCAGGGCGCAAGCGGCGTCGTGATCGCGGGCGGCCTCGGCTACCGCATCCGCGAAACCATCAAGACCTCCGGCTTTGCCGAGCGTTTCCGCGCCAAGGGCCGCTTCGCCGGCCTCATGGCCAGCCTGCCCGTCAAGCTCATCACTCACCCGCAGCCCGGCCTGTTCGGCGCGGCGGCCGCATTCGCAAGGGAGCACCTCCAGTAATGACTACTGCATCCGAAGCCGTCGAAAAGGTCATGCGCCTCGCCCCGGTGATCCCCGTGCTGGTCATCGAGGATATCGAGCATGCCCTGCCCATCGCCGAGGCTCTGGTGGCGGGCGGCCTGCCCGCTCTGGAAGTCACCCTGCGCACCGAATGCGCGATCGAGGCGATCAAGGTGATGAAGCAGGTTCCCGGCGCCGTCGTCGGTGCGGGCACGGTGCTGACGCCCGACGACCTCAAGCGCTCGATCGACGCGGGCGCCGAGTTCATCGTCTCCCCCGGCCTCACGCCGATGCTGGCCGAAGCCGCCTACAAGTCGAAGATCCCGTTCCTGCCGGGCACTGCCAACGCCAGTGACGTGATGTTCGCGCTGGAATGCGGGTTCGACCGCCTGAAGTTCTTCCCGGCCATGGCCGCGGGCGGCCCGCCTGCGCTCAAGGCGATCTCCGCCCCGCTCGCGGCGGCGAAGTTCTGCCCGACCGGCGGCGTCACCCCGCAGAACGCGCCGGAATGGCTCACGCTTGACGCGGTGATCTGCGTCGGCGGCAGTTGGATGGTGCCCAAGGGCAAGCCTGACGTCGCCAAGATCGAGGCGGAAGCCCGCGCCGCTGCGGGGCTCGCCCGCTGATGGCCGCGCCGGAGCAGCAGGGGCTGCGCACCGTCGACCAGCTCGACGCCCGCCTGCAGGAGCTTCACAAGCTCACCGCGATCACGCCGCTCTTCAACCCGGTGTTCCAGCTTGGCCTGGAACTCTCGCGGGAACTGGAGAACGGCGGAATGTCCCTCGACGACATCGAGGCGCTCGTCGCCGAGATGGAGTGCGAGGGGCTGCGCGCCCGTGCTGCCCGGCTCGACCGTATTCTCGGCACGATGCCGCTCGACGCCAACGACGCGGCGCTCGACGAACTCGCGTCGAAGACCGCCGAGGATGACGACTTCACCGCCTTCGCCGTGCGCTGGCAGCGTCCGGCGGCGCATGTCGTCTTCACCGCCCACCCGACCTTCCTGCTGACCGCCGCCCAGACCGAGGCCGTGACCGTCTCCGCCTCCAACGGCGATTTCAGCGAAGCCTCGGTCTGCGCCGCCTCGCCCGCGCGCGACACCATCACGCTCGATTCCGAGCATGACGCCGCGATGGCCGCCATGGCGCGCGGCCAGAAGGCGCGCGACCGCATCAACGCCCGCCTGTTCGACCTTGCCGCCGCCCGCTGGCCCAAGCGCTGGAAGGGCCTGAACCCGATGCCGGTGCGCTTCGCCCACTGGGTCGGCTACGACATGGATGGCCGCACGGACATCTCGTGGTCCACCTCGATCCGCTACCGGCTCGAGGAAAAGGCCCAGCGCCTTGCCGGTTACGCCGAAGCGCTTGAAACCGTCGCGCCGGAGATCGCCGCGCAGCTCTCGCGCGCCCACGCCCACACCATGGAGGCCGTGGCCGCCTTCAAGCAGGATCTCACCGATCCCGAGGCCCTGTCCGCCGCCGCCAACGGCCTGACCGCCGAACACGCCGACAAACTCATCAGCCTTGAACCCATCATCACCCGGCTTGAGGAAGAGGCCCGCCACGCCGACCAGGAGCAGGCCCGCGCCCTCCTCGTCACCGCCGCCGCCATGCGCGCGGACGGCCTCGGCATGGGCTGGATCCACTTCCGCGTGAACGCCTCGCAGCTGCAGAACGCGATCCGCCGCCGCATCGACCCGGACGGCAAGCTCGGCCTCGCCAGCCAGGCCGCGCTCGTCCGCATGCGCGAGCTGCTGGCGGAGGTTAAGCCCCTCAAGTCCAACTTCGCGGCGCTGGCGATCGAGAACAGCACCGCCGTGCGCCAGTTCCTCGCGATGGCGCAGATCCTCGGCCACATCGACGCCGATTCGCCGATCCGCATGCTTGTCGCCGAGTGCGAGGAGCCGACCACCGTGCTCGCCGCGCTTTACTTCGCGCGCATGTTCGGGATCGACGACAAGGTCGACGTCTCGCCCCTGTTCGAGACGGAATCGGCGCTGGAACACGGCGGCCGCTTCCTCGATGCGGTGCTGGCAGAGCCTGCCTACCGCGATTACGCCCGCCGCCGTGGCCGCGTCTCGATCCAGACCGGCTTCTCGGACGCGGGCCGCTTCGTCGGCCAGGTGCCTGCTGCCCTCGCCATCGAGCGCCTTCAGGGTCGCCTCTCCGAAGCCATGGCCGCCAACGGCCTGTCGGACGTCTGCGCGCTGATCTTCAACACCGGCGGCGAATCGATGGGTCGCGGCTGCCATCCGTCCAGCATCGACGACCGCTTCGACTGGCAGATGTCCCCCTGGGCGCGCCGCCGCTTCCTGCGGGCGGGCATCCGGCTGGAACCCGAAGTCAGCTTCCAGGGCGGCGACGGCTACCTCTGGTTCGGCTCCGACGAACTGGCGCTGGCGACGCTCACCCGCATGGCCGAGCGCCCGCTGTGGGACGCCGACGTCAACGTGCCGACCGACCTGTTCTATCGCCGCACCGACCTCAGCCTCGACTTCTACCGCGCGATCCGTTCGGTCCAGCACCAGCATCTCGAAAGCTCGACCTACAGCCGCGCGATCACCGCGTTCGGGCTCGGCCTGCTTAACGACACCGGCAGCCGCAAGTCGCGCCGCCAGTCGGACCTCGCCTCCGACCGGACGATGAGCCTGCGCCAGATCCGTGCGATCCCGCACAACGCGATCCTGCAGCAGCTGGGCTACCCGGTGAACGTGATCGCGGGCATCGGCACCGCGGCGGACGGCAACCGGGAGGAAATCGCCGGGCTCCTGCGCGAATCCGCGCGTGGCCGGCAGATCGTGCGCCTTGCCCGCGCTGCCAACGCGCTCGCCTCGATCAAGACCGTCTCTGCCTATGGCGAGTTGTTCAACTCGGCCTACTGGGCAAGCCGCCCCTATCGCGGCGGCGAGGAGAATATCGCCGATGCCTGCCTCAAGCTGGCGGAATACCTCACCAAGGACGACCGCACGGGCGTCTATCGCCGCCTCGCCTCGCGCCTGCGTGTCGATGCGCTCAAGCTGCACCGCCTGCTCGACCTCATCCCCGACGAGGCTCCGCTGAAGGACCGCGAGCATACCCGCCGTTCGCTCGGCGTGCTGCAGGCGCTGCGCATCGCGCTGTTCCAGCACATGTTCCTGCGCGCGGTGATGACCCCGTCGTTCAGCCGCGCCAACGACATCAGCCGCGACGACGTGCTGGAGATGTTCTTCACCCTGCGTGTCGAGGACGGCCTCGCCCAGCTGCGCCGCGCCTTCCCGGTGCACTTCCCCTCGATCAGCGACTTCGCGGTGGACGCGCCCAGCGACTACCCGGACTCCAGTGCGACGGGCTATGCGCAGATCCACAAGGACTTCATCGACCCCATCGCGCGGTCCTACGGCCTGTCCCTGCGCATCACCACCGCGCTGGCGAACGAGTTCGGCGCCCACGGGTGAGCCCATTCCTCCCCGAGCTTGTCTCGGGGAGGGGGACCGCCGACGAAGTCGGTGGTGGAGGGGGAGAACCTCGCGCCATTTCCCCCTCCGTCAGCCCTGACGGGCTGCCACCTCCCCGAGACAAGCTCGGGGAGGAATTTAACGCGATTGCGCCACAGCCAATTCCGCCATCAAGGTCGCGACCAGTTCCGCCGCCGGCATCGCCCTCGCCAGCGGAGCGCCCTGCCCCGCCCACTGCGCACCGAAGCCGTACTCTCCCCGCGCCCTGGCGGCAGCGTTCAGCGCCTTCCCGGCATGATAAGCGATGGGATAGTCCGGCGGCCTGCGATCCCCGACCTCAGCCGAAAGCCCCGTAAAGCGGTTCGCCAGAGCCCGCGCCGGACGCCCCGAAACCAGCGGCGTAAGCGTGGTATGCCATGCCCCCGCCCCCATCAGCGCCGCGCGATAGCCCTCGTCCGCCGCCGATTCCGGGCAGCCGACAAAGGCCGTCCCAAGCTGCGCCGCCTCCGCCCCAAGGTCGAGCGCGGCGGCTATGCCCGCTCCGTCCATGATCCCGCCCGCCGCGATCACCGGCAGCCCTGTATCGCGCACCAGCAGCCGCGTCAGCGCCATGGTGCCGAGCTGCGTATCGGGTGCGGCAGGGTCGAACATCCCGCGATGGCCGCCCGCCTCGATCCCCTGCGCCACGATGCCGTCGATCCCCGCCGCCTCGATCACGCGCGCCTCCTCGACATTGGTGGCCGTGGCGAGCAGCACGATGCCGCGCTCGCGCAGCGCGGCGATGGCCTCGGCCGAAGGAAGCCCGAAGTGAAAGCTGACCACCGGCGGCGCGACTTCCACCAGCAGCGCCAGCATCTCCGCGTCATCCGCGAAGCTGGTATAGGGCGATTGCAAGGCCACCGGCGGTTCCGCGCCGAACTCCGCGAAGCGCGGGCGCAGCCACTCGATCCATTCCGCCTCCCGCTCCGCATCGGCGACGGGCGTCGGATGGACGAAGAGATTGACGTTGAACGGCCTTTGCGTCCGCTCCCGGACCTCGGCGATCATTGCCCGCGCTCCGGCAGCATCGGTGGCCCCGACCGCGATGGACCCGAGCGCGCCCGCGTTCGACACCTCGGCGGCCATCAGCGGCGTGCTGGTCCCCGCCATCGGGGCCTGGATCAGCGGCAGGTTCACGCCGAGGCGTTCGAGAATGGCCATGGTATCTGCACTTTCGCGTGAAGGATCGCTGCCCCTGCACATAGGCGCCCAAGGCACGCTCGCCCAGCATGGACTTACCCGAGCGGCTTTCCTATGTTGCCGGATAACGCAATAAACATACAACGAGGAACGGATGTCCATCGCCACGGGTAACGCCGCGCAAGCCCCGGAAACGCTGCTGAAACTGCTCCAGCCCACGCTCGGCGAGGAGCGCGCGCGATGGGTGCTGGACACGCTGGAGATCGACCCTGCGCTTGCCGGTTCAGCCGACTACGCCAGCCGCGCGCAGGTGGCGATGGCGCTCAACGCCGCGCTGTTCGCCGACCTGCTCGACCGCGCGCCCACCGCCGCGCGCTATGTCGAGCGGATGCGGCAGGCGGGCGAGCCCATCGTCTTCGACCACGGCGCGCTGCGCACCATCGACGGCGCGACCGGCGCGCTGCCGTCCGGGCACGAGGCTTTCGGCCGTTTCCTCAGCGCTTTGGGCTATGTCGTGGGCGGGCTCTATCCGCTGCCTGCGCTGACGATGACGGGGCGCGCCTATGTGCATCTCGACCTGCCCGCCAGCGTGCCGCAGTTCTTCGTTTCCGAGCTTCACATCGCCCAGCTTCCCGAGGCGGCGCAGGCCGCTGCGGCACGGATTTTCGGGGATTCCGCCGATCCGTTGGGGGACGACGAGTGGCGCGCGCTCGATGCGCTGGCGCGCGATGGCGGCTGTTCGATCGAGGACGGCGTCACCGTCGTGCGCGGGGCGCTGCGCGCGTTCAACCGGCAGCATCCCGCCCCGGCGCTGGCCGACTACGAGGCGCTGCTGGAGCACAGCAAGGAAGGCGCCTGGATCGCCACCGAGGGCAATGCCTTCAACCATGCGACGACCCGCGTGCCGGACGTCATCGCCCATGCGGAAGCGCTGAAATCCGAGAGTTTTCCGCTGAAACCGGCGGTCGAGATATCCCGCAACGGGCGCGTGCGGCAGACCGCGATCCTTGCCGACAAGGTGTCCCGCCCCTTCGTTCTGGGCGATGGCAGCACCGTGGAACGCGCGGTTCCCGGCTCGTTCTACGAGTTCATAAGCCGTGATCTCGTGCCGGAATCGGGGCTCCTCGACCTGACGTTCGACAGCGGCAATGCGACCGGAATCTTCGCGGTCACGAGGGAACAGGCATGACCATGCTGCGATCCTTCGATCCCGCCGACGGCAGCCTTGTATGGGAAGGCGAAGTCGCTGATTCCGAAGCGGTTTCCGCCGCGCTTCTCCGCGCCAGAAAGGCATTTCCGGCTTGGGCCGCACTCGGTACTGAACGGCACCTAGAAGTGGTTGAACGTTACCGGGACGCGCTTGAGGCGCGCAAAGAGCGCATCGCGGAAGTCATTGCGCGGGAGACAGGCAAACCGCTCTGGGAAACCCGCACCGAGGTCGCCTCGATGATCGGCAAGGTCGGCATCTCGATCACCGCGCAGGCCGAGCGCGCCGGGGAGAAGCGCAACCAGATGCCGTTCGGTCAGGCCGTGCTGCGCCACCGCCCGCACGGCGTCATGGCGGTGCTCGGCCCGTTCAACTTTCCGGGCCACCTGCCCAACGGCCACATTGTCCCCGCCCTGCTCGCGGGGAACACCGTGGTCTTCAAGCCCTCCGAGATGACGCCAGCGACGGGCGCGATCATGGCCGAGTGCTGGGCCGAGGCGCTTGCTGACTACCCCCCAGAATTCAGGCACGTCTTCCAGTGCATCCAGGGCGGACGTGAAACCGGCGAGGCGCTCGTCGCCGGGCAGATCGACGGGCTGCTGTTCACCGGCTCGGCGGGAGCGGGCGCGCATTTCCGCCGCATCTTCGCCGACCGGCCCGACGTGATCCTCGCCCTCGAACTCGGCGGCAACAATCCGCTCGTTGCATGGGACGCCGCCGATGTCGCCGAGGCCGCCTCGGTCGTGGTGCAGTCCGCGTTCATCACCACCGGCCAGCGCTGCTCCTGCGCGCGGCGGCTGATCGTGCCCGACAACGCCTTCGGCTCCGCGCTCGTCGATGCCGTGGCCGAACTGGCCGACCGCGTCGTCATCGGCGCGTGGAACGAGACGCCCGAGCCGTGGTTCGGCCCGCTCATCTCCGATGCCGCCGCCAGTGCCGCCAAGGCCCACTTCGACGGCCTCGTCGAGCGCGGCGCGCACGTCATCCGCCCGTTCACCGGCGTCGAGGGCCGCTCCGCCGCGTTCGTCACCCCGGCGCTGATTGACGTCACCGGGGTCTTCGTGCCCGACGAGGAGATCTTCGCCCCTGTCCTGCAGGTCAGCCGCGTGCCGGACTTCGACGCTGCGTTGGATGCCGCGAACAACACCCGCTTCGGGCTGTCCGCTGGCCTCATCAGCGCCGACGACGCGCTTTGGGACCGCTTCCTCGTCGAGTGCCGCGCGGGCGTGGTCAACCGCAACCGCCCGACCACCGGCGCGGCAGGCTCCATGCCCTTCGGTGGCCTCGGCGAAAGCGGCAACCACCGCCCAAGCGCCTACTACGCCGCCGATTACTGCGCCTATCCGGTCGCCAGCTTCGAAGCGGCAGGCGCCGAGGGCAACTTTGCCGCCCTGAACGGCAAGCTGAAGACATGAGCGGCCTGACCGGCGCAGAAGCGGACCTGCTCGCGCCGGTAGAGCGCGCGCCGATCCTCGACCGCACGCTGGAATGGGCCGCGATCAACAGCGGCACCGGCAATCTGGACGGCCTTGCCGCGATGGCAGGCCGTCTGGCCCAAGCCTTCGCACAGCTTCCCGGCGAAGTGCGCCTCGTCGATCCCGCGCCGGTCGAGAAGGTCGACGCCAAGGGGCAGCTGCGCGAACTCGGCCATGGTCGCCACCTCGTCCTGTCGGTGCGGCCCGAAGCCGAGCGGCGCGTGATCCTGACCGGGCACATGGACACCGTCTATGCCCGCGAGCACCCGTTCCAGACGTCGGCGTGGCTGGACGATGACACGCTGAACGGCCCCGGCACCGCCGACATGAAGGGCGGCCTCTCGCTGATGCTGGCGGGCCTCGCCGCCTATGAGCGCTCTGCACCCTCGCTCGGCTACGACGTCCTCATCAACAGCGACGAGGAAACCGGCTCGCTCTCCTCCGCCGCGCTGATCGCCGACCTCGCGCGGGGCAAGCTGGCGGCGCTGACCTATGAGCCCGGCCTGCCCGACGGCTCGATGGCCCGCGCGCGACCCGGTTCGGGCAATTACGCCGCCGTCGCGACGGGCCGCTCCGCCCACGCGGGGCGCAATCCGCAGGACGGGCGCAACGCCCTCGTCGCCGCGAGCGATCTGGCCATGCGCCTTGCCGCAGGCGTGCAGGACGGCCTGACCATCAACCCCGCCCGGATCGAGGGTGGCGCGCCCAACAATACCGTGCCTGACCTTGCGATCCTGCATTTCAACCTGCGTCCGCGCACGCCGGAGCTTGCCGAAGTCGCGCGCGCGCTGGTCGATGCCGCCGTGGCGCAAGTCAGCGCCGCGCATGACGTGCATATCCACGTCCACGGCCATGTCTCGCGCCCGCCCAAGCCGATCACGCCGAAGACCGAGGCGCTGTTCGGCCTCGTCAGCAAGGCCGCCGCCGATCTCGGCCAGTCTATGCGCTGGCAGGACACCGGCGGCGTGTGCGACGGCAACAACATCGCCGCCTGCGGCGTTCCCGTGCTCGACACGATGGGGGCGCTGGGCGGCTCGATCCATTCACCGCAGGAGTTCATGATCGCCAGTTCGCTCGACGCCCGCGCCCGCCTCACCGCGCTTGTGATGCACCGTCTGGATAAAGAGGGAATCGCTGCATGACCTTCCTGCTGCGCACCGCGCGCGAGGGCGACCTCGAGGCGCTCTACCGCATGGCCAAGGGCACCGGCGGCGGCTTCACCAACCTGCCGCCAGACCGCCCGACGCTGAAGGGCAAGCTGGAGCGCGCGGCGAAGTGCTTCGCACGCGACGACGGGCAGATCGCCAACGACCTCTTCGCCTTCATCCTCGAGGATACGGCGACGGGCAAGGTGCGCGGCACCTGCCAGGCGTTCTCGCAAGTCGGCACCGAACTGCCGTTCTATTCCTATCGCATCGGGCGCATCACCCAGCACTCCAAGGAATTGGACCGCACCTTCCGCGCCGAGATGCTGACACTCTCGACCGACCTCGACGGGGCGAGCGAGGTCGGCGGCCTCTACCTCGACGCCACCGAGCGTTCGGCGGGCGTCGGCAAGCTGCTCGCGCGCAGCCGCTACCTGTTCGTCGCCATGCACCGCGAACGCTTCGGCGAGACGATGCTGGCCGAGCTGCGCGGCGCCATCGACGATGCGGGCAACTCGCCGTTCTGGGACGGCCTCGCGGGCCGCTTCTTCGACATGAGCTTTCGCGACGCGGACGAGTTCAACGCCAAGCACGGCAACCAGTTCATCGCCGACCTCATGCCCAAGCACCCGATCTACACCGCGCTCCTCTCCGAAGGCGCGCGGCAGGTCATGGGCCAGCCGCACTACTCCGGCCGCCCGGCGATGCGCATGCTGGAAAGCGAAGGCTTCGCCTTCCAGAACTACATCGACATCTTCGACGGCGGCCCGACCATGATCGCGCGGACCGACCAGATCCGCACGGTGAAGGACGCGCGGACGGTGGAGGTTTCGGCCATCGTCGCCGCAGCGGAGGCCGAGCCGACGCACCTCGTCGCCACCGGCAGACTGGCGGACTTCCGCGCCTGCCTTGGCCGGGTCGGCGCGGACGGCTCGCTGGACGAGGCGGCGGCGACGCTGCTGGGGGTGAGCGTGGGCGATGCGGTGACGTTCGCTCCGGCGTGACCCTTCCCCCACTCCTTTCGTCATTGCGAGCGTAGCAAAGCAATCCAGCGTCAAGCACCGACCGTGGATTGCTTCGCTACGCTCGCAATGACGAAAGGAGGGATGATCCCGAAACCATTTTCCTACACGCCCCCTCACAGCTAGGCTCCCCCCATGCACACCGAAATCAACTTCGACGGCATCGTCGGACCCAGCCACAATTACGCAGGGCTAAGCCTGGGCAACCTCGCCTCGACGAAGAACTTCGGCAAGGTCTCGGCCCCGCGCGCAGCCGCGTTGCAGGGGCTCGCGAA
Organism: Novosphingobium kaempferiae; assembly: GCF_021227995.1. Lineage (NCBI taxonomy): Bacteria > Pseudomonadati > Pseudomonadota > Alphaproteobacteria > Sphingomonadales > Sphingomonadaceae > Novosphingobium > Novosphingobium kaempferiae. The sequence goes on from NZ_CP089301.1 coordinate 2,710,374, forward strand.
GATGCGCGCCAATCTGGAGCGTGGGCTGGCGCAGGGCTTCTTCCTCCCCCAGCGCCGCCCGGACGAGGGCTGGCTCCGCACGCTCGGCACCAGCGTCGAAGCCGCGAGCACGACCCTGCGCGCCAATGCCCTGTCGGCTTCCTCGATGTGGGCGGCGAACGCGGCGACGGTCTCCCCGGCGGCGGACACGGCGGACGGGCGCTGCCACCTTACCGTCGCGAACCTCGTGACGATGCCCCACCGCAGCCACGAATGGCGCGAGACGCTGGCGCAACTCCAGCTGGCCTTCGCCGACGCGGCGCACTTCGCCGTCCACGCCCCGGTCCCCGCCCCCTTCGGCGACGAGGGCGCAGCGAACCACATGCGCCTGTGCGCCCGCCATGACGCGCCGGGCGTGGAGGTCTTCGTCTATGGCGTGGCGGGCGGGCCCTTCCCGGCACGCCAGCATCGCGAGGCGTCGGAGGCGGTGGCGCGCATCCACGGCCTCGACCCCGCGCGCACGGTCTTCGCCCGGCAATCGGACGAGGCGATCGCGGCGGGCGCGTTCCACAACGACGTCGTCGCCGTCGCCAACGAGCGGGTGCTGTTCACCCACGAACTCGCCTTCGCCGACCGCGATGCGCTCTACGCGACCTTGCGCGCCAAGCTGCCCGAGATCGAGATCGTCGAGGTGCCCGCCGCCGAAGTCAGCCTGGCCGACGCGATCACCTCGTACCTGTTCAACGCCCAGCTGGTGACGCTGCCCTCCGGAGAGGCCGCGCTGGTCCTGCCGGGAGAAGCGCGCGAGACGCCCTCGGTCTGGCGCTGGCTGGAGGCGCACGTCGCCGGGAACGGCCCGATCCGCCACCTTTTCGTCCACGACCTGCGCGAAAGCATGGCCAACGGCGGCGGCCCCGCCTGCCTGCGCCTGCGCGTGGTGGCGGACCCGGCGACGGTGGACCCCCGCTTCATCGCCACGCCCGAAAAGCTCGACCGGATCGAGGCCCTCGTCGCCCGCCTCTGGCCCGAACACATCGCGGTGGACGACCTCTCCAGCCCGGCCCTGTGGCGCGACTGCGTGGCGGCGCGCTCGGCGCTCTGCGCGGCACTGGGGCTGGGCGAGCTGGATCGGGAGGCGTTCTAAGGCATCCCACCACCTCCTTCGTCATTGCGAGCATAGCGAAGCAATCCAGCGTCAAGCGCCGACCGTGGATTGCTTCGCTCCGCTCGCAATGACGAGCCGCAGAAACGCGGTTTTCGCAACTGCGCCGATGCGATTTGCAATGGTGCCGTCGCCAAAGCGGTTCATATTACAAGGCATGGCCATGTTCCCCCCGACCGCCCTGCCCGACCCGATCCGCGCCGTCATCTTCGACATGGACGGCACCCTGATCGACACCGAGTCCGTCCACCACCGCGCCTACGAGCAGACCGGCAAGGACATCGGCTGGCCGCTGCCGCGCGAGGTGCTGGATGCCATGGTCGGCATCAACCGCGACGCCAACGCGGTCATGCTGGCCGAGCGCATGGGTCCCGACTTCCCCCTCGCCCGCTTCTACGACGAGGCCGACGCCCTGTTCGACGCGACGCTCGCCGCCGGGCTGTCGTTGCGCCCCGGCGCGCCGCTGATCCTCGAGCACTTCCGCACCAGCGGCATCCCCATGGCCATCGCCACTTCCACCGTCGCGCCCTTCGCGCAGCAGCGGCTGGAGCAGGCGGGGCTGCTGCACTACTTCGACGTCATCGTCACTCGCAGCGACGTGACGCACCCCAAGCCGCACCCCGAACCCTACCTCCTCGCCGCCAGCCGCCTCGGCGTCGACATCGCGGACTGCATCGCGGTGGAGGACAGCTACGCGGGCGTCCGTTCGGCTACGTCGGCGGGCCTCGCCACCGTCATGGTGCCCGACCTGCTGCCCCCCGACGAGGAGATGACCCGCCTCGTCTCGGCGGTGCTGCCCAGCCTCTCGGACCTGCGCGACCTGCTGCTCGCCCCGGCTGAGGGCTGAGTCCCTTCTTCCGTTCGTCATTGCGAGCGCAGCGAAGCAATCCAGCGGCGTGGGCCGACCGTGGATTGCTTCGCTGCGCTCGCAATGACGAGGTGAGGCACGAAAGGTGGATAACTCAGCCCGCGTCCGGCTGATGATCCGGGTGCGCGGCCAGGAATTCCGGCAGTTCAAGGCACGCCGCCTCGATCCGCGTGATCCTGGGATAATCCGACAGGTCGAACGCAAAGCGCCGCGCGTTGTAGAGTTGCGGGACCAGCACGCATTCGAAATAGCCCGGCGCGTCGAGCAGGAAGTCTCCCGAACCGCGCTCCGCCAGCCGCGCCTCGACGCCGCCCAGCGTCTTGCCCAGCCAGCGCCAGTACCACAGATCCACCTCGGCCTGCGTATGCCCAAGGTCATGCTTGAGGTACTGCAGCACCGGCAGGTTCAGCGGCGCGTGCAGTTCAGTGGCGATCGCCATGGCCAGTTCACGGACCACGAAGCGCGCCTCGATGTCGGCGGGCAGCAGGGGGCGCTCCGGGTAGCGCTCGTCCAGCCATTCGAGGATCGCCATCGACTGCGCGCGGGTTGCCCCGTCCGCCTCCAGCACCGGCAGGTTGGCAAAGGGGTTGAGCGCCCGGAACGCCTCGCCGCGCTGTTCGGCGGCGAGCAGGTTCACCGGCACGATCTCGTGGTCGAGGTGCTTGAGGGCGAGCGCGATGCGCACGCGGTAGCTCGTCGAACTGCGCCAGTAGCCGTGGAGGCGGAGCAGCGCGGCCATCGCCGTCAGCTTTCCGCCGCAATCTTCTCGTGCAGCCAGGCGGCGTGGCGCGGGGCCTTCCGGGTGCGCGCCCATTCGTCGAGCATGTCGTCAGCGACGGCGCGCAAGCTGGCCATCTGGTCCACGGTGCCGAACTGCCAGGCGAGTTCGAGACGGTGGCCGTTGGGGTCGAAGAAGTAGATCGACTTGAACACGCCATGGTGCGTCGGGCCGATCACCTCAAGCCCCGCCGCCTCGGCGCGGGCCTTGGCGGACAGCAGGTCGCCCTCGCTCTCCACCTTGAAGGCGATGTGCTGCACCCAAGCGGGCGTCGCCTCGTCGCGGCCCATCTCGGGGGCATTGGGCAGTTCGAAGAAGGCCAGCACGTTGCCGCCGCCGCAGTCGAGGAAGACGTGCATGTAGGGATCGGGCGCGCCGGTGGAGGGCACGGTGTCCTCCGCGATCGCCAGCATGAAATCCATGCCGAGCACGTCGCGATAGAACTCCACCGTCTGCTTGGCGTCCTTGCAGCGGTAGGCGACGTGGTGGATGCCGCCGAGGGTTAGGGCAGGATTGGTCATTTTCTCTCTCCCGTCATCCCATCCCCTCGTCATTGCGAGCGTAGCGAAGCAATCCAGCGTCGTGGCCCGACCGTGGATTGCTTCGCTACGCTCGCAATGACGCAGGAGGAAGGGTCCATCATGTATTACTCTGCCGGTTCGCTCACCTTCAACACCCCGCGCCGGATCTGGTCGCGTTCCATGCTCTCGAACAGCGCCTTGAAGTTGCCGTTGCCGAAGCCGTCGTCGCCGCGCCGCTCGATGAATTCGAAGAACACCGGGCCGACGCGCGCCTCGGCGAAGATCTGGAGAAGCAGGCGCGGTTGGCCGCCATCGGTTGTCCCATCGAGCAGGATGCCGCGCATCTTCAGCGCCTCGGTCGGCTGGCCGTGGCCGGGCAGGCGCTCTTCCAGCATCTCGTAGTAAGTCTCGGGCGGCGCGGTCATGAACGGCACGCCGAGCGCCTTGAGCTTGTCCCATGCGGCGAGGAGGTCGTCGCAGATGAGAGCAATATGCTGGATGCCCTCGCCGTTGAAGGCGCGCAGGAACTCGTCGATCTGGCCCTTCCCGCCTTCCGCTTCCTCGTTCAGCGGGATGCGGATCCTGCCGTCGGGCGCGGTCAGCGCGCGGCTGGTGAGGCCGGTATATTCGCCCTTGATGTCGAAGTAGCGGATCTCGCGGAAGTTGAAGAGCTTCTCGTAATAATCCGCCCAGTAGGCCATGCGCCCACCGTAGACGTTGTGCGTCAGGTGGTCGATCTCGGCGAAGCCCGCGCCCGCCGGATGACGGTCCACGCCGGGCAGGTAATCGAAGTCGATGTCGTAGATCGAAAGCGCCTGATCGCCGTTCTTCTCGTAGCGGTCGATCAGGTAGATGATCGAGTTGCCGATGCCGCGGATGCCCGGAAGATGCAGTTCCATCGGCCCGGTCGCGACCTGCACCGGCTCGGCCGAGCGGGCCAGCAGTTCGGCATAGGCCGCCCGCGCGTCACGCACGCGGAAACCCATGCCGCAGGCCGAGGGGCCGTGTTCGCGGCTGAAGTACCAGGCCGGGCTGTGCGGCTCGTAATTGGTGATGAAATTGATCGAACCCTGCCGCCACAGTTCCACGTCCTTGGAGCGGTGGCGGGCGATCCGCGTGAAGCCCATCGCCTCGAACACGGGCTCCAGCACGCCCTTGTCCGGCGCGGAGAATTCCACGAATTCGAAGCCATCAAGGCCGATGGGATTGTCGAAAAGGTCGGTCATGCGGGGGCTCCAAGGGGAAGTTCGCCCGGCAGCGTCTCGCCGGCGGGCAGCGGCGGATCGTGCCGCCAGGTTTCGTAGACGGGGCCGAAATCGAGGCTGACGAGCGCCTCGATCAGCTGCGGCAGGCTGTCGAGCACGAAGTAGGTCTTCTGGAAGCTGTCGATCATGTAGCCGGTGCGCATCACCCGCACCGGGTCGAACGGCAGGCGCAACACGTCGCGGTCCTCGATCGAGAAGCGCGTCTCCCCGGCGGACGAGATGATGCCCGCTCCGAAGACCTTGAGCGCGCCCGCTTCCTTCACCAGCCCGAATTCGATGGTGTACCAGTAGATGCGCGCCAGCATGTCGAGCGCGCCCATCTCCATCGCCCGCACTCCGGCCTTGCCGTAGAGTTCGAGGAAATCGGCGATGGCCGGATCGAGCAGCATCGGTACGTGGCCGAAGAAATCGTGGAAGACGTCCGGCTCGACGAGGTAGTCCAGCTCGTGCTCCTCACGCAGCCAGCGCGTCACCGGGAAGCGACGGTGGGCGAGGTGGTCGAAGAACACCGCGTCGGGGATGAAGCCGGGGACGCCCACCAGCTGCCAACCCGTCGCCGGGCCGATTACCGCGTTGGCATCCTCGAACCGGGGGATGCCCTCGGCGCAGTCGAGCCGGGCAAGGCCGTCGCGGAACGAGGCGCAGGCATGGGTGCGCACCAGTTCGGACTGGCGCGCGAACAGGCGGCGCCAGCGCGCGTGCATCTCCGGGGTATAGGCATCCCAGTCCTGTCCGACCGTATAGTCGGCACCGGCGCCTTCGTACTCTCCCCGAAGCTCGCTGTGTGACGTATTCGTCGACGGCTTCTTCATAAGGGAAGAATACCAAACCCTCCGCTTCAGTTCCGTGCGATTGCATGCCCGCAGAACGGCGCTAGAAGTGGAATCGACTATAGAACGACCTTTGGAGAGGTTATCCATGCAGCTTGACGAATTCGACCGCGGGATCATCGCCGCCTTGCAGCAGGACGCGCGCATGCCCGTCGCACAAGTGGCGGAGCGGGTGGCGCTCTCCGCCACCCCGGTCAGCCGCCGCATCAAGCGCCTGGAGGACGAAGGCGTCATTCGCGGCTACGCCCCCGTGCTGGACCCGCGCGCTCTGGGCTTCGAACTGGAGGCCTACGTCCTCATCAACCTCGTCGCCCATGTGGACGAGACGATCGCCCGTTTCGAACAGGCTATTGCCGACAATCCGCACGTCATCGCCTGCCATGCGGTGACGGGGGACATGGACTATCTGGTGCGCGTGGTCGCCCGCAACGTGGAGCACCTCTCGCAGATCACCCTGCGCACGCTGCTGCGCATCCCGGGGGTGCGGGATGTTAAGTCGATCATCGTGCTGGAGACGATCAAGGAAGACCGGACGGTGCCGGTGGAGTGAGCGGGAGTTCGCCCCGCCTCGTCATTGCGAGCGCAGCGAAGCAATCCAAGGTCGGCCTATTGCGCTGGATTGCTTCGCTACGCTCGCAATGACGAACGGAAATAAGTGCGTTCCATGCACCCGCTCACCACCCACACCCGTCACCCCTGCGCAGGCAGGGGCCCATCCCAACCTGGCCGTCTCACGGCGAGCAAGGTGAATCGGCGATAGACCTGATGGGCCCCTGCCTGCGCAGGGGCGTCGGGGTGGTTGATGGGGCAGTTTCCAACCCCATCAACCCGAACCCATCCTTACCGCGCCAGCAAATTCCGCGCCTGGCTGGCGATCTGCGCCAGCATCGCAGGCGTGATCGTGACGGTCTTCTCCGCGCGGTGGACGATGGCGCGGAAGGCGTCGATGGCGCTCTTGTGCTGGCGGCCCCATTCCTCGGTCGCCGCGAGCGGGTCGCTCTTGCCGGCCTTGGTGCGGGAAAGGCCGCGCAGGAAGTCGAGGCGCATCTGCTGGAAATCGCGCGCAAGGCCCGCGACCAGCAGGCGCTCCCACGGATCGGACGGGCTCATCATCGCCGCCGTGCCCTGCGCCCAGTCGAGGCCCAGCCCTGCGCCCACGCGCGTGAACGCGGTGACGAGGCGGCGCGGGGCGATGCCCGTCTCCGCCGCGAGCGAGGCGATGCCCACCGCGCCGTCGAGGTCGAACAGGTGCGCGACCTCGATCGCGATGTCCTCCGGCGCGCCGAGGTCGGTGAGGCCGCTGCGCAGCTTGCGCGAATGCGCGGCGGTGCGCTCGCCCAGCAGTTCGGCGGTGTCGGTGGAAAGCGCCGCGATGCCCTTGCCGAGCCGCGCGACCAGTTCGGACGGCGCGATCTGGCCCGCGCCCGCGCGCAGCAGGTCCGCCATGTGCCCACGCACCGCGAGCGCGACCGTCTCGAACATGGCCACGCGTGCGGTCTCGGCCATGGGCGCGGCTTCCAGCCGGTCCCACAGCGCTTCCAGCCCGAACAGCCGGTCGGCGAGCGCGAAGGCGGCCGCCACCTGCGACAGGTGCGCGCCTTCCTCTTCCGCCAGCTCGAACGGCGTCACTATGCCGAGGCGGTTGACGATGCGGTTGGCGAGCTTAGTCGCGATGATCTCGCGCGCGAGGCGGTGGCCCTTGATGAACTTGCCGAACTTGTCCTGCATCGGCTGCGGGAAGGCCGAGAGCAGCAGGTCGGTAAGCCCCGGATCGGCGGGCAGCTCGCTGTCCTCGATCGCGCCCTGAAGCTGCAGCTTGCCGCTGGAGAGCAGCACAGCCAGTTCGGGCCGGGTCAACCCGCGCCCGTCCTGCGCACGGCGGCTGAGCACGTCGTTGTCGGCGAGCCCTTCCGTGCGACGGTCGAGGTGGCCGCTCTCCTCCATCGTCTCGATGAGACGGATATGCGAGGGGATGACCTGCGCCCCGCCGCGCTCGGCGATGGAGAGCGCGAGGGCCTGGAGGCGGTTGTCCTCCAGCACCAGCGCGGCGACCTCGTCGGTCATCGCGCGCAGCAGTTCGACGCGCTTCTTCTCGGGCAGCTTGCCCGCGCGCTTGGCGGCGGCCAGCGCGATCTTGATGTTGACCTCGTTGTCCGAGCAGTCGACGCCCGCCGAGTTGTCGATGAAGTCTGCGTTGATGCGCCCGCCGCGTGATGCGAACTCAATGCGGCCCGCCTGCGTGACGCCAAGGTTCGCGCCCTCGCCGATCACCTTCACGCGCAGTTCGTTGCCACTGACGCGCAGGCCGTCGTTGGTGGGATCGCCCACCTGCACGTTGTTCTCCGCAGAGGACTTCACGTAAGTGCCGATGCCACCGAACCACAGCAGGTCCACCGGCGCCGACAGGATCGCGGTGATGAGCGAATCCGGGTCGATCTCGGTCGCGGAGATATCCAGCGCCGCGCGCACTTCCTCGCTCAAGGGAATCGCCTTCATGCTGCGCGGGAACACGCCGCCGCCCTTGGAGATCAGCGCCTTGTCGTAGTCGTTCCAGCTGGACACCGGCAGGTCGAACAGGCGCTGGCGCTCCGCCCATGCCTTCGCGGCGTCGGGATCGGGGTCGAGGAAGATGTGGCGGTGGTCGAACGCGGCGACCAGACGGATCGTCTTCGACAGCAGCATGCCGTTGCCGAACACGTCGCCCGACATGTCGCCGCAGCCGACCACGCGGACCGGATCGGCCTGCACGTCCACGCCCATTTCGAGGAAGTGGCGCTGCACCGACAACCACGCGCCCTTGGCGGTGATGCCCATCGCCTTGTGGTCGTAGCCGTTGGAGCCGCCGCTGGCGAAGGCGTCGTCCAGCCAGAAGTCGCGGCGGGCGGCGATGCCGTTAGCGACGTCGGAGAACTTGGCCGTGCCCTTGTCCGCGGCGACGACGAAGTACGGGTCTTCCCCGTCACGCACCACGACGCCCTCGGGATGGACCACGCGGTCGCCCACGATGTTGTCGGTGATCGACAGCAGCGTATCGACGAAGACCTCGTAGCTGCCCTGCCCTTCGGCGGCCCACGCCGCGCGGTCGCGGCTCGGGTCGGGAAGCTGCTTGGGATAGAAGCCGCCCTTGGCGCCGGTCGGCACGATGACCGCGTTCTTGACGCGCTGCGCCTTCATCAGGCCGAGGATTTCGACGCGGAAGTCGTCGCGACGGTCGGACCAGCGCAGGCCGCCGCGCGCGACGGGTCCGGCGCGCAGGTGGATGCCCTCGACCCGGCGCGAATAGACGAAGATCTCACGCCATGGCACCGGCTTGGGCAGGCCGGGGACGAGCGCGGAATCGAACTTGAACGCCAGCGCCGTCTCGCCCGCCGGAGCGAAGGCGTTGGTGCGCAGCATGGCGAGCACGATGTCGCGGTAAGAGCGCAGCAAACGGTCGTCGTTAATCGCGTTGACGCCCGCAAGGCCGGTGCGGATCGCCTCCTCGGCATGGGCACGGGCTTCCTCGCGGTCGCCGTCGAACGCGGGGTCGTGCAGCGCGCGAAACAGCGCGATGATGGCCGTGGTGACGCTGGGCGCGCCCTGCAGCGCATCGACCACGGTCGGGATGCCGAAGTGCGTGCCCGCCTGCCGCAAGTAGCGATACCAGGCACGCAGCCAGTTCGCCTCGCCGCTGTCGAGCCCGAGGCCGGGGACGAGGCGGTTGAAGGCGTCGTTCTCTCCGGTGCCGTTGAGCACCGCCCGAAGCGCGTCCTCGATCGAGGCGGCCTGATCGAGCACCTCGGCAGGCGCGCGACCGTCGAGCGTCTCGACCACGAAGTCGTGGATGACGCCGAGCTTGCCCTTCTCCAGCGCGGTCGGAACTTCGGCGATGACGCGGAAGCCGAAGTTCTCCAGCGCGGGCACGGCGTCGGACAGCGGCAGCCCGCCTTCGGACTGGTAGATCTTGAGGTGGACCCAGGTCGCAGGATCGCCCTCGCGCTTGTGGAAGCGCACGTCGCGATGGGCTGCGGCCTCGCCTTCGGAGCCCTCGCCCACGGCGATGCGGCGCAGCACGGCGATGTCGGTCGCGGCCTCGGTCGGGCCGAAGTCGGTGCGGTAGCCGATCGGGAACGCCTCGGCATAGCGGCCCGCGACGGCGGCGGCGCGGCCCGGCTCCAGCATCGTCGCCAGCGCCGCCTCGACCGCCTCGGTCCAGCCGCGCAGCAGGGTCTGGAGGTTGCGGTCGAGTTCCTCCTCGGAGGGGTGATGCACGCCCTCGCGAATGTCGAGCGTGTAGCGCAGCATGGCGAGGTTGCCTGCCTCAACCTGCATGCTCCAGTCGAGCGTCGGGGCCTGCGCGGCTTCCTCCACCATGGTCTGGATTCGGCGCTGCATCTGCGTGGAAAGCAGGTCGCGAGGCAGCCAGACGAAGGCGAAAAGGTGGCGCATCAGCGGCGAGCGCGTCAGCAGCAGGCGCGGGCGCGGACGGTCGACCAGCGCGGTCATCGTCATCGCCAGGCGCTCCACGTCGGCCTCGCCCAGCCCCAGCACGAGGTCGTGCGGCAGGCTGGTCAGCGCATGGGCCAGCGCCTTGCCGGTGTGGCCCTTGGGATCGAGTTCGAGGCGCTCGGCGAAGGTCGAGAGGTGCTGGCGCAGGCGCGGGACGCGATCAGGCGGCGTGGCGAGCGCGGCGCTCGTCCAGATGCCCGCGTGGACCGACAGGGCCGTGATCTTGCCCTTCTCGATCACCGGAACGAGGAACAGGTCCAGCGGCACGCGGCGGTGAACGGTGGCGATGCGGTTGGCCTTGATAACCAGCGGCGCGCTGGCTGTTCCGGCGGCGATCGCCGCGTCGAACGCCTCGAAAGCGCGGGCATAGCTGGCATCGGACAGCACGTCCTCCTGCCAGCGGCGGCAGACGCCGAGGCGCTGCTTGCGGGTGCCGTCGCGGGTGCGCGTGACGTGCCCCAGTTGCGTGAGCATGCCGCTCGCGAACCAGCGCAGCAGTTCGGCGCCCTCGGCATCGTCGATGCGGTCGGCGTCGGCGCGCATGGCCTCGACCATCAGCGGCCAGTCGGTGACGGCGGCGCGCACGTCGCCCAGCGCGCCCTGCAGCGCGCGCAGCAGTTCGCGGCGCTGGCGGGCATCGCCGCGCGGCGTCTCGATGTAGATCATCGACTCGCGCCCGGTCGCCTCGGCGGGATCGGCGGGGATGTCGAGCAGCTTACCGCTCTCGTCGCGGCGCACCGGAACCACCGGATGCACCAGCCGGTCAATGACGAGGCCCGCCTCTGCCAGCACGGCGGCGGCCGAGTCGACGAGGAAAGGCATGTCGTCGTTGATGAGCGCGATCCGCAGGATGCGGCGCTCTTCGCTGGCAGACGTCAGGTCGATGGCGGGCTCGCCCGGCTCGCGCTCTGCCGCGGTCGCGGCGAGGAAGCGCACGGCTTCGTCGATCCAGGGGCCTTCGGGGTCGTCACCGGGAAGCAGCGCGCCGCGCAGTTCCTCGGCAAGCGCCTTGTGCAAGGCGGCGGGCGAGAGAGCCCCCCGCTTCTTCGAAGCCTTCTTGGGGACGGTGAGTTCGCCTGCGCTCATTGCTTTCTCCGCGATCTTCTGCCTTGCGCTGCGCCTGCTTCTAGAGCGTCAGGACTGCAGCTTTGTGATCATATAGACCCGTCATAACTATCCTGCATCCGTGTAGTGGCAGGATTTTTCGACGGACGGCCGGTGTAACACGATTTCCCGAACGCGCAATATTCGTTCAACAGGAAGAAACGTTTCAGGAGGCCGCCATAGCTAGGGCACCGTGACCTTCGAACGCTTTCGCCGCGAGTACGAGCGATCCCATCGGCCCGGCATCGTCGCCCAGCAGCGGCGGGACAACCATGCCGGCCAGCCGCTCGCGCGTGCAGTCGCGCAGATAACCGCCGAGCAGCGCAGGCATCCGCGCGACCGCCATCGGCAAAAGATGCGGCTGCTTGTTGGCGACGCCGCCGCCCACGACGATGCGCTGGGGCGAGACGGTGAAGACCAGCATCGCCAGCAATTCGGCAAGATCGTGCGCGACCGGCTCCCACATCGGGTTGTCGGGATCGACTCGCGAGGGGTGAGTGCCGAGGCGAGCGGCGAGCGCGGGGCCGCTCAACAGGCCCTCGATGCAGTCGCCGTGGAAGGCACAGGCGCCCTCGAACCGGTCGGCGGCAGCGCGGCGCAGGCGGACGTGGCCGATCTCTGGGTGCAGCAGACCATGCGCGGGCGTGCCGTGTACGAGCACGCCGCCGCCAAGGCCGGTCCCGATGGTTAGGTAGACCATGCTCTCGCACCCCTGCCCTGCGCCGAAGCGATGCTCGGCCAGCGCGGCGCCGTTGACGTCGGTGTCGATGGCGACCGGGCAGCCCAGCGCATCGGCGATCGTCGCGCGCACTTCGGCTCCGGCCCAGCCGATCTTGGGGGTATCGAGCATCGTGCCGTAGTCGGCGGCATCGCGCGAGACGCGGATCGGTCCGAAGCTGGCGATGCCGACCGCGTCGACGGGCTTGTCGTCGCGCCAGCCCTCGATCGCCTCGACCGCGCGGCCCAGCGTTTCGGCAGGTTCGGTGGTCGGGAACTCCAGCCGCTCGTCGATCCGGCCGGGCGCGCCCAGCACGACCACGGTCTTGGTGCCGCCCAGTTCGATGCCTGCGAGCTTGTGCATGAGATCCCTATCCGTCCGTCAGAGTGGCGCTCTCACCCTCCAGACGCAAGTGCAGGAAGGGGGCGAAGGTTCCGCCGAAGTGGGCGCGGCCTGCCGGTTTCCGCTCCGCTTCGACATCATCGATTCCCCAGTAATCCACGAAGCTGGTCACGGAAAGGTCCGGCAGCACCCACCAGCTGTAAGCCTGGAACGGCTCGGCCTCAGGATTGGCAAAGACGAGGCCATGTCCATTGAGCAGGCGCCATGGCCCCTCGATCCGATCCGCGACGGCGCCATAGAGCCCGGTCGGCGCTGAAATGCCCGGCGCGAAAACCTTCGCCTGCGTCGACCAGAACAGGTAGAGCCGCCCTTCATGCGCGACGATGTGCGGACGCTCCAGCTCGTTGTTGACCCCGGACGCGTCGACCAGCGGCGGCAGCTTCTCGAACATGCCGCCCTCGGGATCGTTCGTGCCGCGCCGCGAACAGCCGATCACGCCGTTGTGGACGCCGAGATGCCGCGCCGAGGAGCCGGTGAACAGTAGGTAATCCTCGCCCTGCGCGCCGCGCCACGGAGCCGGGTCGCGGAAGGCCTTGATCTCGCCGAGTTCGCCAGTGCCGTCGTGGCGGCTCATGTAGACGATGTTCGCCGGGATAACCTGCTCGACCGGCTCCGACCAGCCGGTGAAGGCCGGACCGTCACCATCCGCAAGACGCGTGGTCGAGGCGAAGATGCGCTGGTGGAAGGTCTGCCACTCCTCCCCGCGCTCACCGGCGGCGGTGAAGTAGAGCGTGACCAGCCCGTCCTCGTACAATGCCGAGCCCGACCACTCGCGACTGCCGGGCGTGAGCCCCTCCGGGAACGTCGCGCCAAGGTGGACGAACCGCCCGTCGATCCGGTGGAAGTGATGGATGCGCGCCGCCCCGTGCCGGTCCTCCGGGTCATCGAAGGCCGGCGCGGCCAGTGCGAACCACAGTTCTCCGCCCCGCCAGCGCACCGGTATCCCGTCCATGCTGGCAAGCGGCCATGCATCCCACACGTCGAGATCGTTTGCCACCCGCCGCACATCGCAGGGTCCGAACGCACGCGGGCTCGGGATCGGGCCGGCGCTCAGCAGAGCCAGATGCCCGGCCGTCCATTGCAGCGTGGCGAAGTCGGACGGGAGCGGCGGAAGTGTCATGGGCGCAATGACTTACAAACGTTTGCAAAATGCGCAAACGGAAATCTGCTCCATAGTCGCGTTCCGCAGCCGCCGTTTCGGACGAGACTCTCGGGAATACCTTAAGTTATCCAACGGGTTTCCCGCCCACCGCGCTTCGCGTACAAGCGGCACGTCGCCAAGGGAGACGCGGATGACGGTCGGCGGGAAGCCGCGCCTTTCGCTGCTGCGCATCGTCGAGATGAACCTGGGGTTCTTCGGGCTCCAGTTCAGTTTCGGCCTGCAGCAGGCGAACATGGGGCCGATCTACGGCTACCTCGGCGCGAGCGAGGCGCGCATGCCGCTGCTGTGGCTCGCCGGGCCGGTGACGGGGCTGGTGATCCAGCCGTTGATCGGCGCGATGAGCGACCGCACGCTCTCCCGACTCGGTCGCCGCACGCCCTACTTCCTGATCGGCGCGGTGCTCTGCACGCTGAGCCTGCTGGCGATGCCGCATTCCTCGGCGCTGTGGATGGCGGCGGGGCTGCTGTGGATCCTCGACGCGGGCAACAACGTCACCATGGAGCCCTACCGCGCCTACGTCGCCGACCGCCTTGCGCCGGACCAGCGGCCGGTCGGCTTCCTGACGCAGAGCGCCTTCACCGGCCTTGCGCATACGCTGTCCTACCTCGCGCCCTCGATCATGGCGACTTTCGTTGACCGCGACCTGCTGGGGCCAAACGGCATCCCGGTGATCGTGCGCATGGCCTTCGCGATCGGCGCGGTGCTGTCGATCTCAACGATCCTCTATTCCTGCACCCGCGTGCCCGAACTGCCGCTCACTCCGCCAGAGCGCGAGGCCATCGCCGCCAGCCCCCTCACCCTGCAAGCGACCTTGCGCGAAGTGCGCGACGCCATCGCCGAAATGCCGCGCCCGATGCGCCAGCTTGCCCTCGCCATGCTGTGCCAGTGGTACGCGATGATGGTCTACTGGCAGTACATCGCCTTCGCCCTGTCCCGCTCGCTCCACGGCACCAGCGACGTGCGATCCGCGCAGTTCCGGGACGCGGTGCTGACGGCGCAGCAGTTGGGCGCGCTCTACAACACGGTCGCCTTCGTCGCGGCGCTCGCGCTGATCCCGATTGTCCGGCGCATGGGCGCGCGGTCGGTCCATGTCATCTGCCTCGCTGCATCGGGCACGGCGATGCTGGCGATCCCGCAGACCAGCGCGCTTCCCACGCTCGCGCTGATGATGGCGGGGATCGGCCTCGGCTGGGCGGGCATGATGGGAAACACCTATGTGATGCTCGCCGATTCGATCCCGCCCGAGCGCAACGGCGTCTACATGGGCATCTTCAATATGTTCATCGTCATCCCGATGCTGATCGAGAACCTGACGATGCCGCTCATCTACGAGCCCATACTCGACGGTGATGCCCGCAATGCCCTGATACTTGCCGGATTGATGATGCTGGGGGGGGCAATTGCCACCTTTTTCGTCGATGCCGGAGGTCGTCCTCGACCAGAACGGAGCCAAAACTGACAGCTAACTGAACAAGTTACTTCCGACAGGCCGATCCGGGTGCTAAGGGTCTTGCCGATATGGCGGCAGGGACGGATGATAAAGCAGGGGGCACCGGTATTCCGGGCACTCCGGGACCGGATGTTGAGGTGCGCACGCTCGCTGACCTCGCACGCGTGGCGGGGGTGTCGGCGGGCACCGTCTCACGCGCGCTTGCCGGCAAGTCCCTCGTCAACGCGGAAACCCGCGATCGCATCCAGGCTCTAGCCCGCCAGTACGGGTTCCGGCCCAACCAGATGGCCAGCAAGCTGCGTTCGCGCCGCACGGGCGTCATCGGCGTGGTCATTCCGCTAGGGCACGAGAAGCGCCAGCACATCTCCGACCCGTTCTTCCTGACCCTGCTCGGCCATCTGGCGGACCAGCTGACGGAAAGCGGCTACGACCTGATGCTGAGCCGGGCCATCCCGGACGGCACTTCGGACTGGCTGGAGCGGATCACCGGCTCGGGCATGGTCGATGGCGTGCTGCTGATCGGCCAGTCGGACCAGTCGGAGATCATCGATCAGGTCGTCTCGCACTACCGCCCGCTGGTGGCCTGGGGCAATCATCGCGAGGGGCAGCGCCACATCGTCGTCGGCACCGACAACGAACTGGGCGGTCGCCTTGCCGCAGAGCACCTCATCGCCTGCGGAGCGCGCCGCCTCGCCTTCCTCGGCGACACCGCCGGGATCGAGATCGCCATGCGCCTGCGCGGCGCGCGCGCGGCTGCCGAAGCCGCTGGCCTCCAGATCGCGCACATCCCTGTGAACCTCGCCGACGCGGAAATGGGGCCGCAGCTCGAAGCGGCACTGGCCGGGGCAGACTACGACGGCCTCGTCACCGCGTCCGACCTCATCGCGATGTCGACGCTGCATGTCCTGCACGAAGCGGGACGCAAGATTCCGGGCGATATCCAGCTGGTCGGCTTCGACGATCTTCCCCTCGCCCGCCTGACCTCGCCGCCGCTCACCACCGTGCGGCAGGAGATCGCGCAGGGCGCCAAGGTCATGGTCGAGAAGATCAAGGCGTTGATCGAGGGCGAGACGCGGCAGAGCAAGGTCATGCCGCCGACGCTCATCGCGCGCGAAACCACGCGCTCCTAAGCCAAAGCCTAGATCGCCAGCCCTGCCGCGCGGGCGCTCGCCCAGGCCCACTGGAAGTTGTACCCGCCGAGCCAGCCGGTGACGTCCACCGCCTCGCCGATGGCGTAGAGCCCCGGCGCGCGCTTCGCTTCCATGGTCTTGGACGAGAGTTCGGCGGTGTCGATGCCGCCCGCGGTGACTTCCGCCTTGGCGAACCCTTCCGAGCCGTCGGGCAGGAACGGCCAGCGCGCCAGTCGCGCTTCCGCAGCGCCCAGCGCCTTGTCGGTCAGCGCGCCGAGTTCGCCCTCCAGCGCCAGCCGTTCGCACAGCGCCTCGGCCAGTCGGTCGGGCAATCCGTCGCCCAGCGCCTTGCGGAACGAGAGGCGCGGGCGTTCGCGCTTGAGTTCGCGCAGCCAGCCATCGGCGCGGTCGGGCAGGAACTGCGCGGTCACGGTGTCGCCGCGCTTCCAGTAGCTCGAAATCTGGAGGATCGCCGGGCCGGAGAGCCCGCGATGCGTGAACAGCGCCGCCTCGCGGAATGCCGCTTTACCACAACGCGCCACGATCTCGGTGGAGACGCCCGAGAGTTCGCGGAACAGCGCCTCGTCGCCCGGCAGCGTCAGCGGCACCAGCGCGGGGCGCGGCTGGACGATCTTGAGCCCGAACTTGCGCGCCAGATCATAGGCGAACCCGGTCGCGCCCATCTTGGGGATCGACGGCCCGCCGGTAGCGATCACCAGCGCGGGCGCGCTCGCCACCGTATCGCCCCCAGTGTCGCCATATTGGACGCGGTAGAGACCGTCCGCATGGTCGATATCGCCCAGCGCCGCGCCGCAGCGCACGTCGACGGCGCCCTTGGCGCATTCCTCCAGCAGCATCGCCACGATCTGCCGCGCGGAACCGTCACAGAACAGCTGGCCCAACGTCTTTTCATGCCAGGCGATGCCGTAGCTTTCGACAAGTGCGAGGAAATCCGCCGCCGTGTAGCGGCTGAGCGCCGACTTGGCGAAGTGCGGGTTGCTGGACAGGTAACGGTCGGGCGCGGTGTGCACATTGGTGAAGTTGCACCGCCCGCCGCCCGAAATGACGATCTTCTTGCCCGCTTCCGCCGCATGGTCGAGCAGCAGCACCCGCCTGCCGCGCTGCCCTGCGGTGGCGGCGCAGAACAGCCCGGCAGCCCCGGCGCCGAGGACGATGGCGTCGTATTGCGTCATATTTATTCCCTGCCGACCAGTTCCAGCGCCAGCGCCTCGGCCACCCGGATGCCGTCGACGGCGGCGGAGAGGATGCCGCCCGCATAGCCCGCGCCCTCGCCCGCCGGGTAGAGGCCGCGCGTGTTCAGGCTCTGGCAGTCCTTGCCGCGCCCGATGCGCACGGGCGAGGACGACCGCGTCTCGACGCCGGTCATGATGACGTCGGGGTGGTCGTAGCCGGGCACCTGCCGCCCGAACACCGGCAGCGCCTCGCGGATCGCCTCGACCACGAAGTCGGGGAGGCATTCAGCAAGGTCGGTCAGGTGGACGCCGGGCTGGTAGCTGGGGTTCACTTCGCCGAATTCGGTGGACGGGCGACCGGCCATGAAGTCCGAAACCTTCTGGCCCGGCGCCCGGTAGTTCGATCCGCCCGCGACATAGGCCAGCTTCTCGAACTTGCGCTGCAGGTCGATGCCCGCCAGCGGGTGGCCGGGGAAATCGCGCTCCGGGCTGATGTCGACGACGAGGCCGGAGTTGGCGTTGAACTCGGCGCGCGAATACTGGCTCATGCCGTTGGTGACGACGCCGCCCTCCTCGCTCGCCGCCGCGACGACGCGGCCGCCCGGGCACATGCAGAACGAATAGACGGTGCGCCCGTTGGTGGCCTTATGCGACAGCGCATAGGCCGCCGCGCCCAGGATCGGGTTGCCCGCGCAGGCGCCGTAGCGCGCCTTGTCCACCCAACTTTGCGGATGCTCGATGCGCACGCCGATGGCGAAGGGCTTGGCCTCGATGCTGACGCCCCGGTTGAGCAGCACCTCGAAGGTGTCGCGTGCGGAGTGACCGACCGCCATGATGACGTGCTCGGCGGGCAGGAACTCGCCGGTCGACAGGTGCAGACCCTTGAGGCGCCGTTCCCCCGCTTCCTCGACGATCTCGAAGTCGTCGACGCGGGTGCCGAAGCGGTACTCGCCGCCCAGCTGCTCGATCGTCTCGCGCATGGACATGACCATCGTGACGAGGCGGAAGGTGCCGATGTGCGGATGCGCTTCGGTCAGGATGTCTTCGGGTGCGCCCGCCTTCACGAACTCGGTCAGCACCTTACGGCCAAGGTGGCGCGGATCCTTGATGCGGCTGTAAAGCTTGCCGTCGGAGAACGTGCCCGCCCCGCCCTCGCCGAACTGGACGTTGCTTTCCGGGTTCAGCTCGGATCGGCGCCACAGGCCCCAAGTGTCCTTGGTGCGTTCGCGCACGGCCTTGCCACGCTCGACGATGATGGGCTTCAGGCCCATCTGCGCGAGGATCAGCGCCGCCAGCAGCCCGCACGGCCCCGCCCCGATCACCACCGGACGCGGGCCGGACCAGCCCTCGGGCGCGCGGACGGGAAACTTGTAGGCGATGTCCGGGGTCGGGCGGACGTGCTGATCGTCGGCGAAGCGGGCGAGCACCTCGGCCTCGTCCTTCACCGTGACGTCGAGCGCGTAGACCAGCTTGATCGCGTTCTTGCGCCGCGCGTCGTTGCCGCGGCGGAACACGGTCACGCGCTCGAGGTCGGCGGGGGCGATGGCGAGCCGCTGCACCACCGCCGCGTCGAGGTCGGCGGCGGTATGGTCGAGCGGCAATGCAAGATCGGTCAGGCGAAGCATCCGCGCGCCTTTATACGCAGACGCGCCAAAGCGCCATGGCGGCGTGTGCCCGACCGCGCCACAGCACAGATGCAGCGGCGCTGCACATCATGACTGTTGGATAACGCAACTTAACTCTTCGCAGGCAAGTTCGACTGCCATCATTACGCAAAAATGCAGATGCGAATCGTTCATCGGCAAATGTCGAAGAATCGCACGGTATGAGCATCAAATTACCGTACAAAGAACACGACGAAACGCTTTTCATCCCATGATCGAGGTATACGTAAAAATACCATGATGCACTGCAATATAACAGCTTAACTTAGTTGACTCGCCTTCTGATTCTCCGAATAAACCCGGTCGATCAGACGCAATCGCGCCAGAAATGGGCACGGCCGGTTCGTCGAGTCATAGTCAGGGGGAACTATGCAGGGTGGTTGGGGCAAGTCGATCCTGGCGACGGCAGGATTATGCGCGGGCGGCTCTTCGGCAATCGTGGGAGGCAGCACCGGTGCGATGGCGCAGGTGATCCCCACCCGCCCGCAGGTGGAGCAGACCGTTCCCAAGGAAGACCTGCCCACGCAGCCCAAGGTCAACGTCGACAGCCGCAACGCCATCGCGCCCGCACCCTGCGCGCTTGCGGACTCGGACATCCGCGTCAACCTGACCGCGCTGGCGCTCGAACGGCCCGACGGCAGCCCGCTGCCGCAGGAATTGCAGGGTCTCCTGGCCGGTGTCGATGCGGACATGCACGGGGAACAGTCGATCGCCGTCGTCTGCCGCGTGCGCGATCGCATCAACCAGCGACTGAACGATGCAGGCTACGTCGCCCTCGCCCAGATTCCGGCGCAGCAGATCAGTGACGGAACGCTGCGCATCCAGATCGTCACCGCCCGCATCACCGAACTGCGCATCGTCGGCGATCCCGGCCCGTTCCGTGGCCAGCTGGAGAAGGCCGTGGAGCAGATCCGCGCGCTCGATCCGCTCAATCGCCGCGATGCCGAGCGTATCCTGCTGCTCACCGGCGACATTCCCGGCCTCGACGTCAACCTGACGCTGAGTTCCGCCAACGGCGCGCCCGGCGACGTGATCGGCATGCTCGGCGTGACCATCCAGCGCTTCGCCCTCACCGCCAACGTGCAGAACTACGGCTCGCACCAGCTCGGCCGCTGGGTCGGCTCGGTCCGGGCCGAGGCATTCGGGCTTACCGGCATGGCCGACCGCACGTTCGTCGCCTATTCCAACTCGGCGGACTGGGACGAAGTGCGCGTCGTTCAGGCCGGGCACGATTTCGGGCTCACGCAATCGGGACTGCGCCTCGGCCTGCGCGGCAGCCTTGCGACGTCGCGCCCCGACATCGAGAGCCTCGACCTGCGCTCCCGCTCGATCATCGCCGGTATCGACCTCAGCATGCCGGTGGTCCGCGATCTCGACCGCACCGTGCTGGCATCGGGCGGGTTCGAAATCATCAACCAGCGCACGCGATACCATGTAGACGACAAATCGCTGCCGTTCACTTACGACAAGCTGCGCGTCATCTACGCCCGCCTCGAAGGCGACTTTCGTTTCGACAACGGCATCCGCGAATTCCTGCGCGCCCGTGCCTCGCTGGAACTGCGCAAGGGCATCGACGTGCTCGACGCCACGAAGCAGGGCATCGTCTCCGCCAAGGGTGCGCCCAGCCGCCTTTACGGCGACCCGCAGGCCTTCGTCATCAAGGGCGACGTGGACTTCGAGCTCAAGCCTGCCGATGCGATCCAGATCGACTTCGGCGCCTTCGGGCAGTGGACCGACGATCCGCTGCTCAACCTCGAGGAATTCTCGCTCGGCAACTACACGCACGGACGCGGCTACGATCCGGGCTCGAACGGCGGCGACCGCGCCTATGGGTTCACGGTCGAGCCGCGCGTGAAGCTGCCGGTCCCGCGCTTCGGCGTGCAGGCGAGCGCCTTCTACGACTGGGTGCGGCTGGAGAACCTCGACCCCGGCACGCTTATTCCCAAGCGCACGCTGCGTTCGGTGGGCGGCGGGCTGCGGTTCCTGCTGCCCCGCACGCTCGTCCTCGATCTCACTTACGCACACCCGCTCGACAAGGTGCTTCCGACCGACACGAAGAAGCCGTCAGACCGCTTCCTCGTCTCGCTCACCGCCAAGCTGTTCTGAAGGGGAGAGGCAACATGACCGCCATCGTCCGCCGCACGCACTCTTCATCGTTCAAGACCCTCCACGCCTCGCTGCGCCTCGCCCTTCTCGGGTCGAGCGCGCTGGTCGGCTCGGCGACTCTGGCCGGGCAGGCAAGCGCCCAGTCGCTGCCGGTGCCCACCAACGCGGCCGAACCGGGCGTGACGTTCAGCGGTCCGGGCGGCGGCGCGCCGAACAACCGGATGGATGTCGACCTCGGCGGTGCCAGCCGCATCATCGACTTCAACAGCTACAACATCGGCACCGGAAACACCGCCCACTACTCGACCTCGGTGGCGGCGACCGATCTGGTAGCGGTCAACCGCGTCATCACGAGCGGCGGCGGCCCCTCGATGATAAACGGCACGCTGCAGGCCGATGCGGGCATTTCGGTGTGGCTCATCAACCAGGAAGGCATCAGCTACAACGGCAACACCACGCTGAACGGCGGCAGCCTGGTGCTGTCGACGCTGGACTTCGCCGACGCCGGAGCCGTACCCGGTGACGTTCCGCTGCGGTTCGCAGGGTCCAGCACCAGCGGCATCACCATCGGTGGCAACCTCAACGTCGCTGGCTCGATCGTCGCCATCGGCCAGCAGATCACGACCAACAGCGCGCTCACGGCGGGCAACGGCTCGGTCGTGCTCGTCGCGGCGAGCGACGTCACCTTCACCAACGGGCTCGGCAATCCGCTCAGCTTCACGGTCAATGCAGGCACCACGCTGGCCAGCGCCTCCGCCAGCCCCGTCAACGTGAACGGCAACCTGACCGGCAACTCGGTCGTCGTCGCGGGCGGCATGCAGAACAGCCTGACCGCCGCCCTGCTCAACATCTCCCCCACGGCGACGCTGACCGCCACCGCCGTAAACGGCACGGTGACGCTCGCCACCACCTCGACCGGCGCGGGGATCGACATCACCAACGGCGCCGGAGTGACACCGGGCATCGCGCTGGGCGGGAATCTGGTGACCACCGGAGCCGGCGGGGACGTTGTGGTCGCATCGGGCGGCGACCTCACCGGCAACGGCACCATTACCGCGCTGAACGACGCCAGCGTGAGCGCCGTCGGCGATATCGTCGCGACGACGGGCAGCTATACGGCCACCGGCGGCGCGCTGACCGTTGCCGCCGGTGGCGACGCGACGCTTGGCGCGCTGGCCGCCGGGACCGACATCGCCGTGTCGACCGACGGCAGCGCCACCCTCGGCGGCACCGTCTCGGCGGGCGGGATGCTCAACCTGATCTCGCTGGTCGATGCGACGATCAACGGCAACGTCACCACCGACGGCGACGTGTCGCTGGTCGTCCGGCGCGACACGACCATCGGCGGCGACATCGATGCGGGCGGTGCCTATTCGCTGGAGACCGGGCGGGATCTCGGCCAGTCGGGTGATGTCAGCGCGGCCGGTGACGTGCTTGTGGACGTCGGCGGTGACGCGAATGTCTCCGGCCTCCACGCATCCAATGGCGGGCTGACGTCGATCGGCGTGACGGGTGACGCCACGCTCGGCGCACTGACGGCAGCCACGGACGTCAGCGTGACCACGGGCGGCTTCGCGACGGTGAACGGCGCCGTTAACGCCGGGAACGACTTCCTGGTACTCTCCGGCACCGACACCACGCTTGCCGGAACCGTCACCGCGCGGGACGTGTCGCTGTCCTCGGGCCGCGACACGTTCGTGACCGGCAGCGTCAATGCCGCGCGGGACTTCCTCGTCACCGACACGCGGAACTACACGCAGTCCGGCACGGTCGTCGCCGGTCGCAACGTCGACCTGACCATCGACGCCGTCGCGCTCGCCACCGGCTCGGTCAGCGCCACCACCGGCTTCGTGGACATCACCGCCGACAGCGCGACATTCGCCGCGATCACCGCAGGCACGGACATCACGGCGGACATCACGAACGGTGCAGATTTCACCGGAGCGCTTTCCGCCGGTGGCGATGTCGAACTGACCGCAGGGACGGACCTCTTCGTCCGCAGCGGCGTCTCCGCAGGCCGGGCATACCGGACCACCGCCAACGCCGTCACGCTCGGCACGACCGGGGCGGCGGCGACGCAGACCGCGGGCGACGGTGTTCTCATCCACGCGCTCGGCGGCAACATCGTCGGCCTTGGCAGTCTCGTCCTGAGTTCGGACGCGAGCGCCGTGGGCATTCCTGCCCTCACCAACCTCGAACTGCGGGCCGATGCGGGCGAAGTGCGCTTCGGCATCGACACCGGCCTCGTCGCGGGGATGGCGGGCAGCCGGACCGACGTGATCGTCACCAGTGCGCCCAACATCGCGCTGGGCGACGTGACGGCGAACCGCCTGTTCACCGCAGGCGATACAGGCCTCCTGACCAGCGGCAGCATCGTCACCGACGACCTTGCCATCGACAGCGCCATCACCCTGACATCGACCACCGCCGGGGTGACCACCGGCACGCTGACCACCGGAGGCGCGATCGCGATCTCTGCGGCGGGCGACATCACCATCAATGCCGGTGCCGCCCCGACCAACCCCAGCGCGCAGGCGGGCACGACGATCAACCTCCTGAGCACGGGCGGCAGCGTGCGCGCGGACGGCGTGCTGGCGACGACCGCGGGCGACATCATCGTCAACGCCCTGCTCGACGTCTCGCTGGACGGAGCGAGCGCCAACGGCCTGCCCTCCGCCAGCGCCGTGGTCGTGCGCGCCGGGCGCGACATCCTGCGGGCGCGCGCGCTGACTTCGGCGAGCGACGACATCTTCATCCGCGCCGACGGCAATGCCGCGCTCGGAACGGTGACGGCCGCCGACGACATCGACATCACCGTGGGCGGCGCGCTGAGCTGGACCGCGCTGCAACTCACCGGCGGCGCGGACACCGCCCGCTTCGCCAACCTCTCGGGCGCGGCAGGCACCACGGGCGGCGTGGACTTCCTTGCGCCCGGCACGGACGCGCAACTGGCGAGCGGCCATGTCGTGCGCATCCGTGCGGGCAGCGTCGGCACGGCAGCAGGAGCGCCGGTCGGCCTCATCGCGCAGAACGTCACGTCCGGAGACTTCAGCGCCACCGCCCAGACCGGCGACATCCGCATCGGGCAGGTGACGTCTTCGGGCGACGTCAGCGTCATCGCCGACCAGGGTTCGATCACCGGCCTGCCCGCGCTGGCCCCGATCACCGGCGGCAGTATCGGCGGCACCGGCAGCGGCGCGGTGGACACCGTCCTGCTGGACATCACCGGCAGCGGCGCGATCGGCGCCATCAGCGCGGGCACGGTCCGCACCGTCACGGACGCAACGACCCTGCGCATCGGTTCGATCACCGCGAACACCGTGGACCTCGGCGCGGTCCAGACCCTGCACGTCGGCACCGTGGTCGCAAGCGGCGCCGTCGACCTCGCCACCACGGGAGGCACCGCGCTTTCCCCGAATGTCGAGTTCATCGGCTTCGGCACGCAGCTCGCGCCCGGCTTCGGCAATGCCAGCCTCACCTCCACCCGGATCGACGGGACCGTCGATGTCAGCGCGCTGCGCGGCATCGCGCAGCTCGGCACCCTGCGGGCAGGCACCGGCACGGGCATCGGCGGCGTCGACCAGATCGTCGTCTCGGCGCGGGCGCTGACCATCACGCAGGCCGACGCGCTCGACGGTTCGCTCGTCGTGACGGCGAGCGACGGGCTGCTCAGCCTCACGACCGGCTCCGCCGCGCAGCACCTGACCCTCGTCAAGCGCAACGACGACGGAACCAGCATCGGCTCCGACACCCTGACCGATATCCTCGCCGTGGGTAACTCCTTCTCCAGCGGCGGCAGCGTGACGGCAGGCTTCGGCGTCGATATCCGCAGCGAGACCTCGCTGGTGGTGAACAGCGTCACCGCGCTGGGGAACTCCCCCACCGACCGCAACATCCTGGTGACCGCAGCCAAGGACATGCTGCTCACCACCGCCACCGCGACGCGCGGGTCCATCGGCCTTTACGGCGGCTCCTGGATCCGGGGCGACATCGGTTTCGGCGTCAACATCATCCCCGGCATGCTGCGCGCGGCTGAGGACGTCACCGTCCGCGCGGCGGGTGACGTGCAGTACTGGAACATGACGGCAGGCGACGATGTCGACGTGCTCTCGACCGGCGGCAACCTGCTGACCAAGTACATCACCGGCACCGGCACGGGCCTTGGCGGGACGTCGGTGCAGTTCACCGGCCTGCCCGGCCAATCCGGCACGCTCGCCGTCGTCAGCGGGGAGGATGCGGCGCTGGCCGATGCCACCATCCGCCTGCGCGCCGCCACCGGCAACATCACCTTCAGCAGCTGGGGACTGATCGAGGCTCTCGGCCGCGGCGATGTCCTGCTCAATGCCGCAGGCAACGTAAGCCTGACCGACGTGACCGCCGCCAATGGCTCGATCGGCGTCAGGGCTCGAAACGCCACGTTCTGGAACCTCGTCGCCAGCGAAGACGTGGCCGTCCGCACCGACCTCTCCACCAGCATCGAGACCATCGTCGCAGGCGACGACGTCGATATCTTCGCCAACTCCATCTCGCTGACCAAGCTGCTGCTCTCCACCACCTCGACCGGGCTTGGAAACGGCGGCACTTCGGTGCTGATGCCGACTGTCGCGGGATCCGACGGCAGCTTCCTCGTCCAGGCCGGCGAAGACGCGCAACTGGCCGATTCGACCATCCGGCTGCGCTCGCTGACCACCGTGAACACGGTCGGCGAAGTCCGCACGCTGGGCACGGGCAACGTTCTCGTCAACGCGGGTACGGACGTCAATCTCGGCACGATAACCGCCGCTGACGGGTCCATCGGCATACTGGCCGGCGGTGAGGTGTTCGCCACGCAGCTTACAGCCAGCCGCGACATCGGCATCCGGGGCGGCACCACCGGAGCAACGTCTCTCACGAACGTGAATGTGCTTGCCGCTACGGCAGGCGACGACATCGACATCCTCGCCCTCAACGGCAACATCCTGCTCGTGAACGGCACCGCCAGCGGCACGCCCGGCACCGGCGGTTCCTCGATAAGCTACATCGGTGATCCGGGCACGGCGGACGCCGTGGAAACCGGCCCGGAAGACGGTCAACTCGTCGGTTCGACGATCCGCCTGCGTTCGGCAGTCGCCGCGGTATCGTCGACCAGCCTTTCCGCACTGGGCATGGGCGACGTGCTCGTCAACGCATCCACCGACGCCACGCTCGGCACGGTCAATGCAGTCGGCGGCTCCATCGGCATACTGGCCGGTGCGCAGATAACCGCCAACCGCCTCACCGCCAGCCGCGACATCGGCATCCGGGGCGGCTCCACCGGCGCAACGACCCGGACAAACGTCACCATAGGTTCCGCCACTGCAGGCGACGACATCGACATAACCGCGCTCAACGGCGACATCCGCCTGACCGACGCCACTTCCACCGGCCTCGGCGCCGGAGGCACATCGGTGATCCTCGGTGGGCCGGGTGGGCTCGATACGGTCGCCATCGGCGCCGAGGATGCGCAACTCACAGGAGCGACGATCCGCCTGCGAGCGGCAGCGGGAAGCATCTCCTCGCTGGCGACCGAGGCTGGCGAAACCGCCACTCTGCGCACGGAAGGCACGGGCGACATTCTCGTCAACGCGTCCGGCGATGTCGCGCTCGACACGCTCGATGCGGCGGGCGGCTCCATCGGCGTGCTTGCAGGCGGCCGCATGACAGCGATCCGCCTTACCGCCACCCGCGACATCGGCGTGCTCGGCGGCACCAGCGGCGCTGCCCCGTCGACAGATGTCGCGATCGGCACCGCCATCGCAGGCGATGATATCGACATCGTGGCGCTCAACGGCACGCTGGACATGACGGACGGCACGGCCACCGGCGTCGTCGGCGCAGGCGGCACCTCGGTGACTTTCGCGAGCGTCCCGGCGGGCGCTTACGGTGCCGTCGGCATCGTAGCCACCGAGGATGCGCAACTCGGCGCGCTCTCTACAATCCGCCTGCGGGCGGAAGCGGGCGATGTGATTTCGGCGGGAAGCCTGCAAACACAGGCGCGCGGCGAAGTGTTTGTCAACGCCGCCCGAGGTGTCACGCTCTCCGCCGTCAATGCTGCCGATGGCTCGATCGGCGTGCTGGCCGGCGGACAAGTGACGGCGCGACGCCTCACCGCCAGCCGCGACATCGGCGTGCGCGGCGGGACAACCGGCGCGACGACGCCGACCGACGTTTCGATCATCGACGCCATCGCGGGCGACGATATCGACGTGCTGGCTTTCAACGGCAATCTCTCGATCACCAATGCCACTGCTTTGGGCACCTCCGGCACCGGCGGCTCCTCTATCCGGTACGTCGCGGCAGCGGGAAGCCTGAACGCGGTCGAGACCGGTGCGGAAGATGCGCAGCTTGGCGGCTCGACGATCCGCCTCCGCGCGGAAACCGGCGGCATCTCGTCCACCGGCACCCTGATCGCGCTGGGTCGCGGCGAAATCCTGGTCAACGCCCTCACCGATGTCGCGCTCGCCACGGCCAATGCGGCAGACGGCTCGCTCGGCATCCTTGCGGGCGGGCCGATCACCGGTGCCACACTCAGCGCAAGCCGCGACATCGTCGTACAGGGCGGCACCCTCGGCGCGACGGCCCGCACCGACGTGACGATCGGGTCCGCCTCGGCGGGCGACGACATCGACATCGTCGCGCTCAACGGCAACCTGACGGTGACGAACGCCACCGCGACCAGCTTCGGCCCGGGCGGCAGTTCGGTCGGCTTCGGCACCGCCGGAGCGCTCGACACCGTGTCCGTCATCACCGACCCCGAGAATACGCAGCTCACCGGATCGACGATCCGCCTGCGGTCCCAGACGGGCAGCGTCACCTCCACCGGCACGCTGCTGGCGCAAGGGACGGGCGACGTCCTCGTCAACGCACAGGGCGACGCATCGCTCGCCACCACCACCGCCTCGCGCGGCTCCGTGGCGCTGCTGGCGGGAGGCAACCTGACCGCCGCGACGACCACCGCCAGCGAAGACGTGGCGGCGCGCGCGGGGAACAACGCCAGCCTCACCAGCACGACCGCAGGCGACGATATCGAAGTCGCGGCCGGTGGCCGTGTGACCCTCGGCACAGCGACCATCGGTGGCACTCCGACCGGCCTAGATGCCCGTCACGCCACTCTCAGTTCAGTTCAGGCCGGGCTCGATGCGGGCATCGCCTTCACCGCAGGCGATCCACGCGGCCCTGCCGGACTGCCGACCGGCTCGGCTCTCGCCACCGACAAAAACGGCCGCAACATCACGATCGCGGCGGCCGACATCGATCTGCAGGGCGTGCTCGATGCAACGACGGGCACGATAACCCTGCGCAATACCGGCGCTAATGCCACCTTGATCGGCGACGGCACGGTCACGACAGGCGCCAATTTCGGGCTCAGCAATACCGAACTCAGCCGCCTGCGCAGCAATACCCTGGTCATCGATTCCGGCAGCCGCGCGCTGGAACTCGGCACTTTCACGGTCGGTGCCGACACCGGAAAGACCGACACCCGCTTCCTCGCGACGGGCACGGTCGAGATCACCGGCGCCGTTACCATGGCCGGAACCGCCGAGCGCACCCTCCAGATCGGCGGCCTGCTGGGCGAGCTTGGGAACGATGCGGCAGCCGTTCCGCTCGCCACCTCGCTCGTCGCCCGGATCGATCGCGCCTCGACGCCGAGCATCGTCGCCGGTGCGGCCAATGTCGAACTGCGCGCCGAGAAGATCCTGTTCGGCACCGGCGCGATGGTCGACGAATATATCGGCAAGAACGACGATGAAATCGCCCGGATCGTTTCGGATCCGACCTCGAAACTCTACTACGACGCCGCTGCGCAGCCTCTCGATGTGTTCCTCACGGCCAAGACCGTGACGGTGGGCTACAAGAACTTCGCGCTGTTCCAGAACACCGACATCAACCGCAGCGCCGGGGTTCTCATCAATTCGCCCGCTGCCGGCCTCCCCCAGCAGACCGCACTCGCGCTGCGCCTCGTCAGCACCGGCGAGGGTGGCAACAACAGCTTCGCGATGTTCGGCGTGGTCAACAACTTCTTCGGAACCTCTGCCGCGCTGCTGACCAACGATGCGATCCAGATCGTCAACCCGAGCGGCGATCTCAACGACTTCCGCATCACCCGCGCCAGTTCGCGGATCAACGGATGTGTCATCGGCGCTCCCGACCGCGGCTGCCTCGCGACCGACATCCCGCAGCCCAACTTCAACCTCTACGACGAGCGCAAGATCGCGCTGTTCGATGTCGATGATGACCAGACCATCGCGGTCAGCCCGCTGATCGGACGCGGCAACGACGGCCTGATCGTCAACGTCGCCGATGCCCCGGTCGGCATCGACACCATCGAATGCCGCCCAGAGGATCCCAACTGCCCTGCCAAGGAAGGCAACTGAGCATGTCGAACCCCATCGCGCCCGCCGCCTTCCTCCGCAATCACTCGCGCCATCGTCGGGCCGGGATCGGCGCATCGCTGCTGGCGTCGGCGGCGCTCGTGCTCGCGGCTCAGCCTGCCCATGCCGCACCCGCGCCCGAACGCTTCGGCCTTGGCACTAACGGCAATGGGGACACTTGCGCAGCCTCCCGCCAGTGGACCACCGGGGCGGGACCGATCCGCTATGCGACGGACCAGTCCTTCGTCATCACCTGCCGTGACATCGCCGCCGCCGACGCACAGGGCTACGTCGGCGCCGCCGGAAAGCCCTCGCCGCTGACCAACTGCGGCGATGCGCTCAATGCGCAGATCGGCGGCATCGGCCCGGTGGAGGTCCGCCGCTGCATCGACGCGACGCTGGGCAAGGCGGCCATCGACATCCGCTTCACCCGCAGCGGCGTCGCCTGGCAGGGTGCCTCGCTCGAATCCGCAGTTGGCACGCTGGAAACAGCGCTCAAGGTGGTCGCCACCGGCGCACCGGCGCCCACCGGCAACGCCATCGCCAAGCCCTCGTTCGATCTTGCTACAATTCCGGCAGGGCAGGCGTTCACCGGCGTCGGCGAGACGCGGGCCTTCACAGCAGAGGCCGCGCTGGCCGACGGCGTGGCGGCATTGCAGACCGGCCGCCTGCTCGACGCCTCGCGCACCCTGAACGACGCACTGCGCGCTTTCGCCAATTCCGACATTTCGACCCGCATCGACCTGCGCCTCGCCGCCGGTCTTGCGGAGTCCAACCTCAGCCAGTTCGAACTAGCGCAGAACGACTTCGGCATAGCCGAAAGCCTGCTGCGCGACGGGCAGAACCTGCCCCGCCGCGACGAACAGGCAATCCAGCTCACCACTTATCGCGGCATCGACCTCATCAACCAGCACCGCTGGGCGGACGCCATCTCCGCGCTCACACGCACGCAGCCGGTGGTCGGCAGCCTGCAGGATCCCGTAACCCTCGGCCGTCTCAACGAGGAGACCGCCGGTAACGGCCAGAACCTGCAATCCGAACTGACCGACCAGGGCCAGCTCACCCGCGCTCTTCTCGAGGCGCAGCGCTATCAGGCCCTGAGCGTGGCCTACTTGGGCGCCAATCGCATCGACGAGGCCGACACCGCGCTGCAGAATGCCGCCAAGGCCGCCCGCGTCGTCGTCGCCCGCTACGCGCCCGACAACATCGTCTGGCTGCGCACCACCATCGAACGCCAGCAGGCGCGCATCTACGTGCGCCGCGGGACGCCGGGCAGCATCGACAAGGCACTCACGCATCTCGACTGCGCCGTGAACGCGCTGAGCGGCAGCATCGCGGGGGGTGGATGCGTGTTTCCCGGCGCGAAGCCGGTCAGCGACACCTTCCAGAACGCCCCCCTGCTGGCCGACACCCGCCTCGAACGCGCCAGCATCGCCTCGCGCGATCCCAACATCGCGCAGGACAAGGTGCTCGCCAACTATCGCACGGCGGTCCAGACCCTGCCCGAACTGACCGGCACCGGCTACGTCTCGCTCGCCGCGCTGGAGCGCTACTTCCTCCTGCTCACGAAGACCGAGCCGAACGCATCGCGCGACGAGGAATATTTCCACGCGATGCAGATGATCGGCGAACCGGCCATCGCCCGCGAATATGCGCAGTTGCAGAAGGTGGTGTCCGCCGACGAGGGCGTCGCCGACCTGCTGCGCCGACGCGGCCTGCTCGACCGGCAGATGGTCCGCCTGCGCACCGAAATCTCGAACCTCGGCACGACCTCCGGCCCCGATTTCGAGCGACTGGAGCAGGAACGGCAGGCTGCCGATGCCGAGCGCGACACCATCAACAGCCAGCTCCTGTCCACCAACCGCATCGGCGCCTTGCAGGACGAGCCCGCCAGCGTCGCAGAAATCCGCGACGCGCTGGCGCCGGGTGAAGCCTATCTCAAGCTGGCGCAACTCTATTCGACGATGGCGGGCATTGTCATCACCAGGGACAAGACCTGGATCTACATGGTCGATGGCGGGCTTACCAAAACCGAAACCCTCGCCGACGCCGTGCTGACAAGCGCCCGGCTGGACGAGGAAACGCGCTCGACCCGGCTGTTCAAGGTCGCCGAGGCTTCGCAGCTCTTCCAGGCCATCACCGGCCCGGCCGCCGAGGCTGTCGCGACTGCCACGCGCGTGGTCTACAACCCGGCGGGCAAGCTGCGCCAACTTCCCGTCGCGGTGCTGGTCAGCGATCCCGCCTCTGCCGAAGCCTATTCCAAGCAGCGTGCCAAGGGCGACTATTCCAAGCTCAAGTTCCTGGCCCGGACCACCGACACGGCCGTGGCGCTTTCTCCCCGCGCATTCCTGCGCGTGCGCAAGGACGTCAGCCCCTCGCAGGCCCCCGGCAAATTCCTCGGCCTCGGCGAGAACGCCCCGGCGGAGCGGGTGCCCGCCGCGATTGCCGAAGACAAGATGCCGTTCGACTGCTCGGTGACTTACGGCACCTGGGCAGGCGTCATGGGCATGAACAAGCCCATCAGTTCGCGCGAACTCGGGCTCGCCGCCAATGCATTGGGCGCGCCGGATTCGCCGGAAATCACG
Organism: Novosphingobium kaempferiae; assembly: GCF_021227995.1. Classification (NCBI taxonomy): domain Bacteria; kingdom Pseudomonadati; phylum Pseudomonadota; class Alphaproteobacteria; order Sphingomonadales; family Sphingomonadaceae; genus Novosphingobium; species Novosphingobium kaempferiae. Next base: position 2,742,169 of record NZ_CP089301.1, read on the forward strand.
CTGGGCGCGTTCACTGACGTCAATCTGCTGAGCGGCCCGGCCTCCAGCGAACTCGGGCGCTATCAGGTGCTCCATTTCGCCACGCACGGGCTGCCGGAGACGCAGGTCGATTTGCCCCAGTGCAAGGTCCACCTGCCGCCCGCGCTGGTGACCACCCTCGCCGCCCCCGCCGCTGACGGGCAGGTGGTTTCCGACGGCCTGCTCTCGTTCGATGAAGTGGCGCGGCTGGAACTGGACGCCAACCTCGTCGTGCTCTCCGCCTGCGACACCGGCGCGGGCACCAGCACGCAGACGGCGCTGAAGGCGGGCCTCGAGAACGCGTCGCCCGCGCTCGACGGCCTCGTCCGCTCGTTCATCGCCGCCCGCGCCCGCGCGGTCATGGCGACGTTCTGGGCGGTGCCGGACTCGCAGCAGACGCAGGATCTGATGCAGACTTTCTACGCCACCGGCCGGACGGCGACGATGGGTGACGCGCTGCGCGTCGCGCAGAACCAGCTCATCGACACGCGGCGCTATTCGCACCCGTACTATTGGGGCGCGTACTTCCTTGTCGGTGATGGCGCGAAGACGATGCTGACGCCGCAAAACCAAATGGCGATGAAGTGACGCAGCGAAGTCGCTGCTGACCGCTAACCCGCGGCGGCGGCAGAACCGATAGTCGGGCAGCCGACCTTGACGAACGGATCGACCACGAAGGGATTGCCGCCCGCGAAGGTGCGTATGCGGAAATCGAAGCGCGCGCCGCCTTGGGTCAGGCTACCCTCGCCGATCGCCGGTGACGCGCCGCCCTTGATCGCAGCGACCTTCATCATACGAAAAACGGCCCAAGGGCCGTTCCAGGTCCGCTGTGCGGGCGCGCCGCCCGCCAATGTGAACGATAGCGATGAGCCCCCCGACCCCGGCCAGTCGAAGGTCGAAGGGATAGCCGCCTTGCCGTCGTAGCGCAGCGTCTGCCCGTCCACCTGCAAGGTCACCGCGTCCGCACCGGACAAGGCGACCGGCTCGATCTGGTAGGACAGGCGCGGGCTGTTCGGGTCCGCCCCGAAGAACGTTCGGGTGATGGTGTCCGCCGCCTGCATCGCGCGCACGGTGCCTTCGGTGAGGCCGATCTCCCCGGCGTTCTCCTTGGGCATCCAGACCGGCGGCGTCCGGTCGAGATAGCCGCCAAGTTCGGTGTTGACGAAGTTCGCAAACAGCCCCTGCGGCGAGAAGAACCGCGCGAAGTCCGCGACGGCGAGGTCGTTGCCGGAGCCCGGCATGACGGGATAGGCCTTGACCAGCCCGTTGGCGCAGGACTCGCCGAAACTGCCGCTCATCGCGGCGCCCATCTGCGCCACCCGGGCGCCGCCGAGCGCCACGTTCGCATCGCTGGCGACGGTCTTGGCCCAGATCCCGGCGGGGGCGGGCATCGAATTGGCAGTCTGGTCAAGCTGGAGAATGGCGGCCTTGGCTTCCATGCTCTGCTGCGACCCGGTTTCGCCACCACCACCCGGCAGCACGGCGATCACGTTGAGCTTGTCGGCCAGTTGCGTGAGCGTCTGGAGCCAGGCATCGAGCGGCGCGCCCTCCCCTTTGCCGACGAAGATGCGCAAGGGCAGGAAGGCATCCACGACCGCCTGCCTTCCGCCATCGCCCCCGCCGGTCGGCAGCACTCCTGCGTTGCCCGCCATCGTCATCGCCTGCGCAAGCTTCCCGCTCGGCTTGGGCGCGCCCGCCGCAGGCGTCATGTCGGTCGCCTTGGCGATCGCGGTGAGCAACGGCTTGATCGGAGAGAGCGGTCCACCCGCGTCCCGCATGCGCTGGACGTTCTCGCCGAGCGATGCGACCTGCCTGACCTTGATCGATCCGGTGTACGACTGCCAGCGATCGAGGAATTCGGCGAAATAAAGCCGCTCAAGGTCCGATTTGAGCCCGGCCAGTTCGCCCGGCGAAAGCTGCGCCTTGCCGGTATCGCCGACGACCCATTTCTCCTCCTCCAGCAATGTCGCGCCCTTGCCGACGATCGGGAGGAAGATCTTGTCGTAACCGTTGCGGGTGAACAGCGCCGGCACACCTGCCCCGGGCGCGAAGGCGCCGCTGGTGTCGAAGAATATCTCGGGCTGAGGCCCGGCATTCTCCCGCGTGGTCCACGTCTCCTCCCCGGTTTCGAGCGCCTTGCTCTTCAGGCGACCGTAGACACGCACCGCCGCAGGCTGCGCGCGCAGGACCGAGCGAGCACCCTCGACCCGCCCCGCATCGATGGTCTGCGGCGCGAAGTTGCCGTCGAACAACGCCTTGGCATGGCGCGCGAGTTCGCCCGCCTGGCTTTCGGCATTGCCGCCGCCGCGCTCGATCCACGCGGGCTGTACCCATGCGACGACATGCTCCCCCATCGCCGGTCCCTGCCCGCCGAGGATCAGGTAGGACTTGAGATCATCGTAAAGCGCGCTGGGGTTCTCGCCGTCGGATGCCATGCGCTGTTCCGCCAGCCCGACGAGGATCGGCGCGAGACGTCGCTTGAGATCGCGCCCGTATATGCCGCCGAGCTCCGCCGACAAACGACCGCCTTGCCCAAGCCCCAGCCCGAAATCGCTGGCCTCCGCCATCTCGGTCGTGGCCTCGCCGAGGATGCCGAGCGCCGCGATGTCCTCGTCCACGCCACCACCGCCGTTCGCGCGCACGTTGGCATAGGCCTCGGCGGTGGCAAAGACGCGGTCGATCAGCGAAAGGTTGCGGAAATAGCCCCAGGTCCAGATGCCGCAGCAGATCGTGAGCGCGGCAAGGCTGGCGGCGATGGCCAAGGTGTAGCGCTGGCCAGCCCGCTTCTCGGCCAGCGGATTGCGCCCGGCCATGCCCTGCTCCGGAATCAGCAGATCGGAGAAGAAGCGCTTGAGGAAATAGCTGCGCCCCGTCCCCACCGCCTGCGCCGAATGGGTGGCGGGTGCGCCGACGCTGAGCAGGATGCGGTCGACCGGGTTTCCGGTCTGGATCGAGGACGCGAGATAGACGCCGCGCACCCGCGCCGGATTGTCGAACCGGCTCTTCTGGCCGAGCGCTTCCAGCAGCTTGCCGATGGGCGCCTGCAGCGAAGCAAGCTGCGCCGGAAAGGCCGCGATCTGCGCGCGCAGGTGCATCTGCGGCTCGTTCTGCATCCGCTCGACCACGCGGGACGACACCGAGGTTACAAGCGCTTCGAACCCGTCGAGAACCGACTGGTTATCCGGCTGATCGCCCTTCGCCGTGGCGCCGAAGACCTGATCGGATTCGCTGTCGGTGCTGGAGCGGAAGTATTCCCGGAAGCCCGCCAGCAAGTCCGCCTTGGTGACGAGGACGTAGACCGGCAGATCCTGGCCCAGTTCCCTGGCGATCTCGGCAAGGCGGGCGCGGATATGACGCGCGTGCTCGGCCATTTTCGCCGGATCGACGAAATCGGGCGCCGGGATTGCGACGATCACGCCGTTCAGCGGCTGGAGCGGGCGATACTGCTGCAGGAGTTCAAGAAAAGACTTCCACCCAGCCGCATCGGCGCTGGCATCGTCGTCCTGCGTGACATACCGGCCCGCCGTGTCGATCAGCACGGCTTCGTCGGTGAACCACCAGTCGCAGTTGGGCGTCTTGGGCTGGCCGCGAAGCGCGCGATATTCCCCCGCAACGGCGGTCGGAAACTCCAAGCCGCAGTTCAGCAGCGCGGTGGTCTTGCCCGCACCCGAAGGCCCGATGATCGCATACCACGGCAACTGGTAGGCATAGGCCCCGCGCGAGCCGACTTTCGCCGACTTGAGCATGTCGAGCGCCTGCGTCAGCTTGGCGGAAATCTCGTCGCGATCGGCCGCGCCCGGCTCGGGCTTGAGCGCATCCATCATCGCCGCGTTCTTCGCCTTGTCGCGCCGGATCGACAGCAGCCACAGCACGCCCACGACGATCAGCGGCAACAGCGCAACGAACGTCGTGACCGGCCACCAGCCGAGCGGACGGAACCCTGCGATCGAGACCAGCGGGCCGACGAAGAACAGCAGCAGCCCGAGCGCCACCGCGCCGAGCACCCGCCAGAACCAGCGATTCCTGAAAAGCGCCTTCATGGTGCCCGCTCCCCCCTCAACGCCAGTTGATGTCGTTGGCGACGCGCAGTTCGACGCGGCGATTGCGCGTGCGTCCCTCGTCACTCGAATTGTCGCCGATGGGCTGTGTTGCGCCGAACCCTGCGATCGATAGGCGCGATGCATCGGCCAGGCCGGAACCCTCGATCGCCTGCGCCACCGACTGCGCCCGCGCCTCCGACAGTTCCTGGTTCGACGGGAACTGCAGCGAGTGGATCGCCTGATCGTCGGTATGCCCCTCCACCTTGATCGGCCCCTTGGTGAGGTTGGCCGCCTCGGCGAGATGGGCGAACGTATCGCTCCACGCGCCCGATGCATCGGCCTGCGCCGAAGCGAACAGGCCCTGGTTGTGCAGGCGGATGACGATCTCGTTGCCCTCCCGCGTCAATTCGAGACGACCGGCGGCCACGTCCGGGCGCAGGATGTCCTGGAACTTCTCGTAGAGCGGCGTCTCCGCCTGCGCCGGGGGTGAAGGCGGCGGTGGTAAGGCCACGGTCCCGACGGCGCGATCGACCGCCTCGATCGCGGCATTGCTCCGGCTCGACAGGTGCATCAGCAGCGCCGCGAAGACCAGCAGCGCCACCACGCCGATCGCCGCGAGCACGGCCCACCAGGGAATCTGCGAGCCGAAGCGGCCCGCGGCGATCTTCTGCCCATGCCACTGCGGCGAAAGCTCCCCGCTGGGCGCGGCGCGCTGGCGCTGCACCAGCGCGGCCAGACCGGCACGTCGCTGCGCAAGGATGTTCTGCCCGCGCGGATCGAGCGCCGCGCGGCCTTCGAAGCCGAGCGACAGGCACAGGTAGAGCAGTTCGATCAGGCGCGGCTCGCTGTTGGGATCGCGCTCCATCTGTTCGGCGAACTGGAACATGCGGTCGCCGCCCCGCGCGTCCTTGTGATAGACGACGAGCAGGCTCTGCGTGGACCACTGGCTCTGCCCGCCCCAAGGGGTCGACATCACCGCATCGTCGATGAAGGCGCACAGGATGTAGTGCGCAAGCTGCACCGACTTCGCCTCGAGCCCCAGCGCACGCGCACGCTTGGTGAAGGCGTCAAGCTCGGCGACGGTTGTGCGGCGCAGGGCCTCGAGGTCCGGGCCCACGGCCATGGTCTTGATGTGATTGGCCAGCAGGATCAGCCGCCCGGCCGCTGCAACGACGGGCTCCGGCCCATAGAGGTTGGGCTCTCCCGGAGCGAAATCGATCCTCCCGCCGCCGCCCTGCGACGCGGCAGGCAGCGGAGGTGGAGCGCCCCACTGCGCGCCTCCACCCTGAGGCGAAGCCGGCTGTCCGGGCGCGGGCGAAACCGGCACGCCCGGCGCAGATGGCGGCGATTGCGGGAAGCCTTGAGGCGGCTGATAGGACGGCTGCTGCGGAAAGCCCGCCGGCGGCGGCGTACCCCCGCCAGCCGGGCGGAATACAGTGGCGTCGTCGCCTCCGTCCTTGCCGTTGTCGTCGCCGGTCATTGCTGCTGCCCCCGGATCGCCCACATCTCCAGTTCGAGGCCGGGAATCTCGCCCGCGACGTGCAACGCCACCGCGCCCGAGGTCCGCACCGCCTGCCACTGCTCATGGCGCGCATTGATGTTGAAATAGACCGTATTGGCGCGGAACGGGATCTGCCGCGGTTCCGCCGCCATCGGGTAGAGGTCTGCACCGGGAAGGTGGCGATTGACGAGATCGCGGATATGCTCGACCGATCCGATCTTGGTCAGGCGCGGCATGTTGGCGCGCAACTGCTCGGTATCGACACCCGCACGCACCGCCAGCACGAACGACGCCGTCGTGAACAGCGAGCGGTCCTCGATCTGCCCGACCTGGATGCCATAGCCGCGCGCGGTCAGCGGAATCGCCACCGCCGTCTGCTCGAATACCTTGCTGAGCGAACGGCGCAGGTCGCCCATCACCGCATCGAAGCACAGGCGCTGCTGGCGATGCTGATAGAGCGGCATGAACGTCGGCCGGTTCGACGTCTGCGTGAACGTCGACAGTTCCCCCGCGATCGAACAGAGCATCCCGTAGAAGTCCGCCGGGTGGATCGCAGGTAGCGCCGAGAGATGCTTCAGCAGCGCCTCGGTGCGGTTCGCGACCATCAGCATCAGGAAGTCGGTGATATCCGCGACCGCCTTCGCCCCCGGCGTGCCCAGACGCCCCGCAATCGCCTCCGCCCGCTGGTGGACCATGCCTTCGAGTTCGGTGATGAACCCCGACAAGACCGGGCTGGCCGTCACCGAAACGCAGCAGGGAATGAAGCCATTGTCGAGCACGACCGAATCGTCGGTGCGCCGCTCCACCACGCGAGCGATCGGCAGGGTCACGTAACCGTCGAGCCCCTCCGCCTCGGTCCGCAGGGACAGTTGCAGCCGTCCGACGTTCATCGCCACCCGCGAACTCGCGCCGTAGACGGTGTCCACGGCCTCGAACTCTTCGGCGACGAAGCGGGTCTCGGCCTGCCCGCTGCGGTCCAGCGCGACATCGGCAATACCGGCGCGGCTTTCGGGGATGCACAAATGCACCACCTGATCGCGGACATCGCGCATGACCTCAAGCGGCTTGGGCGCGGCGGCCTGCCCGGGGATGCGGAAAGGCGTGCCGTCCTCGAACACGCCCGAGCAGCGGTTGATGACGATCTTGCCGGTCTCGAGCGGACCGTCGCCGATCTCGATCTGGTGAACGCCGTAGCCATGCGCGACGAGGGGCCCGACACGCGCTTCCAGCTGTTCGCCGGCGAACCGTTCGAACTGCTGGAAATGCTGCGGCCGCAGGAACATGCCTTCCGACCAGACAGGCTTGTTCTCCCACGTCACAGGCTCGTCCCCCCGTTGCCCAAGACTACGTCCCCTAAAAGACTCTAACGTGTAGACTTCATGAACTTTTCATAGCCTTCGCGAAAGGCCGAACTCATGATTCCATTGGCATTCGACGTCGCATCTTTTCGCAGGTTTTCATAGACGGTTACATAGAGCGACCAGCGATCGATGCCCCGCTTGCCGAGAAAACCCTTCTTCTGACTTTGCGCGGCCTCCACCAGCCTTTCCATCTCCACAGGAGAAAGGCGCGAGAACGCCGTCGTCAGGGCATTCTGGACGCCCGCCAGCATGGCCATCTGGTGCTTCTTGATGTCCTCGAACGAACTGCGCACCGCCTCCGCGCCATCCATGAAACCGGGCAGAGGCTGGCCGATGACGACCTTCGCCGCATCGAACGCGGGCAGGTGCTTGAGCGGGTTGTTGCGACCCATGCTGAGCTGCGTGCGTTCCACCCGGAACTCGTCCTTGAAGGTCGCGCGGTCCTGCAGGATGTCGCACAGGCCCAGCACAACCTGACGATAGAGCACGCCAAGGCGGTACATGGCGTCGGGCGGAAGCTTCATCTCTTCGGGCGTGACACCGGCGCCTTCGTAGAATGCGGCCCATCCGGCCGCATCAGCGGTTGGAGCAGCCGGTGCCGACGGCGGCGTGACCGTGACACCGGCAACGGGCGTCTCGGGCATCGACTGGGCACCCGGGACGTCGCCAAAACCGCTGAAAGGCTCCCCTGCGAACGCGTCGTTCTGCGCCGGCGGCGCAGGCCGATCCGGCATCGGAATCGAGGGAAACGGATCGAACTCAGGGATCGGCTGTCCGTCGCCTACGCCGTTACCGGGGGCCGCCCAGTCCTCCGGGATGCCGACGCTGCCACCAGCGAACGCAGACTCCGCCATGATCGGGCGCGGCACGAAGGCCTCGCCCAACGGCGATCCGAAGCCGAAGTCGCCGATGGGTGGGGATGGCGGCTGCGCGCCGAAATCCGACATCGGCGGAGCACCGAACGCGTTGCCGGAGAGGAAGTCATGAATCTCTCCGCCGCCGAGATCGCCAAGGAACGGATCGGACGGCCCTGCCCCCCAGATGTCGTCGCCCGCAGTGCTCCCGCCCATCGGCAGCGGCGGTGGAGGCGACGGCGCGAAGGATGCGCCCATCGCATCGGCCGGAGTGCTGATGGTGATGACGAAGTCGTTGATGACCAGCCGATCACCCGGCCTGATCGCCACCGGCTGCCCCGGCACGATCCGCTGCCCAGGCGCATTGAGCGCGACGCCGTTCTTGCTGGTATCGGTGACGTAGAGGTCCAGCCCCATCGCCGCGATGGTGCAATGTTCGCGACTGACGAAGCCCTGCTCGTCGGGCAGAATCAGGTCGCAACTCTTCTCGCTGCGGCCGACCTTGATCTGCCCCGCATCGATCTGGCGGCGGTCGAAGAAACTGCCCGGCGCATCGTTCAGCCGAGAGAGAAGCAGGGTCCACATGCGATCAGGCAGGCCTCGCTTCGGCCAGCCTGCCCCGCAGGTCTGCCTGAGCCTGAGCGCCGTTGCCTCCGCCCATCAGCGCGAGCCCGATCGCCAGCCAGTCGGCAAAGGCGTAGCGTCCCGCCAGCGCGGGATCCTGCGACAGAAGCAGCAGCGCCACACGCGTCGCCACCCCGGGCAGATACGACGGCGGCGGCACCGGCTGCTGCCCGCGCGGCGCGATGGAGGGGCCGGACCAGAACGCGGCGGTGGCCACCCATGCCGGTGCGAAATCCGGGTCGCAGGCATTGGCGATCTCGCCCGCCATCTCGGCGTCGGCGCCACTGCCGCCCTGCACCCACCGTTCGGCCACCGTGACTGCGGCGAGATCCTGCTTGCGCCGGTCGAGGTCGGGCAGCAGGCGGACCGCAAGGCAGGCCCACCAGACCGCCTGCCGATGCGGCAGGATCAGCGACAGCACATGCACCGCATCGCGCACCTGCCCCACATCGACGAGCGCGGTCACAAGCTTCTCCGGATGCCCGATCCGGCCGAGTATCGCCCGCCCTTCCGGCGTAAGGTCCGCCTTCGCTTCCAGTTCGGCGCGCTGGAAACGAAAAGGCACGAAAACAGGCGGAGTCGAGGCCATCAGTTGATCTTCACCAGAGAGCCTTGGGCCGTCAATATGGCGTCGGCCTTTACCTCCACCATGGCTCCATTAAGCTTGGCCTGCGCAGTACCGGTCATCTCGAGTTGGGCGTCCGCCTTGATCGTGATCTTGGTCGACTTGATCTCGATCGCCGTAGGCGTGAGCTTGATCGACGAGCCGCCGACCTTGATCTCGATCTCCGTCTGCGATTCCAGCAGGTTCTTGTCGGTCACCGTCACCGTGCGGGTAGATTTGACGTCGACCGTCTCCTTGCCCTCCACCGTGCGCTTGCGGTCGCGCTTGACCTCAAGCGTCTGGTCACGCTTGATCGTCCCCCAGTCGTCCTGATCGACCTCGCGGCGATAATCGCGTCCGGTATAGAGCTTGATCTCCTCGTTGCCCTCCTTGTCCTCGAAGTAGAACTCCTGGACGATGGAGCCGTTCTTCTCGGTCACAGAGCGCCAACCCGTCTGCGTGACCTTGCTGGCGGGATCGAAAGGATAGGCCTGCGACGGCGTGTAAACCGTACCCGTGACGAGCGGCAGGTCGGGGTTGCCGTACAGAAAATCGATGATGACGCGCGTACCGATGCGCGGAAAGAACTGCGCGCCGTGGGTCGAGTGCGCCCATTGCTGCTGCACGGGTATCCAGACCTGCTTCGGAAACCCGGCCGAGGAATAGTCCCGCGCGTTCGAGATCGCGACCGGAATGCGCCATTCGTCGTCGACCTTGATCTCGCCCGCAGACGCCCCGTCGAACTCGACGACGCCGAGCATCGGCCCCGGCGCCTGCCGCGCGGGCGTATCGACGCGCGGGCGCCAGATCTTCGTCGCGTCGATGGCGGTGAAGCGGTTGGAGTAATGCCCGGTGCCGGCGCCTTCGAACATCCAGGGGTCGTAAGCGGAGTGGGTCACGCTGGTCAGCACCACCCGACGCGGTGCGAAACCGGCCCCGTCGCCATGGATTTCCACGCGACCGCCCGCCATGAAGCTGGACTCGATCGAATTGCCCTCGACCTTGTCGGCGACCTGCCCGCCATGCTCGTCCGTCGCCTTCTGGCGGCTGCCGACGTCACCCGACGCCATCGCCTCGTAGCCGATCGTCTCGTATTCGTGGCTATAGACCGCACCCCAGGCGTCGCCGGACGAACTGTCCTTCAGGAACGGTTCGTCCAGTTTGTTGACGTTGAACGAGACGTGCTTGTGCTTGCGCGATGCGGCCGCGTAGTGCCGCTCCAGCGTGCCGATATGGCCGATCTTGCTGCCCGCCTTGAACTCGACCGGCCCGGCGGCGATGTCCACGTAACTCGCGGGTTTGTCCGTCACGACCATCTTGTGCCGGTATGCCCCCGCACTTCTGTCGTAGACGAAGAAATAGAGGATGCCGTCCTGCGCCAGCAGCCGGGCGAGAAAGTCGATCTCGCTCTCATCGTAGCGCACGGCGTAGCCGCGCTTGGGCGGAGTTGCGGCGACCGACACGGTCTTCACCAGACCCGTCACGTCGGCCGTCATGCCCTCGAATATCTCGACGCTGTTCTTGTCCTGCACGAAATGCGTCGCGCTGGCGTAGGACAGCGCGTGATAGGCGGGCCGGACCTGCACGAAGATGCGCCCGACGTCGTCGTTCACGACCTTGCGCGCGGCATAGATGCGCCCCGCGAAGATGCGCTCTTCTCCGGCTCCGGGATAGATGTCGAACTCCGCCAGCTTGCCGATCCAGCTGGTGAGATCGGGTTCGGCGCTGGTAATCAGTTCCAGACGATAGTCGAAAGGCTGGGAAATCTCTTCCCGCCCCTCGAAACCGACCAGAGCGTAATCCTCCACCGTCGCATCGGCGAGGACGCGAAGATTGAGAAGGTGCTTTTCCATTTCCGTCTACCGCTAGCGGACCGGGCCTGCGGGATGAGCAGCCCCAAACCGGGGTTGCTCATCCCGCCGCCTTCGGTCAGCCGACCGCGTTTTCGATCAGGCTGTAGATCAGGTGCGTCGGGCTGCCACCCTGCTTGCCGTCGCGGCCGGTGAACGACCAGTCGAACTTGGTGAAGTTCAGCGACAGCGATTCCGACGGCAGATCGCCACCGCTCGACATGCTGAAGCCGGAAATGATGACTTCCTCAAGCTTCAGCGTGGCGTAGGCGACGGCCTCGCCCTTGCTTGCCGCGGTGAACGACACGGTACCAGTGCCGACCGCTTCACCCTTGAGCAGCGACTTGAACAGGCCTTCGGACGACTTGTCGACCACCTTGGTCGCCGTGATTTCCGAGACGCTCGGCTCGCTCGTCGTGCGGTCGCCGCCACGCGCGCTGCTGACGCCAAGGCCGGCTCCCCACTGGAAGCTGTTCAGCTCGATCTGGTCCTCGAACCCCTTGGTCGTGGTGCTGCCCTTGATGCTGTCGATCTTGAGATAAATAGCCACTGCATGCCTCCTTCGACTTTATTTTCATGCCCGGGCCGGCCTTCCGGTCGGGCGTCACGCACTCAACCGATAGTGAAAGCGTAGTCCGCGCCTTCGCCTGCGGTCACTTCCACGCGGGCGACCGACTTTCCGTCGGCCCGCATTTCGAGAAGTTGCCCGGCGAGATCGGCGAGAAGCCCGCGCTTCAGGATGTTTTCTATGTTTCGCGCCCCGCTTTCCACCTCGGTGCAACGCTCCACCAGCTTGTCGAGCAGAGCGTCGTCCCAGGTGAATTCCGCACCGTAGTTCGCGACGATGCGCTTCTGGATACGCTCGAGATTGATGACCACGATCTCCTTCAAGATCTCGGGTTCGAGCGGGAAGAACGGCACGGTCGCCACGCGGCCCAGGAAGGCCGGCTTGAAGTATTCGAGCAGCGCGGGCCGAAGTTCCTGCGCCAGCTCCTCGGGCTCGGGCATCTCGGCCTTGCCCTTCGCGCGGCACAAGTCCTCGATGGTGTCGGTGCCCGCGTTCGAGGTCATGATGATGAGGGTGTTCTTGAAGTCGATGTCGCGGCCCTGGCCGTCCTTCATCGAGCCCTTGTCGAAGACCTGGTAGAAGACGTCCTGCACGCCGGGATGCGCCTTCTCCATCTCGTCGAGCAGGATCACCGAGTAGGGCTTGCGCCGCACCGCCTCGGTCAGCACGCCGCCCTCGCCATATCCGACGTAGCCTGGCGCCGCACCGACGAGCGTGGAGACTTTGTGCTCCTCCTTGAACTCGCTCATGTTGATGGTCGTGATGTTCTGTTCGCCGCCGTAGAGCAGTTCGGCGAGCGCCAGCGCGGTCTCCGTCTTGCCGACGCCGGAGGTGCCGCAGAACAGGAAGATGCCCAGCGGCTTCCTCGGATCGGCGAGGCCAGCCCGCGCCGTCTTCACCGTATGCGCGATCATGTCGAGCGCGTAGCGCTGGCCCTTGATGCGGTCGGCGAGCTGGTCCGCCACGGTCAGCAGCGAGCGGATTTCGTCGCCCACCATGCGGCCGACCGGAATGCCCGTCCAGCCCGCCAGTACTTCGGCGACGACGTTGTGATCGACGACGTCGTAGATCATCGGCGTTTCGCCCTGAAGTTCGGCCACCTTGGCCTGCGCCTCGCGCAGTTCGCTGATCGCCGCCTCGGCTTCGGGCGAGCCGTCGGCTGCGTCCGCCACCTTGTCGCGCGCTTCGGAGACGGCTTTCACGGCGGCGAGTTCGGCCTGCCATACGTCGGTCAGGCGCGCCTTCTCCGCCTCGATCTCCTCTCGCTCGGTCGCGGCGGTTGCGAGCCGGGCCTTCACGTCCGCGCCAGCCTTGGCCTCGCGCTCGTACATGCGTACTTCACTGTCGAGTAGCCCGAGACGGCGCTCCAGATCCTCGACCGGGGCGGGTGTCGCCGCCTGGCTGATGCCAACGCGGGCGCAGGCGGTGTCGAGCAGCGAGATCGCCTTGTCGGGCAACTGCCGCCCGGTGATGTAGCGGTGCGACAGGCTGGACGCCGCTTCCAGCGCCTCGCCCAGGATGCGCACGCCATGGTGCTTCTCCAGCACCGGGACGAGGCCGCGCAGCATGGCGACGGCCAGCTTCTCGCTCGGCTCCTCCACCTTGACCACCTGGAAGCGGCGGGTCAGCGCGGGATCCTTCTCGAAGTACTTCTTGTATTCGGCCCAGGTCGTCGCCGCGATCGTCCGCATTTCGCCTCGGGCAAGAGCGGGCTTGAGCAGGTTCGCGGCGTCGTTCTGCCCCTCGGCACCGCCCGCGCCGATCAGGGTATGCGCCTCGTCGATGAACATGATGATCGGCGTCGGGCTTTTCTTCACCTCCTCGATCACCGACTTGAGCCGGTTCTCGAACTCGCCCTTGATCCCTGCACCGGCCTGCAACAGCCCGAGGTCGAGCGAGAGGAGACGGATGTTCTTCAACGCCTCCGGGACGTCGCCTTGTACGATGCGCAGGGCAAAGCCTTCGACCACCGCGGTCTTGCCGACGCCCGCCTCACCGGTGAGGATGGGATTGTTCTGCCGACGCCGCGTCAGGATATCGACGATCTGGCGGATTTCGGGATCGCGCCCGAAGATGGGATCGATCTTCCCGTCGCGGGCCTGCTGCGTCAGGTCGATGCAGTACTTTGACAGGGCATCGCCACCACCAGGAGCGCCCGGCTGCAACGGCGCCGGGCCGCCGGACGCCGCAGGAGCAGCAGCGACCTTCGCCTCCTCGGAATTGGCGGTGATCTTGTCGAACGCGGTTTTCAGCGTCTCCGCCGGGATCTTCGCGAACTGCGAACTGATGTCGCGCGCGGAGCCGGTGAATTCGTTGCTGGTGAGCAGAGCCAACAGCAGGTGGCCCGAACGCACGAGCCCGGCCCCATACTCCAGCGAGCCGACCAGCCACGCCTCACGCACCAGCTTCACGAGGTTCGGCGCGATGGCGGGAGAGCGGCCGTTGCCGGTCTTGAACCCGTCGATCTGGCGATTGATGTCCTGCGCCAGACGGCCGAGATCGATCTCGAAATGCGTGGCGATAACGGCAAGGTCGGAGGTCTGCTTTTCCAGCAGGCGGTTCAGCCAGTGCTCCACCTCGATGTCGTAATTTGTGCGCGAAAGGGCCAGTCCCGCAGCCGCTTCGAGCGCCTGCCGGCAAGTATCGTCAAGCTTCCCGATGAGACTCTTGAGATTCAACTCCACGCCCCTTCCCCCAATGCTGCGCGCAGCCGGGCAAACTTGCCGACCGCACAATGCCCCGCAATTCTCCGTCGTCAATTAACGTTGACTGTTATGCTGCGGCCCGTGGAAATTTGAATCAGCGAAGAAAATATCTGCGATTTTGCTTTGGCATGCTTAGTAACTGAACAGATTGCACTCAACCTGTTTTTCGCGTCATTGCGGTCGGATCGATCGGAATCAGACAGTCATTTGCAACGTCTTCGGACCTTTCCGGAATTCCCATCCACGTCGTCCATCCAAGCATGGCCGGCGACTCGGAATCCCCCAGCCGCAACTCGGGGATATCGGCTGTCGCGATCAGCAGCCGCATCGACGGCCTTTGCTCGATCCCCGCAGCAAGAGCGCACAATTGCGTGACCTCGCGTCGCGCTTCCCGGCGACAGCAGAAGTCCTGCAACTGGCGATAGGTCAGCGGCCCGATCTCGACGACATAGTGGTGCTGCGCATCCAGCACCGCCGCACCGATCATCGCTGCGGCGCTGACTCCGCTTTGCTGCGCATCGGCGGGCTGGCCGAGCTGCGCGAACTGCGCGTCGAACCCTCCGATACGGGTCTGTTCGGCAGGCGGAACCGCCATCCACGTCGGCACCGCCTCGACCACGCGCAGCGGCAGACCGGTCATGACCCGTAGCACCGCCTCCACACTGGCCGCGCTGCGCCGCGTGTCGGCAAGGTGGCCGACGAGCGTGACCAACGCATTGTCGCGCATGTCGAGCCGGTCGCGCGCGCCGTCGTAGCCGATGCCCGCGAGCGTCACGAGCATCTCCTGCACCGGATCGCGGCCCCGCGCAGGCCCTTCGCGCCCGGCCCGCTCGGCCATCAGCGGCCAGGAATATTTCTCGGCGATGCGCCAGAAGAACGAGAGCGCGCGGTGATCGAAGATCGCAAGAAAGTGCCCGAAGGCGAAATCGCGCGCGCGCCGGCGCTGCAACTGCAATTCGCTGTAGGGCGGCGGCAGCGCGGGGGTCGCGCCCGCAAGCCCCATCACGTTGGCGACGATGCGCACCTGTTCGCGCTCGCCCGCCTCCGCCGCAGCGACATCGTTGGCGGGCGCGAACATGCGGTCGGAAGCAGCGAAGCGCGCGGGTTCGGCAGCGGGCAGATCGTCGCGCCCGCTCTCCGCCCCGTTTCCACGCGAGGCCGCCCAGCCCTGCACGGTGCGCGCGGCCTGCACGAACGTGGAACGACGCAGCCGCTCCAGCAGGTCGGCGAGGACGATCATATCAGCGGCCGGTCGCCGATGCGCGGCGCCCACGTCTTCCAGGCCCCGGTCTCGCGCTGCAACCGCGCCGTCACCCGCACGAAGCTGTTGAGCGCGCAGGCCCCGGCAAGGAACCGCTCGATCACGGCGCAGAGCAGGAACGAGCCCGAGCCCGAAAGCCGCTCGTCATCCAGTTCCAGCGTCACATCGATGCCCGAACACATCGCCGTATGCCCCTTGAACCGCAGCCGCGCCACGCCGGGCGAGGACGTGACCGAGATCAGCCTTTCGCGCAGATATTCGCTGTCGGGCGTGTTGCCCGTGTCGTAGATCGCCAGCACTTCGCGCAGCGCCTCGCCCGAAAGTTCGTCGCCCACCAGCGTCAGATAGTTGAGCGAGAGTTGCCCGATCAGCTTCCAGTGCGCGGAAGGGCCCCGCGCGGGCCGCCGCGTCGGCGTCGGCTTGGTGAGCGCGCTGACGCCGGCCAGGCCGTTGATCGTGCCCGCCACTTCCAGATAAGGCCGTCCGCCGCCGAACGGCAGCCGCGCAGGCAGATCGCGGTTCGTGGCAAGGATGCTGGTGTTCACCACCGTCGTATCCTCGGCCAGCAGTTGCGCCTTGAGGTCGGCGATGGTCAGGAACACGTCGTCGCCGCCGCCGATGCTGAAGCTCGATCGCCGCGCGGTGGAATGGAAGAACGTGCCCAGTTCGGTCGATCCGCGCCGGAACGAATAGAGCGACGGCGTCTCGATCCGCTCCCCGCTCGCCGTCTGCAGCGTCACGCTGGTGACGGAATGGACCTCGATCGCATCCTCGTGCAGCGCGCTCGGCACGATGCGGTACTCGACCGAAGTGTGATCGAGATGGATCGGCTCGGCCTCCAGCGGAAAAAGGTTGAGCGCGGGGACGGCGTGCAGTTCGAAGTCATCGGCCCGGACCACGCGTTCCAGCTCCGACGAGATGCGGTCGAAGAACAGGTAGACCTCGAAGCGGTTGCCCTCGGCATTGATGAGGCGGCGGTCGAGCCCGGAAATCTCGAAGAACAGGTGCTTGTGCGGGTAAGCGAAATGCTCCTGCAGCAAGGCATAGGGCTTGCGCGCGGTGCGCGGCTGCGGGAGCAGAAGCTCGTCCTCGTCCAGCCCAAGCAGACGCACATTCTCGGGGCCCAACGCCACCGCGTTGGCATCGGTCGCCCCGGTGGCCACCGCCGCGCCGATGAGGTTCGCGCCGATCTGCTCCAGCAGGATCTGCGCCCGCCGCCCGTCGCTCTTGATGAACAGCCGCAGCGATTCGATGTCGAGCTTGGCCAGCTCCACTTCCGGCTTGGTCGTCTCAAACGTAAGCCGCAGCATTCCGCGCGCCGCACCCGTCCCCACCGGCGCCTCGAACGGCGGCCCGACCATCGCTGCCTCGGCCAGTCGCAGGGGTAGCAGGCGCGTGTCCGAGCACAGCCGATAGCGACAGGCGACACCATCGATCGGCTCGGTCGTCACCGTGGTTCCGCCGGGAACCGTCACCGCTTCGGCCATGTCGGCGCCGGGCTCCAGCCGTACCACCATCAACGACGGCAGCGGCTGGATGAGGTGCGGATACAGCGTCAGCAGCAGCGCGTCGGACAGTTCGGAATAGTCTTCCTCAAGCTTGTGCCGCAGTCGCCCGTTGAGGAACGCCACCGACTCGATCAGGCGGCTGACGTGCGGATCCTCGATCGCATCGCGGCTGATCCTGAGGCGCGCGGCATAGCGCGGATAGGCCTCCGCAAAGGCCCCCGCGTTGCGCTTGAGGTAATCGAGCTCGCGCTGGTAGTAGGCGATGAGGTCGTCGATCATCCGGGAAGCGCCACCTCGATCGTCCGGTCGCCGGGGCGAACGGCTGCTTCGTAGACCACGGCTTCCTCGCTCTGCACGACGGTGAGCACCGCAGAGATGCGCAGGCGCATCCCCCGCGAGGTCGGCCCCTCGTCCATCTCGATCTCGATGTTCGACAGGCGCGGTTCGTGTTCGCGGATGACCTGCGCGATCGTGCGGCGGACACGCTCCCTGACGGCGGCGACGGACATGTCCTCGGTCGAAAGGTCGGGAATGCCGTAGCCCAGGATCGTGCGATCGAGCCCGGGATAGCGGGCCGTGACCGGCAGCCACGGGCGCTTGGTGTTCAGCAGGCTCTCAAGATCGCGGCGCAGCGCCACCTTGTAGCGCGCGATGGCCTCCTCCTCGGTCTCGTGCGCGTCGGCGGAGTCGTGGGGATCGTCGTCGATCAGGCGGTCGACCAGAGACTGCGTGATGATCCGCGCCATCAGGCCGCTGCCTCGTTGCCGATCACGGTGGCGAGCCGGAATTCGGAGGTGATCTGGTCGAGCTGGTAATGCGGCCTCAGGTGGATTTCGCAGCCATAAGTGCCGGGCTTGCCCGCCACCTCATGCACGCTGACGGTGCCCTCGCGCAGTGGGTAACGCACGCGCATTTCGGGGGAGGCGTCGTCGTTGCCGGTGACGTAAGTATGCAGCCAGCGCTGGAGCAGCCGCTCGCACTCGGCGGCGTCGTTGTACTTGCCCACCCAGTCGCGCGCGATGACCTTCACGTAATGGGCGAAGCGCGAGACGCACAGGATGTAGTTGAGCATCGCGCCCATCTTCGCGTTCATCCGCGCGGCCTCCCCGTCGTAGTCGGGCGGGCGATGGAGGCTCGGCAGGTTCATGAAGGCGGCGTTGCCCGTCAGGTGCAGCTGGCGCAGCACCAGCAGGCCCTGTTCGTTCAGGGTGACTTCCTGATCCTCCGAGATCGCGTTCTCGACAGCGAAGCGCGCGACGAAGCCGGTGCGGTCGCTCGGCAGGAAATGGCGGATCGGGCCATCGACGATCCCCGCCTCCCCTGGCGGCAGCGTCCCACGGATTGCGGCGGGCCAGCGGTGCCGGGCCATGGCCCGCGCGGTGACATGCGCGACGCCGAACGCGCCGTTCAGCCACAGCAGTTCGCGCGGGCCGGAAACCTTCTCGTCATAGACGAAACCGAGCCGCGGATGATCGCGTCCCCGGTGGGGCCTGCGCGCCAGCAGACGGGGCGCCACCGCACCAACGAAGCGGCTGTCCGGCCGCGACCGGACGCGGTTCCAGCGCGCGAAGGACTGGTCCGCGAACGTGGCGCTCAGATCCTGCCGCAAGTCGAGTTCGTCCAGCCCGTCCAGCGCCAGCATCGACGGGTCGACGCCGAACACGAAGGGGCAGAACGAGGCCGCAGCGACTTCCATGAGCCCTTCGAGAACCTCGACGTCGTCCACCTTGCTGCCCCGCCCGAGGCGATGCGAGATGGGGTGATCGACCACCATGACCCCGAAGGGCTTGCCCCCCGGCATCCCGAATTCCTGCGTGTAGACGAGATCGAACACAGCGCTCTGATCGAAATCCAGCGCCCGTTCGAGGTCGCGCGCGATCTCGGTCCAGCGCACGTCGAGGATGCGCAGGCGCACCGAGGGGTCGTCGATCCCGTCCGCCAGCCAGGCGACGCCGCGCCACAGCGCTTCCAGTTTCTGCAGCGCGGGATGGTGGAGGATGGCGTCGAGCTGGCGACCGAGATCCCGGTCGATCTGCGCGATGAGCCCGGCGGCTGTGGCACGCAGCCTCGGGAAGTCCCCCGCCTCGTGTTCCGCCTGCGCCGCGCCGCCATCGGGCAGCGCGGCAGGGGCTAGCGGCGACGTCGCATCCTGCGCCTCGGCAATCAGAGGCGACGTCGCCATTGTCGTGGCTCGACCGTCAGGAGGCGGTCGGAATGCGCGCGACGAGGCGCATCGAGGTCGTCAGTTCCTCGAACTGCAGCCACGGACGCAGATGCGCCACCGCGCTGTAGGAACCCGGCGCGCCGGGCACTTCCTTCACCTCGACCCGCGCTTCGCGGAGCGGATACTTGGCGCGGGCTTCCTGGCCTGCCCCCTCGGTGGCGTCGACATAGTTCATGATCCAGCGGTTCAGCCAGGTCTCGCAGTCGCTCGCCTCCATGAAGGAGCCGATCTTGTCGCGCGCCATGACCTTCAGGTAATGCGCGAAGCGGCTGGTCGCCATGATGTAGGGCAGGCGCGCCGAGATCGCCGCGTTGGCCGTCGCTTCGGGACGGTCGTAGACCTTGGGCTTCTGGGCGGTCTGCGCACCGAAGAAGACCGAATAGTCGGTGTTCTTGTAGTGGCAGAGCGGCAGGAAACCGAGGTCGGACAGTTCCTTCTCGCGCCGGTCGGTGATGCCGATCTCGGTCGGGCACTGGGTATCGAGATCGCCGTCGTCGGACTGGAAGACGTGGGTGGGCAGGTTGGAAACCTTGCCCCCGCCCTCGGCGCCGCGGATCGCGGTACACCAGCCGTACTGCGCGAAGGCATCGGTCATGCGCGCCGCGAGCGCGTAGGATGCGTTCATCCAGCAGTAGTCGTCATGGTCCATGGCCTTGGGCGCGCCGGCATCGTCGCGCGGGGCCTCCTCGTACTCGAAACCCTCGACCTTCTTGGTGTCGCGCCCGTAAGGCAGGCGCGCCAGCACCCGCGGCATCGTCAGGGTGACGAAGCGCGCATCCTCCGACTGCCGGAACGAGTTCCATTTGGTGTAGTCGGCCGTCTCGAACAGCTGCTTCATGTCCATCGGCTTGGACAGTTCCTTGTAGGAATCCATGCCGAAGACGTTGGAATCGGCCGCGGAGATGAAAGGCGTGAAGCCCGCCGCCGCGACGCTCGAGATATTGGTGAGAAGCTCCACGTCGTCCGGGTGCTTGGTGAAGTAGTAGTCACCCACCAGCGCGCCGAAGGGCATGCCGCCCGCCATGCCGAACTGCTCCTCGTAGACCTTCTTGTAGAGGGTCGACTGGTCGAAGTCGGTCGCCTTGGAGAGATCGTTGGCGATCTCCTTCTTGGTGGCGTTGAACAGCTGGACCTTGAGCGTGGTGCTGATCTCGGAGTTCTTCACGAGATAGTTCAGGCCGCGCCAGGTGCCTTCGATCGCCTTGAACTTCTCGGCATGCATGATCGCGGCGAGCTGCTCGGAAATCTGGGCATCGATCTTGGCGATCGCATCCTTGAGCGTGACGGTCATGTTCTTGTTGAACTGGACGGTGCCGCTCATCGCCTCTTCGGCGAGCGTACGCATCAGTTCCTCGACGCGCGAGGGCTCGGTCTGCTTGGTGACGCTGATCGCCGCATCGAGCAGGCTGACCGGTGCATCGACGGTTTCGGCCTGCGCGGCGCTGCCGCCCTGGGTTTCCAATTCGGACATGGTCTCTTACTCCGCGGGCTTTTCGGTGCCGAACTGGGCGGAAAGCTGGCCCAGCTTCTCCTGATCGCCGAGAATCTGCTCCAGCAGGCTTTCGAGCTGCTCGGAGCTGTCGGCCTTGGCCATGAGGTCGCGCAGACGGTTGCGCGTTTCCATCAGCTTGCGCAGCGGCTCGACCTGCTCGACGATCTTCTCGGGCTCAAAGTCGTCCATTGAGGAGAACTTGAGGTTGACCTCGAACTCCTTGCCGTTCTTCTCCAGCGTGTTCTCGACCTTCATCTTAACGGCCGGTTCGATCCGGGCCATGACCTGATCGAACTTGTCCTTCTTGAGATCGATGAACTTGCGTTCCTTGAGGCTCTTCTTGGACACCGTGGAATCGCCGGAGAAATCGCCCATCACGCCGATGACGAAGGGCAGTTCCTTGACCTCCTGCGCGCCTTCCGTCTCGACGTCGTAGGTGATGTGGACGCGCGGCTTGCGCACCCTCTTGAGCTTGTCGTGCACCGAGTCAGCCATTGTGATCTCCCTCGATTACGTCCCGGTTGCGGGGCGTCCACCTGTCGGCGCCCCGTGGCCCCCGTCGGGCCGATGTCCTAGTAACCGTCGCTGTTCGCCTCTTCTTCCGCAGGCGGCTTGATACCCGAACGCCAGTAGAAGTCCCTACGTGCCGAGTCGTCGGGAATGAGCTCATTGAGAAGGTCATGAAGACTCATTCGCGCCCTTCGGTCAACCTCGCGCAGCGTTTCTCCAAGCGGCGAAAGCGGTTCGTATTGCGCAAAGTAATCGGCCGCCGCGCCGACTGCCTTCAAGGCATCGTCGCGCCGTGTAATCTTGCCGGCAACGAAGCCGTCGGATGCCGCAGGAGCGCCCGTGCCGCCATCACTTGCGCCCGCGCCCGCCTCAGCCACGGCCGCCGGCTCATCCGCTGTCGCGGTGGAAGGCGCCATCGCGGTGAGCCAGGCTCGGATCGCCTTGAGTTCCTCCCCCAGCCGAGAGGCGGCCGGGAACTGCGGCCTGGTTCGCTCCGAAATGAAGGCGATCGTGCGGCGCCAGCCGTCGTCCGCTTCACCGGCAAGCTTCGCTGCACGGCCCAACACGTCGCCGGAGAGGCGACGGCCATGCGCCTCGATCCCCCGATAGAGCTCGTTCGCTTCCTCGATCCGCGCGCTTTTCGAATCGCCCGAAAGCCCCTGCGATGCAGTCATCGCGGCGTCGGCGCGCACCTTGTCGAGATAGCGCAGTTCACCGTCGTTGGTGCGGGCGATGGCCAGCTTGCGCAGCGGCTGGATCAGCGCGCCGTCCTTGTCGTTGCTGCCGCCCGAAAGGCCCGAGAGCGGCTGGAAACGCGCGGCGATGCCATCGTCCTCGTCCTCGGCCGGGTAGAGCCCCTGATCCCAGAACGCCTCCACGAAGTCCGCCAGCAGCGCCATCGCCGCGCCGAGATCGGCAAGGCCATCGCTGCGCGCGGCGGCTTCGACGATGACGCTCATCGGTTCGAGATCCTTGCCGTGAACACTCAGGTACTCGATCGAATTTTCCGCCAGCGTTTCCCAGTCCCAGCCGCCGTCGGGCAGAACGAAGTCGTCGTCGGTCATCGCGGCGGCCTGCTCGAGCCGGACGATCGCCTTGCGCTGCGAGCGGATGTCGCGCAGCAGATCGCCCGCCGCGCCTTCATCCTCGCGCCCGTCGAGACCTGCGGCGGAACCGGACGAGTCTTCGATCGGCGCAAGAATCGCCTGCCTACGTTCTTCGTCGATAAGCACGATCGACCCCAACTCCCCAGTTAGCCCACTGAATTTACAGCTTTCGCTGCAGCACTCCACTTCTTTTTTGCATGCTGACAGGACTCGTCATAAGTTGTGCATCGGAAACGGACTATACGGTACTTCATGCCACCCGCATCACGACTTACCGATATGCATACCTGCCCTATGGTAACGGGCGTAGTTCCGCATGTCGGCGGCCCTATCCTTGCGCCGGGCGCCCCCACCGTGCTGATCGGTGGACTGCCCGCAGCGCGCGTGACGGACCAATGCACCTGCGTCGGCCCGCCGGACGTCATCCTGATGGGCAGCACGACCGTCCTGACCTGCAACCTGCCGCAAGCCCGCATCGGAGACCCGACGGCGCATGGCGGCGTGATTGTGCTGGGCTGCCCGACCGTCATCGTCGGCGGCTGAGTCTCCCCTCATTGCCATTGCGGTTTGCTGCACTTGCAAGTTGCAGCATTTCTCCGCGCCGGGGTGGCCGATGGCCCGGAAGGCGGGCAAGCGCCATCCGGGCCAGGCCCCGCCCCCGGGCGGTTAACTCTCAGTAGCGGACGATCTCGACCCGGCGGTTGCTGGCGTCCGCCGCAGTGGTGCCGTCACGCGGATGATCGAAGCCGTAGCCGACCGCGCGCAGCTTGCTGGCCGGAACACCCTGACCCACGAGGTACGCCACCACCGACTGCGCACGCTCACGCGAAAGCTGCCGGTTATAGGCGGCCGAGCCGACATTGTCGGTATGCCCCTCGATCACAAACTGGCGCGTTCCGGGCACATCCTTTAGCTGGCGTGCGAAGATGTCGGCCTGCGCGCGTGCGTCAGGCGTCAACGTGGCCGACGCGTTTTCGAACGAGAGGCGCATGTCGAGCGACTTGCGCGAGGCGGGCATCGTCGCCAGCCGGGCCGCTCCGCTGGACTTGCCCGCCGACGGCTTGCCGCTGGAACCGGACACATAGCGCGCGGGCGCCGAGGGCCGGGCCGATCCCGGCTTGGTCGCGGCTGCCTTGGCGTTCGTGGAAAGGTGGAACCCGCGCGTCTCTTCTACGCGACAGATGCCCGAGTTCATGCACTCGTCGTCATCATTTACATCCGCTTTGGCGCTATCTGAAGCTTTCGTCTCGTCGCAGCCAGAAACGAAACACTTGATTTCTTCCTCGCTTACAGCGTTCTGCGCCGAAGCAACTTGTGCGCCTGCAAAAATGGACATGCCCAGCAGGGCGGCAATCGAAGCCCTGAACATGACAGACTTCCCCTATCCACCACCTGATCGAATCGATGCCGCCTAGATACTCCGCATAGGAGTCATAAACAACCATATGGCAAAGGTTTAACAGGGCTCGTCATGTAGAGGCACAGTCCTTGTCATGACGAGCTGTGCTCGATGGCGGAACGAATTGGGCTTGTCGGGCGGATGTTTTGTGCGATCTAGGCCGGGCATTAAAGTCAACGCGGGAACTCAACGGGGGCAGAAGGTCGATGCAGAGCACGCAATCGTCGGCTACGCAGGCCATCGGCCACCCGGCATGGGGACTGGCCAGCGTGGCGGTGGCGGCACTGGTCGCGATGGCGATGCTGCTCGGGCTGCCCTATCTGTTCGGACACCTGCTGGAGATACCCGCGTTCGCCGCAATGTCGCCCGCGACGCTCGAAAGCGTGTTCACGCTCTGCTGTTTCGGGCTTCTCGGCGGCTTCGGCATAGTCGCGGTGCGTTTCAGCATGCTCTCGGTGCCGTTCAGTGCGCATGGTCCTGCGCTTGCGGCGACCGGTCTAGGCATCGGCGCAATCGGCCTCGCGGTCTCCGTCGCCCTGTGCGCGATTGCCGGAACCGCACAGCAGGGAACGTCGGAAAACGGCGGCGGAGCGGGCCTTCTGCTGCTGGAAACCGCGCTTCTGGTGATCCAGAGCGGCGCCGAGGAACTCTATTTCCGCGCCTGGCTGCAGAAGGATCTGGAACGCCGCTGGGGCATCTGGCCGGCGCTGGCCGTAACGGCAACATTGTTCGCAGCACTGCACTTCGTCGCTGCAGCAAGCGAGCCGCTGACCTTCGTGACGATGCTGCTGGGAGGCGTGCTTTTCGGCCTATCCTACTGGAAATCAGGCTCTTTCGTGCTCCCCTGGGCGATCCATTTCAGCTGGAACTGGGCCGAGGAAATCGGCTTCGGCCTGACCCCCAACCCCGGCACCGGAACCTTCGGATCGATCTTGGACCTCGACCTCGTCGGCCCGGTCTGGTGGGGCGGCGGAGGGGAAGGATTGAACGCCAGCCTGTCCTCGATCGTCGTGCTCATCGCCCTAATCGCCGCAGTTGCAGCTTGGCCAAGCCGGTCCGCCGACGCAGTCCTGTTCAGGAAGATTCCTGCGCGCGGCTGACATCGATACGATCGCGCACCTGCTCAAACGCGCGCATCTGCGCGCCCGTCAGGGACTGACGTTCGGACGCATCGGGCTGGATGGTCAGTGGATCGATCTTCTCGTCATTGATGTGGACTTCGTAGTGCAGGTGCGGCCCGGTGGTGCATTTCCCGGTCGTGCCAACGTAACCGATGATGAAGCCCTGTGCGACCGGCTCGCCCGCGTGGAGGCCCTCGGCATAGCGGCTGAGGTGGAAGTAGCGCGTCTCCATGCCGTTTGCGTGGCTGATGATGACCATGTTGCCCGCGCAGGAACTCGGCGAGGCGCTCGTCACAGTCCCTGCCGCCGCCGCATAGATCGGAGTACCGATGGGCGCAGCGAAGTCCACGCCGCCGTGCAGGCGCGTATAGTGCAGCACCGGGTGAAAGCGCATGCCGAACTTCGACGTGATGCGCGCACCGTCGACCGGGGTGCGCATCAGCGAGCGGGCGACAGTCCGGCCGCTGGCGTCATACCAGCCCTCTTCCTCGCCGCCGGGCGTGAAACGGTAGACAGCCGCCGACTTCGCCTGCGTGGTCATCGAGGCGTAGAGCAGCTGCGGCGCGCCCTGCGCCTCTCCCGAAGCGTTGACAGACTGCGCATAGGCCAGTTCGAAAGCATCCCCCGCCGCGACTTCGCGCTGAAAGTCGAAATCGAACGCCAGCGCCTTGGCGAAAGGCGAGATCAGCGAATTGGGCACGCCGATCGCCACCGCCGAGGTGTAGAAGCTGTCGCCGTCCATGATGCCGTGCATGACAACGATCTTCTCGCTCACCTGGGCGGCGAGACGGCTCGTCTCCAGCCGACCGTCCTCGCCAAGTCGCACCACGGCGCCGGAACTGTCGGAGTTGGAGGCTTGCAGCCGATAGAACTGCAAGGCCCCGCCCGCCCGCGTCACTTCCAGCACGGCCCGGACCTCGCCATCCGGGGCGAGCGCCGGGCGCGCTTCCGCGGCCACCTTCCCCGCCATGCCGGCATCGAGGCCGAAGCGTTGCAGGGCACTTTCCAGTTCACTCGCATTGGCGAGCAGCAGCGTGCGGCGTACCGTCTGGGTTTCGGGAACAGCGGTGGCTGCCGCCTCTCCGGATGCAGCTACGACCGGTTGCCCCGCTGGCCTTGAAAGCCATGCCCCGAGGGCGCCCATCAGCAGAACCGCTCCACCCACCCCGATACCGACCAGTTGCCGCCGCCCGGAGGATCGGCGCGCCTCGCGCATGTCGAGCGAACGCTGCGGCGACCACGCCGCCGCCCATACACGCGGGTCGTAGGAATTCACGAAAGGTTCGCTCATGTACCCGTCTGACCCCGTATTGTCCGCGGTTAAATAATGACAATAGTTATCCAATGAATAGACGCTGTTGCCGAAATTGGAAACGCCGGTCTATGTGTTATCGGCGTAAGTCGCGTTACGGTGCGCAGGAGGGGAACCGGTGATACCTATTCGTGCGGAATGGCAGGCGCTGACCGACGTAGGCGCCGTTCGCAAGCACAACGAGGACCGCTACTTTGGCTCCGACCAGCTCGGCATCTGGATGGTGGCTGACGGCATGGGCGGGCTGGAACGCGGGGACTGGGCATCCACGCAAGTGGTCGAGGCGGTCAGCGCGCTGGCGTTCCAGGACGGCATCGCAGCCACGCTTGAAAGCATCCGCAGCGCACTGGAACAGGCCAACGAGCGTATTCTGGCGGAGGCCGAGACGGTCGGCAAGCAGATGGGATCGACCGCCGTCGCGCTCGTCATCCGGGGGCGGGAGTTCGGGATCGGCTGGGTCGGCGACAGCCGCGCCTATCTGCTGCGCGGCGGGCGGCTCTACCGCCTCACGCGCGACCACAGCCAGGTGCAGGATCTGATCGACCATGGCGTGATCGACGAGGCTGCGGCAGTTACTCACCCCCTGCGCAACGTCCTCACCCGCGCCGTGGGTGTCACCCGCCCCCTGCAGATGGACACCATGACCGATGCCCTGCAGGATGAAGACTTGCTGCTCCTGTGCAGCGACGGGCTCTATGGCGTGATCGGCGAGCAGGAAATGGAAACGACCCTTTCCAGCCAGAGCTTCGAACGCGCCGCGCAGACGATGATCGCGCGCTGCCACGAACTCGGCGCGCCGGACAACATTACGGTGGTCGGCGTTTCGACCGCCGAAGTCACCCTGATCCAGTACGGCAGCGAGGCCTGACGTGAGCGACGAGAAGGACGAGACCGTCTTCCAGCCCTCGCAGTTCGGGCCGACGGGCAAGTACGCGAAGTCCGGGTTGCCGGAAACCCCGTCGGGGAACAGCGCACCGGCTGCCGAAGACGAAGGCACCGTTTTCGCGGCCAGTCCCGCGCAGGACGCGGAGGAAGGCACAGTCTTCGCCGCACCGCCGCCTGCTGCATCCGTCACTCAGCCTGCCCCGACACCTCCCCCACCGCCGGTAACACGCGGCGGGCCATCGGCCTCCATCGCGGTCGGCACGGTCCTCAACCACATGTTCGAGGTGAAGCGCTTCCTCGCACGTGGCGGCATGGGCGAAGTGTTCGAAGGTGTGAATATCGCCAGCAACGAACGCGTCGCCATCAAGACCATCCTGCCCGAACTCGCCGCCGACCCGAACGTCATGGCGATGTTTCAGAAGGAAGCGCAGGCGCTCACGCAACTGTCGCACCCTGCGGTCGTGCGATATCGCGGCTTCGCGCTGGAGCCGACGCTGGGCCTCTACTACATCGCCACCGGCTTCATCGACGGCAGCAACCTGTCCGACTTGCTCGGCAAGTCCACGCTGTCCGAAGACGAGCTTTTCGCTCTCACTCGCAAACTGGCCGAAGGGCTGCGCGAGGCGCACGAACTCGGCGTCGTCCACCGTGACATCTCGCCCGACAACGTGCTGCTCGACGGTGACCGGCTGGACCGACCGAAGATCATCGATTTCGGCATCGTCAAGGAGACCGACCCCGGCTCCAAGACGATCATCGGCGATGGTTTCGCAGGCAAGCCGAGCTACGTGGCGCCAGAGCAGTTGGGCGATTTCGACAAGCAGGTCGGGCCATGGTCCGACGTCTACTCGCTCGCGCTCGTCACTCTTGCGATGGCGCAGGGACGGAAGCCCGATCTCGGCGGGCTTCCTGCCGAGGCGATCATGAAGCGGCGCAACGGCGTCGATACCACAGCCGTGCCCGGCCGCCTGCGCGCGGTGATCGACAGGATGCTGGTCGCCGACCCGCAAAAGCGGCTGCGCTCCATGGACGCGGTCATCACCGCGCTCGATCAGGCGCGCGTCGGAAAAGCACCCAAGGCGAAGAAGCCGGCAGCCGTGTCGCAAACGCCGGGTGCGGGCAGTAGCGGCGTCAAGGCGCTCCCGAAGGGCCTGCTGATCGGCGGCGGCGCAGCGGTCGCCCTAGCGTTGCTGGCAGGCATCGGATACCTCGTTTCCGGCGAGAACGATACTGGCGCGAAACAACCGACCAACGCCCCCGCCAACGTCTCGCTCGAACAGGTGAAAGCCGCGGTGCAATTGGCGCTTCCTGCAACCCCGTGCTCGTGGCTGACGGTCGATGCGCGCCGCGACGGCGCGGGCTATGCCATTACCGCCACGGGCGTCGCGGGCGACCCGCTCGACGCCGACAACCGCATCCTGCAGGCCGTGCGCAGGCTGGGCGTCGAACCCGGAACCGACTCCACCGGTATCGCCAAGATCGACGCCACTTATTGCCCGATCCTCGACGAACTGGCGAAGTTCCGCGCCCCTCCCCCGGAACGAATGACCCGCAAGCAGCCGGAGTACGAAATCGACCGAGTGGAAACCGGTGAATACGCTGGCGAGATCGGAACGCGCGTCGTCACGGACCTCGCGCTGGATGGTATCGCGGGCGATTACTCTCTCTATTCCATCGAAAAATCGAACGTTATCACGCAATTCGTTCCCGACCGGACCGTGCTGCCGCGAAACGTCAACGGCGGCAACATCCAGAAGCTCCCTGGAAAGGACAATTACCGCCTCGACATCGAGACGAACGCGCAGCCGGGGTGGTCCGGCATCGTGCTCATCACCGGCAAGGGTGGCTTCGCGCACGATGCGCTGAATGACCTCGTCTCACCTGCGGGGCGGGCCGCATTCGAGCAGCGGGCGAAGGCGAACGACTGGAAGGTGCAGATCGTCTGGTACAAGTTCGTCGACAACCAGCCAAACGTCGGGCTTGGGGCCGGGGCCGGGGCGGCGACAGCACCCGGCGCGGCACCTGCAACCGCGCCCTGAGGCTGCGTTACTTCGCGGCCTCGGCGTACCGCTTCGAGAGCGCCTGCGCGAAGACTTCCACGAAGCCGTCCTCCTTTGCCGCGAAGGCGCGCTCGTAGACCTTCCAGGCCTCGGAATCGCCACGCGCGCCCGTCTTGATCGCGGTTGGCGAGAACTGATCGAGCGCATGGTACAGGCTCGCCTGCATCGCGCCGAGCACCGCGCGCTGGTGCGTGTCGATCTGCGCGCACAGGGCATCGACCTGGCCCGCTGCGTCGCTCGCCGGCCCGGACAGCATCCGCAGGAGCAGTTCTTCCGGCGATCCCGACACTTCGACGCCTGCTTCCGGGGATGAGGCCACGCCCAGTTCCTCACGCGCCTTGCGCCGATCCTGCGCCAGCCGGACGAGACCGCCCAGCGCCGCACGCAGTACCGCGCCCGCGACCGCCGCCACCTGCTGGTCCGACGCTCCAACCTGCCCGCGCGGCAGGCCCGCCGCCTGCAACATCAGGGCTACGATGTCCTGCCCTCCGCCCGGCTGCGGCGATGCGACGGACCAGTTCTGCGGCACCTGGGTAGCAGCGGCCGGACGCCCCCAGCCATCCTGCGCGACGGGAGGGGTGGCCGATGAAGCGCCCTGCCCCGCCCGGTCGAGCATGACCGCGATCTCGAAATCACCAACCCGAATCACGTCGCCTTGGCGCAGGAATTGCGGCCCGGCGATGCGCTGCCCATTCACGAATGTGCCGCCGCTGCTCGAATCGACCACGCGCCAGTTTTCGCCTTCGCCACTGATCGTGCAATGACGGCGCGACACCGCCCGCCCCGCCAGCAGCAGGTGCGACCCCACACCCCGGCCGACGATGATCTCTCCGCTGTCCAGTCTCAACGGCGACGGTACGTCCGCCGGTTGCCCCGGGGCATTGCGCACGGCAAGAATAACGGACATTTTCACTCCGATTCCATTCGGCGCATTTCTATAGAACGTGTTGGCGTTCGCAAGAGTCGGGCCAGTATTGGGGGAGAAGGCAACTTGGAAAGCAGCCGTACCGCCTACGACGACGTGCAGTATCCATCGGCCCTCTACCGCACGACGCATCCGGAGCACCTTGCCGCCATCGCACGGCTTCACGGGCTCGACGCAGCCGACCCGCGGAACGCGCGCGTGCTGGAGATCGCGGGCGGCGACGGGCTGAACGTTCTGGCCATGGCCGCCGCCCTGCCCGACGCGCGGTTCGTGAACATAGACCTCGCCCCGAGCGCCGTCGCGCGCGGGCAGGCTCTCGCGCAGGCATCCGGCCTGTCCAACACGCGGATCGAGGTGGCGGACGTGGTCGCCGCAGCCGATACGTTCGCGGGCCAGTTCGACTACGTGATCGCCCATGGCCTCTATGCATGGGTGCCTCCGGCCGTGCAGCGGGCCACGCTGCGGTTGATCGACCGGGTGCTGGCCCCCGACGGCATCGCCTATATCAGCTACAACGCGATGCCCGGCGGCTACCTGCGCATAGCCTTGCGCGACATGCTGCTGCATGAGTTGGGCGAGAGCACCGACGACGCGGAGCGCACGCGCAGAGCCATTGCCATTCTCGAAGATTTCGGGCGCGCGCGTGACGGGGACACGACAGAGCAGGCTGCCATGCGCCACATGGCGCGCCGCACCGCAGCCAAGAACTCGCACTTCCTGTTCCACGACGAACTCGGCCCGGTCTACGATCCCAAATCGCTGAGCCAGATCGCTGTCGAGGCATCTGCACACAACCTCGCCTATCTGACCGAATCGCAGCCCGGCGGGGTATTCCACGGCATGCCGGGCGAGCCGCTCGACGATGCGGCCGTGGTCCATCGCGCCCAGATCGCCGATTATCGAGACTTGTGCTTCTTCCACCAGTCGCTGTTCATCAGGCCCGGTCGACTGCCCTTGCGTGTCCCGAACTGGCGCGTGTTCGAAGCCCTGCTTGCCGGTGTTCCGAACGGCCTCGAACGCACAGGGGCCACGCAGTTCAAGGTGTTTTCAAGCGAGTTCGAAGTCGGCGACGCTCTGCTGGCGGAGTTTCTCGACCATCTGATCCGGCAGGCACCCGCACGGCTGTCGCTTGCCTGCTTCGCGCAGTCACCAGTGCATGGGGAGGCGATCCTGCGACTGGTCGACCGGGGCATCATCGAACTGCATTCGCTGCCCTTTCCCGGTACTCTCTCACCCGGCGAGCGCCCCCGCGCCAATCCCCTGTTGCGCACGCTGGTCGCCCAGGGTGAGACCAAGCTGTTCACGCTCGATCACCGCTCGATCGCCATCGACGAGGAGGCGCCGCGGCTGTTCCTGTCGCTGCTGGACGGCAGTCGTGACCGCGACGCGCTTGCCCGCGACTGGGCCGAAACAGGCGGCGCGGATCAGACCGATGTCGCGACGGCGCTGCGGCAATTCGCGCGCGCGGGAATGCTCTCCGAATAGGGCCTAAACCGCTCGCGAAGCTGCTTCGAAGACCGCAAGCTGCGTCGCGAAAGCACGCTGATAAGCGGGCCGCCGCGTCGCGCGTTCGACATAGGCGGTCAAATTGGCGTGTTCCCGCAGGATTTCCGAGCCTTCGAGCCTACGCAGCACCGTGACCATCAGCAGGTCCGCGGCGCTGAAATTTCCGTCGAGCCATTCGGCGTCCCCCAACCGGGCCGACAGTTCACCGAGCCGCGTGCGGATTCGAGCTTCGATCAGGGGCACGCGCTGTACGTACCACGGCTTGTCGCCTTCCAGATACTCGGCCGCCTCGGCTTCGAGTATCGTCGGCTCGATGGTGTTGAGCGCCGCGAACATCCAGCCGACCGCTCGTGCCCGGGCATCCGCATCCGTGGGCAGCAGGCCGGGATGGCGCTCGGCTATATGGAACACGATCGCGCCGGACTCGAACAGTGCCAGATCGTCTTCCTCGTAAGTAGGTATCTGGCCGAAGGGGTGAAGCGCCAGATGGGCGGGGTCCTTCATTTCGGCGAACGAGACCAGCCGCACGTCGTAAGGCTGATCGACTTCCTCGAACGCCCAGCGCACACGCATGTCGCGAGCTTGACCCTGACCTTCGTCGGGGGACAGGGCGAAAGCGGTGATCGTGGGGTTCATGGCATGCTCCGGCCTCGATGAAATGCAATGGATGCCCGATGCCGCGCGGAGTCAAGTTTATCAGGACCGCAGCGCCGGCGGGAAGCCGTTGTAGGGATGTTTCCCAGGAGTCATGGCAACCCCGCGTCAGGCCCCATGCGGCATCCATATGCGATGGCTGACGATTCGCAGGATAATGCGCCCGAAAGAGCCTCGCGCGGAAGGCGCAGGAGCAGCCGCCTGCGCGTGCGATTGCCTGCGAGAATCGTGACGCGAACCGAAACCCGGCATGTGATCCTGTCCGACGTCTCCTCCGGAGGAGCGCGCATTATCGCCGGGCGTGACCTGTCGCCGGGGCTGGAAGCGGTGCTGGAATGGGGTCGCTTCGAGGCATTCGGCGAAGTCGTGTGGTGCGACGGTGAGCGCAGCGGGATGCGCTTTCTCGATCCGCTCGACGAACGCATCCTCATCGCCACACGCGATCTTGACGATGCGGCCCGCCTGCCGCGCGACAGCGATCTGGTTCGCCGCGTTGCGCAAGGGTGGGCGGAAGGGTCGGCACGGCTCTAGCCGTTCAGATCGGACTCGGGCCGGTGAGTGCGATCTCGGCAAAATAGCGGGACATGGCCTGCGCGCCTTTGTCGCTGAGATCGATGAAGGCGCGACGTTTGTCGGTACCGTCGCTGATCCGCACGAACAGCGCGGCATCAACCATCTGGCCGATCCAGCGCAGCGCCGTGGTGGGCGGCACGCCCGCCGCGATGCACAGCGACGTGACCGAGACGCGCTTGCCCTCCTGGCGTGATGCGGCGAGGTCCAGCAGCATGTCCCAGGCGGGATCGGCGAAGAGGTCTTGGTTGATGAAACGCATGCGCAACTGGCGTTGGCGGATGATGCGGCGGACCAGGCGGGCGTCGGGGAGTTGGGCGGCGCCCGAGGGGGCCGCCGCCGGGGCGGGCGGGGCCACCGGCGGCTCCGAAACGGCAGGCGCGCCGCCCGGGTCGAGGCGGTCGATGCGGCCTGCGATGCGGCCGACCTGCTCGGTCAGGCGCAGCAGCATCAGGCGGTCGTCCTCGGAAAGTTCGCGCACGCGGCCCGAGGGCATCGTCGCCAGCACCTGCCCCAGCGCGATCACGCGGTCCGCACGGTCCGGATCTACCAGCAGCACCGGCGAGGACTGGTCCATGCAGCCGAACACATCCTCCAGCGCGTCCACCATGGTCGAGACGATCAGCCGCGTACCGCTGCGCGCCGCGCGCATGTCCAGCCGCGCGAGCGTCGCCAGCGTCGCGCCGTCCACCTGCGGGCAGTCCACCAGCACGACATCGGCCAGCCGCGCCTCCGAGCCGTGTTCACCCGCCGCGACGAGATCGTAGAGCGCCGTCGCCGCATGGACGCGCAGGCCTGCCGTCCCGGCATCCTCGCGCAGCATCGCCCGCAAGTGCGGCCGGTCGGCATAGATCGACAGCGCCAACCCGGAAGCAGTGCATCCAGCATCCCGCCCTGCTCCGCCATAGGCCCCACCATAGGCAAAGTCCGGCTGGAGCAAATCCCCGTCGCGCATCTTGATCCCCATCATGTCGAACGCGGGAACAGAGTTGGAACAGAGGCCGCGCCAGCGTCAAGCCGACGGCGGGTTAAATTGCTGCAAGATCGCTCCAGCCGCCGAGTTCGCGGCGCACCAGCGCTTCGAGCATCGCCATGCCCGGTTCGCGGTCGTTGAGGCAGGCGAGCACCGCCAGCCGCTCTCCACCCGCTTCGACGAAGACCTCCCGCCCCCGGATGGCGAGTTCTTCCAGCGTCTCCACGCAGTCGGCGGAGAAGCCCGGCGCCAGCACGGCAATGCGGCGCGTGCCCGCCTTCGCCTCGGCCGCGAGCACCGTTTCGGTCGCAGGTTCGAGCCACCTGGCGCGGCCGAACCGCGACTGGAAGCTGGTCTCCACGCGCAGGCCGGGAAGCCGCGCGGCCAGCCGCTCGGTCAGCAGGCGAGAAGTCTTGCGGCAGTGGCAGTGGTACGGATCGCCAAGGTGCAGCGTGCGTTCGGGCATGCCGTGGTAGGAGAGCAGCAGCAGGTCGGGCACGAAATCCAGCGCGCCCACTTGCGCGACGACATCCTCCTCCAGCGCGCCGATATAGGCGGCATCGTCGTGATAGGGCGGCAGCGTGCGCAGCGCGGGTTGCCAGCGCATCGTGCGCAGCGCGTCGCCCAGCCGGTCCATGACCGAGGCAGTCGTCGCGCCCGAGTACTGCGGATAGAGCGGCGCGACGAGCACGCGGTCGCACCCGGCATCCTTCATCGCCTGAAGCCGCGCCGGGATCGAGGGATTGCCGTAGCGCATCGCCCAGTCGACCCGCACCGAGCCGCCCAGCCGCGCCTGAAGCGCGCAGGCCTGCCCGGCAGTGATTGCGGCGAGCGGGGAGCCCGCTGGCGTCCAGACCTGCTGATAGGCGTGGGCGGACTTCGCCGGACGGGTGCGCAGGATGATCCCGTGCAGGATCGGCTTCCACGCGATCGCGGGAATCTCCACCACGCGCGGATCGGAGAGGAACTCGGCCAGATAGCGGCGCACCGCCTGCGGGGTCGGCGCGTCCGGGGTGCCGAGGTTGACGAGCAGGACGCCGACGCCTCCGGCCCTGATCTCTGGATGGTTGGGGGGCGTCATACGTCCTCGGCGAAGAAGGGAAGGCGGCGCAGGCGCAGGCCCGTCGCCGAAAAGAGCGCGTTGGCGACCGCCGGGGCGACGGCGGCGGTGCCGAGTTCGCCCGGATCGGCGGGGTCTTCGCGGCTGTCGATGAATTCGACGTCGATGGCGGGGCAGTCGGTCAGCGTGGGCAGCCCCATCGTCGCCAGCCGCTCTGCGTCGGGCCGTCCGCCCGCATAACGCACCGAACAGCCGAGCGCGAGGCCGAGACCGAAGACGAGGCCGCCCTCCACCTGCTGCCGGGCGATGTCGAGATTGACGATGCGGCCCACGTCGGCGACGGCGCTCAGGCGCTCCACGCGCACGCCCTCCGCCTCGCGCCGGGCGCTGGCTACGACGGCGATGCGGCCTGAACCGATGACGTGGCAGGCAATGCCCTGCCCGCTGGCGTCGCTGCCCCCGCCCCACTGCGCGAGCGCGGCGACACGCTGGAGGCAGGCGGCAAGGCGCGGGTCGTGGCCGAGCATCGCCATGCGGTAGGACAGCGGCTCCCGCCCCGCCTTGTGGGCGAGTTCGTCCACGAAGCTCTCGTTGAAGAAGGCGGTCCAGCCATGGGCGTTGCCGCGCATCCGGGCGGTGGGCAGGCCGATGCGGACGGGGACGTGATCGACGGCCATGTTGGGGATCGCGTAAGGCGGCACCGCGCCGTCCAGCGCCATCGGGTCGGCATCCCCGGCGACCTTTTCCAGCGCATCGAAGGGCGCATCGCCATCGAGCAGGCGGCGGCCGAACTCGCGCGCGGTGGCGGGGACGGTCACGCGCGCGCGCCAGCCGGCGATGTTGCCCTCGGTATCGGGGCGGGCGGCCATCACCGCGCTGACCGGCGCGCGGGGCAGACCGGCGCGAATTTCCTCGCGGCGGGACCACGTAAGCTGGACGGGCTTGCCAAGTTCCTTCGCGATCAGCGCGGCCTCTACCGCATGGCCGAATTCCAGCCGCCGGTCGAAGCTGCCGCCGATGGCCACGGGATAGAGCACCACGTCGCGCAGTTCCATGCCGAGCGCCCCGGCCACCGCCTCGCGCGCGGCCTGCGGAGCCTGCGTACCAACCCAGAGTTCCAGCCTGCCGTCATGCAGCCATGCGGTTGCGGCGGCGGTCTCTATCGTCAGGTGCAGCGCCGGGGCGACCTCGTAGCCGAGCTGGACCGGCAGGCGGCCGGTGACGAGCGAAGTATCGCCCGCCGCGTGGATGCGATGCGCGTCGGCGTTGTGAAGCGCCTCGTCGAGCGCGGTGTCCACAGCGTCCGATTCCGCGCCCGCCGCCACGCGAAAGCCCGGTTCCATGCGGGTGAGCGCCTGTTCGGCGGCCCAGCCGTCAGTGGCGACGGCGGCGACCCATGCCGTGTCGCTCCCTTGCGGGCTGCGCACCGTGCGCAGGAAGCCGAACATGTCCTTCACCGCCCGCTCGTCGAGGTCCGACAGGAACGTGCGGCGACCGATGGGGCCGTGGCGGATGGCGGCGAAGACCATGTCTGGCAGGCGCACGTCGCCCGCGAACGTCCACGACCCGTCGACCTTGGATGGCAGGTCGAGGCGCGGATAGCGCAGCGGCGCGCCGGGCGGGAACTCGCCGGGACGCTCGGCCATGGGCTCGGCCCGCAGCGGTGGCGTGGACGGGGGAGAGAATGCGGCGGCTTCCTCGGCCAGCGGGCCGAAGGGCAGCTTCTTCCCCTCATGCGTGACGAAGCCGCCGGAAACCTCGCATTCCTCCCAGGAGACGTTCCAGCGCGCCGCGGCGGCCTGCGCCAGCATCGCGCGGGCCGATGCGGCAGCGGCGCGGGCTCCGGCTTCGTAGGCGGCAAGCTCGGTGCCGTCGGCGGTGACGGTGAACACGCGACCCTCGGCCCAGCGGCGGGTGAGCAGGTCGCCGGGATCGTCCGCCAGCGCGGGCAGCACGGGCATCCATAGGGGCGCCCACTTCGCCGCGAGCGCGAGGTTGGCATAGCGGGCGCTCATCGGCGCGGGCTCCGCCGCGACCTGCCGCCAGTCCGCGCCGAGTTCGTGCGCGACGACCTGCGGGATCAGGGTGGTGACGCCCTGCCCCATCTCAACCTGCGGGACCGAGACGGTGACGATCCCGTCATTGCCGATCCGGATCCATGCATCGAAGGCGAACTCGCCCTCGCGTGGCTCCAGCGGCAGCGGATAGCTGCGCGGCCGCAGCATGTAGCCGAGCGCGAGCCCGCCGCCCGCCAGCGCTCCGATGAGCACGCCGCGGCGGGTGATCGCCATCAGGCGGTCTGGTCCAGCCAGGCCGCGACCTGCGTGGCGAGCGCGGCGAAGGCATCCGCCTGTGGGCCGGTTCCGGCGGCGGTCGGCGTACCCGCGTCGCCCTCGCGCCGGATCGCGATGTCGAGGGGGATGCGACCGAGGAACGGCACGTCCATGTCCTTGGCCGAGGCTTCCGCGCCGCCGCAGCCGAACGGGTTGCTCACCTCGCCGCAGTGGGGGCAGGCGTAACCGGCCATGTTCTCGACCACGCCGACGATGGGGACGCCGCCCTTGGTGAACAGCTCGACCGCGCGGGTGGCGTCGATCAGCGCGAGATCCTGCGGGGTGGAGACGATCACCGCGCCTGCGGGCTTGCAGCGCTGGAGCATCGTCAACTGCACGTCGCCGGTGCCGGGCGGCAGGTCGACGATCAGCACTTCGGCGCCGTCCCAGTGCCCCTCGACCAGCTGGAGCAGCGCGCCCGAGATCTTGGGCCCGCGCCACGCGATCGCCTGTCCCGAGGCGGAAAGGTGCGCCATCGACAGCGCGGGCACGCCCCAGCGGCTCTCGACCGGGACCAGCCTGCCCTCATGCGCGGTGGCGCGCTTGCCCTCGGTGCCGAGCAGCCTTGCCTGCGAAGGTCCGTAGATATCCGCGTCGACGAGGCCCACGCGCCGTCCCATCCGGGCCAGCGCCACGGCAAGGTTGGCCGAAAGCGTGGACTTGCCGACACCGCCCTTGCCCGACCCGACAGCCAGGATGCGCGGGCCTTTCGGCGGTGCGGGCTCGGCCTTGTCGGCCATCATGGCGACGCGCACGTCCTCGACCTGAGGGGCCAGCGCCGTGCGCACTTCGGCCTCCAGAGCGGCGCGCGCAGCGGCATCGAGCCCCGTCGCGTCGAGCACCAGCGTCGCGCGGCCATCGGCGTGGCGCAGCGACTGCAGGCGTTTCGCGGCCTCGGGCGGCAGCAGCGCCTTCAGTTCGTCGCCCTCGCTGCCGGTTCCTGCCACGCTGCTCAACTCTTGTCTCCGGTCGGTTGCCGATGCGCGTCCGCATCGTTGCCGGGGCGCGCATCCGGCTCCGGCCTCGGCGGCTCAGGTGGCGCACGCGGGGAAAAAGGGCAAGAGAGGCACTGTTATTTGCCAGAC
Organism: Novosphingobium kaempferiae; assembly: GCF_021227995.1. Taxonomy (NCBI): domain Bacteria; kingdom Pseudomonadati; phylum Pseudomonadota; class Alphaproteobacteria; order Sphingomonadales; family Sphingomonadaceae; genus Novosphingobium; species Novosphingobium kaempferiae. The sequence continues at coordinate 2,780,278 of NZ_CP089301.1, forward strand.
GGGTACTTATAGATACGTTCATGAAAGCAATCGGTGGTGCAGACACGCCCGGCCCAGCTTCGGGTCAGGTGCCAGGGGACGGATCAGGGATTTCCACTTCGGGGATCTCCGCCATGGCTGGACGCAACAGCCCGTGGGGCGGCGGCGGCAGCAATGGTGGCGGAAACGACGGCGGCGACGGTGAAGGCCCCGCCGACGGCGAAGGCAGCGCGCCTTCCGGCGCGCCCGAGCAGCCGCAGGGCGAAACGCCCGAACGCAAGGGCCCGCGCAACCCCTGGCTCCCCAGCGGCGACGGCACCCCGCCGCGCCGCTCGGCAAGCATCGAGGACATCTTCCGCGGCCGCGCCGAACAGCGCCGTCCCGGCGGCGGTGGCGGCGGTCCGCGCATTCCCGGCGGCTTCCCCAACCTGCCGCGCCGTCCGGACGGCAAGTCGTGGCTCCCGCTCGGCATCGGCGCGGCGGTGGTGGCGGTGCTCGCCATCTCCAGCGTCCACATGCTCGGCCCCAAGGAACAGGGCGTCGTCACCACACTCGGCAAGTATTCGCGCACGATCGATTCGGGCGTCAGCCTGACCCTGCCCTGGCCGATCGAGCGGGTGAAGGTCGTGGACGTCAGCTCGTTCCAGGTCGTCATGATCCCGGACAACGAGAACGAGAAGCTGATGCTGACCAGCGACAAGAGCCTGGTCGATCTCAGCTACCTCGTCCGCTGGAACATCAAGGGCCTGAAGGATTACACCTTCCGCCTCGCCGACCCGGACGAGACGGTGCAGGAAGTGGCCGAGGCCGCGATGCGCGCCTCGATCGCGCAGGTCTCTCTGGGCGAGGCGCTGTCGGGCGCCGGGCGCGCGCAGGTGGAGCAGGACGTGGGCGAGCGCATGCAGCGCATCCTCGACTTCTACCGCGCCGGCATCGCCATCCAGGGCGTCGAGATCAAGAAGGCGGACCCGCCGGCCAAGACCAAGGGCGCGTTCGACAACGTCAACGTCGCCCAGCAGGAAGCCGAGCGTGACCGCTCGGAAGCCCGCGCATGGGCGCAGCAGGTCATCGCCCGCGCGCAGGGCGACGCCACCGCCTTCGACAAGGTCTACGAGGAATACAAGCTGGCCCCCGACGTCACCAAGCGCCGCATGTACTACGAGACGATGGAACGCGTCCTGCGCGACAACGACACCGTCGTGGGCGAAAAGGGCGTGAACACCGTCCTGCCGCTTCCCGAGATGAAGCGCCGCCCCGCCCCTGCCGCCGATCCCTCGATCAGTGCGCCGACCAGCACGGGAGGCCAGTGATGAGCAACATCTGGCAGGACTACAAGGCCGCGTGGATCGCGGCGGGCGCAGTCGTCATCGGCCTGATGATGAGCACCATCGTCGTCTCCGAGGACGAGCAGGCCGTGGTCGTGCAGACCGGCCGTCCGGTGCGCGTCTACAACCCCTTCGTCGCCAATGCCGATTACGGCCAGACCGGCGCGGGCGTGCATTTCCGCATCCCGCTGGTCGAGCAGGTGATCCGCATCGACAAGCGGCTGCTCTCGGTCGACATGCAGCAGCAGCAGGTGCTCTCCACCGACCAGCAGCGGCTGAACGTGGACGCCTATGCGCGCTACCGCATCATCGATCCGATCAAGATGGTCCGCTCGGCGGGCACCAGCGACCGCGTGACGCAGCAGCTTGAGCCGATCCTCTCCTCGGTCGTGCGGCAGGAACTGGGCAAGCGCACCTTCCAGTCGCTGCTGACGGCGGAGCGCGGACAGGCGATGGACAACATCCGCAAGCTGCTCGACCGCGAGGCCGCCGAATACGGCGCGCAGGTGGTGGACGTGCGGATCAAGCGCGCCGACCTTCCCGAAGGCGCGCTCGCCGCCGCCTTCGTGCGCATGGAGGCGGGCCGTCAGGAAGAGGCCAAGACGATCGCGGCACAAGGCCAGCGCGACGCGCAGATCATCCGCGCCGATGCCGAGGCGCAGGCCGCGCGAATCTATGCCGACAGCTTCGGCAAGGACGCGCAGTTCTACGACTTCTACCGCGCGATGCAGAGCTATTCGGTGTCGTTCGCCAAGGATCAGGCAGGCGGCAAGACGATCCTGCTCTCGCCCGACAATGCCTATCTGAACCATTTCAGGGAGCCGTGAGCGGCTTCGGTCGTTGCCGACTGGAACCCGCGTAAAAGTGGCGGATTTCCGCATCATTCAAATCCGGTTAAGCTCACGCGGCGTGAAACAGCGCCGGGGTTATAGTTCGGATTTAGGCGCAAGCCGCCAAACGGAGGAATCAAAGGACGTGAAGCCCGTGCGATATGCTTATGGACTGACCACAGCGCTCCTGCTTGGAGGCGCTACCGCATCGCTCGTCACCGGCTACCCCGCAGGCGCGCAGGTGGCCCAGAACGAGGCCAGCGAAATCTCGAAGATGGTGCCCCGTGCCGGGGCCCCGGTCAGCTTCGCCGACCTGACGGAGCAGCTCCAGCCTGCCGTCGTCAATATCTCGACCCGCCAGAAGGTGCAGGTCCAGGGCGGCGGCAACCCCTTCGCGGGCACCCCGTTCGAGGGGCTGTTCGGCGGACAGGGCGGCGGCGCGACACCGCAGACGCGCGAGGCGCAGTCGCTCGGCTCGGGCTTCGTCGTCTCGTCGGACGGCTATGTCGTGACCAACAACCACGTCATCACCGCCGAGGGCAAGGGACAGGTCGAATCGATCACCGTCACCATGACCGACGGCACCGAGTATCCGGCGAAGCTGATCGGCAAGGACGCCGCATCGGACCTCGCGGTGCTCAAGATCGACGCCAAGAAGCCCCTGCCCTTCGTCAAGTTCGGCGACAGCCGCAACGCGCGCGTGGGTGACTGGGTGGTCGCCATCGGCAACCCGTTCGGCCTGTCCGGCACGGTGACCGCGGGCATCATCTCCGCCGTCTACCGCAACACCGGCGCGGGCGGCGCCTACGACCGTTACCTCCAGACCGACGCCGCCATCAACCGCGGCAACTCGGGCGGCCCCATGTTCGACATGAAGGGCCAGGTCATCGGCATCAACAACGCGATCTTCTCGCCCACCGGCGGCAGCGTCGGCATCGGCTTCGCGATCCCGGCAGAGACCGCCGCGCCGATCGTCGAAAAGCTGAAGGCGGGCCAGGCGATCGAGCGCGGCTACCTCGGCGTGCGCATCCAGCCGATCACCGAGGATCTCGCCGATTCGCTGGGCATCGCGCACAACAAGGGCGAGTTCATCCAGCTGGTCGAGCCCGACGGCCCTGCCGCCAAGGCCGGCCTGCAGGCGGGCGACGTGGTGCTCAAGGTCGACAACAAGGAAGTCACCAAGGACCAGACGCTCTCGTTCATCGTCGCCAACACCGCGCCGGGCAACCGCATCCCGGTCGAGGTCCTGCGCGGCGGCAAGCGCCAGACGCTGACCGCCACCGTCGCCAAGCGCCCGACCGACGAGGAACTGTCGGCGTTCGACCCGAACGGCGAGCAGGACGAGGACGCCTTCAACAACCCGCCCGAGAAGCAGGAAAAGGGCGTCGTCGAGAACTCGCTCGGCATGTCCGTCACGCCGCTGACCGCGCAGATCGCACGCCAGCTCGGCGCGGCGGAAGGCACCAAGGGCCTCGTCATCGTCGCGGTCGATCCGAACTCGGACGCGGGCCAGAAGGGCTTCCAGCGCGGCTTCATCATCCTGCAGGCGGGCGGTCGCCCGGTCGCCACGCAGGCCGACCTCAGCGCCGCGATCACCGCCGCCAAGGCGGAAGGCCGCAGCGCCCTGCTCCTGCGCATCCAGCCGCGCGGCCAGCAGGCGACGTTCGTGCCGGTGCGCCTGCGCTGACGCGACGCCAGGGCTGAAATCAGAGCGCCCGCCGGAGCGATCCGGCGGGCGTTTTGCTGTCCGGCAAATTCCTCCCCGAGCTTGTCTCGGGGAGGGGGACCGCCGCCGCAGGCGGTGGTGGAGGGGGAGAAGGCGCGCAATTCCCCCTCCGTCAGTCGCTACGCGACTGCCACCTCCCCGAGACAAGCTCGGGGAGGAACTAAGCAAAAGGCCCGCCTCTCCTGAGAGAAGCGGGCCTTTTTCGTCTAACCGGTAAGCGTTCAGAACTGCGTGCCGGGAGCCCGCGTCGGCGTAGGTCTTGGCGTCGGCGTCACCCGCGGCATCGGCGTCATGCGCGGCGCAGGCGTCGCGCGAGTGCCGGGTTCCGCGCCCTGCCCCGGTCGCAGCCCCGGATCCTCGCTCCTGCGCCCTGTGGCACGGTCGAGGAAGTCGGGACCGACCGCAGGCGGCGGCGCGCCCTGCGGACCGTAGTCGGGCGGCATCTGTCCACCCTGGCCCTGCCCCGGATACTGGCCCTGCCCGTCTTGACCCTCGCCATAAGGCTGCTGGTCCGGCGCACCGTCGGGGCGGACGAGGTTGCCGTTCTCGTCGGTGTAGTAATAGTCCTCGGGATTGCCCTGCATCTGCTCGTCGTCGGGTTCGAGCTGCCATTCGGGCAGCTTGAGTTCGGTGTCGAACTGCTCGACCGGACGCTTGGCGACGGCGACCTTCATGTAGTCCGCGAAGGCCCGCGCCGGGGCATGGCCGCCAGAGAGTCCGCCGACCCGCTTGGCATCGTCGCGGCCCATCCACACGCCGGTGGTCACGCCGCTGGAGAAGCCGAGGAACCAGCCGTCCTTGTTCGAGCTGGTGGTGCCGGTCTTGCCCGCGACAGGCCGCCCGATCTGCGCGGCGCGGCCGGTGCCGATGGCGACGGCGGTCTGCAGCAGGTCGGTGATCCCGGCGGCGACGTAATGCGGCACCAGCACCTGCCCGCGCACCGACTTGTGCTCGTAGAGCAGTTCGCCCGAGGTCGTCGTAACCTTGACGATGCCGTAGGGCTCCACCGAAGTGCCGCCCGACGACACCGCCGCGAAGGCGCGCGTCATGTCGATCACGCGCACTTCCGAGGTTCCGAGCACCATGGCGGGCTTGGTGTTGATCTCGGTGGTGATGCCGAAGCGCTTGGCCATGCTGGCGACGGTGCCGAAGCCGACCTCGTTGCCCAGCTGCGCGGCGATGGTGTTCTTGGAATAGGCGAAGGCGGTGCGCACGTCGATCTGGCCGGCGAAGTTGCGGCCGTCGTTCTGCGGGCTCCAGCCCTGGATCGTCACCGGCTCATCCACCACGGCGTCGTCAGGCGTGTAACCCGCCTCCAGCGCCGAGAGGTAGACGAACAGCTTCCATGCCGAACCGGGCTGGCGCAGCGCGCTCGTCGCGCGGTTGTAGTTCGAGTTCACGTAGTCGGTGCCGCCGACCATCGCCAGCACCGCGCCGTCGCGGTCGAGGCTGACGAGCGCACCCTGCGCGCCTGCGGGCACGTTGGCGTCGATCGCCTTGGTCGCCGCGTCCTGCGCCTGCAGGTCGAGCGTGGTCCAGACCTCGATCGGCTCGTTGTTCTCGGGCAGCAGCATGTCGAGCTGCGGCAGCGCCCAGTCGGTGAAGTAGCGGACCGAGTTCTGGCCCTTTTCCTTCGCCACCTTCACGTCCGAGAAGTCGACGCTGTCGGCCTCGGACTGCGAGATCACGCCCTCGCGCGCCATCAGGCCGAGCACGACCTTGCCGCGACCCTTCGCGGCCTCGACGTCGGCGGTGGGCGAATAGTTCGACGGGGCCTTCACCAGACCGGCGATGATCGCGGCCTCGGCGGTCGACAGCTCGGTAGCGGGGTGGCCGAAGAACTTGCGGCTCGCCGCGTCGATCCCGTAGGCGCCGCCGCCGAAGTAGACCTTGTTCAGATAGAGTTCGAGGATCTGGTCCTTCGAGAACTTGCGCTCCAGCGCCAGCGCCAGCACCATCTCGCGCGCCTTGCGGGTCCACGACCGCGCATTGCTGAGGAAGATGTTGCGCGCCAGCTGCTGCGTCAGCGTCGAGGTCGCCTTGGCCCGGCTGTCCGTGGTGAACGAGACGTAGACCGCGCGGGCAAGGCCCACCACGTCGACGCCCGGATGGCTGCGGAAGCGGCGATCCTCCACCGAGACGATGGCGTCGCGCATGATCGGGGGAATCTCGCCGTAGCTCATCCACTTGCCGTAGCTCGGCCCGAGCGAGACGAGTTCGCGGCCGTCGCGCGCGCGGACCACGATCATCTGGCCGTTCTGGCTGCTCTTGAGCGAGCCGTAGTCGGGCAGTTCGCGCATCGTGAAGAACACGGCGGTGCCGAGGAAGATCGCGCCGAGCAGCGCCAGCGCGCCGCCCCAGATCAGGACGCCGCGCACGATGCGGCGCCACAGGGGCCTGGCTTGTGATCGCGTGGATGCGCCGCTGGGTCCGCGGCTGCGGCCGGAATTCTTGGCCATGGGTAGAGTGGAAACCCCGTAAAGGACAGGAGACGTTCGGTCGCTCCTACACCTTGCACGGGGATTTGTAACCCGAGGTGAACATGCGAGGCGGGGTTTGCATGGGAAATCCTTGCCGCCTGCACGGGGAGGTGCAGTTCGAAGAGAACGCATTCCTCCCCGAGCTTGCCCGGGGAGGAACTTGTCACCTCAGTCCTTCGGTTCGAAGTCCAGCGAGGCGCTGTTGATGCAGTAGCGCAGGCCCGCCGGTCCCGGGCCGTCAGGGAAGACGTGGCCGAGGTGGCCATCGCACTTGGAGCAGCGCACTTCGGTGCGGATCATGCCGTGCGAGGTATCGCGCAGTTCGTCGATCGCGGTGTCCTCGACCGGGGCGGTGTAGCTCGGCCAGCCGCAGCCGGATTCGTACTTCGCCTCGGATTCGAACAGCGGCGCGCCGCAGCCCGCGCAGGTGTAGAGGCCTTCCTGCTTGTTCTTCTCGTACTTGCCGGTGAAGGCGCGTTCGGTGCCGGCCTGGCGCAGCACGTAGTACTGCTCGGGGCTCAGGCGCTCGCGCCACTCGGCATCGGTAAGCTGGATCTTGTCGGTCATCGGGGGAGCTCTCCTTCGGACGCGGATATGGGGCGGAAACCCTGAGGATTCCAGAGGGTCAGCGCATCCGTTCGGTCGGGTACGGGGTGCCGTCCTTGTGGAAGTAGCCGTCGCCGTCGAACTTCATGTCGATGTCGGAATAGGCGCCGGTGCCTTGCGGATTGCCCGCGCTGATGGCGACGAAGCTGCAATCGGCGTCGCTCTCGTTGATGAGGTGATGCCCGTCGATGACGCCCTTGGCCCATGCGCAGACGTCGCCGGGGCGCAGGACGGTGCGGCCGCCGTCCTCCACCAGCACCGCCTCGCCGGTCAGCATGACGAGCAGTTCGTCCTCGTCGTCGTGCCAGTGCCGCTGGCTGGACCATGCGCCGGGCTTGAGCACCACATGGCTCGCGCCCATCTGCGTCAGCCCGCCCGCCGGGGCGAGCCTGCGCCACCAGCGCCCCTCCACCGCCGCGTCGAAAGGCGCGGGATAGCCGGTGCGGTTGGCCTGCGGGATGGCGTCCAGATCGAGCTTGGGCATGGTCCTCACCTATGGTCATGGCGCGCGGGTTATGCGATGGCGCGCAGGATATGTCCCAGACCGCCCCTCTCACCGCAAGTGTCGCCGATCTCGCCGAAGCGCTGATCGCCTGCCCCAGCGTCACCCCCGCCACCGGCATGGTGTTCGACTGCCTCGAAGGCCAGCTCGCCCCGCTCGGGTTCGAGGTGACGCGCTTCATCGCGGGCGAGGCGCCGGACGGCCCGGTCGAGAACCTGTTCGCGGTGCGTCGCGGGCCTGAAGGTTCGCGCCACTTCGCCTTTGCCGGCCACCTCGACGTGGTGCCGCCGGGCGAAGGCTGGACGAGCGCGCCGTTCCTGCCCGAGCGGCGCGGCATCGGCGAGAATGAGCTGCTTTATGGTCGCGGCGCGGTCGACATGAAGGGCTCGATCGCGGCGATGGTCGCCGCCGTGGCGCAGGTTCCGGCGGACGCGGGCACGGTCAGCTTCGTCATCACCGGCGACGAGGAAGGCCCGGCCCGCTTCGGCACCATCGCCCTCATCGACCTGATGCGCGAAAAGGGCGAAATCCCGGACCTCTGCCTCGTCGGGGAGCCCACCTCGGTCAACCGGCTGGGCGACATGATGAAGGTCGGCCGCCGCGGTTCGGTGAACATCTGGCTCGAGGTCGAGGGCGTGCAGGGCCACGTCGCCTACCCGCACCTTGCCGACAATCCGATCACGAAACTCGTGGCGATCATGGCCGAACTCGACGCCATCGTGCTCGATGAAGGGACCGACTGGTTCCAGGCCAGCAACCTCGAGATCACCGACCTTTCCTGCGGCAACCCGGCCACCAACGTGATCCCGGCCAAGGCATCGGCGCGCATCTCGGTCCGCTTCAACGACCTCCACACCGGAGAGGGCCTTGCCGTCCGCGTCGCCGAGATCGCGCAGCGCCACGGCGGCACCGCCCGCGCCGTGATCTCGGGCGAGGCGTTCCTGACCGAACCCGGCGCCTTCTCCGCCATTCTGGCCGAAGCCATCCGCGCCGAGACCGGCGTGGAGCCGGAACTCTCGACCAGCGGCGGCACCTCGGATGCGCGGTTCCTCAAGGATCTGTCGCCGGTCATCGAGTTCGGCCTGTGCAACGCGACGATGCACAAGCGGGACGAGGCCGTGGCGGTAGCCGACCTCGAAGCGCTGGCGCGCATCTATCGGCGGGTCACACTGGCGGCGTTGGCGGGCTGACTCCGTCATTGCGAGCGCAACGAAGCAATCCGGGCCCGCTTGAATCGTGCTGGATTGCTTCGCTGCGCTCGCAATGACGAGGCGTGGTTTGCGGCTTGTCCGGGCAAATCCGCGCCACCGTCGTTGACCGGCCCGGCAACGATGTTAGTTTCGGCGGCAATTTCATGACGCCACCATTTTCAAGGGGTTCGCAATGGGCAGGCGCCTGACGCTTTTCATTCTGATCGGCATGGTGCTCGGCATCGCGACCGGCTGGGCGCTCCACGCGAGCCTGCCCGCAGGCGATCCGCGCCTTGCCGAGTGGGCGGACCACTTCAAGCTGCTGCCCGATGTCTTCCTGAAGCTCATCAAGATGATCCTCGCACCGCTGGTCTTCGCGACCATCGTGACCGGCATCGCGGGCATGGGCGACAGCACGGCGCTGGGTCGTATCGGCGGCAAGGCGCTGGCGTGGTTCATCACCGCCAGCCTGTGCTCGCTCGGCCTCGGCCTGATCCTCGTCAACCTGTTCAAGCCCGGCGTCGGCGTGGGGCTTGAGACCGGGACCGACGTGGGCGACCTCGAAATGGGCGAACTGTCGCTGCGGCACTTCATCCTCGAGATTTTCCCGGCCAGCCCGTTCGAGGCGATGGCGCAGAATCACATCCTGCAGATCCTGATCTTCTCGCTGTTCGTCGGCGTCGGGCTCACCGCCATCGGCGAAAAGGGCGCGCCCATCGTGCGCGCGACCGAGGCGCTGTCGGAGCTGATGCTGCAGATCACCGGCTATGTGATGCGCTTCGCCCCCTTCGCGGTGTTCGGCGCGCTCGCGGCAGTGATCGGCACGCGCGGCCTCGGCATCATCGTGACTTACGGCGTGCTGGTGAGCGAGTTCTACCTCGCCATGGCGCTGCTGTGGGTGCTGCTGTTCTGCGCGGGCGGCCTGTTCCTCGGCAAGCGGGTGGTCACGCTGTTCCGCTACATCCGCGAGCCGCTGCTGCTCTCGTTCTCCACCGCGTCGTCGGAAGCCAGCCTGCCCAAGCTGTTCGAACAGCTCGACCGCTTCGGCGTCCCGCGCCGCGTCTCGGGCTTCATCCTGCCGCTGGGCTACAGCTTCAACCTCGACGGCTCGATGATCTACATGACCTTCGCGTCTATGTTCATCGCGCAGGCCTACGGCATCCACGTTCCGCTGGGCACGCAGATCCTGATGCTGCTGACGCTGATGGTCAGTTCCAAGGGCATCGCCGGCGTGCCGCGCGCCAGCCTCGTCGTGATCGCCGCCACCCTCACCCAGTTCGGCCTGCCGGTGGAAGGCATCGCACTGCTGCTGGGCGTGGACACGTTCCTCGACATGGGCCGCTCGGCCACCAACGTGGTCGGCAACGCGGTCGCGACGGCGGTCATCACGCGCTCGGAAGGGATGCTGCAGCCACTGACGGACCCGGACGCGGACGTGCCCCATTCCCCGCACCACACTATCGCGGACGGACGGCGCGGGCTGAACATCGACCCGGAGCAGTACGACAGCTGACCGGGTCTACAGGCGCGGCTTCGAGAGGTTGCGCCTGCCCCTTCGCTCACTTCGCCAGCTTCACCGGCACGAACGGCCCCATTCCGCAGCCACCCATCCGCTGCCACGAATTGCCGTACTGCTGCAGCGGGTAGATGATGTCCTGTCGGCAGAGCTGCGACAGCGAGGTCTCGTAAGTGAAAGTGCCTGCGGACCTGAGGCCGGAGCAGGTGTTCGGCAGCGTCACGCGCCAGACCTGACTGCCCGCGCCGCCGATGAAGTCGATCGTCCGGTCGTCCCGGATGCGGGTATCGCGAAATCGCGTGATGCCGAGGCAGTCCACCGCTGGCCCGATGGCCTCGGCGGCGGGGGCCGCAGGCGGTGTCTCGCGCGGGCTCTGCTGCGAACAGGCCGTCAGGGTGACGAAGGCGCCGAGCAGCAGCATGGCGGCAGGCTTGTGCATTGTTCTCTCCTCTCGCCCGGAAGCACCCGAGGGAGAGCCCATTGGCGCCCCGAACGGCCTTCCTGTCAACGAAGACGGAGCGATCAGGCCGCAGCCTTGCGGTTGCCCCGGTCCAGCACCTTGTCCCTGAAGCCGCACAGGTCCACCACCGGGCAGCGCCAGCACTCGGGCGTGCGCGCCTTGCAGATGTAGCGGCCGTGCAGGATCAGCCAGTGATGCGCACCGACGCGGAACGGCTGGGGCACCTTCTTCTCCAGCTGCTTCTCCACCGCGAGCGGGGTCTTGCCCTTGGCCAGCCCGGTGCGATTGCCGACACGGAAGATGTGCGTGTCGACCGCGAAGGTCTCCGCACCGAACGCGCAGTTCATGACGACGTTCGCCGTCTTGCGCCCGACGCCGGGCAGTTCGACCATGGCGTCGCGGTCCGCCGGAACCTCGCCGCCGTAGCGATCGACGAGGATCTGCGACAGGGCGATGACGTTCTTCGCCTTGGTGTTGAACAGGCCGATCGTCTTGATGTGCTGCTTGAGCCCCTCTTCGCCGAGCTCGACCATCTGCGCGGGCGTCTTCACTTCGCGGAACAGCGCCCGGGTCGCCTTGTTGACGCCCACGTCGGTCGCCTGCGCCGACAGCGTGACGGCGACGAGAAGCTGGTAGGTATTGCCGAATTCCAGCTCGGTCTCGGGCGTGGGGTTAAGCTCGGCGAGACGGCTGAAGAATTCGAAGATCTGGTCCTTCTTCAAAGACCCAGCACCTCCGGCATGGTGTAGCGGCCCGGCGCCTTGCCGATCAGCCACTGCGCCGCGCGCACCGCGCCCTTGGCGAAGATGCCCCGGTTCTCGGCAAGGTGCGAGAGCGAGAGGCGCTCGTTGTCGGCAAGGAAATGGACGGTGTGATCGCCCGCCACGGTGCCGCCGCGCAGCGCCGCGAAGCCGATGGTGCCCGCCTCGCGCCTGCCGGTGATGCCGTCGCGCCCGCGCACCGCATTCTCGGCAAGGCCGATGCCCCGTCCCTCCGCCGCCGCTTCGCCCAGCAGCAGCGCGGTGCCGGAGGGCGCATCCACCTTCATGCGGTGATGGGTCTCGACGATCTCGATGTCCCAGTCCTCACCCAGCCGCGACGCCGCCTCGCGCACCAGATGCGCCAGCAGGGTGACGCCGAGCGAGGTGTTGCCGGTCTGGAGCACGGGGATCGTCTGCGCCGCCGCGTCGATCAGCCAGTGGTGGCGTTCCTCCAGCCCGGTGGTGCCGATGACGATGGGCAGCCCGGCGACCATGGCGGCATCGAGATTGGCCTCCAGCGCGTCCGGGCTGGTGAAGTCGATCAGGATATCCGCCGCGTCGGTGATGGCGGTGACGTCGCCGCCCTTGTCGACCCCGCACGCCAGATCCTCGCCCGCATCGGCGATGGCCGCCACGATCGCCTGGCCCATGCGCCCCTGGCTGCCGATGATTCCGATTCGTGCCACGTACCTGTCTCCATCCGGCGTTACGCCCTTGCCTGCGCGCATGGCGCAAACGGCGCGGTTCGACAAGTTGCGCGCGCGGGGTATGGTGCAGGCATGGACAGCATCCGCAATATCGTCGTGCTCACCGGCGCGGGCGTCTCGGCCGAAAGCGGCATCGACACCTTCCGTGGAGGCGGCGGCCTGTGGGAGCAGCATCGCGTGGAGGACGTCGCCACGCCCGAGGCCTTCGCGCGCGATCCCGACCTCGTCCTGCGCTTCTACGACATGCGGCGCGAGGCGATCCAGACCAAGGAGCCGAACGCCGCCCACCGCGCGCTGGCGAGGCTGGACGCAGAATGGGACGGCGAACTCCTCATCGTCACGCAGAACGTCGACGACCTGCACGAACGCGCGGGCGCGCGCCGCGTGCTCCACATGCATGGCGAGCACCTCAACGCCTGGTGCATGGCCTGCGACGAGCGTCCGCGCTGGACGGGCACGCTGATCGACCGCCCCGCCTGTCCCGCCTGCGGCGAGGCGGCGCTGCGCCCGGATATCGTGTGGTTCGGGGAAATGCCCTACCGCATGGACGAGATCTTCGCGGCGCTGGAGCAGGCGGACCTGTTCGTCTCCATCGGCACCTCGGGCGCGGTCTACCCGGCGGCAGGGTTCGTGCGCAATGCGCGGGAACTGGGCGTCGAGACGCTGGAGCTCAACCTCGAACCCTCGCAGGGAACGCTATGGTTCGACGAGGCGCGCCATGGCCCCGCGACCGAACTGGTGCCGGAATGGGTGGCGGAAATACTGGCGGGAAGCAGAGCCTGAACTGAACCTAAGGTACTCTTAAAGCGACTCAGGCTGCGCTTCCCGAAGCCTCAACGCCGTTACACGCCCGACAAGCCGGATCCTTGGCGATCCTGAGCGGGCGCATCGACGGAGCCAGCCCGTCGATCAGGTGAAGCGTCCCGAACTGCGGCTCCCCGAAGGCGGAGTGCCCCGCCAGCAGCACCCGCATCGCATGCATCGCCGCGAAGGTGCCGACCATGCCCACCATCGCGCCCAGCACGCCGTCGGCGGCGCAGGTATCGCAGTCGACCGCGTCGAAGGCGTCGCCCACGAAGCAGCGGTAGCAGGCCTGCCCCGGCAGGTGCCCGGCGAAGTTCGCGACCTGCCCCTGGAACCGCCCGATCGCCGCCGTGGTCAGCGGAATCCCCAGTTCTACGCAGGTATCTGACACGACGAGCCGAGTCGCGAAGTTGTCACAACCGTCCAGTACGAGATCGGCGCCGGATAGGACGTCACGCGTGTTGTCATCCCCCAGCCTCGCGACGACGGGATCGACCTTGAGGCCAACATCAAAACGCCGCACCCATTCGGCTGCCGTTTCCGCCTTGGGCCTGCCGACATCCGACGGCGTGAAAATCGTCTGACGCTGGAGATTGCTGACGTCGACGACGTCATCATCCACCAGAGTGAGATGTCCTATGCCGGCTGCGGCGAGATACTGCAGGGAAGGACTGCCTATCCCGCCGCAGCCGACCAGCACCACATGCGCGTCGCTCAGCGCCACCTGCCCTACCCCGCCGACTTCGGGCAGGACGATGTGGCGCGCGAAGCGGCCTATGCGGTCGGGGGAAATGCTCACGGCCTGCCTTCATCCTCGGTCCGGGGATCGGGCAGGCGTTCCCTGACGAAGCCGTGCATGCCGAACCACCACTGCGTCGCGATCACCCCGCCCTTCGCCGGTTGCAGCATCCCGAGCATCATCGCCACCGCCAGCGGCACCACGATCCCCAGCATCGCCACCGGCCCAAGCTCGAAATCGAGCGAGAGCATGATGATGAGCGGCGCCATCAGGTGCCCGGTGACGATCATGGCGATGTAGGCGGGAAAGTCGTCTGCGCGCTGCGGCGTCAGGTCGAGCGCGCAGACCGGGCACCGCTCACGCGGCTTGAGCCACTTTCGAAACAGGCTTCCCTCGCCGCAGCGGGGGCAACGGCCCCGGGCGCCGCGCAGAAGGGCCTGTGAGAACGTGGCGGGAATCATGGCCCTGCGCCTACAGCATGGCGCGGCGGGGGTGAAGCGCCAAAGACGCCGGGTCGATTGCGCGGTTCGGTTGCCGGGGACGCCGGAGACGGACGCCCCCTGCAACCGGACTGCGCAATCCTTCGGGTATCCGGTCAGAGGCCCAGTACGTGGACCTGGTTGCGCCCGCCGTTCTTGGCCGCATAGAGCGCCGCGTCGGCCTGCTTGGTCGCTTCGCCGAGCTGCGTGAAGCTGCGCACCGGCGCGAGGCCGCAGGAGAACGTGACCGCCCGGTCCTGCACGCCGAGGTTGGTGTCGAGCGCCACCGTCGCGCGCAGGCGCTCCATGACGAGGCGGGCTTCATCAAGCGTGGTGTCGGGCAGCAGGACCGCGAACTCCTCACCACCCCAGCGCGCGGCGATATCGCTGCGGCGCAGATGGTCCTCGATGCGGCGGGCCAGTGCCTTCAGCAGCACGTCGCCGGTATCGTGGCCGAATTCGTCGTTCACATGCTTGAAGTGATCGATGTCGATGAGCGCCAGCACGGCATTGCTCCTGCCGCGCAGGATCTGCTCTGCCGAATCGAGGAAACCGCGCCGATTGCGGATGCCGGTCAGCGGGTCGCGCTCGGCGGCATCGACAAGCTGCTCGATCCGCGCCGCCGTCTCGTTGGCGGCGATGGCCACGCCGTTCAGCAGGCGCCCGACCAGATCGTCAGTGCCCTGGGGGATCACGGCGATACGCTCGCCCGCCTGGATGGCCTGAAGCATCGTCGTCGCCTGCCCGATCGGTGAGAGCAGCGCATGGATCGCGGCCAGACCAAGGCCCGTTCCGACCAGAGTGGCGACGAGGAGCGTGACGAGGGTATCGAGTTGCCAGTGCCCGGTGACGGCCTGAAATACGACGCAGGCGATCAGGGGAACGTGGACGGCGCCGAAACATACGAGGAGAATCCGCCGCTCATAACTGCGGGGAAACAGGAAAGTCGTGGCTTGATAGAAGCGCATGGGGGGAATGCCTCTTCCGCTGAAACTGAGAATGAAACGCAAATGCGTTCCCTTGAGGCTACAAACGCACACTTATCCAAAAGTTAATCCGGGTACTTAACGGCCGCGAACCAATGTCCCCAAACGCAGATCGCCGCCCCGAACCGGAGCGGCGACCTGTCGGCAACCCTGTGGATAGGTCCGGCACAGGCCGGTGAAAACTCAGCTTTCGAGCTGGCGCAGCAGCGAACGCACGTCGCCGTCCATGTCGGCATCGCGGGTGCGAAGCTCTTCGATCAGGCGTACCGCGTGGATCACGGTCGAGTGGTCGCGACCGCCGAACTTGCGACCGATCTCCGGGTAGGAACGCGGCGTCAGCACCTTGGCAAGATACATCGCCACCTGACGCGGACGCACGACGGCGCGAGCGCGGCGCTTGCTGCTCATCTCGGTGCGGTCGATGCGGTAGAACTGGCAGACCGTGCGCTGGATCTCGTCGATCGTGATCCGGCGGCGGTTGGCCGAGAGGATATCGGTCAGCTGCTCTTCGGCAAGCTGGAGCGAGACGGCCTGCCCGGTCAGCTGCGCATAGGCGATCAGCTTGTTGAGGCCGCCGACGAGCTCACGCACGTTGCGGTTGATGGTGCGCGCGAGGAACTCGATGACGTCGGCAGGCACTTCGATCGAAGCGAAGCGGCCAAGGCGATTCTCGAGGATCGAGCGGCGCAGTTCGATGTCGGCGGGCTGGATGTCGGCGACGAGGCCCATCGACAGGCGCGACAGCAGGCGCGGCTCGACACCGTCGAGCGCCTGCGGGGCGCGGTCGGCGGCGAAGACGAGGCGCTTGCCTTCCTGGAGCAGCGCGTCGATCGTGTAGAGCAGTTCCTCCTGCGCGGAGGCCTTGCCGATGATGAACTGGATGTCGTCGACCAGCAGCAGGTCGAAGCCGCGCAGGCGCGACTTGAATTCGATCATCTGGTTCTGGCGCAGCGCCTGCACGAACTCGACCATGAAGCGCTCGGCCGAGCAGTAGAAGATGCGCGCATGCGGGTGGGCCGCCAGATAGGCATGGCCGATGGCGTGGAGCAGGTGCGTCTTGCCCTGCCCGGTCGCGGCCTTGAGGTAGAGCGGCGAGAACTGCGGCGTCTCGGTCGCGGCCATGCGCTGGGCGGCATTGCACGCGAGCACGTTGGACGTGCCGGTCACGAAGCTGTTGAAGGTCTGCGAGGCGTCGATGCCCGCCGGGCCCTGCCCGAGCGCGGCGAACGATTCGCCGGCAAGCGCGACCGACAGCGGATCGACCGAACCGGCAGCCGAATCGTTGGCCGGAGCGCTGGCGGGACGACCGCCGCTGCCCAGGCGCAGTTCGGGAAGCTGGCGACGGCCGGGATGCACGAGGATGCGCACGTGGCGCACGTCGGGGCGCGCGATCTTCCATGCGAGCGAGAGGCGGTCGGCGAAGCGATCGTTCACCCAGTTCGCCGAGAACTCGGTCGGCAGGTAGAGATCGAGCGTGCCGGTCTCCTTGCACCAGTTGCCCGGCTGGATCGGCTTGATCCACTGGCTGTGCGCCTGGTGGCCCAGGTCCTTGCGCAGGCCCTGGCTGATGTCTGCCCAGTCCGCCGCCAGGTTAACGGCTTCCTGATCCTCTTCCATCGCCACTCGCACCGCCTTCGACTTCCTATTCACGTTAGTACCTTCGACCGTGGAAGCGGTTACCGAGGGCTGTCCTGCAGACGTATTCGACATCGTTTCGAACCCCCGAACTCACACGGTCCCCGAATGCTGCGGAAACGCCGGCAAAGCGTCAGCAGAGTAAAAGCTTCCCCCAGCCGCGAACGCCCCGTTTCGCAGCTGTCGTTCCACAATGAATCGCTGTGTTCCCCGGCCAGTTCCGCAACGGCCGAGACCCTTTTAGGAACCGGTTTGCAGCGCAGGCAAGACAGCGGTCCCCAAATAAAAAAAATTATGAAGGTTGACTCACGTGTGAGTGCCCAAAATCCGTCGCTGAACTGTAATGCGCTTTAAAATCATACAGTTGCGCAGCGCAACAATCCGAATCGCAGTGTTTCCGGGGCTTTGCCGCAAACGATGTTGCAGTGCCGCAGAAACGAGAACGGAGCCGGGATCGAATGACCCCGGCTCCGTTCTCGTTTCGTCCTGAGACAGGTGGCTAGCAGCCTGCCCAGTACTGCGAATCACCCACTCGAATCAGAGTGCGGCGACGCGCTTCGTCAGACGCGACAGCTTGCGCGCAGCCGTGTTCTTGTGGAGCACGCCACGAGCAACGCCACGAGCCAGCTCGGGCTGCGCTTCCTTGAGGGCGGCAGCAGCAGCGGTCTTGTCGCCACCGGCCAGAGCGGCCTCGACCTTCTTCACGAAGGTGCGGATGCGGCTGACGCGGTTGGTGTTGATCTCTGCACGGCGCTCGTTGCGACGGATGCGCTTGCGGGCTTGCGGCGTATTGGCCATCGATATTCCTCTGTCTGGGCGGCCAACACGGTGAGCGGCCCCAATTGCCTAACGAATCTATTCGGCGAACGGACTCGCCGGAAAGCGCGCCCCTTACAGTTGAAGCCGGGTTGCGTCAACCCGACGCGACCGCCGGAAAGCGCCTATTTCTGGCCTTCAGGGCCGCAAGCGGCCACGCTCAGACGCCGCGCGGGCTTGGCGCTACCTCTGGCAGCGCCGGCACCAAAACGTGCTCCGCCCACCCTGCACGAAGCGCAGGACCGGGCTGCCGCAGGAACAGGCGTCGCCCTCCCGCCCGTAGACCCGCCAAGATGCCGCGAAGTAGCCGAGTTCGCCGTTAGGCTGAGCATAATCCTTGATCGTGGATCCGCCCGCCGCGATCGATTCGCCGAGCACGTCGCGAATCGCAGGCACCAGCCGCGACAGCGCGGGCATCGTCACGCGCCCTGCCTCCTTGTCCGGGCGGATGCCGGAGCGGAACAGCGCCTCGCACACGTAGATGTTGCCCAGCCCCGCGACGATCGTCTGGTCGAGCAGCATCTGCTTGATCGGCGCGATCCGGCCCGCGAAGGCGCTGCGCAAGTGCGCCGCCGTCAGTTCCTCACCCAGCGGCTCCGGCCCGAGCGCGGCGAACGGTCCCCAGGCATCGAGCCCCCCGGTGGCCACCAGATCGACCGAGCCGAACCGCCGTGCGTCATTGAGCGCCAGAACGTGGCCCCCGCCGGTCTCCAGGACAAGGTGATCGTGCTTGTCGGGCGTCTCCGGTTCGATACGCCAGCGGCCCGACATGCCGAGGTGGAACACCATCGTTTGCTCGCGGTCGGTATGGATCAACCCGTACTTGGCGCGCCGCCCCATCCCCGTCACCCGCGCGCCGGTCAGCACCTGCACCAGATCGGGCGGGAACGGACGGCGCAGGTCCGGCCGGTTGACCGAGACGCGGGCGATCCGCTCACCTTCGAGAAAGCGCGCAAGACCGCGCACGGTGGTTTCGACTTCGGGTAATTCAGGCATCGGCGTGTAGATACGGCACCGGACAAAAAACGCCAATCGTCGTCCCGGACGACGTTCAGAGCAGATGCCCCGTGCGGTCCCGCTTCGTCTCGAGATAGCGCGCATTGTGCGGGTTGGGCGGCAACTGGTGCGGCACGCGCTCCACCACCTCGACGCCGACGCCCTGCAGCGCCGCGACCTTGGCGGGGTTGTTCGTCATCAGGCGAATCGCATGAACGCCCAGCAGTTCGAGCATCCGTGCCGCCACCGGGAAGTCGCGCGCCTCGGTCGGCAGGCCGAGCCGGTTGTTGGCGTCCACCGTATCATAGCCCGCGTCCTGCAGGCTGTAGGCGCGCAGCTTGTTGACGAGGCCGATGCCCCTGCCCTCCTGCCGCAGATAGAGCAGCACGCCCCAGCCGCCGTCTTCAGCCTCGTCCGCCATGGCGCGCAGGGCGGCGTTCAGCTGCGGACCGCAATCGCACTTGAGGCTGCCGAGGATATCGCCGGTCAGGCATTCGGAATGGAGCCGCACCAGCGGGGGACGCCCGCCATCCTGCGTGCCGATGACAAGCGCGACATGCTCGCGCAAGTCATCGAGCGCGCGGAAGGCGACGATCTGCGCATTCTCTGCCGCCTCGACCGGGAGCCTTGCACGAGAGGCTATCGCCAGATGCCGCGTATCCTTCCACTCGGCGAGGTCGGCGCTCGAAACGTCCTGCGCCTCGCCCGGATCCGCCGGCGCGACGAGGAAGGCGGGCAGGATTCCGGCAAGCCTTGCCAGTTCCATAGCCGTGCGCGCCGATTCGGGATCGGCGATGGCCTCGGCGGCGAACGGGCCTTTCATCGGATAGGCGAGGTCGAGCGCCGGGTCGGCCACCGCCCGCGCCGTCTCCAGATCGAAAGGCTCGGCAGCGCGAATCAGCACCGGAGCTTCGGGCACCGCCGCCTCGCGCTGGTTGGCGAGCTTGAGCGTCACGGCGCGCGCGGCGGAGATCAGCATGCGCGGCGCGGTCACGCCTGCCGCGAACGCGGTCTCGGCGGGCAGCAGCACTTGCCCCGCCACCCTGACCGGCCAGCCGTGACGCAGCGCATCGAGCGCCAGCGCCACGCGCCGGGTCGAAGCGCAGCTGGCAAGGCGAGCCGCCTCGCTCAGAGTTCGAACTCCGTCACGAGCGGGATATGGTCGCTCGGCTGGTCCCAGCGGCGGGTTTCCTCGACGAAGTGATGCCCGCGCGCCTGCGGGGCGAGATCGGGCGAGGCCCACATGTGGTCGAGACGGCGGCCCTGGTCCTTCTGGCGCCAGTAGCTGCGATACGACCACCAGGAATAGTTGCGCTCGGGCGCGGGAATGAAGCGGCGCCCCAGATCGTCGAAGCCCGCCGCGTCCTGAAGGCGCTTGAGCGTCTCGACCTCGATCGGCGTATGGCTGACCACCTTGAGCAGCGCCTTGTGGTCGTAGACATCCGATTCGAGCGGGGCGATGTTGAAGTCGCCGACGATCAGGGTCGGACGCTCGATCTTGTCGGCCCAGCGGGTCATGCGTTCGAGGAAGTCGAGCTTCTGGCCGAACTTGGGGTTCACCTCGCGGTCGGCCACGTCGCCGCCCGCCGGGATGTAGACGTTCTCCAGCACCATGCCCTGCCCCGGTCCCAGCAGTTCGACGCCGATGTGGCGGGCCTCGCCATTGTCCTGCCAGTCGTGCTTCGAGAAATCCCGGAACGGCACCTTCGAGACGGTGGCGACGCCGTGATAACCCTTCTGCCCGTGGATCGCGCGGTGGCTGTAGCCGAGCCGCTCGAACATCTCGTGCGGGAACAGGTGCTCGGCGACCTTGATCTCCTGCAGGCACAGGACGTCGGGCGCCTGCTCGGTCAGGAAGCGTTCGACCTGGTCGATGCGCAGGCGGACGGAATTGATGTTCCAGGTGGCGATCTTCATGGCGCTGGCTTTAGGGATGGCCTGCAGGAATTGCCAGAGGGTGGCGGAGAGGTCGGATGACCTTTGCCTGTGCCCCTCCACCATCCTTCGGATGGCCCCCCTCCCCGTGCCGGGGAGGAATGCGCGACGCGGCTTTTTCTGCGGTCTGGATTGGCTCAGGCCGGAGCGAGAATGGTGCCGGTCGAGAACCGGCGCGCAGCGTACTTCAGTACGTGAGCACCGGAAGCGCAGAACGGTGCCGTTCGCAGCCCGGCATGGGCCAATCCAGACCGCAGAAAACAGAAAACCCTCGAGCCGGGGGCAGAGGCTCGAGGGTTCCTGTAAGCGTTCGTCACGCTAGTATCAGAAAGACCACTCAGGAGGCGCGGGCAACAGGGGGGAAACCCGCCTCAAGTCGTTTCTGACAAGACCTATGTAGGATGCTTCGCCTTGCTGCCAAGTGAACGAAGTTAAGGAAACTGTCGCAGTTTGTCGCTAGGCACGCACACCCCGCGACAAACCGTGCCCTCTCATCGACGGTTCCGGGGGCGCGGATCGTTCCAGCGGAAGTCCGCGTCAGTCACCGGCACGCCGTAGCGCTGGTTCGCGAGGCTGATGGTGGTGCGCTTGTTCTGCGAGTCGAGCGCAACCCAGTAGGTCAGTTCCAGCCCGCCCGGCGCGGAGGCCTTGCGCGAGAAGATCAGCGTGATCACCCCGTATTCGGGATGCGAGCGGTCGCGCACCTCGATGCTGATGACGTTGGGATTGCCGGTCTGGAGAACCTTGCCGAACTTCGCGACATCGCGCGTGGGATCGAGCAGCGCGCCGAGCGGGCTGTTCTTGATCGGCCAGCGCTGCACCTGCCGCACGTCGTAGTCGATGAGCGTCAGCGCGCGCCCGTCCCCGACGATTAGCATGTTGGCGCTCTTCTCGTACTGGAAACGGATCTTGCCGGGGCGCTTGAGCGTCAGGACGCCGCGCACCGACTGGCCGGAGCGGTCGGTCTGGACGAAGTCCGCCTTCATCGAATCGATGGCACGCAGCGCGGCGACGGCCTGGTCGAGCTGCTCCGCGTCGGCCGGGGATGCGGCCGTGGCCACGCCCGGAACGAAGGCTGCAGGAACGGAAAGCGCGGCCAAAGCGGCCGCGCTCACGCATGATCGAAAGGTTTTCTTCACGTGGTTCATGGCTTTCCCGTTGGGTCCACAGCCTTGAACCGACCGTGAACCTTACTTGATCTTGGCTTCCTTGAACTCGACGTGCTTGCGCACGACGGGATCGTACTTCTTGAAGCTGAACTTCTCGGTCGTGTTCCGCGGATTTTTCTTGGTCACGTAGAAAAAGCCGGTGTCGGCGGTCGAGACAAGACGGATCTTGACGGTTGCGGGCTTCGCCATGGCGGTATCCTGTACTTTCTAAGTTGCAGCCGCCCTGGCAGGCCGGCGTTACGACAAATCATAAAGGGGCGACACCGAGGCGCCGCCCTTCAAGGTTGCGCCCATTGCTGGATCGGCCCCGCAAAGTCAAGCGGGAGCCTCCGATTCGCAGCCGATTCAGGGAAGTGGAAACGGCCTGATCGGGTCCAGAACCCCGAATTTCTCGCGCCGGGGCTCGCCATCGAGCGGCGGAAGGTCAAGTTCCGGGGCCGCCACCTGCATTTCCGGCAGCCGGTTCAGCAGATCGCGAATCAGGGTGAGGCGACCATGCCGCTGGTCGTTGAAGTCCACCAGCGTCCAGGGCGCATGGGCGGTGTGCGTCGCCTCCAGCATGGCCTCGCGCGCAAGGGTGTAGTCGGCGTACTTTTCGCGCGCGGCGATATCGACGGGGGACAGCTTCCAGCGCTTGAGCGGATCGTCCAGCCGTTCGTGCAGACGCTCCTCCTGCTTGTCCTGATCGCAGGCGAGCCAGTACTTGAAGAGGAGGATGCCGTCGTCGATCAGCATCTTCTCGAAGGTGGGGGCATGGCGCAGGAACGCCTCGACCTCGGCCTGGGTGGCGTAGCCCATCACCCGTTCCACGCCCGCGCGGTTGTACCAAGAACGGTCGAACAGCACGATCTCGCCCTTCGCGGGCAGGTGGTCGACGTAGCGCTGGAAGTACCACTGGCCCTTCTCGCGCTCGCTCGGCGCGGCGAGGGCCACGGTACGGCACTGGCGCGGGTTGAGCTGGCCGGAGACGGCCTTGATCGCGCCGCCCTTCCCCGCCGTGTCGCGCCCCTCGAACAGCACGACGATGCGCGCGCCGGACACCTGCGCCCAGCGCGCCATGCCGACAAGCTCCTGCTCCATCGGCTCGAGGAGTTTCTCGTAGTCCTTGCGACCGAGCTTCTCCCCGTTGCTCATGATGTCAGATCCGCGAAAGGAGGAACAGCGCCACCGCGCCGGCGATGATGCGATACCATGCGAAGGGCGCGAAGCCGGACTTGCTGACGAAGCTCATGAACGCCTTGATGACCACCAGCGCCACCACGAACGAGACGACGAAGCCGATCGCGATCTCGTCCCAGCCCACCGGGCCGACGCCCGATGCCAGCGCTTCATGGTGCTTGAGCAGTTCCAGCGTCGTCGCGCCGACCATCGTCGGCACGGCGAGGAAGAAGCTGAACTCCGCCGCGGTGCGCCGCTCGATGCCCATGGCGAGCGCGCCCATGATCGTCGCGCCCGAGCGGCTGACACCCGGCACCATGGCAAGGCACTGCGCCAGCCCGACGCCGACGCACTGCTTGGCGGGCAGTTCCGCCACGCCGGTCAGCGGACCGGGCTTGGCCACCTTCTCGATGCCGAGGATGGCGATGCCGCCGATGATGAGCGCCCAGGCGACCACGGCAGGCTCGCCCAGCAGCCCCTCGATGAAGTCGTTGAGCAGCAGGCCCAGCACTGCCGAGGGGATGAAGGCCAGCAGCACGTTGCGCACGAAGCGGATGGAGGTGGGGTTGAGCTTGAGCAGCCCCATGCCGACCGCCCAGAACGTGCGCCAGAACTGCACGATCACCGCAAGGATCGCGCCCAGCTGGATGACGATGTTGAAGGTCGCCCACTGGCTGGCGTCATAGCCGAACAGCCGGGTGGCGAGGATGAGGTGGCCGGTCGAGGAGACGGGCAGGAACTCGGTGAGGCCCTCGACAATGCCGAGGAGGATCGCGGTAAGGGTCAGGTCCATAGGCCGCAGGTCATGCCGGACGGGGCGGGCAAGTCAACCGCAGACGTGCTGCACTGCGACAACATGGAGAAAGTTTAAGGTTCGGCGGGACGAAGTTCCTCCCCGAGACAGGCTCGGGGAGGAACTGCCGTTCTTACCAGATCCGCACGCGGTCCTTGGGGGCGAGGTACAGCTTCTCGCGCGGCTTGACGTTGAACGCCTTGTACCACTCGTCGAAGTTACGGACGATGCCGTTGACGCGGTACTGCGGCGGCGCATGCGGGTCGATCACGAGGTACTGGCGCGCCTGCGCCTCGCGCACCTTGGAACGCCACACCTGCGCCCAGCCCATGAAGAAGCGCTGGTCGCCGGTGAAGCCGTCGATCACCGGGGCGGGCTTGCCGTTCAGCGACATCTTGTAGGCGCGATAGGCGAGGCTGAGGCCGCCGAGATCACCGATGTTCTCGCCCATGGTGAGGCGGCCGTTGACGCAGGTCTGGCCGTTGTCGAACGGGCAGAACGAATCGTACTGCGCCGCCAGCGCGTCCTGCAACTTCTCGAACGCGGCCTTGTCGGCGGGGGTCCACCAGTCGCGCAGGTTGCCGGTGCCGTCGGACTTGGCGCCCTGGTCGTCGAAGCCGTGGCCCATCTCGTGGCCGATCACGGCACCGATGCCGCCATAGTTGACCGCCGGGTCCGCCGAGAGGTTGAAGAACGGCGGCTGCAGGATCGCGGCGGGGAACACGATCTCGTTCATCGTCGAGTTGTAGTAGGCGTTCACCGTCTCGGGCAGCATGCCCCATTCGGTGCGGTCGACCTTGCCGCCGAGACGGTTCATCTCGAAGTCCGAGGCCCACTTGTTCGCGGCGATCCCGTTGCCGAGCGGATCGGAGGCCGAGAAGGTCAGCCCCTCATAGGTCTTGAACGTGGCAGGCGCGCCGATCTTGGGGGTGAAGGCGTCGAGCTTCTTCTCGGCCTCGACGCGGGTGGCGGGGCTCATCCACGCGAGATCCTTGAGGTTCGCGGCCATCGCCTTGCGCAGGTTGGCGACGAGGTCGGTCATCGCCGCCTTCTGCTCGGCCGGGAAGTACTTCGCGGCGTAGATCTTGCCGACGAGCTCACCCGCCATGCCCTCGACCGCGGCGATGCCGCGCTTCCAGCGGG
This sequence comes from Novosphingobium kaempferiae, assembly GCF_021227995.1. Taxonomy (NCBI): domain Bacteria; kingdom Pseudomonadati; phylum Pseudomonadota; class Alphaproteobacteria; order Sphingomonadales; family Sphingomonadaceae; genus Novosphingobium; species Novosphingobium kaempferiae. The sequence goes on from NZ_CP089301.1 coordinate 2,805,013, forward strand.
GGCGCTGCTGCGGCTGGCCGCTCAGCGTCTGGCCGTAGAAGGCGAAGTTGGCCTCGTCGATGTCGGAGGGCAGAACCGATGCGTTGCTGCGCAGGAAGTGCGCGGTCAGGTAGGCCTGCCAGGTCGCGACCGGGGTGCTCTCGATCAGCTTGACGACGGCGGGCATGCCGGGGCCGAACTGCGCCTGCGCCTTGGCGGGATCGATGCGCGCGGTCTTCAGTTCCTCCGCCGTCGGCGGCATCTCGGCGACGAGCACGTAGCTCGCCTTGCCGGCGCCGAGGCTGGAGAGGAACGCCTTGACCACGCCGGGCGAACCCAGCGCTTCGAACTCGGCCACCGACAATTTGTTGTAGGTCAGGTCCGGGTTGCGCGCAGCAGCGCGGTCCCAGTCGGCCTGCGCGATCTGCGTTTCCAGCGCGAGCACGGACTGCGCCGCGCCCGCCGCGTCGGCATATCCAGCCTTGCCGAGAAGGAAGGTCAGGTAGGCCTTGTACTTGTCGCGAAGGCCGACCGAGCGCTCGTCGGTCTTCAGGTAGTAGTCGCGATCCGGCAGGCCCATGCCCGAGATCATCGCATTGAGCGCGTAGATGTCGCTCTGCTTGTCGTCCGCGCCGACAACGGCGCCGATGGGCGAGGCGAAGCCAGGCTGGCCGAACAGGGTCGCGATGTCGACCGGAGTCTTCGCTGCCTTGATCCGGTCAAGGTAGGGACGCACGGGCGTCAGGCCCGCCTTGTTGATCGCATCGACGTCCATGAAGGCCTTGTAGGCTGCGGCGACGCGCGCGCCGTCGGAGCCGGGGGCCGGGTTCGAGGCGACGAGTTCGTCCATGATCGCGTGGACGCGGTTCTCGGACAGGTCGTTCAGTTCGAGGAACGAACCCCAGCGGGTGCGATCGGCAGGCAGCTCGACCGTCTTGTTCCACACGCCGTTCACGAAGGCGTCGAAGTCGTCACCCGGCTTCACGGACTTGTCGATCCACTGGGTCTGCACACCGAACTTGCCCCAGTCGGCCGAGGGCGCGAGCGAGGGCTTGACTGCGCCGGGGGCGGGGGCGGCATCCTGCGCGAATGCGGGAGCGGCGGAAACGAAAACGGAAAGCGCGGCGCTCGCGAGGAGCACCTTGCGGCAGAAGCGAAGCATGTCGTGACCTTTCGGATGGGGGGGTGCGACAGTATGTTTTAGCAGGACCGCTGCGATCCCGAGTGGCGCGCAACTTAGTTGCCTGTTCGAGCAACGCCAGCGAAAAACAGCGGCGACCTGCACCGACGTCACGACGAACCGAAAAGGTTATCCCAGCGGTATGATCGGCGGGCTGTCGAACTGCAATGAGGCCAACCGCGCGTAGAGGCCGCCCGCCACGCTCAGGCTCTGGTGCGTGCCCTGCTCGACGATGCGCCCGCCATCCATCACGATGATCCGGTCCGCCTTGCGCACGGTGGCGAGGCGGTGCGCGATGACGAGCGTGGTGCGCTGCGCCATCAACGTCTCCACCGCGTCCTGCACCAACCGCTCGCTTTCGGCGTCGAGTGCGCTCGTCGCCTCGTCGAGCAGCAGGATCGGCGCGTCGCGCAGCAGCGCGCGGGCGATGGCGATGCGCTGGCGCTGGCCGCCGGAAAGGCGCGCGCCGTCTTCGCCGAGGAACGTGTCGAGCCCCTGCGGCAGAGCGCGCAGGAAGGCTTCGGCATTGGCCGCGCGGGCCGCCTGCCAGATCGCCTCGTCGTCCGCATTCCAGTTGCCGTAGCGCAGGTTGTCGCGCGCGGAGGCGGCGAAGAGCACGCCCTCCTGCGGCACCAGTGCGATGCGGGCGCGGATTTCGGCGGGATCGGCGGAGGCGAGCGGCACGCCGTCGATCTTGATGGCGCCGCCCTGCGGATCGTAGAATCGCTCGGCAAGCTGGAACAGGGTGGACTTGCCCGCGCCCGAGGGGCCAACGATGGCGACGGTCTCGCCCGGCTCCACGGTCAGGCTGAAGTTGTGCAGCGCCGGAAGCTCCGGCCGCGCCGGGTAGCGGAAGGTCACGCGCTCGAACGCCAGCTTGCCGCGTGCCGGGCTCGGCATCACCAGCGCGCGCGCCGGGGCGGCGATCGTCGGATGCTCGCCCAGCAGTTCGGCAAGGCGGCTCGCCGCGCCAGCGCCGCGCACGAGATCCCCGTAGACCTCGGTCAGCGACCCGAAGGCGCCCGCGACAATGCCCGCCGTCACCACGAAGGCGGCGATGGTGCCGCCGGTGATGGTGCCCTCGGCCACGCCGATCGCGCCGCGCCACATGATGATGGTGATCGATCCGAAGATCAGGAACATGATGACCGCCGTCATGATCGCGCGGATCAGGATGCGGTGACGCCCGGTCTCGAACGTGCGCTCGACAGCGGCGGAGAAGCGCTGCTGCTCGCGCCCTTCCTGGTTGAAGGCCTGCACGACCTTGAGCGCGCCGAGCACTTCGGCGGTCAGCGCGCCGATGTCGGCCACGCGGTCCTGGCTGGAGCGGGAAACCGCGCGCAGCTTGCGGCCGAACCCGGCGATCGGCAGGATCACCACGGGGATCGCGATGACGAGGCCCGCCGTCAGCCCCGGCTCCAGCGCGAAGAGGTAGATCACCCCGCCCACCGCCATGATGGCGTTGCGCAGCGCGACCGAGACGGTGGTGCCCACGATCTGCTCGATGATCGCCGTGTCGGCGGTCATGCGCGAGGAGATTTCCTTGGGGCTGTTCTCCTCGAAGAAGCTCGGCGCGAGCGTCAGGAGGTGGCGCTGCACCCGCAGGCGGATGTCGCCGACGACGCGCTCGCCCAGCCACGAGACGGAATAGAACCGGATCGCCGTCGCCACCGCGAGCACCACGACCACGACCATCAGCATCAGGAACCAGGACCGGATCGCCTCCGGGTCAGCCCCCTGCGCGAAGCCCTTGTCGATGATCTGGCGGAAACCATAGGGAATCGCGAGGGTCGAAGTCGCCGTCGTTATGAGCGCGAGGCCGGCCGTGGCCATGCGGCCCGGATACTTGAGCATCTCGCGCCAGACCATGCGCAGCGGCCCGAGGCTGCGGCGGCGCGGCTTCGGCTCGTCTACGGTTTCCGGCGCGGGAGAATTGCCTTGCGTCCCATCCATCAGCGCGCCCTTACAGCCTCGCACGGCTCAGGAAAAGAGCCCGTTGGTGCATCTCGACCATCCTGCAAATTGCGCCGAAGCGTGGCCCTTATGCGAAAGGCACCTGCCTTAAATCGGAATTGCCGCGTTGCAACGGTAACCGCTAATTCCCTAATTGTCGGGTAACAGTCCGGGATCGAGGCCGCTCAGGCCCGATGGCCGGCAAGGAGAATCGACTTGCTCTACAATGCCTACGAGTTGCAGCGCGCCATGCTCAGCAGCGCCGCCGCATGGGCTTCGGTTGGCGCCGAACTGCTGTCCAACCCCGTGCTTCCATTCGGTTATTCGGGTCTCGGCCCGGTCATGGCCTCCGCGCTCGACGTCTTCGCGCATGCCGCATCGCCGCGCGGGAAGCCCTCCTTCGACATCGAGACCACTGCCATCGGCGACAGGATCTATCCGGTCACCGAATCGATCGTGCTGCACAAGCCGTTCGGCAATCTCCTGCGCTTCAGCCACCCCGGCCTTGCCGCGGATGCGCCCAAGCTGCTGATCGTCGCGCCGATGAGCGGCCACTACGCCACGCTCCTGCGCGGCACCGTGGCGCGCATGCTGGAGAGCGCCGAAGTCTACATCACCGACTGGGCCGACGCGAAGCTGGTGCCGATGAGCGCCGGTCGTTTCGACCTCGACGACTATATCGACTACGTGGTCTCGTTCCTCGAACACATCGGCCCGGGCACGCACGTCCTCGCCGTGTGCCAGCCCTCGGTCCCGGCCTATGCCGCCACCGCGATCATGGGCGCCAAGGAGCATCCCTGCCGCCCCGCCACCCTCACCATGATGGGCGGACCGATCGACACGCGCGAGGCGCCCACCAGCGTCAACGACGTGGCCATGCAGCAGCCGCTTTCGTGGTTCGAGCAGAACGTCATCGCCACCGTGCCGATGACCTATCCCGGATCCGGCCGCCGCGTCTATCCGGGCTTCCTGCAACTCGCGGGCTTCATGGCGATGAACCTCGGCAGCCACATGATGAGCCACTACGGCATGTTCAAGCACATGGTCGCGGGCGACGGCGACAGCGCGGACGCCACCAAGAAGTTCTACGACGAATACCGCGCCGTCTGCGACATGACCGCCGACTTCTACCTCCAGACCGTCGAGCACGTCTTCCAGAAGCACTCGCTGCCCAAGGGCGAGTTCGTCCACCGTGGCGAGCGCATCGACCTGTCGGCGATCCGCGACACCGCCCTGCTCGCGGTCGAGGGTGAGAACGACGATATCTCGGGCATCGGCCAGACCCGCGCCGCGCTGCATCTCGCAAGCCACTTGCCGGAGAAGCGCAAGAAGTACTACCTCGCCGAAAGCGTCGGCCACTACGGCATCTTCAACGGAAGCAAGTGGCGCACGCGAATCGCGCCGGTCCTCGAGGACTGGATCGCGCAGCATCAGCGCAAGCCGCTGAAGGTCGTCGCCTGACAGCCGGCACGACGCTGCGGGTCCGGCATCCATCGAGACATCGGTGATTGCTTAGGCCCGCACGTCGTGCGCGGTTATCGGGAGTTTACAGGAACAATGCTCAGTCCGGATCAGGCAAGGGATCGTGCCCTTGACTTGGTGGAGCGCGCCCGCCGCGCCGGTGCCGAGACCGCCGACGCGGTCTATGGCGCCAGTTCGTCCGAGGGCATCCAGGTGCGCCTCGGCAAGCTGGAGGACGTCGAGCGTTCCGAGAGCGAGCACATCGCGCTGCGCGTCTTCGTGGGCAGGCGCTCCGCCAGCATCGGCTCCTCCGACCTCTCGCCCGCCGCGCTGGACGAACTGGCCGCCCGCGCCATCGACATGGCCCGCGCCGCGCCGGAGGACGCCTATGCCGGGCTCGCTCCCGAAGACCTACTGACGCGCGGCCCCTTCCCCGAACTCGACCTCTTCGACGCGCACGAACCCTCGCCCGAAGCCCTGCGCGCCGCCGCGCTGGAGGCCGAGGATGCGGCACGCGCCGTCTCGGGCATCAGCAATTCCGACGGCGCCACCGCCAGCTTCGGGGACGGCGTCTTCGCGCTCGCCACCAGCCATGGCTTTTCGGGCGCCTACGGCTCCACGCACCACTCGCTGAGCGCCTCGGTCGTCGGGGGCGAGACGGACAAGCAGCGCGACAACGCATGGCGCAGCACGCACCACCATGCCGACCTCCCCTCCCCCGCCGAGATCGGTCGTCTTGCGGGCGAGCGCACCGTCGCCAAGCTCGGCTCGGGCAAGATGAAGAGCGGCGCGATGCCGGTCATCTTCGACCCGCGCGTGTCCTCCTCGCTGGTCGGGCACCTGCTCGGCGCGATCACCGGCAATGCCATCGCGCGCCGTTCCTCGTTCCTGTTGGAGAAGCTGGGCGAGCAGATCTTCGCGCCCGGCATCACCATCGCCGACGATCCGCACACCCCGCGCGGCCTGCGCTCTCGCCCCTTCGACGGCGAGGGCCTGCCGACCGGCGCGCGCAACGTCATCGAGGACGGTCGCCTCACCGGCTGGCTGCTCGATTCGGCCTCCGCACGGCAGCTCAACCTTACGCCCACCGGCCATGCCGCCCGCAACGGCGGCGGCGCGCCGGGCGTCTCGACCGGCAACGTCCACCTCGCGGCGGGCACCCTTTCCCCGGCCGAACTGATGGCGGATATCAAGGACGGCGTCTACGTGACCGAACTGATCGGCCAGGGCGTCAACGGCGTGACGGGCGACTACAGCCGCGGCGCGGCGGGCTTCCGCATCGTCGACGGCCAGCTGGCCGGGCCGGTGTCCGAATTCACCGTCGCGGGCAACCTCCTGCGCATGTTCGCGCAGCTGACCCCCGCCAACGACCTCGAATGGTATCGCGCGATCAACGTGCCGACCCTGCGCGTGGACGGGATGACCATCGCAGGCGACTAGATGCCCTGATTCGTCATTGCGAGCGTAGCGAAGCAATCCAAGGGGGCTTACTCGCCTCTGGATTGCTTCGCTACACTCGCAATGACGAACCGTCTGACAGCCAAACACGTCTCCAATTCGCCACGCAAATGCGGCATTCTCCCCTCTTCCGGAGGGGAGAAACCGGCATGCGACTCGCCGTCTACAACGTCGAAAACCTGTTCGATCGCGCCAAGGCGATGAACCTCGACACCTGGGCCGAGGGGCGGCCCACGCTGGAGCGGTTCGCGGAATTGAACGGCCTGCTCGGGCAGATCGAATATACCGACGCCGACAAGGCGCGCATGGTCGAGTTGATGGTGGCGCTCGGACTGGAGAAGTCCGACACCGGCCCCTTCGTCATCCTGCGCCGCAACCGGGGCGGCCTGCTGCGCCGCCCGCGCGACGGCGGGATCGAGATCGAGGCGGATGGCCGCGCCGACTGGACCGGCTCGCTCGAACTGCGTGACGAGCCCGTCAACGACCACGCCATGCGCAACACTGCACGCGTCATGATCGACCTTGGCGCCGACGTTCTTGGCGTGGTCGAGGCGGAAAGCCGCCCGGTCCTCTCCGCCTTCAACCGCGAGATCCTGCCCGCGCTGGGTGGCGAGCCGTTCCGCCACGTCATGCTGATCGACGGCAATGACGAACGCGGCATCGATGTCGGCCTGATGTCGCGCGAGGGCTATCCCATCGGCGCGCTACGCAGCCACGTCGACGATCTGGGCACGGACGGGCTGCCGATCTTCTCGCGCGACTGCGCGGAGTTCACCGTGACCACGCCCAGCGGCGAGACCGTGCTGGTCATGGTCAACCACCTCAAGAGCAAGGGCTACGGCACGCCTGCCGCCTCCAACGCCCGCCGCAAGGCGCAGGCGATCCGCATCGCGCAGATCTATGAGGAGAGGCAGATCGCGAATGTCGCGATCATCGGCGACTTCAACGACACGCCCGACAGCGATTCGCTTGCCCCCCTGCTGGGCCGCACCGACCTGCGCGACGTGTTCACGCACTCCGCGTTCGACGACGGCGGATATCCGGGCACCTACGGACTGTGCAACGCCGGGAACAAGATCGACTACATCCTGCTCTCGCCCGCGCTGTTCGATCGTGTCGAAAGTGCCGGAGTGTTTCGCAAGGGCATGTGGCCGGGATCGCGCCCGCGCCGCTGGGATACCTATCCCGAAGTCGGAAAGCCCGCAGAGGCAGGGTCCGACCATGCAGCCGTATGGGTGGATATCACCCTGTAACATAGCGATTTCTGGATAAAGTCACTGGAGCGGGCGAAGGGATTCGAACCCTCGACCCCAACCTTGGCAAGGTTGTGCTCTACCCCTGAGCTACGCCCGCTCTGGCGTCCTGATCACCGGATCCGCTAGGGGTTCCGGTGGGGTGGAGGGGCCACTAGCAGCGCTTTTCATACTCTGCAAGGGCCCTCTGCCACAAATATTCAACGCGTCTTGCGAAGCCCCAGCGCGAGGCTTGCAACGCCGACCATGACGAGGATGGCGAAGGTGTCCGCGACGAGGTCCATCAGTTCCGCATCGCGGTGCAACGAGGGAATCATCTGCACGATCTCGATCCCCGCCCCCACCACGACGAGGCCGAGGACGATCTTCAGGCGGGACACGCCCGGATAACCGAGCACGCCGAGAACGGACAGCGTGGCGAAGGCCAGCATGTGCTGGAACTTGTCGCTCGGCTCGCCGGGAAGCTGCGGCGGATGGGGAAGGATGGCCATCGTCACCGCGAAGACCAGCGCGAGCCAGAACAGGATTCGGAAGACGTGCTGCATTGCACCACTATCGCGCAGCCCCGTGGGGGATACAAACGCAACTTCGTCCATCCCGCATTTTCGGAACGGCATCTTCCCCACAGGGAATGTCATCGCGATGTAAGGAAATTGGAGCGGGCGAAGGGATTCGAACCCTCGACCCCAACCTTGGCAAGGTTGTGCTCTACCCCTGAGCTACGCCCGCTCTGGCGCTTCGGAAAGGGCTGCCGAGGCGGCCCGTCCGGGGTGGAGGCGGCCCACTAGCAGCGGTTCACGGGGGCCGCAAGCGGAAAACGCAAAGTTTTTGTGCGCGCTGCGGAAACGCGCCGAAACAGTGCATTCTCCCTTCACAAACGCTGCCGAAAGGCCAATCTATGATCCGAATTTCTTACAATCGGAGCACGAATCTTGGCCAGCATGGGTCTCAACCTCGACGAGCAGAAGGCAGTGGACCGGTTCCGCAAGGCGGTGGCTGAGCCTTCGATGACCCAGCTCGTGATCCTCGACTTCTGGGCGGAATGGTGCGGCCCCTGCAAGGCGCTGACGCCGGTGCTGGAAAAGGTCGCGGCGGACTATGCTGACAAGGGCGTGGTGCTCGCCAAGGTGAACGTCGACGAGGAACAGTTCATTGCCTCGCAGTTCCAGGTCCGCTCGATCCCGACGGTCTACGCGATCTTCCAGGGCCAGCCCGTCGCCGACCTGACCAGCGCGCGCACCGAATCGCAGCTCAAGGGCATGCTCGACCAGCTGCTCGCCAAGCTGCCGGTGCAGCCGGGCGGCGCCGAGCCCGCACCCGACCTCGTCCCTCTGATCGCCATGGGCGAGGAAGCATTGGCCGAGGGCGACGGTGAGCGCGCCGCCAGCATCTTCATGCAGATCCTCGAAATCGCGCCGGACAACGGCGAAGTGCTGTCCGGCCTCGTCCGCTCGTTTGTCGCCGCCGGTCGCATCGAGGAAGCGGAACAGGTGCTCGATTCGCTGGGCGAGCCGCTCTCCACCGACCCGCATGTGGAACGGGCGCGCAACACGCTGGCGCTCGCCAAGGACAAGCCGGAGGACAGCGAACTCGCCGCCCTGCGCGCCGCCGCTGCCGAGCGCCCCGCCGACATGGAAGCGCAGTTCGCCTTCGCCTCCGCCGCCTTCGCCGCCGGTGAGCGGGATACCGCCGCCGAGGCGCTGCTCCGCATGATCGCCGCCGACCGTGAATGGAACGAGGGAGCCGCGCGCACCAAGCTGCTGCAGATCTTCGAGGCGATCGGCCTTGAGGATCCGTGGGTTTCGGCCACCCGCCGCAAGCTCTCGACCGTCCTGTTCGGCTGACGGGGTTGGCGCGGATCACCATCTTTCCACTGACCGGGGCGGTGCTCTATCCGGGGCTGCAACTGCCGCTCCACATCTTCGAGCCCCGTTATCGCGCGATGGTGAGCGACGCCCTCGCCCGTGACCGGCGGATCGGCATGATCCAGCCGCAGAAGCAGATCGAGGGCGCGCCGCTGTTCTCGATCGGCTGCCTCGGGCGCATCGGCGATGTCGAGGCGCTCGACGACGGGCGCTTCAACATCGTGCTCGAAGGCGAGACGCGCTTCCGCATCCTGCGCGAACTCGACGTGACGACGCCCTTCCGACAGGTCGAAGCCGAACTGCTGGAGGAGCCCGACGAAGTGCTCGCCCCGATCGAGCGCGCCAGCTTCGAGCGCGAGGCGAAGCGCTTCGCCAATGCGCAGGGCTATGTGGTCGACTGGGACCAGGTCGGGCGGCTGGATGACATGTCGCTCATCAACGGCGTCTCACAGATCGCGCCATTCGATCCGGCAGCCAAGCAGGCGCTGCTGGAAGCCGCCGGACTATCCGCTCGCTGCGAACTTCTGGTGCAACTGATGCAGTTCTTCGGCCGCACCGCTGACGGCGACGAGGACGGCGCGACGCTGCAGTAGGCCCCGCTCGCAATGACGAACGGGGTGGAGCGAGGTAAAGCCCCACCCCCGCCGGTCAGATCGTGTCGAACACATACCCCAGCGAGCGCACGGTGCGCAGCGGGTTGCCCGCACCCACGCCCTTGAGCGCGCGGCGCAGGCGGCCGATCCATACGTCCACCGTGCGTTCGTCCACCGGCGGCTCCTGCTTGCCGAGCGCGGAGATCAGCTGCGTGCGGCTGAACACGCGGCCCGGATGCTCGATGAAATAGCGCAGCAGGCGCAGTTCGTTGGGCATGAGCGAGATCGGCTTGCCCTGAAAGCGCGCCTGGAACGCGGCGACGTCGACCATAAGGTCGCCCTGCGTCACCACGCGGATGCCCGCGCTGTCCTGATCGCCGAGGTTCGCGCCGAGCACGCGGTCGAGCAGCGCGGTGCGGGTCAGCGGGCCGACCATATAGTCGTCCGCACCCATGCGCAGCGCGCGCTTGCGATCTTCCTGGTTGTCCTCTTCCAGTACCATCGTGACGTGCGCGTGCGCCGTCAGGCTGTCGGCGCGCAGACGACGGCACAGTTCGAGGCCGGACATCTCGGGCAGCACCCAGTCGATGAAGACCCACAGCGCCCCCTCGATCAGCGGCAGTTCCGCGAAGTCGCCCCAGCGGTGGAGCACCACGTCGAACTGATCGTGCCGGAACGGCGCAAGCCCACCCGAAAGTTCGCTCGCCAGCAATATGTCGATCCGCCGCATCGCCCCTTGGTCGTCCTGTGCTGGTGCTGGCCCTGCGAGAAGACGCGGGCTTGATACGCGCGGGCTTTTGCCTCCCCCGTGTGACGACGCGGTGACATATCGATGACAGGGCAAAGAAATGCATGAACCAGCCCCTTGGACGCGAGCGACTCAGTGGAAATGCGGCCAGGCCGTCCGCATTGGCAGTTATCAACAAGGACTTGGAACCTGTCATCGAAATGACCCGCAACCGTCACGGCGACGCAACGCCACGGTGCGATAGGCGGCGCCATCGCAGGGAAGCCTTCAAAGAGATTGGGGACGAACCGACCATGCGCGAACACGTCGAAAATCTTCTCGAACGCGAAACGGGTGGCCGGATTCCAGCCTGGCTGGACCTTCCCGATCCCAAGGGCTTCCGGCCCAAGCGCAAGTATCGCACGATCTGGATCTCGGACATCCACCTCGGCACGCGCGGCTGCAACGCCGGGATGCTGGTGGACTTCCTGCGGGCACACGAGTGCGAGACGCTCTACCTTGTGGGCGACATCGTCGACGGCTGGCGGCTGCGCAAGGGCTGGTACTGGCCCGACGCGCACAACGAAGTCGTCCGCCGCATCCTCAAGATGGCGCATCGCGGCACCCGCGTGATCTTCATCGCGGGCAACCATGACGAGATGCTGCGCGACTACGCGGGCCTCAGCTTCGGCGGCGTCGAACTGGCGCTGGAATATGTCCACACCACCGCCGACGGCCGTCGTCTGCTGGTGACGCATGGCGACGCCTTCGACGGCGTGGTGCTCTACCACAAGTGGCTCGCGTTCCTGGGCGACGCCGCCTACGGCCTGTTGCTGCGCGCCAACATCGCCTTCAACGCGGTGCGCCGCCGCCTGCACATGCCGTACTGGTCGCTTTCGGCCTACATGAAGAAGAAGGTCAAGAACGCCGTCCAGTTCATCGGCAGCTACGAGGAAGCCGTCGCCACCGAGGCCACCTCGCGCGGGTTCGACGGCGTCGTCTGCGGCCACATCCACTGCGCCGAGATCCGCGACTTCGGCGGCATCACCTACTACAACGACGGCGACTGGGTCGAAAGCTGCACCGCGCTGGCGGAGGACTTCTCCGGCCACATGGCGATCATCGACTGGGTCAAGGAAACCGGCGGGCACACCATCAAGGAAGATGCGGTGGTCGAGACCGGGGCGGAGGCCGCCCCCGTGGAGATGAGCGCGTGAAACTGGCCCTGGCAACCGACGCCTGGTTGCCGCAGGTCAACGGCGTCGTCCGCTCCCTCACTTCCACGGTAGACCACCTCACCCGGCGCGGGCATGCGGTGGAGACGATCACGCCCGATCGGTTCCTCACCCTGCCGATGCCCGGCTACGCCTCGATCCGGCTGGCGATGGCGCCGCGCTTCGGCGTGCGCCGGATGCTCGACAAGGCCGCGCCAGAGATCGTCCACATCGCCACCGAAGGCCCGATCGGCTGGGCGGCGCGCGGCTGGTGCCTGTCGCGCGGGGTGCCGTTCACCTCGGCCTTCCACACCCGCTTCCCCGAATATGCGGCGGTGCGCACGGGACTCTCGGCGGAGTATTTCTGGCCGATCCTCCAGCGCTTCCATGCCGAGAGCCAGGCGGTGATGGTCTCCACCCGCAGTCTCGCGACCGAACTGACCGGGCGCGGCATCGGCCCGACGCGGGCATGGAGCCGCGGCATCGACCACGCGCTGTTCCGCCCCGACGGTTCGCGGCACCCGCAGATGGCCGCCCTCCCCGGCCCGGTTCTGCTCAACGTCGGCCGCGTCGCGCCGGAGAAGAACCTCGAAGCGTTTCTTTCGCTCGACACGCCCGGCAGCAAGGTCGTCGTCGGCGACGGTCCGGCGCTCGAAACGCTGCGCAAGCGCTATCCCGACGTGCTGTTCCTCGGCGCGCTTTCGGGTGAGGCACTCGCCTCGGCCTATCGCGCCGCCGACTGTTTCGTGTTCCCCAGCCTCACCGACACCTTCGGCCTCGTCGTGATCGAGGCGCTGGCCTGCGGCACGCCGGTCGCGGCTTTCCCGGTGACCGGCCCGGTCGACATCCTCGGCACCGATGGCCGGGGCGTGGATCATCGCGTCGGCTGGCCTGCGGGTGCGGTGGACGCCTCGCTGAAGGTCGCGGTGGAGACGGCGCTGACGGTGGAGCGCACCGACGCGGCGGCGCTGGGCTCGCTCTATTCATGGGAGCGCGCCACGGACCAGTTCCTCGCCGCCATAGAGGGTGCGCTGGAAGGCGCTGCGCGACCGTTGCTCAGCGCGGCCTGATCGTCATCCCCTCGTCATTGCGAGCACCGCGAAGCAATCCACGGTCGGCCCACGACGCTGGATTGCTTCGCTGCGCTCGCAATGACGAACGCTTTTTCAAGATTCAGCGAAACCCCAGGCTGCGCGAAATCGCCGCCGCTTCGTCCTTCACCAGCCGCGCCAATTCCTCCAGCCGGTCGGTCGCCCGTGCGCTCGGCGCGGCGATGACGAGCGCGCCGACCACGCGCGCCGCAGCGTCGCGCACCACGGCGGCGGTGCCGGTCACGCCCTCCGCCGCCTGATCGACGGTCTGGGCATAGCCTTCCCCCCGCACCCGCTCCACGATCTGCGCCAAAGCCGCGCGCGCCGTCTCCGTCCCCGGAGCCAGCCGCGCGAGCGACACGCGCTTGAGGTAGGCTTCCACCGCCTCGGGCGAGCAGGTCGACAGCAGCGCGCGCCCGCCCGCCGTGGCGTAGAACGGCCGCCGGTCGCCGATCGAGACCGAATAGCGCACGACATTGCTGCTCTCGACCAGATCGACGTAAGTCACCATGTCGCCGTCGCTGTCGCCCACCGCCAGCAGCACCGTTTCGCCGCTGCGCGCGGCCAGCCGCCGCATCCCTTCGCGCACGAGGTCGGAGCTCTGCAGGCGCCGCCGCGCCTCGGTCAGCGCGCTGCCGAGGCCGAAGGCACCGGGGCCGAGCCGCCACGCGCCTTCGGTGGCCACCACCAGATCCTCGTCGGCAAGCCCCCGCAGCAGCGCCGCAAGACTGCTCTTGGGCGTTGCCAGTCGGCGGCTGAGATCGGCGAGCGAGACCGGCTCGTTGCTGGCGCAGAGCGCTTCGAGGAGCCGCACGACGCGCGTCACCGATTGCGGCGATCCGCCCCGGCGCGCGTCTTCCGCCCCGTCCTTCTGCTCGTCCTCGATCACGCCGCTCTCACTGGAAATGCGGGATCACCTCCCGCGCGAACAGCTTCGCATAAGCGAGGAAGCGCTCCGCCGGAAGGCCGGGCGGCATCATCATCGTGAATTGCTCGACCGGGGCCTTGTCCTGCAACCGCCGGAAATGGGCGACCGCCTCGTCCGGGGTCAGGATCTGGAGGATGCCGCTGGCCTTGAAGGCGTCGAGGCTCATCGGCTGGATCGCCGGATCGTCGAGCCCTATGGACTTGTCCTCGGCCATCCACGCGCCGTAGCTGTTGTTGACGTGGTGGAAGTAGGGCGCAAGCTCGTCCAGCGCCGCCGCCTTGTCCTCGGCGACGACCAGCATCAGGCCCTGTATCCAGATGCGCGCATCGGCGGGATCCTTGCCCTCGGCCACCAGCTTATCGCGGTAGAGCGGCCAGATTTCGGCGTTGCCGAAGTAGCCGTCGCCATGGCGCGCCACGCGCTCCATCGCCTTGGGCGCGAAGCCGCCGATGTAGAGCGGGATGTGCCCCCGGCTGGACAGCGGGCTGACTTTCGCGCCGGTGAGCGTGAAGAAGCGACCTTCGAAGTCCACCGTCTCGCCACCCCACAGGCGGCGCAGGACCGACAGGAACTCGTCGAACCGCGCGCCCCGCTTGGTGAAGTCGAGGCCGTGCGCGGCATATTCGCGTGCGCGATAGCCGATGGCGAGGCCGAGTTGGAGGCGCCCGCCGGTCAGGATGTCCAGCACCGCGCAGTCCTCGGCGAAGCGCAGCGGTTCGTAGAGCGGGCCGAGCGCGATGCCGGTGCCCAGCCGCATCCGCTTCGTGCGGGCGGCGAGTGCGGCCAGCGTCACCAGCGGCGATGGCATGTAGCCGTCTTCGGCAAGGTGATGCTCGGGCACGAAGGCGCCGTCGAAGCCCAGCGCCTCGGTCTCGGCGATGACGTCGAGCGTTTCGGCATAGAGCGCTTCGGGCGGGCGGTGCCAGGACGCGGGATTGCGGAAATCGTAGAGGTAGCCGAAGCTCAACTTGCCGGTCATGCGCCTGTCCCCGTCGCTCTTTGCGGCGAGACTAGAGGCAGCGGCGCACCCGGCAAGGCGCGGGGGCGATGACTGCTATCGGCTGTCGCTGCGACCGCGCGCCGCGCCCGCGAGGCTGTCCAGCGCGCGGGCCCGCATGTCGAGTTCGCGGGCTTCGGAGGGGCTGATGCCGTCGCTGGCGTAGCGCTCGGCAAGGGCGTCGGTTCGGCGGGCTTCCTTGCGGAAGGCCTTGGCCTCCCGCTTCGACAACTGCCCGGCGTCGCGCGCATCGTCGATGTTGCGGCGCGTCTCGCGCATTTCCGTGGCGTAGGGGCCGATTCCCGAGATGCCGGTCACGCGGTCGGACTGCGGCACCGGGGGGCCGACGATCTGCGCCCATGCCGTCGCGGGCGAGAGGGAGAGGAGGACAAGCGGCAGCAGGCGCAGTGTCATCGGGCATTCTCCACGCAGGGAAAGTGCCCGGAATTCTGCGGATTTTCGATGAACGGGAGGTGAATGCGCCCCTCAGGCGCGGTGCGGCGCGAGCAGGATCACAGCGGCACCGAGGAGGCACAGAACTGCACCGAGCATGTCCCATCGGTCCGGTCGCACGCCCTCGGCCAGCCACAGCCAGACCAGCGCCGAGGTGATGTAGATGCCGCCGTAGGCCGCATAGGCCCTCCCCGCCTGCGAGGTATCGACCAGCGTCAGCAGGTATGCGAAGAGGACCAGCGACGTGCAGCCGGGGACCAGCCACCAGACCGGCTTGCCCATCCGCAGCCAGGCCCAGAACGCGAAGCAGCCCGCGATCTCGGCCAGCGCGGCGAGGACGTAGACGATGGCGGTGTGGATCATCTTCCGGCGATCAGCCCGCCAGCAGCGTCGCCTTGACGCCATCGATGATGTACTGCGCGGCCAGCGCTGCCAGCAGGACGCCGAGCAGGCGGGTGATGACCGCCTCCACCTTGTCGCCCAGCACCTTCATCAGCGGTCCGGCGGCGGCGAGCGCGGCGAAGGCGAGCAGCATGACCGCGATCATCGCGGCCAGGATCATCGCCGTCTGTTCCGGCCCATGCGCGCGGCTGGTCAGCAGCATCATCGTCGCGATGGAGCCCGGCCCGGCCAGCATCGGCATCGCCATCGGGAAGACCGAGACGTCCTCAACCTCGGGCGTCGCCTTGACCTTCTCGGCGCGCTCCTCGCGGCGCTGGGTGCGCTTTTCGAAGACCATGTCGATGGCGATCATGAACAGCATGATGCCGCCCGCGATGCGGAAGGCGTCGAGTTCGATGTGCAGCGCACCGAGCAGCGCCTTGCCGAACAGGGCGAAGACGACGAGGATGATCGAGGCGATCACGCAGGCGCGGGTCGCCATGGACACCGCCTGCGCGCGGCTCGCCCCGGCGGAGAGCCCGGCGTAGATCGGCGCGCAGCCCGGCGGATCGATGACGACGAAGAGGGTGACGAAGGCGCTCAGGAAAAGTTCGTACATGAACAGGACTCTAGCCTGCCGGAGTCACCTTGTCCTCAACGATCGGCACGAATTGTGTGCCATCCCACAACTCCACACGCACACTGCGCGCATCGTTGCTGCCCAGCACCGTCACGTTCCAGCGCAAGGTGCCGTCCATGGAGTTGCCGCCGGTGAAGGTGCGCGCGTCGGCGGGGGGCGTCGCCTGCCCCGGCGCATTGGGGCGATGGCCGCACTGCGCGACCTTGGCGGTGAGCATGTCGGGCTCGGGCAGCGCGCTCTTCAGCGTGTCGCCGTGGTCGAGCACCCAGCGGTACTCGCCCTTCTTCTGGCGCTTCCAGATCGTCGTGTACCAGCCGACCGAGCCGTCCGGCCGCTGCCACGCGCCCTTGGTGACGCCCAGCGTCCCGTCGCAGCTCATCCAGACCTGATAGGGCTGCCACTGCACCGGCGCGGGCGGATTTTCCTGCTTCTTGAGCCAGTCCTTCGCCTGCACTTCCTGCGGCACGAACATGATGGCGGTATCGTCGGCGAACTCGCGGAAGGCGGTCCACTGGCCCTTCTCGCGTGCCATGCGGGCGAAGGCGATCTCCTCCGCCACGAGGCCGCTGGGATTGGCGGTGCCCGCACCGGGCGGGAACATGCCTCGGCCACGCGGCCGCGCATCGGTCTGGAACGGGGCGACGAGCATCGCCGCCATGACCAGACCGAGCGCGATTCTCTTCAAAGGGCAGCCTCGTCGAAGGCCAGCCCGGCGTTGCGGTGCGCGGCGACCACGGTGTTGCGCAGCAGCACGGCGATGGTCATCGGGCCGACGCCGCCGGGAACCGGCGTGATCGCGCCTGCGACTTCGGCGGCCGAGGCATAGTCGACATCGCCGACCAGCTTCGTCTTGCCCTCTTCGGCGGCGGGGACGCGGTTGATGCCCACGTCGATCACGGTGGCGCCGGGCTTGAGCCAGTCCCCCTTGACCATTTCCGGGCGGCCAACGGCGGCGACGACGATGTCGGCGCGGCGCACGACCTCGGGCAGATCCTTCGTGCGGCTGTGCGCGACCGTGACCGTGCAGCTTTCGGCGATCAGCAGCTGCGCCATCGGCTTGCCGACGATGTTCGAGCGCCCGATCACCACCGCGTCGAGGCCCGACAGCGAGCCCAGCCGGTCCTTCAGCAGCATCACGCAGCCCAGCGGCGTGCAGGGCACGAAGCCCGGAAGGCCCGTCGCCAGACGGCCGACGTTGACGACGTGGAAGCCGTCGACGTCCTTGTCCGGGTTGATCGTGGCGATCACCTTCTGCTCGTTCATGTGCGCGGGCAGCGGCAGCTGGACGAGGATGCCGTCCACCGCCGGGTCGTCGTTCAGCTGCTGCACCAGCGCGAGCAGATCCGCCTCGGACGTATCGGCGGGCAGCTTGTGCTCGAAGCTGTTCATGCCGCAGGCCACGGTCTGCTTGCCCTTGTTGCGCACGTAGACCTGGCTGGCCGGGTCTTCGCCCACCAGCACCACCGCGAGGCCCGCCTTGCGGCCGGTCTTCGCCTCGAAGCCCACCGCCGCCGTGGCGACGCGGGCGCGCAGGCCCTCCGCGAAGGCCTTTCCGTCGATCACCTGAGCCATCACATGTAGGCCCGTGCGAGGTTGCCGACGATGATCTGCAGGATCGTCAGGCCGATGATGAGCACCATCGGCGAGAAGTCGATCGCGCCGGTGTTCGGCATGATGCGCCGGATCGGCTTCAGCATCGGTTCGAGGATCGCATTCAGCGCGGTGTAGACCGCCGCGACGAACTGGTTGTGCATGTTGACCACGTTGAACGCGATCAGCAGGCCCAGCACGAACTGCACGATCACCACGAAGACGATGATGTTAATGAGATAATCGAGGATCTGGTAGAGGGTGAGGAACAGCAACGCCGGCTCCTTGGATGCTTGCACGCACGCGGATTGCGCCGCGACAGATTATGCGCGCGCTGATAGCCGAGCATGCCGCACCGCCGCAAGGGCGCGTCTGCGGGAGATCGACGCGGATCGACGGAAGTCGCCGCCCACATCGTCATTGCGAGCGCAGCGAAGCAATCCGGCAATGCGCAAACCGCCGTGGATTGCTTCGCTACGCTCGCAATGACGGAGGGTGGCGCGCGCGGCGGGGGCTTCGACAAGCTCAGCCTGAGCGGGTGTGGAAGTGATCTTCCGAACTGGCACAGGTCGAGCGGAATTGAGAGGTTGTTACACCAACCCCGCTCACCCTGAGCTTGTCGAAGGGTCACGCACGGCCCTCCGACCAACAATCACTGCGTCAGCGTCGAAGTCCGCTCGATCCGCCAGTTCAGCTGGTTGTCGCTCGCCCCCGGAACGTCGTTCACGCGGCGCAGGACGATGGTGCCGCGCTTCGACGGACGACCGTCGCCGAAATCGACGACGATGGGCGCCTCGTAATAGAGCGAGCCCGCCGCGCCTTCCATGTCGCCCTTGCCGATCGCGAGGCGCGGCCCCTTCTGGCTGCCGAGCTGCTGTTCGAGCTTCGCGGGCGTCATCTGCGCATCGAGGCTCCAGGCATCCGCCGCCGCCGACCAGTCGCCCGCGCGCACGGCGCTGACATAGTAGCGCAGCAGGCGTTCGGGATCGCGGCGCTCGGTCAGGGCGCCGGCATCGAGGTTGCTGTTGGCAACAGCGGGCGCGCCGGTGGCGTCGCCGACGGGGCCTGCATCGACCACCGCATCGGTCGAATCCACCTCGGCGCTGGCGCTTTCGAGCACGGCCGGATCCTCGCCCGCCTTGCCGCAGGCAGCGAGCGCGAGGAGCGAGCCCGAAAGAATGATGGCGAGTGCGGCCTTGGTGCGCATTGGGTTCGAGACGCCTTTCAGTACTTCACTATCCCCCTGGAAACATTCGCCGCAGGGTGGTTTCAGCCCGCCCGGATGAGGGTGCCGGCGCCTTCCTGCGTGAATATTTCCAGCAACATGGCATGCGAAACCCGTCCGTCAAGGACGACCGCCGCCTCGCACCCAGCCTCGACCGCGTGGATGCAGGTTTCCAGCTTGGGGATCATGCCGCCCGAGATCGTGCCGTCGGCCTTCAGCCCCTCGATTGCCGCCGGGGTGAGGTCGGTCATCAGCTGGCCCTGCTTGTCGAGCACGCCGGGCACGTCGGTCAGCAGGAACAGACGCGATGCACCGAGCGCCGCGGCGATGGAGCCCGCCATCGTGTCGGCGTTGACGTTGTAGGTGCCGCCGTCCGGACCCGCCGCGATCGGCGCGATCACCGGGATCATCCCTGCGCCCGAGATCGTCTCGATCACGCGCGTATCGATGTGCTCCGGCTCGCCCACGAAGCCGAGGTCCACGACCTGCTCGATCAGGCTGTCGGGATCCTTCTTGGTGCGCTGCACCTTGCGGGCCGTGACCATGCCGCCGTCCTTGCCGGAGACGCCCATCGCCTTGCCGCCCGCCTTGGCGATCCAGCCGACGATTTCCTTGTTGATCGCGCCCGACAGGACCATTTCCGCCACTTCGGCGGTCGCCTTGTCGGTGACGCGCAACCCGTCGATGAACTGGCTCTCGACGCCGACCTTCTTGAGCATGGCGCCGATCTGCGGCCCGCCGCCGTGGACGACCACGACGTTGATGCCCACGGCCTTCAGCAGCACCACGTCCTCGGCGAAGTCCACCGCCTTCTCGGGATCGCCCATGGCGTGACCGCCGTACTTCACCACGAACGTGCGCCCGGCATATCGCTGCATGTAGGGCAGCGCATCGACGAGGGTTTCGGCCTTGGCCAGCAGGGCGGGATGGTGCGGATTCGACATGGGGCCGCTATTACGCCCCCGCGCGCAATTTTGAACCCGCTTTTAGATGAATTTTCGGTGCAATCGTGCGGTTTGACGCCGGGTGGGACAAAATGTCCATCCGCTGGCGCCAGCCTGCATCGGCTTCGACAGGCTCAGCCTGAGCGGATTGGAGAGGTTGTTACCCTGACCCCGCTCACCCTGAGCTTGTCGAAGGGTCAGGCGTCCAGCCTGCGGCCCAGCTTTACGAAGAACCAGATGAACGGCGGCACCATGATCGTCGAGAGCACCAGCTTCGAGATGATCTGGCCCTCCATGATCTGCACGATCGGCAGACCCGTGCCCGCGAAGGAGATGGTGATGAACAGCACCGTGTCGATCACCTGCGACAGCATCGAGGCGATCCATGCGCGCACCAGCAGCAGGCGCCCGCCCTTCTGCGACAGCTTCGAGAAGATCAGCACGTTCAGCGTCTGCGACACGCCGTAGGAGATCAGCCCCGCGAACTGCATCCGCGCGCCCTGCCCCAGCAGGCGGGCATAAGCCTCCTGATCGGTCCAGAACGATGCGGGCGGGACGACGTGGATCACGAATGTCAGCAGAAGCATCGAGACGATCAGCGGGATGAACCCGAAGCGGACCAGCCTGTTCGCCGTCGCGGTGCCGTGCAGCTCAGCCACCGCGCTCGACAGCACGACCAGCAGCAGGAAAGCGAAGATCCCCGATTCCACCGCCAGGTCGCCCAGCACCGGCCAGTGGCCGAGCGAGGCCAGCTTGGTCCCCAGCACGCCCGCCAGCACGACGAGGCCACCGTAGAGCAGCGAAAACACGAAAAGCGAGCGGGTGATGACGGGAGCCGGACGATCCATCGGCCTCCTGTAACGGGCAAAGCGCCATTGCACTAGGGGCGTGGAGAAAATGCGGGACGAATGCTGTTCGCGTCTCTTTTGATCGGTGGCGTGGTAAAGCGGCGCGATCGCGAGTGGCATCCACGCCTGATCATATGCGGGATGGCAGCTATCATGGGCCCTTCATTTGGAAGGCTGCTGCCCGCCCCATTGCTGATGTATTCGATGCTGACGGCAGTCTTCATTGGTATGATCGCATTTCCGGTGGCGGGCATTGTGCGAGACAAACGCCGCTACGGGAAGGTGCATCCCGCGTGGTGGCTGGGCCTTGCTTCAATCCTGCTTTTACAACTGGCCACTGAGACATTGGGCCGCGGTCCGATCGCCGCGTCAATCTATGAGCATGTGGTAATCGGAACACCCGGAGCGCGCGTCCCGCCGCTTATCTATCAATCCCCGCCGTTCCCGACTAGCTAATGGCGGTATCGCTAGCCTTGCGGACTAAGCCGTTCGGACTAGACCGACCCAAACTAGCCGTTCAAGGGGCGATTTTTGATCCCCAGGAGCAGACGGTCAGGTTTTCCGTTCCAACCGCGCGTCAAGCCAATCTCGGAATGCCAGCTTCCATTTCGCAATTGGTCCCAAGCTGCCCTTCAGCCTGACGATTAAAGCATCGGGAATTATCGATGGCTTGTTGACTGATTTACTTGCATCGGATAATTACGATGCATGGACACCAGCGATGCACTCTCGACACTCTCCGCTCTCGGCCATCCTACGCGGCTCGATGCGTTCCGACTGTTGATCCGACATGAGCCTGATGGCCTGTCGACCGGCGAATTGGTAGATGCATCGGGGCTGACCCAGAGCACGTTTTCGACGCATCTGGCCGTGATGGCTAAGGCCGGACTGGTGCTTTCCGAGAAGCGTGGCCGCCAACAGATTCAGCGTGCCAACCTCGACGTGCTGCGCGGACTGATGGTCTATCTGGCCAAGGATTGCTGCCAGGGGCGCGCCGAACTGTGCGAGCCGCTTCTGGCCGAACTTACCTGCTGCTGAAGAGGCAACAATGACCGATATCGTGATCTACCATAACCCGCTTTGCGGGACGTCTCGTAATGCCCTGGCCATGATCCGCAATGCGGGCATCGAGCCTCATGTCGTCGAGTACCTGAAGACGCCGCCAAGTCGCGCGCTGCTGATGGAACTGATCGCGCGGGCCGCCATCACGCCACGCGCTCTGCTGCGTGAGAACGGTACGCCTTATGCCGAACTGGGCCTCGGCGACGAGACCTTGACGGACGAGGCCTTGATCGACGCGATGATGGAGCATCCCATCCTCATCAACCGGCCGCTTGTGGTGTCGCCGCTGGGCGTGAAGCTCTGCCGCCCTTCCGAAAAAGTGCTGGATCTCTTGCCCACTGAGCAGCGCGGCACTTTCGTCAAGGAAGACGGCGAAGTCGTGGAAGCGACCCGGCGGTGACCCTTTCGGTTCGTAGCGCAACAATCGGCGATGCCGAGGCCATCGCCGCCATCTATGCGCATCACGTTCTTCACGGCACGGCGACCTACGAAGTCGTACCACCGACCGAGGACGAGACCGCCGAGAAGATCTTGACGGTGACTGACCGGAATTGGCCGTTCCTCGTCGCCTGCGATGCCGATCAAGTGGTCGGCTATGCCTACGCCACGCAGTTCCGGGACCGCCCCGCCTACGCCTATGCCTGCGAGAACAGCATCTACGTGGCGCACGACCGGCGCGGTGGCGGCATCGGCAAACTTCTGCTCAAGACCCTGCTGGAAGCCTGCGAGGCTCGCGGGTTCCGCCGCATGGTTGCGGTCATCGGCGGGGCGGAACCTGCCTCGGTAGCCCTCCACGGTTCCTGCGGTTTTGAACACGCTGGACGCTTGACCGGGATGGGCTGGAAGGCTGGCCGCTGGCTCGACACGGTCTACATGCAGATCGCCTTGGGCGGTGGCACCGGGACCGCGCCTGTCCCTTCCGGGAAGGGTTGACGACCATGTCGCTTTTCGAGCGCTATCTCTCGCTCTGGGTGGCCCTGTGCATCGTTGTCGGGATCGGTCTCGGCCACTTGCTCCCCGGCGCCTTCGAGGCGATCGCAGCGCTGGAGTTCGCCAACGTCAACATCGTGGTGGCGGGCCTGATCTGGCTGATGATCATTCCGATGCTGCTGCGGGTCGATTTCGGCGCGCTCCATAGCCTTCGGCAGCACTGGCGCGGCATCGGCGTCACCGTCGTAGTGAACTGGGCGATCAAGCCATTTTCGATGTCACTGTTTGGTACGTTTTTCCTCGGCTATCTGTTCGCCCCGATGCTGCCTGAAGGCGCATCGTCGTCCTACATTGCCGGGCTGATCCTTCTTGCTGCAGCACCTTGCACCGCGATGGTCTTCGTCTGGTCCAATATCGTCGAGGGCGACCCGAACTACACCTTGAGCCAGGTGGCGCTGAACGACCTGATCATGGTCTTTGCCTTCGCGCCGCTCGTAGGCCTGCTGCTGGGTGTAGCATCGATCACCGTGCCGTGGAACACGCTGGGGCTGTCGGTGGGCCTCTACATCGTCGTCCCGGTGCTCATCTCGCAACTGCTCCGCCGCGCGCTCCTTCGCGGCGGCGAGAAGGGGCTTCAGCGTTTCCTGTCCGCCATCGGTCCGATCAGCCTTGCCAGCCTGTTGCTGACGCTGGTGCTGCTGTTCGGCTTTCAGGGCGAACAGATTATCCGGCAGCCATTGGTGATCGCGTTGATTGCCGTGCCGATCCTGTTTCAGGTCTATCTTAATGCCGGCATCGCCTATTGGCTCAGCCGTCGTTTCGGTGTGGCATGGTGCGTCGCAGGCCCTTCGGCGCTGATCGGTGCCTCCAACTTCTTCGAACTGGCTGTGGCCGCTGCCATCAGCCTCTTTGGCCTCAGTTCCGGCGCCGCGCTGGCGACGGTCGTGGGCGTACTGGTAGAAGTGCCGGTGATGCTGTCGATCGTCGCCTTGGTGAAGCGGACCCGCCCCTGGTACGAGAAAGGTATTTCCGCGTGAGACTGCGTGAACTCGTTGACCCTGATTATCTTCCAGCCCTGGACAAGACTTTCGCGCTGGCTCGTCCCGCCGTGGGTCTTGGCGCGGATCAACCGGCTCCGCGCATCCTGCTGCTCTACGGCTCGCTGCGGGAACGCTCTTTCTCGCGCCTCGCCGTGGAAGAGGCGGCCCGCCTGCTGCAGTTCTTCGGCGCCGAGACACGAATCTTCGATCCCAGCGACCTGCCGCTGCCCGATCAGGTAGCCGGAGACGATCATCCTGCCGTTCATGAACTACGCGAGCACGCGCTATGGTCGGAAGGCATGGTCTGGTGCAGCCCGGAGCGGCATGGCCAGATCAGTGGCATCATGAAGACGCAGATTGACCATCTCCCGCTTCAGATGCGCGGGATGCGGCCGACGCAGGGGCGAACGCTTGCGGTCATGCAGGTGTCGGGCGGCTCGCAGTCTTTCAATGCCGTCAACTCGCTCCGCCTGCTGGGCCGCTGGATGCGGATGTTCACGATTCCTAATCAGTCCTCGGTGGCGATGGCCTACCAGGAGTTCGACGAAGGCGGTCGGATGCGGGCGTCGAGCTATTACGACCGCATCGTCGATGTGATGGAGGAACTGGTGCGCTTCACAGTGCTGATGCGGCCGCACGCGGCGCAGCTCGTTGACCGATACTCTGAACGGAAGGAGGCTGGTGTCCCTATCGACTCCACTGCGGACCTTTCTGCTATAGCGATAGCGGGCCAGTCCTGATTCCACGGTCGACCCTTTGCGGCCACTCAAGACCACTTTTAGCCTTCTCAAAAGCGGACATGGCGTTGGGGCGTGCGGTAGGGTCGCGTACGTCGGAAAAGTCGGATGAGCCGGAAGGTCTACTTTCGCGGACCGATGGTGTTTGAACTGCCGTTCGTTCAGGTCTTAGCGTCTTACCTTGGGAGCAGGATCTTGAAGTAGCTACGTTAAACAGCCACGAACGGCTCCTATCAAGCGTGGAAACGTCCGACACGCGTTATGTTCAGGCCGCCATGCTTGAAAATCTAGTGCGGCAGCGATGTTGGATCGGCCGTATTGTTTCCGCTTAACCGTCGCTCCGCAGGTAGCGTTGGCTATCCACTGGACGCGTGCCCCTCGCGAAGTAGTTTTTGCAGGCAGCAGCAGTCTATGGCGATCGTTGGGCGTCGTGCCGAAAGGCGGACAGAGCGGGGCCTGGCAATCGGGCACCGGGAATGAAGTATCGAAGAGCACCGCCGCGCCTGCTGCCGTGCGTTCGAGGGCAAAGCTTGGTCGTCGTTGGCTATCTTGCAAATCCAGAAATTACTGAAATACTGACGTCATATTATTTCATAGGTCATAGGGTTAATATGACTTTGCACATATCCCCTTCGCAAGCTCGCGCCGCTCGTGCGCTGCTCGCCTGGTCGCAACAAGACTTGGCTAAGGCAGCGAATGTGGCGGTTTCGACGGTGGCAGACTTCGAGCGCAACGCACGGACTCCGACTTCTGCCAACGCTCACGCAATTGAAACGGCATTTGAAGCTCAGGGGATTACTTTTCTCGCGGGCGGAGCAGTAGATGGAGCCAAGCTGGCCCCGACAATTGCGCCACCGGGCCCGGGCGCGCCAATGCGCTGGTTCGATGCGACGACTATCGCCCAGTGGGCCGAACGTCGGACAGGGGGGCAATCTGACCTGCCTCAGCTCATCAGCGATTTGATCCTGTCGTGTTATGGTCCGGCGGCGCATATCCACATGCCATCCGGCGACAGTGTGCAATATGGTGGGTACGATGGCCGCTGCACGGTAAATCATGCGATCGGTATCGTTCCTGCCGGAACTTCGGTTTGGGAGTTCGGGAGCCAGCGAACTCGGATCCGTCAAAAGGCCCAGGGAGACTACGACAAGCGCACGAATGAACCTGGTGCCGTCAATAGAGCGGACACCACGTTCGTTTTCGTCACGCCGCATCGCTGGTCGGACAAGGATAAGTGGGCAAAGGAGCAGCAAAAGAAGGGGGACTGGGCCGGCGTCGTGGCCCTCGACGTCAACGACCTAGTGCATTGGCTCGAAACAACCCCCGATGTCGGCCTGCGCTGGGCTGACCGGCTGGGGCGTCGGCCCAAGGGACTGCGAGAGCTGCGGACTGTCTTCGAGGAATGGTCCCGGGTCACGCGTCCGCGTCTACCGGCCAACCTGCTTTTGATCGGCCGTGATAACGAGGCTGTGGAGACGCTGCGATGGTTGCGTGGGCCGGCATCGGTGTATCCGGTCCAAGCCGAAGCCGCTGATGAGGCGATGTCATTCCTTTACGGGGCAATCGATCCGTTGCCCGAACCGCACCGCAGTTTCTGGCTGACGCGGTGTGTGGTGGCGGAAACAGACGAGATCGCTCGCGATCTCGTCGGGATCGGGGCCAAGCTGGTCGTCGTCATGAACGCCGGCGAACGCGGCCTGGCGCAACGATTGGCAGATGACGGACACCATGTTTTCCTCACCTTTGGGTCGGATCTGGGCTTGCCGGCAGGCGTGAGACGACTGCCGCGGCTAAATCGCTATGACATCGAACGTGCACTTATCGATATCGATGTTCCGGGGGATAAGGCGCATGCATATGCGGCTCAGGCGGCCGGCAGCCTGACAGTTCTTCGCCGGATCATGCACGGCGAGCCGGGCCGATCCCCGGCTTGGGCCAAGCCCACGCGCGCGATGGTCGCAGCTCTGATGGTCGGCGCCTGGTGCGATGATCGACCTGCCGACCGAGCGATCGTTTCAGAAATGGCTGGCTTGCCCTATGAAGATCTGGCTGCGGAGTTTGCTGCACTGGCTTCCTTCGACGGGCCGTTGCGCCGGTCGGGTGAGGTCTGGAAGCTGGCGTCGCTGCGTGATGCTTGGCTGGTGCTGGCGCCCCATCTGACAAGAGCGGACATTGAGCGGCACAATGAGCTCTTTCTCAAGGTGATGTCCGGCGAGGCCGGGGACTTCGATACGCGTCTCGATGCAAACTTCATTTACCGCGTCCCCAAGCCCGATGAAGCACCCATCTCCGGTTATGTGCGTCACGGGTTGAGCGAAGCCTTGGTGGCGATGGGGGCTTTCCCGACATCTGCTCAGCAAGTGGGCCTCCTCACGAGCTATACATCATCCGCATTGCGCAAGCTCTTGAGCGGGGGGACGCACCGCCTCTGGTGGTCTCTTCGGTCGGATTTTCGCCTGTTGGCCGAGGCAGCCCCGGCGACATTCCTTGAACTGCTCGATGAGGCGTACCAACGCGCCGACTGTCCCTTGAGACCACTTTTCGAATGCGTGGAAGAGGGAATATCGCCGCGTGAGTATCACTACGATTTGCTATGGGCGTTGGAGCTCCTTGCCTGGGATCCACTCTATTTAAGCGAGGCGGCGCAGCTCTTGGCCGATCTGGATGCGATGTCGCACGAAGGCCGGTCGCTGAACCGGCCTCTAACCTCGCTGCAGCGGATATTCATGCCCTGGACACCGCAGACTTTTGCCACGGCGAGCGAGCGGCGCGATGTGGTCCTTGGCCTGGTCAGGCGCTTTCCGGCCGTGGGCTGGCGGCTTTTGCGGGCGATTGCTCCCACTGGGCATGGAATGTCGATGCCTACCGTCAAGCCCACATGGCGTGATTGCGCGCCTGACCAGCGCGAGGTCCTAACTTGGCCGCTTGTCTATGATGCTCACCGGTGGATCGGCGAAGCTCTGCTCATTGCCGCCGGCGATGATCTGGATCGCTGGTCTGAACTGACCGAGCACTGGGCGAATTTCGATAGCGTGTGGCGATCCAGCGCACTGGAAAAATTAAAGGCCTTGTTGGAGCGCAGCGCTGATATTTCCCGCCGTAACGCTGTGCGCGAAAAGATTCGCGAACTGGCAGCAGTGCACCGGTCCTTTTCCGATGCGGATTGGGCCATGCCGATCATCGAAGTGGAAGCGCTTGAGGCCCTGGTGTCGCATTTCGAACCGAGCGATCCTGCTATTCGCCATGCCTGGCTGTTCGACAGCGGCCGAGGGTATCATCCGAAGGGGCTCTCTTGGCGGGAGGCCAAAACGCAGGAGGCCGCATCGCAGTCAGCTGCGATCCAAGAGATCGCCGACCAACTCGGCATCCCCGCGCTGATTACATTCGCGCTCGGCGTCCGGCAGACTTTCGCAGTCGGCGAAGCCATTGAGCGGGCAGGGCTTGGCGCGCAGACATTCGACGATATCCTCTCGTCAGTTTTGGACGCAGACCATGGTCATGCCGACGATCTGGCGCGCATATTGCTGGGTTGTCTGCATCACCATGAGCCGGGTGCTGTCACCGCGCGCTTCAACACGGCAGTCAAGTCTCAGGCAACCCAGCGCCATCTCATCCGTCTGGCGCTCGCACTTCCGGCACAGCCCGATTCCTGGGCGTTGATTGACGCAGCCGGCGGCGATCTCGGAAAAGTCTACTGGAAGGCCATGAGCATCCACGCCATCGACAGGGAAGTTCCAGCACTGACCGCGATCAATCGGTTGCTGGAGAACGCTCGGCTTGGCAGTGCGATTGATCTGGCAAGCATTCGGATCGAAGCGGGTGAGGTGCTTCCCACCGAGCGCTTGATCGACCTGCTCGATCGGGGCGTTTCGATAGACCTTCAAGACCATGAGGAAGGTATGTTTGCCTGCGACCGAATAGGAGAGATATTCAAGTATCTCGACAGTTGCGGGGACGTTGAGGACAGCCAGATGGTTGCCTTGGAATGGGCTTATCATTCGGTGCTGGAGCACAGCGATTATCGGCCGCGGCGTGTGGAACGAGCACTTTCCAGCAACCCTGAATTCTTTATGCAGTTGATACAGCTCATCTATTTGCCGGAGCCGGAAAGCGGCATAGTAGAGCCGCGCACTCCTGCAAGGATGGAAGCAGCGGTCAGTCAAGCCTATCGCGTGTTGGACGAGTTTTCCCATGTCCCCGGCACCGACGACAACGGCGTCATCGATGCAGCGAAGCTGGAAGCATGGATCAAGGCTGCTAGGATTAAGGCGGCTGCAGTCGGCCGGGCGGACATGACCGACTGGAGCATCGGACGCCTGTTGGCAGGCGTATCACGCCAGGATGAAGGGGCTTGGCCACCAGAACCCGTGCGGGAAATGTTTGAGGTCTTTCGGAGCCGCGAAATGGAAGTCGGTTTCGAGTACGGAGTTTACAATCGGCGTGGCGTAACGGTGCGCATGCCCGGAGACGGCGGCGCGCAAGAACGCGCGCTCGTGCAGCGCTATCGGAAGGATGCGAAGGACGCTGGAATTCATTGGCCGCGAATTCGCGCGGTCCTGGAACGAATTGCTGAAAGGTACGAACTCGAGGCCGTGCAAGAGGATCAGTCGGCGGAGCGCCGAAGTTGGTAACGACTTGGGCTGCATGCTCGACAACCATCGGACAGGAAATTGTTGGCAGGCCGTTCACCAGCAGTGACGCTGGCAGTGCAGTTGCAGTTGGGCTGGGCTTTCGTGTAGAATGGGGCGTTCTGTCAAAGAACGCCCCAAGCCCCATCACAGGAACCAGGTAAAAGCCATCGCCAGCACCACGATTGGGATCACGATCCCGATCGAGAGGCGGAACGACTTTCCACCCGGCTCGCTGGTTTCGATGGCGAGGGAAAGCTTCATCAGCAACCTCACAATCTATCACGGGCCCCTTGATGAGCCGAACACCGTGAAAAAGACCAGCTAGGGAGTTCGGGATTTAAGCAGCCCCCTAGGCTCCCTGCCTCGGCTGCCCCTCCATTTCTGTCATAGTGAAGTGGGTGGATCAAGGTGTATCGGGATGCCCAAGGGTACTGAACGTATGTCAGCGATGGAAAGAGGAAAATTTGAACTGCAATGTCCTATATGTCGGCGGAATCTAGAGGAAAGTCGGCTAGGACGCTTGCGGCTACGCTTTCCGGCCGCTCAGCATCCGATTTTTGATCCTCAGATGCTGACGCTCTGTTATTCCGGCAGCTGCCGACCAAGATACGCGGTCACCGACGGCGGCCCCATCGATCGCTGTCGCCAACACCTACTTTTCGCGCAATGTATTGCTGTTTCTGACCCTTTGCTTTTTGACAGCAGAGGGGGTGCGCTTGCGGCCTTGAATACGAACTACTGCGATCGAATAGGCCGTGCTCGTGCCCTGAGGCACTTTTTCTAGAATTTGCGACGAGACGTCGAAATGCTCTCCCGTGCCGCCACGATCCGTGAGGTCCAGAACAATGAGTAAGCCGAGCCGTACATTTGAGCGCTGATAGGCTGTCGCTTGGAGGCCGAAATGGTCGAGAAGCTCCTCAAGCGTGCGGGCACGATTACTCTTCTTGAGCTCTGCGACAATCGTTATGAGCCCCATATCAAAGGCAACGTCTGCGCGGCCATGAGCAATCGCTCGTGCTTCTGATCTTACGCCGCCACCGCCTGAACCTGCCTGCACAGTGGCCAGATAGTCACGTTGTAGATCTGCCTCGATCGCGTTTGAACTAAAGAGGTAGTCTGAGAATGGCCGTTTACCTCGCTCGGCGTTCTCGATCTCGTATTGCCAGGCCAAAGTTCGGAAAAGGATGCTGAAAAAGAGCGCCCGAGCATTTTGATTTTCACTGAAATCAGGATTGGTTTGAAGCGCACAAGCCATCTCATCCAGCTTCCGCCTTACCACCAACGGTGTAGAGGTCACGATAACCTGACTGACTCCAGCAGCTACCTCCTCGAGGGCCGCAGACCGACCTGAAGGGGTGACCAGCCCCTCTCGCAGGATGGCGGCGACCGGGTCAGTGGACGTCGCCTCTATAGGGTTTCGTAGGACGGCAGCCTCTCTCGCGGAAGAAGCTTCCCGCCGAAGCGTCTTGGCGTCCAAGATCATCTCACTACCGGCGTATCTATCGATCCATAGGTCAAGGGCCTGAAGTCTAGCCTGTTCTTCCTGAATGGCGTCAGAAATGGGTGGACGAAGAATCTCCTCTAGGCCGCCGTCTTCATTACGCCTCAGGATTGAGCGACTTGCAGAATAGCAGACAAGGAGCTGTCGTTCGATGACAACAGCCGCTTCGAGCCAGAGAGTTTCGCCCAAACTCTGTTCCAGCAATTTGAGTCTCAATGCGAGTGTTGACCAGCCCATCGCCTCACCGGCGCGATCGGTCAGCCAAGTATGTTCAACGCGGGAATCAGCGGGAGTCGCGTGGGCGCAATACTCGAAGGCCGCCTGGCAAATCTTCTCCACCTCTGCGCCCGCCGGGCCAGATCGGCGGCCGTCTTGGAAATTAAGCAGCAAATCCAAACTGAGCCTATACAATTGGGCATCGACACGTAATTCCGATGAAACGCAAGCCGCCACGAAAAAATCCCGGGCCTTCGTAAACGCAACAATGGCTGCATCGCGCTCCCGACTTTCAAGCCCTTTCTTTAACTCGATGAGGCCGAGCTCCATGACAGCCTCGTTTCTGCTGGTGGGACATTCGGACAGTCGTACAAGCATTGCCTGGAGGTCGGGGACCGTCAGAGCGGCGTTAGTCACCCCGGCGATTTTGGCCACATATTTGAGATAGTGGGCGTCATCGTCAGTTGCTGCACCCAAAAGGCTGACCACCAATTTGTAACCCAAAACTGGCTTCGATCGGGATAGGAGGGAAGCTCCGAGCAGTGCTTGGCTGCGCAAGCTCCAATGCCCATTGCGGTCAGCAGAGCGCCGGATCATGATCTCATGCAATCGCTCGGAAATGGCAGATGTTAAAGGAAGTACGGCGACACACTCGCGAACAATCTCCCCCATCACCGCCGGATTGGAGGTTCGGTCAACAATTTTGAGAGCCGCATCCAAATCGTCAGCATCGCCCGAGCGGCACAGCCCTACAAAAACGTCGGGTCCGAAAGGGTGATTGGCCAAGTCGTCGATTGCCACGTTCACCTCTGGCTCCGAACGGCCATGGAACGACACGACCCGGCCTTGATCGGTCAGTTCAATGAGTTGTTTAGCAAGCTGGTCCATCAACCCGCCTTAGAACAGAGGAGTTTCTCCCGCCGCATGACGACGGCGTTCAACAGGAACGTGACTCAGAAGCTCTTCCCGATTCACGGCTCCGATGAGAATTTGGACATTCGGAAACTCGTCGACGGCAGCGACAACGCTTTCGACAAGCGCAGCAAAATCCTGGCTAGACATTTCCTGCGCTGCTGGGGAGTCAAGGATGATTAATCCGGGATGCCGGCCGTGCCCCCGGCGTTCAGCGACATCAAGCACAGCCAGAGCTGCTGCGATCCTCACGCGAAGATTTTCGCCTGGGTTGAGCTTCATGAAAGATGTCGTCTGCCCGCCCTGCTCGATCTTGATCTGACCTGCTCCATTCAGGGCCATACTTTGCAGGTTCTTGACCCCAAACGCCGTCGAAAATTTCATGAGTGCCTTGGAGACATCGTCGAGAATCGCAGTCTGGAGATCATTGAACAATGATTTGGTGACTTTTTCCGCTGCGCTCAGAACCGCCAGTTCCTGCTGGATCGGTGCAAGGTCTACGACTGGGCCAGCGGTAAACTTCAGTTCCTCAATTCGCGCCTTCAGGGTGGCGATTTCTAGCCTGATGTCGTCTGATGCGCTGCCTCTGTGCAGTTTGGCCTGAACCTCGTCGATCTGCGAAACTAAAGTGGCAACGGCGCCAGTAGCATTCTTTGCTGCATCCTTGGCCGCCTCAAGCGCTTTCAGAGCCGCCTTTTGCACCTTGAGAGTCTCAGCAGCATCGGCTTCAAGACCATTGATCAGTGCTTCGCTGGAGCCGTTTTCCTCTTCTTCATTTCCACAGAGCCCACAGACTAGGCTTTCGCTTGCCACAAACCTGTCATTGCCAAATGCGCGCGCGCAGGAGGGGCAGCATGTTGGCTTAAGCCTCTTGAACACCAGCTTAGCTTCTGCATCATCCTTTGACTGAAGCAATTTGCGCCGCGCCTCCGCGCGCGCAAATTTAGCGTCATCGAAAAGAGTTTCTCGGCTACTGACGAGTGCCGACGCCGCATCTGCCGCCTGACGCTTTTGCACCAATTCCCTATCAAGTAGAGGCAGTTCGGCCCTAAGGGCACTCAGATCTGGTTCAGCGCTGAGCTTGGCTTCAAGTTGAGCGACCTTGCCCTCATGGTCCTTAATGCGTCCCGTGATTCGATCATCCTTGTTGGAGTTTTCTTTGGCGAGACGTGCTGCGACAGCCTTTTGGCTTGTCGAGGCACAGGTGTAGGTCGTTACCCAAGGAAGCCCAATGAAGAGTTGGATGAGGCGCAGGTTGACGCCATCTTGGCCCGTATCACCGAATAGAATGGAGTTGGGGCCGGTAATGAAAAGTGAAGCGCACATCGAGGGCCAGCCATGTTCGACAGCTTCGCCCTCCTTGGAGCGGTAGGCCCGCACTCGAGAAAAACCCAATTCGTCCATGAACAGAGAGTCGATGGCTTTTCCGAAGCCATCGTCATTTGCTCCGCGCCTGATGATCACTTCCCTATCGCCATCAAATCGCGAGAGGGAAACATCGGCATTTGCCGCTGCCGGTGCGCCGACCATTTTCGTCAATCTGACCCTGTGCCGGTGCTCGTCAATGA
This sequence comes from Novosphingobium kaempferiae, assembly GCF_021227995.1. NCBI lineage: Bacteria > Pseudomonadati > Pseudomonadota > Alphaproteobacteria > Sphingomonadales > Sphingomonadaceae > Novosphingobium > Novosphingobium kaempferiae. Next base: position 2,838,390 of record NZ_CP089301.1, read on the forward strand.
GAAAATCGAGTTCGAATTCGCTCAGCCAACCCCAAATATCAGATTTTAAGCGATTGCCGGGAAGGTCTCCGCGAAGGGCGCCGCGGATCAGTCCGAGGATTGAAGATTTGCCCTTGCTGTTGGCATCGGTCAACAAGCTCCAGATGCCTTTGCCCAAATCATCCCACTGGAATTCAAAGGGTTTGTCCTCGTTATACTTCTTACCGCGGAGCAGCACCTTCTTCAGCGTTACTGACCGCTTGCGAGGAAGCGTTGAATCCTCTTCCACACCGTGCGCAGCAAGAATTCTGACGACCTCGTCTCGATCGACCTTCGATTTAAGGACGATCTCGTTGATCCAATTGATTCCACCTTCAGTGCTCACTGCTGCCCCTCGGCTTTCGTCTGCTCGAAGCGCTTCCTGACCCGATCAGCGATCGAGGGAATTACCCCGCTATAATTGGTGCCCTCGTAGCCTTCGAATCGGTATTGCTCTGCCTTGAGTGCATGTCCCGATTTCTGGCCTGCGACGCGCATCGCTAGCCGGGCCCGGTCGACGTACCATCCAAGGGCTGGCTGCGCCGCCATTGCGTCCTGAACAAATGCTGCCGCTTTAGGGCTGATCAGGTAATCATGCTGAAATCCAAGGTTTGGCAGCGTTCTCTGGACGGGTTGAATGAGCTCATAGTAGCTCAGCACTGCCAACGAATTATCCAGATCGAAGTAGGCACCCCGCTGCCATCGGATCATCTTGACCAAGCGCACATCGGGCTCGTCTGCAGCGAAAATTTTATCGACCTCATCAAGAAGGCCGACGTCGCCGGCGTCGTGTAAATCAAGCAGGCGATCAGCAAGATAATCAGGATAGCAAACGTAGAACACCAAGGCCTGTGCTCTTTTCTCGCCATGGAAGATTCGGTCGAATCCGTCGGCGCTTTCCCCCTCGACTGCGATCACGCTTCCTTCAAAGAGTATGCAAAGCAAGCGGAAAGCATCGCGGAAAATCGCGCCGGGCGCAGGAGCCGATGTATCAGTAACCTCAGTAAAATCGGTCATACATTGATACCTATGAGGCTCGCCGTAGGGATAAAAATGAATGACTGGCACGAACCAAAGTCTAGAGAAAGCCCTTTATGGCAACATCTTGCGGTAGATCTGTTCAAATATTGCGACGGGGGGCTCTGAAACCGACAGGCAACGTTAGAGTGCGGTGGACTCTATTCGAGGCGCCACGGGGCGGCAAAAATTTGGCGTCCGCAAAGGCCATTATTTCCGTAATCGTTCAGGAGAGAGCGTAGATTGGTGAATGGAAGGCGGCTTGGCGGGTTTGCAGGTTATGCTCTGAACGGCAGCTTCGTTGGCGCAAGCCGATATCGATGCCCTGAGTCAGGTATGTCCGCTATTTGATCGACAGCACTCCGAAGCGGACCGAGCGTAAAGTCCCAGCCCCGCCCTTCCTGCGGCTCAATGATGGCGGCAGAGACCGTCCGTTCTTGGGCACGACGATCTAGCTTTCGAGCGGTCGGGATGGGCGCATTGCTTCCGCTACAAATGCAGCCTACCTCGGACAAAGTTGAGCAAGGCGATCACTTAATCGCTGTCACTTTCTACTGCCGCGATCACAAATGTGATGCGGTTCACGAGGTAGTCTTCAGCTACGATCATTACACCGCCATCAACCGAACACAGTAGTTCCCGCTGCTCCGCCGTGATTTCCGCCACAACCGCAGTCAGCAGGCCGCGTAGAAGGATGGGATGGATGTTCATATCGCTTCCCGTTTCCGGGCATCAGCAATCAGCTGTTTCAGACTGTCGAACGGAATAAGAGTCATGGCGCCCACTTTCACCACCTCGATGGTGCCATCGGCGATCAGCTCATAGAGCTTGGAGCGCCCGATTCCGGTCAACCGGCAGGCCTCCGGAATTCGCACCGAGATTGCATCGGTCCGATCCTGCCCCGCGGTGGTGTGCGGTCCCTGGCGATTCATCGCTTGCTCTCCTTGCTGGACTGGGATGATTTCGCCTCACCCTCGCGCGCCGGCCGCGCCGCCATCTGCCCCACGATCCTGACGAACTTCTCGTACCGGATTTGGCCGAGCCGCTGGCTCTCCTTGTCGAACGGGGGATGGTGCGCGGTCTGGGTCAGATGGAAGCGCACAAACAGCCCGAGTACCTCGGTCAGATAGTCCACCTGCCGCTCGATGCGCTCGACCGCGCCGACCTGCCGCGCCAGCACCTTGCCGAACCGCGCGTCGATGTCGGCAGCCTCACGCTGCTCGAACCAGGCGGTGAGCGCGTCGCTGAGCACGGCGGTCTTCGACAATCCCGGCTGCGCGGCCAGCGCATCGAGCCGCGCCGACAGGTGGTCGGGAAGATAGAACTGATGGCGGGTCTTTTTCGTCTGCATACCTGCAAGAATGCGCGCATGACCGGCAGGCAGGATAGATACCCGCGCGTGCCTCTCGGGGCCTGTCCGGCGCCATCAGGATATCTCCGGCCCGGAACGCTGGCGACCGAACCGCCAGTTGATGGCTCCGCCCGGCTCGATTCCTCCCGACACCTGCTTGCCGATATGCTTCTCGAGCACCGGCCTCCAGGGCACGAGCGTGAACTCCTTGGACTTCTCGATGACGGCGAACTTCTCCGACCCTACCTGCACCGCCTTGCGGTAGGTGCCCTCGATGGGACTGCTGCCTTGCATGGGCGCGAAGTTCAGACCCAGCTCCTGCGAGAGCTGTCCCGCAACCCGGCGCAACTCGCGCTGACGCAAGGTTGCCAGCATGTTGGCGCGGTAGCGGACAGTATCGCCGTTCAGCTCGGCCAGCCCCTGCTCGACCAACCATTGCTGGCGCAACTGAAGCGCCCGCTTCACCTCGGCACCCATGCGCCCATCGAGACGGCTGGGCTCGGTTGCCATGGACTGGCGGTCGAGCCAGGTGGGGCCGTCGTGGAAGGCCAGCTGCTCCAGCGGGCGGTCGGCGAGCACCGCGACCACGACGGGCGTCTGCAGCGCCAGCCGCTGTTCGTACCGGGCCACCTTCTCCAGATGGTCGGGTCCGATCTCCCAGCTGCCATCGACGCGACGGGGCGCCAGTTCACCTCCGCGCCGCAGGGCTTCGAGGCGCCGCTCGTGCGCTTCGGCAAGACGGTAGTTGGCGGAAGGGTCGTGCTGCAGGTGCAGCCGCTCGCTGTACATGCCGCCGTTGGCGGCAGCGACCTCGACAATGGTGCGATCGACCTTGCGGATGCCGAAGGCGGATGGCGAGACCTGCACCAGCCGGTCCTTCATGACCCCGTCCGCCAGATCGTTGCCGAGATCGACATAGTGCGAGCGACCATCGGTTGCCTCGACGATCAGGTAATGGCGGTCGCGAAGCTCATCGGACAAACCCCGTGCCAGCACCTTGCCGACGATGGGCAGGTTCTCGCTGCGATCGTAGATCGCATAGTCCTGCGGTCGGACCTCGGGCCTGCTGCGCAACTGCTCGTGCATGGTCGCGATGATGTCGCCCCGGCGTCCCATGGCGCGCAGCGACGGTTCCAGTTCGGGATCGAGACGGTAGAGCCCCTTTCCCTTCTCGGTGGCGAGCCCCATCCGTGACAGGGTGGAGAGGCGGGCGGCTCGCAGGCCCTGCTCGACCGGATCGGCATGCCATGCCGAGGCGAGACCTTTCTCATCGATGTCCTGCAGCAGGCGGCGATCGATCCGGGTGAACCGTTCCTGCGTCACCTCGCGCTGACTGGACGCGGCGATCTCGTGCTCGCTGCGCGGGCCAAGATCACGCTCGACGATCTCGCAGGCGCGTGCGGCGATGCCCTGGCTGATATAGTCGCGGGCGATGACGAGGCTCTTGTCCTGCTCGTCGGCGCCGCGCAGCACGATGTGGGTATGCGGATGGCCGGTGTTGAAGTGATCGACCGCCACCCAGTCGAGCCTGGTCCCGAGGTCGGCTTCCATTTGTGTCATCAGCCGCCGCGTCACCGACTTCAGGTCATCATACTGCTCGCCGTCCTCGGGCGAGACGATGAAGCGGAACTGGTGGCGGTCCCCGGCGCCGCGTTCGAGGAACGCCTTGCCGTCGGCATGGTCGTCATCCGGTCCATAGAGATGCCCCCGCTCGCCCTCTCGCGTGGTGCCGTCGCGCTCGAGGTATCGCAGGTGCGCGGCCGCCGCCTTGGCACCCTTGCCGGCGAGCTTTACGAAGCGGGCCTTCACGATCACGCGGCGGGCACGATCTCCGCGAGTACCAACCCTGCTGGCCAGCAAGCCTCCCGGGATCTTTCCGCGCCCGGTCCGGGCGCCGGTGAAGCGGGGCTTGGCGCGTCTCGCCGAGCGCCCCGATCCTCCGGCCTGGTTGACAGCACGGCGCATGTCATGGCGCATGGGACGCTGTTTGCCCATGGTGCCCAGCCAGACATCGAACTCGTCATCCATCGCGCAACCTCGCCGGCAAAGGCAGGGATGAGGTGCCGCGCGCGCGAAGCTTCAAGGGCCTCCACCGCCCCGGCCGCGCAAACCCGCGCAAAGCCTGGACTTTTTGCCCATCGCAGTGCGCCATGGAGGCAGGCATTGGCCGTGACCTCCTTCAATCTCCCTACAAAATGACGTGCAGACAAGGAGTTAGCCCATAGTCGAGAGACGCGGGCCTTTTTCTTGCCTTACCCCTTTTCCTCCCCCTTCCTGTTCCTCCGCCAGCCTTCGACTACTACGCAGCACCCGAACCGACCACCATCACCCTTCACGATGTTCGCCATATGTTCTATAGCAACCGACATCGGTGAGTCGCGGCGAGTAACAGGTGCAATGGGCGTGCGGATCGAAGCCAGGGGAGGCCATCACCTGCAGTTGACCGGCGACATCGAGACGGTTCTCGATGTTCCGGCGCGGGGGCTTTCTGAAGGGTTCTCGCTGGCCTTTTCCGATGGAACGCTGGTGCGCGGGACGTGGATACCGGGCGGCCATGCCTGTCAGTTCGCCATCGCCAGCGAGGGCGCGGCGCAGGTCAGGATCGCGCGTCACGGGCTTGGCGAAGCGCTCGATCTGGACTGGAATTTCGACTGGATCACGCTCGCATCCGGCACGCAGACGCTGCAGCCGGAAATGGCCGCAGACGATGACGACGTGTTGCAGCTGACCCTCGATATCGAGGTCAGGGAAGACGCCTAAGCGGCTTCGGATAGCTGGGCGAGGCGCCCCTCGCACACCGATTTCACGATACCCAAGAGCACCGTGATCCGTTCGTCCAGCCATGCCAGTTCGGCGGGCTGGATCGCGTAATGTGGCGAGTAGCGGGCGTTGACGTAGGCTTGCTGAAGAAGCTCGAAACAGCGCCGCGTCACCTTGCTGTCGCGCGGCCAGACCTCGGTCAGATCGAAGCAATGGCCTTCGGCGAGGCCGCGCAGGAATTTGATGTTGTGCGACTTGGGCGCATACAGCGTCAGGGTCAGCAGCAGGCAGATGTAGAGGCGTTCCGTCGTCTGGTGGTAATCGAATGCGGCGTCGTTCAGATTGCCCCTCGAAGCATGAAAGCGTGCGCCATCCAACCGCTTGCCCGCGGATTCAAACCATCGATCATAGTGCGTCTGCGCCATCGCAAGCGCATCGGATGGCGTCAGCTTCTGCGGATGTGCGAAGTCGTTCTCGCCGCAGTCATAGAGCAGCACGCCATCGCGCACGATGTCGGTGAAGAAAGGAAGGCCGCCGCGCAGGTCGGCGTTCACCTCGGCCATGGTGGCGACGATAAAGTTTACTTCGGCCGAGAGGCGCCCGGTGATCGCATGCTCGCGGATCAGGTGCTCGTCGGCGCGATACCAGTACTCCGCACGATCGGTAAGCCGCTGGTCATTGACGATGATGAGGATGTCGTAGTCGGAGAAGTAGCCCCCCACTGGATCGGCCACCCAGTCACCGCGCGCGTGGCTGCCGTAGAGGACGATCTTGAGGATGCGCCCCTGCTTCTTCCAGCCCTGCGTCGCGAGCACCAGCGCGTCCTCGAACTCAGCGAACAGGATCTTGACGACCTGCTCCAGTTCGGTCCGCTTGAATTGCGGGAGATGGTCGAGATCGGTCCTCATCGTCACAGACTCGCCGCTATCACCCTGTCTGCCAAGTGCAAAGTGATGTGGCCGGTCCTGCCAGAAAGCTGACGAGCGACCGGCCAAAACCATGGCACAATGTTGGGGCTTCAGTCCGCATCGGAGCTCCGCAGATGGCGACCGATAACCTTGATAGCCCTGCCCAGCCGCTTGATTACCTGCCGCTGCGAGAGGCCGGTCCGGCGGGCGATCTCCGCGACACTCATGTCATCGACACGAGCGGCGAGGAATATCTGGCGGTTCAGCCTTGGCACCTGCAGCACCGCTTCCTCGAGCCGCCGCAGTCGTTCGGGATCGGGTTTCTGATCCATCGATGATCTCCTTGGAGGGAGAAACCCGGCAGCATCGCGCCGCCGGGTTCCTGTGGGTCAAGCCGCCTGCGGCAGCCCTTCCCCAGCTTCGACGACAGTGACGTCATTCACTTGGCCTTCGACCGCGTCACCGGCCTCGGCCTCCTCAGGCTCCAGCTGTGCCGCCAGTCTTGCTGCCCGTTCGGCGCTGCCGACCCCGCCCCTTGCCGTGTAGGCACTAGCCGGGAAGGCCATCCATCGCGGCACCCAGCTCTCGCGCTTCGCCCTTCCGTTGGTCCCGGAAAGGCAATCCCGGATGATGCCGCGCTGGATCTTGGTGGTGGCCTTGGTGTTCTCGGCAGCGACCTGTTCGCCTGCCACTTCGGCGAGCAGATGGCCGATCACCTCGCGGTCGCGCACGGCATCGAGCAGGGCATCGTCGGCCTGCCAGACATCGGCCATGGCAACGCCTATGTGCTGGCCCAGCAGTTCGATCACGCCCGTGCCGATATCCAGGGTCTCGCCCATCACCACCGCGAGGACGCGCATGACATCGGCATCATCCATCGCGATCAGCCGGGTAAGTAGGCCGCAGATGCCCTGCCCGTCGGCATCGCTGCCGGTGATCGTCGCCGTCTCGGCATCCAGCCCCAGCAGGGCCAGCACCTCGCGCCGCCGCACATCGAACAGGCTTTCCGACAGGCAGCCTTCGACGCTCTCGGCAACCGCATCGGTGGGGGCCTTCTGCGGTTCGATCCGCACGGTCCATAATCCCGAACCCATGATGGCGTGGGCCACCATCACCCGGAGCGACAGGCCGGTATCCTCGACCAGCTTGGCACGCACGGCGGCATGGCGGTGCAGGTCGATATAGACATTGAGGGTGCTCGACACCTCGGGCCGCACAACCTTCTCCAGCGTCTCGCCCCGCTCCAGCCGCCGCGCTTCCTTCGCGGTCACATAGCCTTCGTGGAAGGTGACATCGCCGCGATGGCCGATGGCGACATAGACCCGGCCGCCCTTCGCCTTGGAACAGGCCGAGTGCTCCCATGAGTGGAACGTCTCGCCCTTGGGCATGACGATCACTTCGCCCCATCCGGCATCGCGATAGGCCTCGGCCTTTGCCTCGATCGCTTCCGTCTGCGCCGTCCAGAACACCTCGGCGCAGGCGAAGTAACGATCCTCCCCGAACAGGTCGGCGATGATCTCGCCGCCGTAGGCATCCACATCGAACAGCGCCGCGCCGACCGGGATCGATGCCCCGCCGAACAACCACGCCTTGAGCCATGCCCCCGTGGGAGCCGTCGCCCGTTCGTCGTCATGGAGGGCCAGCCATTCCTTCTGCTTCGCCTTCGACGCCATGGTGAGATGCCGCAGCGACACCGCATCGATGCCATCCGCGCGGTAGAGATTGCGCAGGCGCGGGATCAGGTTGCCGAGCGCCAGCGTGCGCTTCACCTGCAGGGCTGTCAGCCCGAAGGTCAGGGCGATGCCGTCCACATCGCGGCCCTCGCGGACCAGCCGGGTGAAGGTTTCGCAGCGGGTCATCTCGTCGGGATCGAGGCGGGCGATGTTCTCGATCAGCGAGGCTTCCAGTGCCGCCGCATCGTCGCCGGGTTCGATCACCGCGCAGGGCAGGTCCTCGATACCGCCTCCCTCTTCGACCACGGCCAGCGCCGCATGGAACCTGCGCTTGCCTGCCAGAATCTCGTAGGCGGGAACGTGCTCACCAGCCGCCGATCCATCCTCGAATACCGTACTGCCCGCGCGGCACGTCTCGCGAACGATGAGCGGCACCAGCACGCCCCGCGCCCTGACCGAGGGCAGGATGTTGGCGATGTCGCAGGTTTTCCTCGTACCCCGCATGTTGAGGCTGGAAACCGACAGACGGGTGATATCGATGTGCTTGAGTTCCACGGGTTACACTCCTTCTCTCATCGCGCGCATTGACCGGCCGGAGGGCGGGATGGGCGACAGGAGCGATCCGGCAGGCCCGCCGAACGAGGCGGGGCGCACCTGAACGGGGGTCCCCATTGCATTCGCAATGGGGTGGAAAGGCCGCAATGGAATGGAGGACCTGGGCGAGAGCCCAGGTTGCGCGCCGCCGCGGCGGGCCTAGAGGTGAGTGACGCCCATACCGCCTGCCCGGCAGGTCAATCAGCTACGCCAGCGCGCGACAGCGCGCTGTCCGCATCCGGAACGCAGATGCGGGCCGGTCCTGCCAGTGATCGTCACGGCTATGCCGACGAGACGCCGAAGGTGGCTCGGTCGGAGCTGCAGGCGGAGATAGAGCGCGGCCGCGCCAAAGGCGCGGGGCAGCCATACCGTCCGGTTCTTGATGGCAAGGTATGGAGCGGGATGCGCTGTAACCGCCCCGCCATCGTGTCAGGGTTCAACGTCGTCCCGATACCTCCGAATCGACTGCAACAACGCAGCAGTGAACCTTTCTCCGGGTCGGCATGCGACGGATCGATGGCATCATCACCGCTTCACAACGAGGAGCCTGCCGTGCCCCCGGCTTACAAAATCGAATTTTACCAGCCTCATCTGCGAGATGAGGGTTTTGGATGGATCTGGTGGATACTCGGGCTCGACGTGATGCTCTGGGCCATGATCGGAGGTAGTTTGTGGGCCTTGGCTCACTGACCTTTCAAGAAGGCCCAGCGCTGCGGGGGCAGGCCGGGCCAGTTGGTTGCAGGGGATATTTCGCAATCCCCTCGGGTCGCGCCCGCTGTGTACACGATTGCGTCGTCACGCGCCAACATCCCGTGGTACGAAACAGCCGCTGATTTGGCCGACAAAAAGGGAGATTGTCGGATGGACGTGGCCGAGGCTCGCCACAAGGCGACGGAAGAGGACGTTGAACGGGCCATCGATCAGGGGGCGTTTCAGGTTCCTGCGATGCCGGCGGCAGACCTGCTGGCATTTTTCCGCGCAATGATCGATGTAGTCCTGGCGGATCATGTGGGAGAGCATCAATGACGCGACGATATTGGGGGCTGGCCGCGGTCGCCTCGATCCTGGCGGGCCTGCCGCTCGGCTTCTTGAGCCTCGCCCATGCTATGAATTCCCCGGTCCTGGCCGCTCTGATCACCCCTTAGCCATCTTGGCCGTGGCCGCGATGGGCCACCTTGAGAAACGCAGCAGCATCTTGCCGGAAGATGCGCTGCCAATACGGCTCCGCCTGTTCCCAGGGCTGCCATTCGCTGCCGGGATCGCTGTCAATGCAGGACGCCCACATCTCGCGCGCCAGTTCATCGACCAGCGCTTCCTGGTCATTGGTCGTGCAAATCCTACAGGGCATCAGTCGCGCTCCAGCGAGGAACATCCCACATCGCGGCTGCCGCCCGCCCTGCACTTGAGCCGCGCCTTGATTGCAGGCATGCGCGTGTCGAGACCGTTGGTGATGCACGTCCTGGATAGCGCCCTGCGATCAAGCCGCGCGCCATGGCCGCAGGCGCACCTCACGCCGACATCGACGCCTTGCCTGGTGTAATCGAAGATCGTCTCGAATCGTTGCGGTCCCATGATGCCACCCGTTACCGTTTGCCGAACAAATACAGAACATATAGCATCAGGACATTCCCCCATGGAGTGATTCTGAAATGCCCCACCTTGCCAAAATGGATGGCCCGCTGGACCTGGGCGGCTATGAAACCGACGCGATGCCGCAGACCTTCGGACGTTGGGTGCTGGCGCAAGTCGGGCGGGGCGGCTTCATCGGACAGCTGGCGACTATCGCGCAGTCGGATCGGGGCTTTCCCAGGATGGGACCGCTGATGCGGTCCGCAAGCGCCTCGGCGACACCGGTGCGGATCCCGAGATGTTCGATGCCGTCGATGATGCCGAACTGGATTGGGCAAGCTTGTGACCCAGCAGTTTCGCATGACGATATCCCGTCAGCCGCAATTCCCATGGCGCGATAGAGGCTCAGACACACACCATCGCGCATTTTGACCATGCCAGGCCGGCCGCCCTCCCCAATCGAAACCATATTCGGGGATAGAGATTATCGACTTATCCAGACCCTCCAGGAGATGTCAGAGTGGCCAGCCAACCGATAGAGCACCCCGGGAATGACAATCCGGGCAACGTCCCTGTTGAATATCCTGAACCAGGCAGTCCGGGCGCACCGGATGACGTGCCACCCGTCGGCCCCGACTTCGATCAGCCGGACACGGCACCTGTCGAACTTCCGCCGCCGGACTGACAGGCCTTCAGCTCACAGCCCACGAGCCCGGTTCAGTCTGCGGATTCCTCCTTGCCGCCACGACCCCGGGCTGGTGGGCGCTGCATCTCTTGAAGTAAGCAGCGCTGCTTTCAGTACTGATAAGCGGCGAAGACGAGCACAAGGGCGTCTGATGGCGGGTAGCGCCGCGGCGTACTGAGCAGCTCTCGCCGATCTTTCGGGACTCGCACGCGAGAGACCCGGGCCTCTGGCATCGCCCGCGCACAGTCGGCGCCTCCCCCAGCCTGCAAACAGATTGCAGGATCGGTCCTCACGAGGGCAATCGATCCCCGAAAACGTGGAACCCGCCAAGTGAAACCGGATGCTCGAAAGACAATTTTGCAGCTACTTGGCGAACGCATGGGAGGTGCAACGATCTGCCCGAGCGAAGTCGCTCGCGCCATCGCATCTGAGGATCAATGGCGAGAAGCGATGCCGGCGGTCCATGCTGCGATCGATGAGATGATAGCCGATGGCATCATCAGTTTAAGCTGGAAGGGGCGCAATCTGGACCGGCGAAGCGGGGCATACCGTATCAGACTGCGATAGATCGGCCCGTTGCAAGAAATCGCCCGGACACCGATGATCGCCTCGTAAGAGTGCCCTGCAAGTGACGTGCGATCCACACCCCTGCGTCGGACAAGCAGAGGTCCAGCTTGTTTTGTCGGATGGGGCGAGCGATTGAGCCAGCCCCACCCAATTCCCATCAGACGCTGCGCGCCTGCGCAGCATGCCTGCCTTCCGCGAATTCCTCGATCAACTTCGCGCAGAAGGCGGGAAGATCGTCCGGCGTCCGACTGGTGACCAGGCCGTCGTCCACGACGACCTCCTCGTCGATCCAACGACCTCCGGCGTTCTCGATGTCGGTGCGAACGGATGGGAACGATGTGACAGTCCGCCCCTTGAGGACGCCGGCCTCCACCAGTACCCATGGAGCGTGGCAGACGGCGCCGACGGGCTTGCCGGCCTCGAAGAAATCCCGCACGAACCGCACGGCGTCCTCGCTACCGCGCAGCTTGTCCGAGCCGACGCTCCCGCCTGGGATGACAAGTGCGTCAAAGTCGTCCGCAGACACTTCGGTGAACGTCCTGTCGATGGGATAGCTGCCCCCAGGATCAAGATCGTTGTTGTTCGTCTGCGCGGTCCCGCTCTCCAGGCTTATTGCGGTGACCCTGGCACCAGCCTGCTCCAGTGCTTCCTTGGGCTTGACGAACTCGGGCTCCTCCGTGCCGCGTGGCGCGATGAGAATGGCGATCGAACGATTGTCGAGGGACATGGCATCTCCTGTCGAGTGGTGGGCGCCGCCTCCATTTCCGATGGTACGGAAGACGATGCGCCGGGCCTCCAGTAAACCGCCGGAGGCTGCTCTTGATCCGCTCGGCCCGAGATCGTGCTGTGTCTTTGCGTGGGACTGCCCCAGGGGCAAGGCGCTCTGATCCAGCCTTCCTGTCAGGCATGTAGCGGGGATCGTGCCGCGAGGGGATCGCCAGATTCGTCAACGGGTGGCCACAGGTCTGCTGGCGAGGGGCTGAGGGTCGGTTTCCTGTTTCGCCAACACGCACCGCGTGGATCGAACACCCGCCTTTTCACGCCGTTACTCGCAGAAGCCGAAGGTCAGGTGCCGTGGGCTGCGCCGCAAAGCGACAGCCCTGTTCGAGCAGAAGATTCCCGGATGCGTCCCCGATCATGAACGGCACACCCGGCGCCATACCTCCACTTTCCGTCCTCGGCGCACTCCGGGCGAGGTGGATCGTGCGGGAACCATACCGGCGACCCCATCGTTTCGAACAAATCACGAACAAGGAACTGCCAGATGACCGATGAACTGCACAACCCCAAGCTGGACGATCACCCGGCTTCGAATACCGAAAAGGATCCGTCTGACTGGGTGTCGGGAGACGACCCGATGACCGGAGCGCAGGCTTCCTATCTCACGACGCTTTGCGAGGAGGCAGGCGAGGATCTGCCACCCGGGGATCTCAGCAAGGCGGACGCGTCACAGCGGATCGACGCGCTCAAAGCCAAATTGGGGAGGAACTGACAAGCGAAAGTCTGCCAAGTGACAGCCGCGCGCAGGACGAAGTGTCCGACCAAGGCTTCAGGCAGACAAGGCGGCTCCCCATGCGCCGGTTATCGGGTCCTGCGCCGGATCCGGAAGCGCAGCTATGCGCGCGAGGGCGCCATCGTCGGCGCTCCGGCAGATGTCCCAGTCCTGGCCCCGGGGGTACGCGCCGACAACCTGGAAGTCGTCGCTGGCCTCCAGGCAGCGGTGTCCTGTACCTGCGGGCAGCATCACCGCGTCGCCTGCCGTGACGATGATCTGCTCGCCATCCGGCCCGCCCAGTTCAAGCACCGCAGTGCCGGCAAACACGCCAAGCGCCTCGTGCGCCGTCGAGTGGTAATGATGGTAGTCATAGACCCCGTCACGCCAGTCCGGGCGCCAGCCGTTATCCGTGAACAGCATTTCGAAGCGCTCGGCACCCTGCTCACCCGTCACCTCGATCGCACTCCTGTACACCCGGACGGGCAGGTGCGGATTGTTGGGCACCCACGCATTGGCGTCCAGTTGCATCGTCTCGATTTTCATCAGTCGCCTTTCTTCGTACCCGGCCGCCGCGCTGCCTTGTCGGCCAGTTCGATCCATACCGGCGCATGGTCGCTTGTTTTCTCCCAGGCGCGCGGACGCCGATCGACCTCTGCAACCTTGAGCCGGCCGGCAGCCCGCGCGTTCAGGAGAAGATGATCGATCCGCAAACCGGCGTCCCGTTCGAATGAGCGGCGCCAGTATTTCCAGAAGGTGTAGATGTGTGCGGCTGGATGGAGTTCGCGCAAGGCATCGGTCCAGCCCTGACCAAGCAGGCGGGCGCAGGCGGTTTTGACCTCAGGTGCGAACAGGGCATCGTCGCGCCAGCGATCGGGGACGTACACGTCAAGATCGGTTGGTATGACATTGAAGTCGCCAGCGATCACGACTGGCGCATCGAGGGTCACCAGGGTCGAAAGACGGTCGTGGAGCCGCTCGAGCCAGCGCAGCTTGTAGTCGAACCTGGGGCCCGGCTGCGGATTGCCATTTGGCAGGTAGAGGGCACCAATGAGGACGCCATCGACGGCCGCTTCGATGTATCGGCTCTGGGTGTCAGCAGGATCGCCTGGCAAACCGCGCCGGGTCTCGTGGATCTCGCCGACACGGCTCAGGATCGCGACGCCGTTCCAGCTCTTCTGGCCATGCCAGATCGCGTCATAGCCCAGATCGCGAATCGGTTCTTGGGGGAAACGCTCGTCGGGCGCCTTCAACTCCTGAAGACACACCACGTCGGGCTGCGCGATTTCCAGCCATCTGAGAAGTACGGCCAGCCGCCCGTTGATGCCGTTCACATTGTACGTCGCGATTTTCACGAGGCATTACCCTCCGACGGGGGCGAGTGGCCGGCGACAGGATAATGCGGGCACCAGCCCCGCTTTCCTGCCCGAAGGGATCGAAATGCCCGGTGATTGGGCTTTCACTGCTCGCGCCATCGCAATCGCCCGAGATATCTTCGACAGCACAAGCACCCAAGATAGGGAGTCGTTCCGAAAAGCCGGGGGAGTGTATCGACCTCGGGCCCTGCCTCCTTCTCCAGCCCCCTTCCCGCGCTCCGGCAGCCACGCGTCCTTCATAAATGCCTGGCCGTGATCAAGGGCTACAGTCTGCCTGAGATTGAAGGAGAGAGCCGAGATCGTCAGTATCGAGTGCGGGCGCGATAATGCGGAGCGGCGCATCGCGCATCTGCCTCTCGCCCACCTCCAGTCTTGTGAAGGCGACCGGGTTTCGCGATCTTCGAGGAAGGCTGTCGCCGCGACAGGCATGCCGAACGCCTCGCGACGCACGTCTACGCGAGCGGCACACGCTAGGCTTCCTTGTGATCCGTCTCAAGACAGTGCCAGCCGTTTGCCCTCCCCTCTCGAAGTTCGGCAGCTCGCTGCAAGTCCTTCTGCATTGCCGCGATTCGTCGAGCGTGGGCGATGAGACGTGTCGCGACCCGTACTGTGCAAGGCGCGGCCCCGTCCTTCGCCTCAACGATCTCCGCGCGGACGTGCTTGTTCTCGATCGCGACAGCAAAGGCTTGTGCCGAAGCCCGGTTCAGGAAGACAAAGGAGAAGATCACGGTCTTCTCCTCCGGCGCGTGCAGTCCATGCTGTAGGCCGCAGTTTTTCGCCGTTTCCCCGGCGCCGGGTTCCCGGTCCCAATCCCTGTCAAGGTCGGCACGAGCGGGCTCCGTGGCCGGGCGCGGCGGCACACCTTCGTGAGGTGGAGGACAGATCATCTCGTTTTCCACCTCGCGGTTGCTTGGCCTGTCATCATCCGCCTGCATGATGTCTCTCCTCAGCCTCCCGTGTCGCGATCATCCAGCTTTTCTATTCGCCGGATCGGCGGGGAGCGCGATCGACATCCCCGTCACGCCGTTCGCTTTCCGGATAGTCCTCGGGGTCGACTTCGCCCACGACAGGGCGATCGTCCACTTTTTCAGGCTTCTGACCGCCGCGCGTGCGGGGGTCGTGGGCCGCGTCCGGGCGAGCGTCCCCCATTCCGCCGCGAGGCGTTTCATACGGGTCATCGCCGGCGCGCTGCCGGGCCTCCTCACCATTCTCGGGCGTGATCCCATCGGTCATGACAAGTCCTTTCCGTTTGCCGACGCAAAAGCATGGGCGTCCTCTGCCGTTCCCGGCGAGCGGGAGTCCGCTAACTTCGATCAAGTCACGGGGGCGTCTCCGCATCTAACCGACTGATCCATGTTAACGTCAGGTCGTCATCAGGGAACGCGGCCGAGCCCGATGGCTTGATGAGGGCACAAGCGGGCGAGCACCACGACACCAGCGCCATGCCGATTAGGGCTGGAAAGCTCCGGGCTGCCCGCGACCGATATGCAGCCAGCGTACTCATCCCGGATAAGGACTCGCAATGACGGACATTCGCGACGATGCCCCACCCGCCACCGCCAAACACGCAAGCGCCACGCAGAATGCGGCGCGCGAAGGCCTGTCCGGCGAGGGCGACACCCTCATCGCCCGTTCGGTGACGATCAACCGCAGCCGGGACGATCTCTATCGGTTCTGGCGGGATTTTCCGAACCTCGCGAAGTTCATGGAGAACGTGAAGCGTATCGACGTGCGCGATGATTGCACGTCGCACTGGGTCGTGGCCGGCCCCGGCGAGACTACGGTCGAATGGGACGCGCAGATAACTCAGGACGTTCCGGGCGAAGCGATCGCCTGGGCATCGACGAACAGCCCTGACGTTTCCAACAGCGGGCGCGTGGAATTCCGCGACGCGGGCGAGAGAGGCACGGTCGTCACCGCGACGATCTTCTACAAAGCCCCCGCCGGATTTGTCGGGAAACTGATCGCCAAGCTGTTCCAGCGCGAACCCGGCATTCAGGCGCGCCGCGACCTCAGGCGCTTCAAGCAACTCATGGAAACGGGCGAAGTGGCCACTGCGGCGCGCACGCTCAAGCAACGCGAAGAGGAGATCGCCTGATGCGTGCACTCACCTGGCACGGCAAGCACGACGTTCGGGTCGACACCGTGGATGACCCGGAAATCCTCAATCCGCGCGATGCCATCATCAAGGTGACGTCCACGGCGATCTGCGGCTCCGATCTTCACCTCTACGACGGCTTCATCCCGACGATGAAGGCAGGCGATATCCTCGGTCACGAATTCATGGGCGAGGTCGTCGAGACAGGTCCCGGATCGACCCTGCGCAAAGGCCAGCGCGTGGTCGTTCCCTTCACCATCGCGTGCGGGAGCTGCTATCATTGCGGCAAGCACCAGTATTCCGCCTGCGACAACGGCAATCCGGCGGACAATCAGGACATCGCCCAGGAACTCTACGGCCAGCCGATGTCCGGCCTGTTCGGCTACAGCCACATGACCGGCGGTTACGCGGGCGGCCAGGCAGAGTACGTGCGCGTGCCGTTCTCCGACGTGGGGCCTATCGTCATCCCGGACGGCATCGACGATGACCGGGTCCTGTTCCTTTCCGACATTCTTCCCACCGGCTGGCAGGCGGCCGAGAATGCGGAGATCGAGCCGGGCGATACGGTGGTCGTGTGGGGATGCGGCCCGGTCGGGCTTTTCGCCGTCCAGTCCGCCTTCCTGATGGGCGCAGAGCGCGTCATCGCCATCGACCATTTTCCGCGGCGCCTCGAACTCGCAAGACGGTTCGGCGCGGAGACGATCAACTACGAGGAAACCAGAACCTACGAGGCCCTGATTGAGATGACGGGCGGTATCGGCCCGGACGCCTGCATCGATGCTGTGGGCCTCGAAGCCCATGGGTTCTTCGCGGACAACGTCTGGGATCAGATCAAAGTCTCGACTTTCACGGGGACCGACCGGACGCACAGCATACGACAAGCGATCCACGCCTGCCGCAAGGGTGGCCGGGTCTCGATGCCCGCCGTCTACGGCGGCTTCGTCGACAAGTTCCCGCTTGGCGCGTTCATGGAAAAAGGCCTGACCCTCAAGACCGGCCAGACCCATGTGCAGCATTACCTGCCGGGGCTGCTCAACGCCATCGTCGAGGACAAGATCGATACCACGTTCCTCATCAGCCATCGCCTGCCGCTGGAACAGGCGCCGGACGGGTATCGCATGTTTCACGACCACCAGAATGACGTGACCAAGGTCGTGCTGAAGCCCGGCCTCGATCGCGTCGCCGCCTGAGGAGAACGCCCATGGCCGACAAATTCGCCATCGTCACAGGCGCGTCCACCGGGATCGGTTTCGAGCTCGCCCATTGCGCGGCGCGGGCCGGGTACGATCTGCTGGTGGCCGCCGACGAAGCGCTGATCGAGGCAGCCGCACGCGATTTCAGCCTGCACGGGGTCAACGTCATGTCGGTGGAAGCCGACCTTTCGACGCTGGACGGCGTCGATCGCCTGCTTGCCGCAACCGGCGGGCGAGCGATCGACGTGCTTTGCGCCAATGCGGGCGTCGGCACGGGCGGGGCCTTCCTGCAGCAGGAGGTTGCGACCTGGCGCCATTCGATCGACACCAATGTTACCGGGACGGTCTATCTCCTGCAAAGCGTGCTGACGAGGATGGTCGCGCGCGGCTCGGGCAAGGTTCTCGTGACGGGGTCCATCGCGGGCTACATTCCCGGCAGCTTCAATGCCGTCTACAATGCGACCAAGGCCTTCATCGACAACTTCACCGAAGCCCTGCGCAATGAACTCAAGGACATCGCCGGCGTCACGCTCACCACGCTGATGCCCGGTGCAACCGAGACCGAATTTTTCGCACGCGCAGACATGCTCGACACGCAACTGGGCCAAAACGACAAGGCAGACCCTGCGAAAGTCGCTCGCGACGGCTGGGACGCGCTGATGGCGGGCAAGGGACACATCGTGTCCGGCTGGTCCAACAAGCTGCAGGTCGCCGGTGCCGGCATTGTCCCACAGTCTCTTCTGGCGCAGCAGCATCGCAAGATGGCCGAGCCGGGAAGCGGAAACCGCTGAATATCTCCCATTTTTCCCGAACAGACAGTCGGAGCAGATAATCCATGTATATCGAGACGCCGCAAGGCCACGTCATCCACGTCAAGGACATGGGCGAGGGAAAGCCCGTCATCCTCATTCACGGCTGGCCGCTGACAGGGGACATGTGGGAATACCAGACGCTTGCTTTGCTCGAGGCGGGGTATCGCGTCATTACCTACGACCGGCGCGGGTTCGGTCAGTCGGGCCATCCGTCCGGCGGATATACCTATGACGTGTTCGCTGACGATCTCGCCGCGGTCATCGACAAGCTCGATGTTCCAAAGGTGTCTCTGGTGGGCTTCTCGATGGGCGGAGGCGAGATCGCGCGCTACCTGGCGCGCTACGGCTCCGGCAAAGTGGACCGCGCGGTGCTCGTATCCTCGGTCGTGCCGTATCTGCTGAAGGACGACAGCAATCCGGACGGCGTCGATGCCGCGGTCTTCGAAGACATGAACACGCAGATCCGCGAGGATCGGTTCGCCTTTCTCCAGACATTCGCCAAGATGTTCTATGGCGTTGGCCTGGTCTCCAGGCCGGTTTCAAGCGCATTGCTCGACTGGACGTTCGCGCTCGCGATCATGGCAAGCCCGAAGGCCACAATCGACTGCGTCGATGCATTCGGGCGTACGGATTTTCGGCCGGACTTGCCGGCCTTCGATATCCCGACGCTGGTGATCCACGGCACCTCAGACAAGACGGTGCCAATCGATCCGGCAGGACGAGCAGCGGCCGCCAGCATCGCCGGTGCGCAACTGGTAGAATACGACGGTGAGCCGCACGGCCTGTTCGCGACCGCACCCGACCGGCTCAACCGCGATCTGCTCGCGTTCCTTGCCGGATGAAGACCATACCCTCCCCTTGATGCCCCCCTTCGCTACGACGGGACCAGGTTCGGAGGACAAGGAAATCAGGCCTATGACTGACCCCAGCACACGCCGTGACGTTCTGAAGGGCGCGACATTGGCCGGAGCGACTCTCGCCGCGGTCCCGTCCCTGGCGAAAGAAAGCAGACCGATGCAGGATCCCACATCCAATCACACCAGCGACCCGTTTCCAGAGCAACGGCAGGAATGGCCCGCGCTCCAGCGCGACATGAAGCCGGTGCCGGACTGCGGTGAGGCAACATATCGTGGAAGCGGCCGTCTCAAGGGACGCAGGGCGCTTGTAACCGGCGGCGATTCCGGCATTGGCCGCGCCGCAGCGATCGCATTTGCCCGCGAGGGCGCGGACATTGCGATCAACTACTATCCGACCGAGGAGCCGGACGCTCAGGACGTCGCGCGGCTGCTGCTGGCGGAAGGGTGCAAAGTGAAGCTGCTTCCCGGCGATCTCACAGATGCCAGTTTCTGTCGCAGTCTCGTGGCGCAGGCAGCGCAGGCTCTCGGAGGTCTCGATATCGTCGTCAACAATGCCGCCTATCAGCAGTCCAAGGCGTCGATCGATGAGATCAGCGAGGAACAGTTCGACCGGACCATGAAGACCAACGTCTATGCGATGTTCCATATCAGCAAGGCGGCCATTCCCCTGATGAAGCCGGGGGCCTGCTTCATCAATACCGCCTCGGTCAATTCGGTCAGTCCGGGAGAAGAGCTGCTGGATTACGCAACGACCAAGGGCGCGATCCTGATCTTCACCAAGGGGCTGGCCAAGCAGCTTGCAACCAAGGGTATCCGGGTGAACGCCGTCGCCCCCGGTCCGGTCTGGACGCCGCTGCAGGTGGCAGGCGGCCAATTGCCGGGCAAGCTGAAGGAATTCGGGCAGGACACGCCGCTGGGCCGTGCAGGTCAACCTGCCGAGCTGGCCTCGCTCTATGTGACCCTTGCGGAAAGCGGGACGAGCTTCACCTCGGGCAGCGTATTCGGCGCCAATGGAGGAACCGGGATCATCTGACCGGGCGCAAGATCAGTGTCAGGTGCGCACCCATGACCACGCGCACCTGACACCGTCAGGGTCGGCTTCAACCGCCCCCTTTCTTCCGGCGGGTCTCCCAACCTTTCTTGGCGGCCGCCGACCGCTGTTCGTGACTCTGGCTGGACCCGCCGATGCGCCCCCCTTTACGAGACGAGGCGTGGTTTTCTTTCCTGCCGCGACCCGAGCCCGATTTGTTACCGCCGCCGGATTCCTTGTTGACCGTAGCCCAGGCCCGCCGCTCGGCTTCCTTGTGGCCGACGCCGCGGTCCTCGTAGCCTTCCTCGATGTGTTCCGCCTTGCGCTTCTGCTTGTCGGTATAGCTGGATTTATCTCCACGGGGCATGATGCGGTCCTTTCTCTTCCTTAGGAACCCCGGTCGCTCAACGGTTCACCCCCTTCCTCCTCCTCCAGCAGAGCGGCCTCGGCCCCCGCTGCAGACAGCCGTACCTGATTGCCCTCCACTGCGGCGACCAGACCACCGGCGATGTAGTGATGATGGTCGCTGTGCGATCCGCTGTCGGCCTTGGTCATCTTGATCCGATCACCCTCGACCCTGTCGACGGTGCCGATATGCACGCCATCGGCGCCTATGATTTCCATGTGCTCGGTAACCTGACTGAGATCGGTCATGTGTCTTCCTCCTGGTGTGTTTCAGTGGGCGAATGATTATTCCGCTGCATGAGATTTCTTCCCGAACGCCTTGCGCAGTTCGTCCTTCGCCTGCTCAAGGACATCGCGTTGGTGCTTGCCGAGATTGTCTCCGGCACGGTTGATGTAGAACGTCAGCATGCTCATTGCGGATTGAAGCGGCGTGCCCTTGCGCCGTTTGCTATGCTCTGCCGAACGCTTGAGGGATGCGGCGATCTTGGCCGGATCGCCCTGTTTGAAGAGGCCTTCATCCAGGTCCAGGGCATCCGAACGCTCTGTCACGTCCTGCGACCACTTCTTCTGTGTCACCGCTCTTTCCTTTCCTTCAGTTGAGGCCGGGAAGCGCCTTGCGGCAGTCGGCAGCGCATTCGCGGCACATTTCCGCACAGAGCCGGCAATGCTCATGCTCATGCCGCGCGCATTCGCGGGCGCAGGCCTCGCACGTGAAGATGCATGTCTCGATCATCGCGCCCAAGACCGCGACATTGCTTCCCGTACGCCGCACGGCGATACGGCTGGTGACAGCGCAGACGTCCGCGCAGTCGAGGCAGACACGAATGCACTGGCGCATCTGCCCTGCTTCCGCGAGGCAGGCATCGGCACAGGAGGTGCACAACGCTGCACAGAAAAGCGCATGGCGCGCGGCAGTGGCGAGGTCTTCGTTCAACGTCTCGACGTCCGGATGGAGTGCGATCATGTTGTGAAGCGACATCTGCCAGTCTCCTCCGATGCGGTCGGACACGAAGGGCTAATCGCGTGGCGAGGCGGATGCTCCGCGGCCTTGATCCATGTTATCGATATGTCGTGAATGCGCGAAGAAGCCCGGCCTAGATTGGTTCGGGGCGGCACAGGTCCCGTAAAGCAGCGATCACGGCGTGGCGGTGTGGCGGTTTGGCAATGTAGGGCGTTTTACCGAAGGGCTCGGGAATCATCGCGGCGTCGTAGCCGGTCAGGAAAACGAATGGCACGTGCCGATCAGTCAGCAGATGTGGGAGCGCAAACGACATACCTTCGCCAAGGTTGATGTCGATCATCGCGCAGTCGGGTGTCTGGATATCCAGCTGTCTGAGCGCTGCATCGACGTTTGGGCATGGCCCGATCACGCGCCCACCGGCACCTTCAATTTCTTCGCGCAAATCCTGGGCGATGAAGAATTCGTCTTCGACCACCAGGATGGTTTTATCGCTAAGTTCAAGGTTCGCTCGGCCCGGTTCCACAGCAATCCCTTTGGCTATTTGTTCGCGGTCGGACCAATGGATGCGCGCAATCCACTCGATATCAATATGTAAAACTCGAAATCCTGATCGAGGTTAAGGAATCTGCGTGAATGGAGGTGCTACCTCGATCCATCTGCGCACGAGCGAAAACTTCACGTCTCGACAGCCTGACCACGGCAAGGCTGGAGCGCTCCCAGTCGGCACCCGGCAGGTTAGTTGTTAACATGGATGAATCCCGGTGATGCCACCAGGGCACTTGGCCGTTGTCAGGGCGCTGCATCAATAATGAGAACGGAGCCGTCCATGTCCATCAAGGCCATCGCGCTGAATTGCACTCTCAAGTCCGACGTGAATGAGGAATCCTCCACCGACGCGATGATCGCCGTGCTTGCCGATGCCTTTCGGGAACGTGAAGTCGAGGTGTCGGAAACGGTGCGGGTCGCCGCGCTCGACATTCTTCCAGGCGTGACCTCGGACGAAGGCGAAGGCGACGACTGGCCGCAATTGCGGGCCAAGATACTGGCGCACGACATCCTGATCCTTGGCGGACCGATCTGGATGGGACAGATGAGCAGTGTCGCCAAACGCGTACTGGAACGGATGGACGCCTTTCTCTCGGAAACGGACGAAAAGGAGCGGATGCCCAGCTACAGCAAGGTGGCTGTGGCTGCGATCGTCGGCAACGAGGATGGTGCCCACTTTTCCTCCGCTCAGATGTTCCAGGCTCTGAACGATGTCGGCTGGACGGTTCCGGCGGTGGCGGCCTGCTACTGGGTGGGCGAGGCGATGGGATCAGTCGACTTCAAGGATCTCGACGCGGTCCCGGACAAAGTAACGCGGACAGCCCGCATGGTTGCAGGAAATGCGGCGCATCTGGCACGGCTTTTTCAAGGGCATCCCTATCCCGGCTGACCCGCCGGCATCCTGAACTGAAGCGTGCAGGTATGAGCCTGGACACGCAAGCCATGCCGCTGCACATGACGCCGTCACCGCTCATACGGACTGACGGATGTTGACCCGCGTTGAGGAATTGTGCGCGGATCGCGCAGGTCCCAGCAGTAAAGAAGGCTCAGGATTTTCGGTTTTCGATCGAGCGGGCGGCTGCTCGCACACCTTCCGCCGGTTCGCCGCCGGCCTTGGGCGGATCAACCTCTTCCCTGCTCCACCGGTCGCGTTCGCTTGCAGGCTGTCCGGTGACGTTGCGCTGATCGCGAGGTTCGTATTCGCCTCTTCCGGCTGCAGGACTTTCTTGATCCCGCCAAGACTTGCCTGGCTTACCTGCGTCACCCGTCACCTTGCGAGAGTCCTTGGGCTCATATTCTCCGCCGCCGCCCATCGTTGCATCCTTCCTTTTTCCGATTTCCTTTGCTGCAACGAGATAGGACGCCGCCGAGTTGCCGCGTCGGTCCATTCAGCAACATAAGTGAGAAAAGCGGATGCCGCGGCGGGCATGCGGCTAGACGGCAGGTGACTGCAGCGCCGATACCCTGACCCTATCACGTCCGATCTTGACGGCCAGCGCCGACGGATCATGCAACGTGACACGCCGCTCCTTCCAGTCGAGATCACCCGATCGCCGCATGAGCTGGAGCGTGCGATTTACGTGAACCTGAGTAAGTCCAAGAGCATCGGCAAGAATCTCCTGCGTCAGCGGAAGTTCGAAGCTTCCGCCATCGGTCAGTCCCGCTAGCTCGAGACGGTCGTGGAGTTCCAGCAAAAGATCCGCGAGGCGCTCCTGAGCATTAAGGCGACCCACCCGGCAAATGTGAGCCAGATGATGGGCTTCGTCGAGTGCCTTGGCCATCGCATAAGCTCGCGCAAGTGAACCGTGCGGTGCCGAGCGAGGCGCCGGGCACACGGAAACGTCGGTCAGACTGGTGAGAGTCGACAGGGCGAGAGGCTCTGGCTGGGGGCACAGACCGATTATGTCGCCCGGAAGCAGGAAGCCGAGAATCTGTCGGCGCCCATCTGCAAGTTGCCGCACGCTGGCCACCCACCCGCTCAGCAGGATCTGCATCTGCGGAACAGGGTCGCCCTCGATGACGAATTCCCGCCGCGCGGTAAGGTGTGTCCATTCGGCCGATGCTCTCGCCAGCATCGAGATTTCGGCATCGCTGAGCGGTGCCAGCGAAGCTATCCGGCGGATCGCGGGCGGCTTCGATTGCCCTCCGCTGACAACAGGCATCACGCGTCCGGGACTCCGACCAAACCGCTCAGGGTTCCGATCAGGACTGCCATCGAGAAGGGCTTAGCCAGCTGAGGAACGTCGCGAAATGCCTCCGGGAGATACCAGGAATCGTAACCGGTCACGAACAGGAAAGGGATGGCCCGGCGCCGTAGCTCGATGGCGAGCGGCCATGACAGCTGGTCGTTCAAGTTGATGTCGAGCACTGCTGCATCCGGCTTTTCGCCGGACAGCATCTCCAGCGCGGTTGCCAGGTCTCCGGTTGGTCCGATGACCGTGACGGCCTGCTCTACCAGCCCGTTGCGCAGGTCCGCAGCAATGAAATATTCATCCTCGACGACAAGAATGCGTTTGCCGACGAGTGAGGCAGGCATTTTTCACAACTCCTTCCATGCGGCCCCCGCGCCCCCCTCGGACTGCGGTGCGGACAGAAGGCAGAACACGCCGCCGCCACGGAATTCGAGGCTGGTGGTCACCCCCGAACGGTATGGCAGCGCATCCTCGATCAACTCGCAGCCGAACCCTCTGCGGGTGGGCTGGGAACTGATGACGGGAACCCCCTGTTCGGACCATGTAAGGTCAAGTGAACAGATGCCCTTATCATCTAGGTTAACCTCCCAATGAATTTCGAGTCGCGCTTCGGGAAACCGTAAAGCGCCGTATTTCAGAGCGTTGGTAGTCAGCTCATGGAAGGCAAGACCCAGCGATTCGGTCAGTTGAGCATTCAGCTCGATACCAGGACCGCAGATCGTGACGGTCTCTCCATCGCTCACTCCGACGCTCAGCAGTTCATCGCGAATGAGGTTTTCCAGATCGGCATAACCATGCGCGCTCTGGGTCGCGACCATCTGTGCGCGCGCGAGATTATCCAGTCTTCCCGTGAAGTGATTGGCGATGCTTTGGATGTCTCCGCCAGTTTCGACGGTCCGAGAAAATACCGAGCGGATCACAGTCAGAATGTTCCGCACTCGGTGCTGCAATTCGGCAAGGAGCATCTGCAGCCGCCTCTCGCTTTCGCGAAGGGCCTCCTGAGAGCGCTTGAGCTCGTCCACCTCATGGATCACGATGACGGAGCCTGAAATCGTCCCTCCATCGTCACGGAGCGGCACGGACGACACGGTCGCCCAATGAACGGCACCGTCTTCGTCGGTCCGGGTAAACTCCATTCCCGGAACCGTACTGATACCGTTCAACGCCTTGATTGCAGGATAATCGCTCAATGCGACCGGCTCGCCATCGTCAGACACCGCTCGCCATCTCGGTCCGAACTCGGGGTCATGCGAGGGTATCCTGCGCGAAGGAAAGAGGCGCTGTGCCTCGGCATTGGCCAGAAGCATGTTGCCGTTCCTGTCCGCGAGCGCGATGCCTACCGGTGCTGATTCGAATATGGCAGCCAACCGGTTTTCGCTTTCGACCAAGCGCATTTCCGTCTGTTTGCGGTCAAGGACGTCGCGGAAAAGCACCGCCACCTGCAGGTCGCCAGGCGCTCCGAAAGGCATCGCATAGACGTCATACCAATGTCCGAGCGCCTCAGCCCGATCCTCGAACCTCTCGGCGATCCCAGTGCGAGCAATACGCCCGTAAATGTCGAACCAGTGTTGTTCGTGTCCGGGAACCATGTCCCGGACCGTGCGCCCCATCGCGTCTTTAAGTCCGGTCTGCCGGACGAAGGCCGCATTGGCCTGAAGAAACCGATAGTCGATCGGCTGGCCAGCTTCATCTTCGATCATCTCGATGACGCAAAGCCCTTCGTCGATGCCGTCGAACATCGCTCGATAGCGTAGCTCACTTGCTTCCAGGGAAGCTATCTGCGCGTTCGCGCGTTGCAGGTCCGCTTCCGAGCATGCCAGCAAGGCGCGAAGCCGTGCAATTTCACCGTTTTCGGCCATTATCGACCCATCGTGCAGTTGAGACGTGGACGGGTGGCCAATTTCGCAGGCCGAGACAACAATTTCCGCGTAGAGCCGCCTGATGTGGTCGACGAAGGGCGGGATCGCCTCTTGGAGCCTTCGCCATAGATTTCGACAATTTTCCCGATGACCATTGGGGAGCGCCGAGCAGGCGCTCGATTTCGGAGCCTTTCGAAGCCGAAATGACAGCGATCCGGTAGCGTTCCCTTGCCGCCACCAAAGTTAATCTCGATCAATGTGACGCGCATTCAAACGTAAGGCCCGCGCGCTCGAGCATGTCGTAGATACCGCTCGCTCCATCGCACGACGCCGCCGAAAACTAACATGCATCAACATGACACCTGCTTTGAAGGTTTAGATCGATCGTCGGAGGCGGGGCAAATCTGAAAGAGACGCCAATGGCTGTCGATCATAGTAGCACCCGTGAACGTCAATTCCGACGCCATGAACATTTGGCCCGTAAAGACGAGGTCCACGACCACGTTTTCCAGATCGAAGATGGTTGGGCTAGCCGATATTGTATGCTGGCGGACGGACGGCGACAGATCACCGCGCTATATGCGCCCGGAGATTTCTGCGAATCACAGTGGCTGCTTTCTGGCAGGGCGGATTATCCGATCGTTGCACTGACGCCGATCAAGGCCCGCTGCATCCCGCTGGCCGGCATTCATGGCAGACCCGGAAATTATGTAAGGCAGCTGCTTGCGGACATGCTGCGCGGCCATGCCCGTCAGACATCCTGGATTGTCAGCCTCGGCCGCCAAACCGCGGTGGAAAGGGTCTACGGCCTGATGAGCGAGCTGTACCGGCGCCTCCATGCCCGCGGCAGGGTGATGAATAACCGATGTGCAGTTCCGCTGACGCAACAGGACATCGCCGATGCGGTGGGCTTGACCTCCGTCCACGTCAATCGCGTGCTGGGCGATTTGAGAACCCGGGGCCTGCTCGAGCTCTCTGGAAAGCTGCTGCACCTTCCCAACCCCTTGGCTTTCGGGGATGCGGAAATCGCGACGGATTTCCCGCCGAACTCCACCTACAATCTGCTTGACTGCAACCAGCCGGAAAACGCGGCAGCCTGACATCAGTAATCAGACTAAAGACCTTGCTACATTTTCCGCCGCAAGGGCGTCCCGTCAGGAATGATCCCAACACCACCGCAAGTTGACCTGAGCCAACGTATCGGGGCCGATCCCAATAGACGGAAACACCTCTGCCCCAAGTCATCGAAATATGAGCATCATATTACCCGATATACTTAGCTCACTTGCCATAACATATTGAACCATTATTCTTTCAACATAATACATCGGAAAAAATGCGATGGCAAAATATAATAAAACTACGGATCGTGAACCGTCTACACGAAAAAAAGGCCGCGCTGGCATATTTATCGTGACGATCGTATTCGCTATGGCCTTGCTGATATTTGTTGGTCGCAATATTTGGCATCTGGAAATGGACAAGCAGGCGCGGGAAAACGCGGCTCATGACACGAGCCGTCAAGATCATTGAAATACCGGACATAGGCTGAGAAATCTGACGATCGCCCTGTGAACCTGTTGAGGAAGTTTTGGAAACAGGCGGGGGTGGCGGGTAGTACCCGCATCCTTGCAAACATGCGAAGAATGACCGTTTTTACCACCCCGCAAAGTTCACCCGGAAACAGCGTTCGCCCTGCCGACGATATTACCCCGGCCTGATGCATTGATAAGCGCAGTGCAGTGCCCTCGCGAGCGCTCAACATGCCTCTCGAATTGGAGCCATTCGACGCTTCCAGGGAAGTTGAATTGCCCGATCTTCCTGCCATGGACTGACTTGGTCTATTAGCGTCTTGAAAGCTTTTTGCCGATTTCAGCGCATGGTCGAAAGTGAATGTGTCCGGTAGCACACACCCTGATGATCGAGCAGATCTGCTCTAGCGCTCGGCGTCCTGCTGGCCAAGCGTGGCTCCGGCACGATGATTCAAGGGCAAAGTGTCATTGCAGGCTTCAATCACCCCGGCCGCTAAAATATCATGCGATGGCAGATTTGACGCCCATCGTCGGAGACAACCCTTGTATCCGGCAAAGCATGATACAGTTCGTGCTGCTGACGGCGTATGAGGAGAAAATCGGGATGGACAATCCTCTCACCCGCAAACTCTCGAGCTTCACGGATTTTTCGGAAGAAGATACCAGGCGCCTGAACGATCTGTGCAGGAACACCGATAGTTATATCTCCGGATCCGATCTTATTATGGAAGGCGATCGACCAGATTCCGTTTTCTTCCTACTGGAAGGCTGGGCGTATCGATACAAATTCCTTCCTGATGGCAACCGCCAAATCGTAGCCTATTTAATCCCAGGAGACTTGTGCGACATTCATATCTTCATTTTAAAGCAGATGGATCATTCGATCGGACTTCTTAGCGATGCAAAGGTCGCGGCAATTCCGAAAGTTGACATGCTGGAGATCCTTGATTCGCACCCTCGAATTGCCCAGGCGTTGCTTTGGGCGACGCTCGTAGATGAGGCAGTGCTGCGCGAATGGATCGTGAATATGGGCCAGCGCGATGCATTCTCGAAATTGGCGCATCTGTTTTGTGAGATGTGGTTTCGCATGCGGCAGGTTGGATTGGTGCATGCGAATCAATTCGATCTGCCTTTGACGCAGGAGCAACTGGGCGACACTGTCGGTCTGACGAAAGTTCACGTAAACCGGGTTTTGCAAAGGATGCGCCGTGAATCGCTCATTTCTTTATCAGGTAAAACACTGGTAATTCACGATATAGAGCGCCTTGGGCAAATAGGAGAATTTGATTCGACCTACCTGCATCTTGAACGCAGACCTTCGCCCAGCAGTCAGAGTAACTACTGACTTTCTAACAACACCCTGCGCAATAACGCTTAACCCTGATTCCAGTGTTTGTGCACCAGAAATACCTTTGGTAATTCAGCAGGCATGTTGCCTTTTGCCTTTAAGATATACCGACGCAAAACAGGAGAGCCTCGAACCACGAGGTTCGAACTCGGCATAGGCATCGCGTAGCTTGCGGCGCTGCCCCGATATCCGCTGGGACCAGATGGGAGCAATCGCCAATGATTTTTAGCGAGACGTCACGCAAAAACGCTACCGAGCCAGCATGTCAGATCGGGCAGCAGTTTGACACTTTAACTCTCTCGCATTGGGACTTTCGCCGAGCTCGAAAACCAAAAGACGTAACACAACGGCTCATTTGACCATCATATTGATTCCATTGCATATTTATTTTCGTTGCATAATTACAACAGTACGACGAGAATCGAACCGCGCTGAACGGCCAAAATGATGAAAATGATGGTATAATTGATGGATTTCTTTGCCTGAAAAATAGGTAACCATCTGTTTTACCAGTATTTATTTTACGGTTTCGATTCCGGCTCGGGCCTCCATTTTCTTTCAGATCCGTGCAGCCTTTTCCACTTCGGCGAGGCGGTCCGACATGCGGACCAGATCGGGCACGGAATCGGCCTCCATCTTGCGCATCACCTGGCTGCGATGCAGCTTGACCGTCGCCTCGGTGACGTTGACGCGATCGGCGATCTGCTTGTTGAGCATCCCGGCAGCGACCAGCCCCATCACCTGTCGTTCGCGCTCCGTAAGGGTGGCATAGCGCGCACATAGCGCCGCGTTACGGTCCGCCGCGAGGCGTCGGTCTCGATCGCGGTCGAGCGCGCGGTTGACCGCCTCCAGCAAGTCCTGTTCGCGCACCGGCTTGGGCAGGACGTCGACCGCGCCGCACTTCATCGCGCGCACCGCCATCTGCACGTCGACATGCGCGCTGATGAGCACCACCGACTGTGCGACCTCGCTTCGCGACAGCGCTTCCTGGAATTCGAGGCCGCTCTGACCCGGCAGGCGGATGTCGAGGACGATGCACCCAACCCGCCGCAGGCCATCGGCCGCGAGGAAAGCGTGAACCGAACCGTAGCACTCGGTGCCCAGCCCGACTGACTGGAACAGCCCACCCAGTGCCTCCCGCACGCTTTCATCGTCGTCGATGATGCCGACGATCCGGTCCGCCATTGCCTGCCTACCGGTCATCGCTCGCTCCATCGATACCCGGCGCGACGAGCGCAGGCCTGTCCGCCAATGGCAGGGTGAATGTGAAGACGCTGCCTTGCGGCACGTTGTCCGACGCCCAGATCCGCCCCCCGTGCGCTTCGACGATGGAGCGGCAGATGGCAAGGCCCATGCCGATGCCCTTGGGCTTGGTGCTGTAGAAGGCTTCGAACATGTTGTCGCGAGTCTCGCCGCTTAGTCCTGTTCCCGTATCCAGTACGCATATCTGGGCAGATTTTCCTATAATATCCGCACGAATGACGATGCGCCGGGATGACTCGTCCACCTGCGACATCGCCTCTGCCCCGTTCATGACGAGATTGAGAACTACCTGCTGCAGCTGCGTGGGATCGCCGAGCACCATCGTTCCGCTCCGATGGAAGTCGGTGTCGAACACGATCTTGCGGCGCTGCAACTCGCCCCTCAGCAGGTCTACGACGCCATCGATCACGGCCTCGAGATCGATCGCCTCCATCCGCGCGACGGACTTCTGCGCGAGCGCGCGGATGGAGGCCACGATGTCGCCCGCACGATGGCCGTCCCGCACGATGCGCTCGGCGGCCTTGCGGGCCATGTGGATGTCCAGTTGCCCGGCATCGAGCCAGCGCAGGCAGGTTCCCGCGTTGGTGACGATGGCCATGAGCGGCTGGTTGATCTCGTGCGCGATCGAAACCGCAAGCTCGCCCATGGTCATCACCCGGGTGACGTGGGCGAGATCGCTCTGGCTCTGGCGCAACTGCTCCTCGGCGCGCTTGCGGTCGTCGATGTCGATGTTGACCCCGAACCACTGCGTCAGATTGCCGTCGGCATCGAAGAACGGGCTCGCCCGGATCAGGAACCAGCGATACTGGCCGTCCGCTCCGCGCAGTCGCCCCTCCGCCTCGCCGGTAAGGCCGGACTTCAGGGTATCGTCCCAGACTTCCATCAAATGCTCACGGTCGTCCGGATGGAACTGCGAGGTGAAGCCGAAACCCAGAATCTCCTCGATGGCCAGACCCGCATAGTCGAGGTAGCGCTGGCTCCAGAAGGTCGTCGCGCCATTGGCATCGGACGACCAGGCGAGCCCCGGTATCGAACTGATGATCTGGTTCAGGCGCGCCTCGCTCGCCAACAGCGCATTCTTGGCCCCGTGCAGTTCGATCTCGGCGCGCTTGCGATCCTCGATTTCGAACACCACGCCGAACCATTTAATGACGTTGCCCTCCGCGTCGAGCAAAGGCGCCTGCCGCAACGTGAACCAGCGATACTCGCCGTCGGCGCGCCTGATCCGGCCATCGACCGGTTTTGGCGTCTTCGAGGAGAGCGTTTCTTCCCAGCTTGCACGCAGGTATTCCAGATCGTCCGGGTGGAATATCTGGTAGAATCCGAAACCGCGGACCTGCTCCATCGACAGGCCGACATATTCGACGAAATGCCGGTTCCAGAAGTCCAGCATGCCATTGGGCATCGCCGACCACGCCATTGCGGGAATGGTATGAACGACGAGATTGAGCTGACGCTCACTCTCCTTGAGCGCCGCCTCGCTTTCCCGCAGGGCAATCTCAGCGCGTTCCAGATCCTCGATATCGACATTGACGCCATACCACCGGACGACGCCATTGGCCTCCGTGACCTTGCCCCCCGAGAACAGAAACCAGCGATAGCGCCCGTCCGCCCCCAGGATGCGCCCCTTGAGCCTGGTGTGTTCGGCAGTCGCCAGATCACGTCCCCACATGAGCAGCATGCGATCGACGTCATCGGGATGGAAGAGCTTCACGAAACCCCAGTCGAGCAGTTCCTCGACCGGCACTCCGGCATAATCCAGCCAGCTCTGGTTGACGAAATCCGCGCTGCCGTCAGGGCGGGCGGACCAGACCAGCACAGGAAGCGAATTGATGATGAGGTTCAGGTTCTGCTCGCTAGCCTGCAGAGCCGCCTCGACTTCCTTCAAAGCATGTTCGGCACGCTTGCGATCCTCGATGTCGGAGCCGACGCCGTACCATTTGATGACCTGGCCATCGACATCGAACAAGGGATTCTGCCGCATGGTGAACCAGCGATACTCGCCATCCGCCCGCCTGATCCGCCCCTCGACCTCGCGGTGCTGCCTGGAAGCCATGATCTCCTGCCACGAGGAGAGGATGTGCGGGAGGTCGTCAGGGTGGAAAATGGGATAGAAGCCCAGCCCGCTGAGTTCCTCGAACGTGTATCCGACATAATCGAGAAAGTTCTTGTTACAGAAATCCAGCATGCCGTCGGCGGTGGTCGACCAAGCCAGCGCGGGAATGGTGTTGATGATGAGATTGAGGCGCCATTCGCTTTCGGCCAGCGCCTCGCCCAGAGGCCGTTCGGTGCGATCGTCGTCAGGGGGCTGCCGGTCGCTGAACTCCCGGACCTCACGACAGGCGAGTCCGGCCTGCGCTGCGGCGACATCCAGCCTCAGCAGGTCGTTCCGGTCGGGAAAACCTGCCCGGCGCGATCCGAGGATGAACGTGCCGAGGCTGTGGACGGTACCCAGCCGACGCTGCAGCACGCGGATGGCTGCTCCGCCCATCATGCATGTGACCGGCTCGTCCCGAACCCCACCGTCGAGTTTCCGCGTCGCGATCCCCAGGATCGCATCGTGAGCATGTTCGCGCGCGAAAGTGTCGTCGACCCGGAGAAAGACGTGCGCACCATCGCTGAAGCGCAGGCCGATGAAATCCAGCGCGAGCATGTCCAGCAACGTATCAAGCGCGCTGCCTACGATGGCGGTAGGATCGAGCTCCGCCCACGTCATCGCCAGCCGGTTCAGCCGTTCGATATCGGAGAGGCACCGGACATCCCCGTCGGCGGCGGAAGAGGAGGGCGGCACGTCGGCTTTCACGCAAGGCCTCTCGCAACATGTGTCCGGTCTTTCGCGGCGAACGGACCGGATCGTCGCGCGAGCTTACCGATCCCCCATTGAGGCATCCACCTCGACCAAGGTCGATCGTGATACGACCTTGGTCGAGAAACGGACGCCCAAAGTGCCGATTGAGGTCGGCATCGGCTGGCAGTACGCGAATTATAGTGAATCTCGACCGGCGGCAACATCGGAGCCGGTTGCAGGCGTTCGCGATGTGCAGCGATCCGTGAGCGCGGTCCATCGCGGGGTCAGAGGGTGCTGTCGCTTCGGCTGCGGCGGTTCTGTTCGGGGGCAGATGATGCACAGATCGCCAGGGCTTCCCAGCCCGATGTCCATCGCCGGATGGCTCGCAATCCATTGCGGGGCGCTGGGTTACGGAGCGTCGGCCTTCGCCCAGTCCGCCGAAGAACCGCGCGACGACATCGTGGTGACGGCGACCCGGCAGCAGACGCGCCTTCAGGACACGCCGCTGGCGATCTCCGCCTATACCGCCGACCAGATCGAGCGCAGTGGCACGCGGGACTTGCGCGATATCGTCACCTTCACGCCGGGCCTGACGATGGGCACCAACGAAGGCCAGGGCGCGGTCCCGATCTCCATCCGCGGCGTCGGTCAGAACGACCTCGGCATCGGTGCCGATGCGCCCATCGCGGTCTATCTCGACGGGGTCTATCTGGCGCGCTCCTACATGAACCTGTTCGACCTCGTCGATGTCGAGCGGATCGAGGTTCTGCGCGGACCTCAGGGCACGCTCTATGGCCGCAACGCGACCGGCGGTGCGATCAACGTCATCACCCGCGCTCCAAGCGATACGTTCGAGTACGAAGGGTTCGCGCGCTACGGCAACTACGATGCATGGGGCGTCCAGGCGCTCGTGTCCGGCCCGCTCGCGCCGGCGCTTTCGGGCAAGCTCGCCATCGGCGCGAGCCGGCACGACGGCTACACCAGGCTTGTACCGACCGGGGAGGATCTCGATCCCGAGAAGTCGCTGACCATCCGCGGCGCGCTGCGCTGGCAGCCGACGACCGACCTCGACATCCGCCTCGACGCGGACGGCGGCTTTCACGACATGGCCGCGATCGTCCACAACAGCAGCGCGCCGGACTTCGATCCAAAGCGCATCGCGGTCGACGCCGGGCCGCGCGAAGACCGCGATTTCTGGGGTCTTGCGCTCACCGCAGTCCACCGGCTCAGCGACTTCGAGCTGACATCGATCACCGGCTACCGGGAAGCGAAACTGTTCAACGTCATCGACACCGATGCCAGCGCCGCCAACCTCATCCGCTACGAGCAGCACGACAATACCTCGCAGTTCAGCCAGGAACTGCGCATCAGCACGGTCGGCGAGCGGCGGCTGCAATGGCTGGGCGGCCTCTACTACTTCCGGGAAGCCGCCCACACCTTCAATCCGATCTACCTGGACTTCACCGCAGTCCCGGGTGTCGCCAGCCCGACGATGCAATACATCACGGCATCGAACCGGACCGAGGCTTTCGCCGCATTCGGGCAGGCTACCTTCCACATTTCGGACAAGCTCGACATCAACGGCGGCCTGCGCTGGAGCACGGAAACCAAGCGTTTCAATTTCCTCCAGCAGTTCAGCGTCGACCTGCCGCCGCTGTTCAATTCCTATCCGCAGTCGCGACAGAAGACGACATGGTCGAACCTGTCCCCGCGCGTGGGCATCGACTATCGCCCGAACCGCGACCTGCTGCTCTACGCAAGCTACTCGGAAGGCTTCAAGAGCGGCGGATCGACCTCGGTCAGCCTGATTACCCAGCCCGCGCCCAATGTCTTCGAGCCGGAAACGCTCAAGGCCTTCGAAGGCGGCATCAAGAGCGAATGGCTGGACGGACGCCTGCGCGTCAACGCGACCGCGTTCCACTACAACTACCGGAACCTGCAAGTGCGCACGGGCGACGCGTTCGGCTTCCTGATCGTGCGCAACGCCGCAACCGCCACCATCGACGGCGCCGAGTTCGAGGTCAACGCCAGGCCGACGCCGCGCATGGAACTGACGGCGGTAGCCGCCCTCCTCGATGCCCGCTACGACCGGTTCATCGATCCGGTTTCCCTGATCGACTACGCGGGCGACCGGCTGAACCGGGCGCCCGACGTGAAGCTGGGGCTCGGCGCGCAGAACCGCTTTCCGCTGCCGGGCATCGGCGAACTGCTGGTGCGCGGCGAATACGAGTACATGAGCCGCATCTACCATCAGCCCGGCGAGATGCGCGCCTTCTCCCGCGATCCCACGAACCTGTTCAACGCACGGCTGGCACTGACCGGCAACGACCGGCATTGGTCGGTCGCGCTCTTCGGCAAGAACCTGACCAACGAGCGCTACATCGGCCACGCGTTCGTCGTTCTGGGCACGCCCCGCGCCACGATCACGCCCCCGCGCACCGTCGGGATCGAATTCCGTCTGTCCAACTAGCCCCAAAGTCGGACTCGACCAAAGTACAGCGGCATCCGACCATCGGCTAGAAACCGGCAACCTATTGCGAATTGCGGCGCGATGTTGCCGAACGGTAAACCACGTATGCGACATCCGGACGGGCAGGTCATCGGATCAGGCCTCTGCCGAGGAACACAGGGCGCAAGGCACCGCGAAGCGGGCGCGTCCCCAGACCTCGCAAGGCCCCTTGGCCATGAACGTGCGGCACTATCGGAAAGGACATCAGGAAACGCGGACCGCTCCGGGCGCCGAGACGACGACGGGGTGGACGTGAGGATTGGCGAGGCATCCATGCGAGACGTGCGCAAATACGCCTTCGGGCCGTTCATGCTCATTCCCGAGCGTCAGATGCTCATGCACGGGAACACTGCGGTACGCATCGGCTGCCGCGCGCTCGACCTGCTGACGGCGCTCGTCGAACGCGCGGGTGAGATCGTGTCCAAGGCCGAGCTGATGGCGCGCGCCTGGCCGACGACGACGGTCGACGACGGCAACCTCAAGGTGAACATGGCCTCGCTGCGCAAGGTGCTGGACGACGATGCCTGCGCGGCGAAGTTCATCGCCACGGTCGCCGGGCGCGGCTACCGGTTCATTGCCCCCGTTCAGGAAAGCCACTGTCCCGGCGCGCTGGAAACCTGCGTGGAAACGGTGATCGACGATCTGCTGGCGATCGGCCGGGAACTCGCGGTCGGCCATTCGGGCGTCGCGGCGCCCTCCCTGCCATCGGGCAGATCGCCTGAGGGCGTCACCCTCGGCGTACTGGAACGCAACCCGGTAGGAGACCTCGCCGGACTGCGGTCACGCATCCGGTTCGTCGAACTGCCCGCGCACGAGGACCGCCAGATCTCGCCGTGGGGCGACCACCAGCCGGATGCCGTCCATTACGGGATCGTGCTCGACGGGGAGATCACCCTGCTTCTCGACGATACCGAGATGATGCTGCGGAAGGGCTGTCTCGTCATTCAGCGCGGCGGCGCGCAGAGCTGGGTCAACCTGTCAGGCAGGCCGGTGCGGATGCTGTTCTTCGAACGCGCGCATTGACCGTTTCCTAGCGTTCGAGGAACTCGATCACGTTGCCCGCGCCGTCGCGGATGAACAGGCCGCGCCCGAAGGTCTGGCCCACTTCCAGCACGATCTCGATCCCGCGCGCGATCAGGTCCGCACGGAAGGCGTCGTAGTCGGCGACCGTGAACGCCGCGTGCTTGTTGCCCAAGGTCTTGAGGTCTTCGCGCGGGTCGAGGCGGTCGGCGGGCATCGGCTTGGGATCGACGACCTGGAACAGCTCGATCCGCAGGCCATCACGTTCGAGGAACATCGCCTGCGTGCCGCCGGGGATGGTGAAGCGGCTTTCCTCGCGGAAGCCCAGCACATCGGCATACCACCGCGCGGCGGCATCGATGTCCGGCACCGACATCGCCGCGTGGTGGAAGCCGAGTTCCGGCATCAGGCGCGCGCGGCCTCTGCCGCCGCGATCACGCCGAGCGCGGCATCGGCGTCGATGACCTCGCCGATCTTGGCGCGGATGTCGAACAGGTTGCCCTCGTGCGGCCCCCGTGCGCGGTCGGCGCAGGCATCGGCGACGACGAGCGGAACGAAGCCGTGGCACAGCGCGTCGAGTGCGGTGGCGCGCACGCAGCCCGAGGTGGAATAGCCGCCGATCAGCAACGTATCGACGCCCTCTGCCACCAGCATCGGCGCCAGCGCGGTGCCGAAGAAGGCGGAAGGGTAGAACTTGGTCAGCACCCGGTCGCCCGGCTGCGGGGCCAGTTCATCGGGGAACGCGCCGAGCGGGGAACCTGCCATGAAGTTCTTCAGGCCCGGCACCTTGCGGAAGAACATGCCCCCTTCGGTGCCGTCGCGGTATTCGACATTGGTGAGGATCACCGGGATACCGGAGGCGCGGGCGGCTTCGGCCAGGCGCACCGCTGCCGCCAGAGCTTCTTCCCCCTGCGCATAGAGCGGCGAGGCGGGATCGAGGTAGGCCATGACCATGTCGACCAGCAGCAGCGCGGGGCGCTTGCCGGGTTCCAGCCCGCCGCCGAAACCGGCGTGGGCATAGTCGCTGTCGAGTTCGTGCGGCTCAGCAGCCATAGAGTGCTCCCTGGTCAAGCAGCGCCGTGGCGCCAGTCAGTTCGTTGAGATCGTTCAGCACGCCGGTCTCGGCGCGCAGGGCGGCGGAGGAACGGTCCTGCCCCAGCCGCGCCAGCCAGCGCGGCGCTCCGGTGGCGAGGCCGCCCATCAGCAGCAGCGGATGAAGCGCGACGGCGATGCCGAGCTGCTCCAGCCGCAGTTCGTCGTCGGTGGGCGAGACGCCCCCGGCGGCAAGATTGTGGACCAGCGGCACCCGCGCGGCGAAGCGCCCGGCCACTTCGGACAGTTCGCCCATCGTGCGCGGGCCTTCGACGAAGACCGCATCCGCCCCTTCGGCAAGGAAGGCCTCGGCCCGGTCGAGCGCGGAGGCCAGCCCTTCGACACCCAGCGCATCGGTGCGGGCGACGACGAGCATGTCCCCCCGCGCATCGAGCGCCGCGCGCACCCGGCCGACCGCCTGGTCGAGCGGCACCACCTGCTTGCCCGCCATGTGGCCGCAGCGCTTGGGGAAGGTCTGGTCCTCCACCTGCACCGCGCTTGCACCGGCGCGTTCGAGCATCCGCACGAAGCGCTGGAGCGTCAGGGCATTGCCGAAGCCGGTGTCGCCATCGACGAGCAGCGGCAGATCACTGGCGTCGCGCATCAGCGCCACCGCATCGACCACGCGGTCAGCAGGGACGAGCCCGAGGTCGGCGCGGCCGAGCATCGCCATCGACAGGCCCGCGCCCGAGACGAAGCCCGCCTCGAACCCGGCGCGCTCCACCAACAGCGTCGTCAGCGCGTCCCAGCATCCGGGCATCGAGACGAGCCCGCGCGTGGCGCGCTCGCCCAGCCGGGTGCGCAGGCGCGCGACGTGGCCGGGAGCGCTCATGGATGCACCCCTTCCCGTCCGTCATTGCGAGCGCAGCGAAGCAATCCAGCGCCTTGCAGCGCCGCCCCGGATTGCCGCGGCCCTGCGGGCCTCGCAATGACGAGCGGAAGGCCGGACATCAGCCGAGCTGGCCCGGAATGTGGTCCTCGTGGTTCTCCAGATACCACGCGGCGATTTCCTCGCGGGTGGCCCACCAGACGCCGGGGAGCGACTTCGCGTGCTCGATGAACTCGCGCAGCGCCCGGACGCGATGGGCCCGGCCCGAGACGTGCGGGTGCAGGCCGACGTTCATGATGCGGCCGGTCTTCTCGCCCTCGGCATAGAGGACGTCGAGTTCCTCGATCAGCGCGTCGCGGAACTGGTCGGTGGTGAAGTTCTTGCGGGTGATGAAGGTGAAATCGTTGATCTCGTTCGAGTACGGGACCGAGACGATCGGGCCGTTGTCCGTGCGCAGCAGGTACGGCTGGTCGTCGTTCATGATGTCGCAGTAGAACGTGCAGCCCTCACCCGCGAGGATGCCCGGGGTCTGGAGCGTGCCGCGCAGCGACGACGAGAGCCAGCCCTTGGCCTTGCGCCCGGTGAACTTCTCGTACTGTTCGAGGCTGCGCAGGACGATCTCGCGCTCCTTGGCGGGGTCGTTGGCGAAGCCGGTCAGCAGTTCGCCCTGCTCCCAGTTGTGCGCCAGCAGTTCCCAGCCACGTTCGAGCACGGCGTCGGTCATCGCCTTGCGGCGTTCGAAGGTGACGGCGTTGGTGGTGCAGGTGGCGGGCACGCCGAGTTCGTCGAACAGGTCGAACAGGCGCCAGATGCCGACGCGCTGGCCGTATTCGCGCCAGCTGTAGTTCGGGAAGTCCGCCACGTTGCCGGGCAGGATGTCAGGCAGGATCGCCGGGCCGCCCGCGTAATAGGGCTTGTCGGTGTCCTTGGTGAGATCCCAGGTCTCGAGATTGAACGTGAGCATCAGCGCGACGCGCGCGCCGTTCGGCCACTTGAGCGGCTTGCGCTGCGGGAGCGGGACGTAATCGTATTCCATCGCGAGAACCTCTTTCATGCGTTCGGGGCGAAGCGAAACTGGGGTAAAACGGGGGCCTGCCACCTCGCCCGGCAAGGACGGCGCAGGTCTAGGGCGGGCAAGCGGCGGTAGGCTAACGGTCGATGCCGTGGTGCTCGCGTGTCGAGCAGCACGGCGAAAGCTCAGCCCGCCTTCAGCGCGACCAGCAGGTTGTCGACGATCTGGCGGCGGCGCGTGTCGAGGCGCGCTTCGGTCTCCGCGTCAGGCTGGAAGGCGTCGATCTCCGCTGCCGTCACGCCATGCCGCGCCAGCAGCGCCTCGGTGACGATCTGGCGGTCGGCGACCACCCACAGCTCGCGCGCCAGCGCCAGCACCGCCTCGGCCACGTCGTCGATGCGCGAGGGCGGCAGGATCTGGCGCTCGGCAGTGATGTCGCCGCCGGTCGGCCCGGCGGACAGGATCACGTCGTCTTCGCTCATGCGGGTTTCCGTCCGTAGATGATGTAGGGGTCGCGCCCCGGATTGGGCTGCCAGCCGCGCACGTCGACGAAGCCCGCCGCACGCGCCATCGGCTCCATGTCCAGCCGCGCGGTCGAGCGCCAGAACGGCTCCCCGCCCCAGCGCGCCAGCCAGTCGAAGCGCCACGCGGTCATGCGGTCGAGGCTCTGGGTTCGGGCGACGTCGGCCATGACCATGTCCCCGCCGGGCTCCAGCACGCGGAATGCCTCGGCGAAGATCGCCTCGATCGCCTTCATCGGCATCTCGTGGTGGATGGCATAGGCGGTGACGAGGTCGAAGCTGGCGTCCGCGAACATCGCCATGTCCTCGCCCATGCCGGTATGCAGATCCCAGGCGAGGCCCTTCTCGTTGGCGACGCGCTGCGCCTGCTCCAGCATCCTGAGCGACGGGTCGATGCCGGTCAGCTTCGCGTCCGGGAACACCTCGGCGATGGCGACGGCATGGTGGCCGGACGAGGTGCCGACTTCGAGGATGCGGGCATAGTCGTCGCGCGGCAGGCTGCGCAGCACCGCCCGGCGGTTGCCGTAGATGTCGCCGGGAAAGACCTTCGACACGTACTTCTTGTGGACCAGTTCGCCATGGATGAAGCCGTTCCACGGTCCTGCGTCCCAGCCGCCGCGGGTGCGGTGGAACCACACCTTCGACCAGTAGTTCGGCGCGGTGAAATCGTGCTGGGTGATCGTGGTGCCGCCCTCACGCAGCGCTTCGAGCTGCGGCAGGAGCGTGCCCTCGATCTCGGCGAAGGCCTGCTCGGCGGCGCGGCCGTGCTGCTTGGCGGTCCATTCGCCCAGCAGGGCGCGGGCCTGGTAGGCGGGCGAATCGGCCAGCGCCGAATCGATCGCACGATGGCGCTGCTCCATGTCCTCGGGCAGATCCTCGGCGCCGAGGCCCTTTTCGGCGAGTTCGCCCTCCACCTGCTGCTGCA
This sequence comes from Novosphingobium kaempferiae, assembly GCF_021227995.1. Classification (NCBI taxonomy): domain Bacteria; kingdom Pseudomonadati; phylum Pseudomonadota; class Alphaproteobacteria; order Sphingomonadales; family Sphingomonadaceae; genus Novosphingobium; species Novosphingobium kaempferiae. The sequence continues at coordinate 2,879,192 of NZ_CP089301.1, forward strand.
GCCGCGAGGCGGCGAGCCGGGTGGTGACTTCGAAATCCATCAGCGCGCGGCCGCGCTGACCGAGGCTGAACTGCATCGCTCGCTCTCCAATCTTGCTGCGGCCCGGTTGCCATGCGCCTGGCACTTGAGCCAGCAAACCGCCCTCGCCTATTCGCACAGCGACAATCGGCACGTCGCGGCATTTGGACCCGCCGGGCGGTGTGACAGCAAGGGGACGCCAGATCAACACCGGCCGCTGAAGCCGGACTTAAATAGCCCGCAAGGGGGGAAGCTAGACCATGAAGACCTTCTGGATGGCCGGTTCGGCCGTCGCCATCGCACTCGCCACCAGCATCGCCACCCCCGCATTCGCGCAGGAAGCGCCGGGCGCGGACGAGGCTGCCGTCGGCGGCGACATCGTCGTCACCGCCCGCAAGCGCGAAGAGACGCTGCAGTCGATCCCCGCCGCCGTCGCCGCCGTCACGCAGGACGCGCTGGTCAAGGCGGGCGCGCAGTCGCTCGACGACGTGGTGCGCATGACGCCGGGCGTCACCTTCAACTCGGGCAACGCGGGCGGGCTTGCCGCACCGGCCATGCGCGGCGTCACCAACATCACCTCGACCACGTTCGACAACAACGTCGGCGTGTTCCTCGACGGGGTGTACCTCTCGGCCAAGTCGAACCTCGACATCGACCTGTTCAACCTCGCCCGCGTCGAGGTCATCAAGGGCCCGCAGAGCGCGCTCTACGGCAACAACGCCTTCGCGGGCGCCATCAACTACGTGCTCGCCCGTCCCGAGGATCACCTCTCGGGCCGCGTGAAGGCCTCGGTCGGCACTGACGACATGTACGAGGTCGCCGCCAAGATCTCCGCGCCGATCACCGATTCGCTGCGCGTCATGGCGGTGGGCACCTATTCGCACTTCGGCGGCACCATCAAGAACGTGCAGGGATCGAACCTCGGCGGCTGGGACTACAAGATCTCCGGCTCGGGCATGATCGACTTCGATCCGGGCACCGGCCTCACCGCGAACCTGTTCTACTACCACTACCAGGACAAGCTGGACGGCGGCGCGAACTACATGTTCACCAACGACTGCGGCGGCACGATCTCGCCCGTGGTCCTGCCCAACCGCGGCGGCAGCAACCGCCGCTTCGCCTGCGGCACGCTGGAGGCGCCCGACGCCGTCAACGTCGATCCGGGCTCCTACTCGAAGCGCAAGACCAACCTCGTCATCGGCCGCATGGGCTATGACTTCGGCCCGGTCGCGCTGCGCTACACCGGCTCCTACGCCAAGTACGACACTTACGCGCTGCAGGACCAGCACCTGAACTCCTACGGCGGCACCCTGACCACCGCGCAGCGCCGCTTCACGCAGCCCTATGTCGGCCCCGTGCGCGAGGCGAGCAGCGAACTGCGCCTCGAATCCTACGGCAATACGCTGTTCGACTGGGCGATCGGCGGCTACTGGTACGACCGCAAGGCCAACCAGACGGTCAAGGTCGGCTACGGCTACGCGCAGACCACCCCGTCGCTGAACCTCGAGAACATCGAGAACACGACGATGAAGTCTGTCTTCGGCCTCGGCACGTTCAAGATCACCCCGACCCTCAGCCTCGAAGCGCAGGGCCGCTGGACTTGGGAAGACAAGGACGGCACCTACACCAACCGCCTGACCAACGCGGTCCTCGCGCCCAAGCAGGACTTCTCCTACGGCACCTACCGCGTGACCGGCAACTGGGAGTGGAACGACGACAAGATGCTCTACGCGGTCGTCGCCAGCGGCACCAAGTCGGGCGGCTTCAACAACACCGCCGTCGTCAGCGAGCAGTCCTACGGGCCGGAGAAGAACACCAGCTTCGAGATCGGCAGCAAGAACGCGTTCCTGAACGGGCGCGTGGTCATCAACGTCGCGGCCTACTACATCGACTGGACCGACGTGCAGCTTTCGGTGCCGTCCTCGATCACCGGGCAGGTCAACCCCGTGACCAACATCGGCTCGGCCAGCGTGAAGGGCTTCGAGTTCTCGACCGCGTTCCGCCCGACCCCGGAATGGGATGTCAGCTTCGGCTACAACTACAACAAGTCGACCTGGGACAAGGGCACCGTCGACTACAGCTCCTCGCGCATCTGCCCGACGGCAGCGGTCTGCGGGCTGACGCAGGTCGGCACCGGCATCGACGTGGGCGGGTTCGAGATCCCGCGCATCTCGGCGCACCAGATCTCGGCGGCCAGCACCTACACGATCCCGCTGGCGACTTCGGAGCTCTACCTCCACGCCGACATGTCGTATCGTTCGGAGCAGGCGACCAACGCCATCGCACTCCAGAAGGTGCCCGCGCAGACCTTCGTCAACGGCCGCATCGGCTGGAAGAAGGACGGCTACGAACTGGCGCTGTTCGCCAAGAACCTGTTCAATCAGCGCTACGTGATCTCGTCGGTCAACGAGCCGGAGTTCGTCCCCTCGACGACCTTCACCACTGGCTTCATCGGCAACGGCCGCGTCGTCGGCGCGACGTTCGAGGCGCAGTTCTGATGACGATCAGGGGAGCGATACTCGCACTGTCGCTTACCCCTGTCGGTATAACCCTTGCCGGTCCCGCCTTCGCATCGGCGTCTCCCGAGGCGGATGCCGGACCGGCGCCCGATTACGCCCGGCCCGAAAGCTGGGCGCTCCACGACACCGCGCGGTCGCCGCGCGGTGTCGACGTGTTCTACGTCCACCCCACCACCTTCCTGTCGCAGGACTGGAACCAGCGGATCGACGACGCCGCCACGCGCGAGTGGACCCGCGCCAGCGTCGCCGCGCGGCAGGTCAGCGCCTTCGACGCCTGCTGCCGCCGCTTCATGCCCTGGTATCGGCAGGCCTCCAGCCATGCCTTCGTCGAGCGCGACGGACGCGGCGCGGCGGCCTACGACATCGCCTACGACGACGTGCGCCGCGCCTTCCGCACGTACCTTGCGCAGAGCCACGGGCGTCCCTTCATCCTTGCCGGGCACAGCCAGGGCGCGCTCTTGGGGCTGCGGCTGCTGAAGCAGGAGATCGCGGGCACGCCGCTGTCGGCGCGGCTCGTCGCGGCCTACCTGCCCGGCATCGGCATTCCGGCGGGCACGCTGCCGCTCGACGTGCCGCCGTGCCTGACGCCGACGCAGACCCGCTGCCTCGTCTCGTGGAACGGCTTTACCGAAAGCGCCGACGTGACCGCGTGGGCGAAGCGCTCGGTCGCCGACTACGCGGTGCCGCGGCGCGATCCCACTATCGTCTGCATCAACCCGATCACCTTCGATGCCGCTCGCCCCGCCGCGCTTGCGGCCGAGGGCAAGGGGATGGTGCCGGTCGCGCAGAAGGGCCGTCCGCCCGCGCCGCCGGTCCCCCACCCCGCCGCCACGCGCTGCGAGGACGGCGTGCTGCGCGTGGTCCCCGCGCCCGGCGTCGAGGCCCCGCCACTGCCCAACGGCAGCCTGCACATGCATGACATCGCCCTGTTCTGGGCCGACATTTCCGCCAATGCCGCCCTGCGCGCGCAGACATGGCGCAAGGAGCACCGATGACCCTGAACCGCCGCACCCTGATCGCCACCGCCGCCGCCCTTCCGGTCGTGGCCGGAACCGCACGCGCCACCACCGCCCCCACTTCTGCACAACCTGCCGGGGCATGGACCGAGCACGGCTTCGTCGAGCGCGCCGGGGGCCGCCTCGCATGGCACGCGCTGGGACCGAAGGACGGCGAGGTCGTGGTGCTGCTGCACAAGCTCGGCGGCTGGGCGGCCGACTGGCGCGCGGTCGCGCCGCTGCTGGGCGAGAAGCGCCGCGTCATCGCCTTCGATCTGCCCGGCCACGGCGATTCGACGATGATCGGCCCGCCGCCCTACGTGCAGAACGTGGCCGAGACCGCGACGATGCTGCTCGCCGCGCTGGATGAACTCGGCATCGCGAAGGCCAGCTTCGCGGGCAATTCGCTGGGCGGCGTCGTCTCGACCGAGATCGCCGCACTCTGGCCGGAGCGGGTGGACAAGCTGGTGCTCGCCAGCGTCAGCCTCTTCTCGGGCTACGACCGCGCCGGACTTGCCGCGCAGGAAGCCAAGCGCGACCCCAAGACCTATACCGCCGACTGGCGCCCGGTTCCCCGCGCGGCGGCGGGCGGTCCCGCCGGGTTCGGCACGCTGGTCCCCGCCGTCGACATCGAGCAGGACGCCAGCCGCGCCCGCGCCGACCGCTGGATCCGCCCCTGCGAGCGCGGCGTCGGCCTGCTCAACACGCAGGCCGCACTGGGCCGCACCATCGCGCCGCTGCTGTTCATCTACGGCGACCGGGGCCATTATGTGAAATACGTCGAGACCGGCAAGGCCATGCGCCACGACGCGAAGGTGGTGCAGTTCGCCGAGACCGGCTCGTTCGTCCACCAGGAACGCCCGGTCGAAGTGGCCAAGGCCATGCGCGAGTTCCTGGACGCGCGGGGTTGAGGCGGGGCTCTCCCACCTCTCCTTTGCCTGACTTTTCATCATCGTCATCCCCGCGAAAGCGGGGATGACGAGCAATGTTTCGGGGAAATACGGTCAGGCCGTGCAGTGGCCCCGAACTACCCCACCACCCTGATGAGAAACCGCCCCGCCCTCGCCCGCAGCGGCGCGAGGGCGGCGTAGTCTTCCGAGGCGATGTAGGCGCGCGCCGTCTCCGCATCCGCGAAGCCCAGCGCGACGACCATCTCGCCCACTTCGGCCTCGCCTTCCAGCACCTCGCGCACCGATCCGCGCACCAGCATGTCGCCGCCCAGCTTCGCGTTCACCTGCGCCACGGCGGTGCGATATTCGGCGAAGGCCTCGGCGTTCTCGACGATGACGGTGGTGAGGATGAAGGCGCCGTGCATGGGGTAACTCCTGTCTTGCGCCCGGAAGCCGGGCGTCATCGCCTGTGCCTGTCCCCTCGTCATTGCGAGCGCAGCGAAGCAATCCACGGTCGGCCCGCGACGCCGGATTGCTTCGCTGCGCTCGCAATGACGAGGCAGGTCGAAGGCTCCGCCTAGCACCGCCGCCCGCACTCCGGACGCTTCGTCGCAGGCGCTCTTCGCGGTGCGAGCACTCGCGCCAAGCGCGCGCGTCAGACCTCCCGCCGCCATGGTAGCCCCGAAGGACCAACAGGGAGCGCGACGACGATGATGCAGGAAGCCGAGACGATCTACAGCGAAGTGCCCGCGAGTGTGTCCGGCTGGATCGCCTCGCTGCGGCTGCAGCAGACGATCGCCAACCGCGACGTCGCCGCCGACCGTCGCGAGGTCGTCCACCCCGCCGATGGCGAGGTCATCGCCGAATGCCCCGAGGCGAAGGTGTCCGACGTGGATGCCGCCGTCGATGCCGCGCGCGACGCCTTCCCCGGCTGGGCCGCGCTGTCGTGGAGCGCCCGGCGCGAGCGGCTGGAGGCCTTCGCCGACGCGCTCGACCGCAACCGCAAGGCGCTCGCCTTCATCATCGCCGCCGAGACCGGCCGCCCGCTGCGCCGCGCCTGGACCGAGGTGTTCTTCTCGGTCGACTACGTGCGCACCATCGCCGCGCAGGAACTGCCCGAGACCGTCTACGACCGCGCCGGCCTGCGCGCGCGTCTGGTCCACCGTCCGCTCGGCGTCGTCGGCGCCATCGCCCCGTGGAACGCACCGGTGGTGCTCGCCGTCGCCAAGATCGCCAATGCCCTGCTGGCGGGCGACACCATCGTCCTGCGCCCCGCCCCGCAGACGCCGCTCTCGGCGCTGTTCATGGGCCAGCTTGCGCGGGAGGTGTTCCCGGCGGGCGTCTACAACACCATCACCGGCGACGCCTCGGTCGGCGCGGCGATGGCTTCGCATCCCGGCATCGCCAAGATCTCCTTCACCGGATCGACCGGCACCGGCCGCCTGATCGCCGCCGCCGCCGCGCCGACGCTAAAGAAGCTGACGCTGGAACTGGGCGGCAATGACGCCGCGATCGTCCTCGACGATGCCAACCCGGCCGACGTCGCCGCCTGCGCCTATGCCATCTCGCTCCAGAACGCCGGGCAGTTCTGCGCCGCGATCAAGCGGCTCTACGTCCATGAGAAGCTCTACGGCGCCGTCCGCGACCGCCTGCTGATGCTGATGGAAAACGCCGCCGCCGGATCGCCGTTCGACGCCGCGACGACGATGGCACCGCTCCAGAGCCAGGCCCAGCTCGACCGCGTGAAGGGCTTCGCCGACGACGCCGCAGCGCGCGGCTGCACCGTCCACCAGCAGCCCTTCGCGGCGGGGACCAAAGGCTACTTCATGGCCCCCGCGCTCGTCGAAGGCGCCGCCGCCGGGATGCCGCTGGTGGACGAGGAGCAGTTCGGCCCGGTGCTGCCGATCATGCCCTTCACCGACGAGGACGCCGTGCTCGCGCTTGCCAACGAGGGCGAATACGGCCTCGGCGGCTCGGTGTGGAGCGGCGACGTGGACCGTGCCATCGCCCTCGCCTCGCGGCTGGAGAGCGGCTCGGCATGGGTCAACCAGCACGGCGCCTACAACGCCTCGCTGCCGCTGCCCTTCGCCAAGCAGTCGGGCCTCGGCATGGACTACGCGCATTTCGGCGTGCTCGAACATGCCCGCGCGATGCTCATCAACGCGCGGGTCTGAGGCGGCTTGTCGCCTGTCGATCAGCGCGGGTTCGAATCCTCGCCCGCGCCGATCCACCCGCCTAGCGCGCCGCCGACAACAGAACATCGCAGCCAATAAAACGCAGCAAGGAACACCCGATGACCGTGCCAACACCGCCGCGCGGCCCCGACAGCCTCGGCTTCCGACGGCTCTTCGGCGTCCTCGGCCCCTCGACCAACACCGTGGTCCAGCCCGACTTCGACGCCATGCGCCCCTATGGCGTGACCAACCACTACAGTCGCATCGTCGTGGACGACGCACAGGCCGTCTCGGACGAGACGTTCATGGCGGGCACCATGGAGATCGACGCCAACACCGCCGCGGCGGTGACGGGCGTGCTCTCCTGCCGCCCCGACTACCTCGTCATGGGCATGTCCGCCGTCACCTTCTACGGCGGCGCGGAAGGCGGGCGCAGATGGCGCGAGAAGATCGAGGCGCTGTCCGGCGTCGGCGTGTCGACCGGGGCCGAGGCGGTGGTCGCCGCACTCAGGGCCTACGGCAACATCCGCCGCGTCGCGGTGATCTCGCCCTACTGGCCGAGCGCCAACGCGCAAGTGAAGACCTACCTTGCCGACCACGGCTACGAGGTGGTGCGCGACCTGCCGCTGCAGTGCCGTTCGTGGACCCAGATCGCGCAGGTGCCCGAGGCGCGGCTGCGCGAGGGGTTCCATTCGCTCGACGGCGACGACGTGGAGGCCATCGTCCAGGTCGGCACCAACCTGTCGACCGTGGCCTTCGCCGCCGCCGCCGAGCTGTGGCTGGGCAAGCCGGTCATCGCGATCAACACCGCGACGTACTGGCACGCCCTGCGCGCCAACGGGATCATGGACCGCATGCCCGGCTTCGGCCGCCTCCTCACCGATTTCTGATCCGAACTCCCTTCCCGACAGGACACACATGACCACCACCCGCAGAACCCAGGTCGTCGTCGCCGGCGGCGGCCCCGTCGGCGCCGTCGCCGCGGCCTACCTCGCCCGCCACGGCATCGACGTCGTGCTTGCCGAAGCCGGCGCCGACTGCGCGCAGGATCTTCGCGCCAGCACCTTCCACCCGCCGACGCTGGAGATGCTCGACGAGCTCGACGTCACCTCCGCACTGATCGAGAAGGGCCTCAAGGCCCCCGTCTACCACTGGCGCGACCGCCGCAGCGGCGAGATCCTGTCGTTCGACCTCACCGAGATCTCGGACGTCACGCGCTATCCGTTCCGCATCCAGTGCGAGCAGTACCACCTTGCCCGGATGCTGACCGAGCGCCTTGCGACGCTCGACCGCGCCGAAGTGCTGTTCAACCACCGCGTCGTCCACTTCACGCAGGACGAGGCGGGCGTCGAGGTCCACCTCGAAAGCCCCTACGGCATCGAGACGGTCAAGGCCGACTACCTGATCGGCGCCGACGGCGCGTCCTCGATCGTGCGCAAGTGGCTGGGCACCGAGTTCGACGGCTTCACCTACCCCGAGCGCTTCCTGACGCTGAGCACCACCTGGCCGATCGAGCAGGCCATGCCCGGCCTCGCCCACGTCAACTACGTGTCGGACCCGGATGAGTGGCTGGTGCTGCTGCGCGTCCCCTCGGTATGGCGCGTGCTCGTCCCCGCGCACGAGGAGAGCGAGGAATTCCTGCGCTCCGACGAGAAGAAGAACGCCGTGTTCGACGGCATCATGGGCGATGGCGCGGCGGTCGAGACGCAGCACCGCACGATCTACCGCGTCCACCAGCGCGTGGCCAAGCAGTTCCGCCAGGGCCGCGTGCTGCTGGTGGGCGACGCCGCGCACCTCAACAACCCGCTGGGCGGCTTCGGCATGAACAGCGGCATCCATGACGCCTTCAACGCCTGCGGCAAGCTGGTGGAGATCATCAAGGGCGGCGCCAGTGCCGACCTGCTGGACCTCTACGACCGCCAGCGCCGCAAGGTGACGTTCGACTTCACCCAGCGCCAGACCATGGAGAACATGGAAGCCATGCGCGCCGGCCAGGGCGAGACCCATGCGAAGCGCGAAGCCGCGATGCGCGCCCTGCTGGCCGACGACGACAAGCGCCGCGCCTACCTGCTGCGCCAGGCCATGTTCGAGAGTCTGGAGCAGGCTTCGGCCATCGTGTGAGGATACGCGCCGTCCCGGCTCCCGGTGGGGGTCGGGACGGGGTGTTTCGTTTATACCTCAAACGCCCGTCGCCCCTGCGCAGGCAGGGGCCCATCAGGTCCATCGCCAAGACACTTGCTCAAGGCGAGGCGGCGAGGCCGGGATGGGCCCCTGCCTGCGCAGGGGCGACGGTTTTTGGGGAGGGTGTGGAAGTAAGCCCCCTGCCCCAATCCCGCTCAGGCTGAGCTTGTCGAAGCCCCCCGCGACAGGGCGCAACCGCCCCTCACCGATAGGCCGAAAGAATATCCCGCGGCGGCTGCTCCGCGCGGCGTTCGGCGATCTTTTCCGCCGTCAGCCACGTCAGGATCGCGCCGTTGTCCTGCCCGGCCTCCAGCGCCTCGCGAATCCAGAGGGCGATGGTCTCGGGATGGTCGCCGATGAGATTCACCACCGCCTCGCGCGCGGGGCGCTGATCCTCGGGGACGCGGGCGTGCTCGCGGAAGAAGCCCTCGGTCATCACCAGCCCCGGACTGAAGCCGCCGATGCGGTACGCCGCGCCCTCGGCCTCCTGCGCCAGCGCGCGGGTCATGAAGGTGAGCGCGGCCTTGGTGGTGGCGTAGCCGTTCATGCCGGGCACCGGCTGCCCGTCCGCCCCCGCGCCGAGCATGTTCCACACCTCTCCGCTGCCCTGCGCGCCCATCCCGGCGATGGCGACGCGGCAGGCAGTCATCGTGCCGACGAGGTTGACCGAGACCATCCGCCCGAACTCGTCCGCCGCCATGCCCGCCAGCGGCCGCCCGGTGAGCGCGAGGCCGGCGTTGTTGATCCACCAGTCGATGCGCCCCGCCTCGGCGGTCACGCGGTCCCACAGCGCCTGCACCTGCGCCTCGTCGGTGACGTCGCAGGCGATCATGCGCACGCCGTCGAAGTCCTCCGCCGCCTTCATGCCGCAGCCGAAGACGGTGTGCCCGGCGGCGGCCAGTTCGCGCGCGATGGCCCGGCCGAGGCCCTGCCCGGCCCCGGTGACGACCGCAACGCGCGGCTGGGTGGTGTTCATGTGCAATATCCTTCCAATCCCCGGCGTCCCCGATCTTCGTCATTGCGAGCGCAGCGAAGCAATCCAGAGCGGTTCGCTCTGCGCTGGATTGCTTCGCTGCGCTCGCAATGACGAAGGGAAAAGCGAAAGTCTGCCGGACTCAATGATACGCCCAGCCCCGATACGCCGCGCCTGCCTGCCGGGTCGGCAGGAAGCGGCCGAGGTCGGCCTCGCGGGCGATGGCGGTCAGCGCGGCGTCGGCCTCGCGGATCACCTCGTCCTCGTCCCAGCGGGTCGAGCGGCCCGCGTCGATCAGGCGTTCGCCCGCGACGAAGACGGAGTGGACCTGCGCCCCCTTGCCGCCCCAGACCAGCGAGCCGAGCAGGCGGCGCTCGTCCCAGGTGGGCGCGATCTCGGCGCGGGCGGCGTCGATCATCACGAGGTCCGCCGCCTTGCCGACTTCCAGTGCGCCGCAGGTGTCCTCCAGCAGCAGCGAGCGCACGCCGCCCAGCGTCGCCATCTCGATGCAGCGTTCGGCATTGAGCCACAGCGCCGCGTCGGGCCGCTCGCCCCCGGCGGCGACGCGCGCCTTCACGGCAAGGTTCTGGCCGAAGATCGCATGGCGCATGTTCTCGAACGGGTCCTGGCTGTCGCTGACGAGCGGCGCGTCGGTGCCGAGCCCCGGCAGCATCCCGGCTTCCAGGAAGTCATGCACCGGTACGCCCTGCCCGTCGAAGAAGCGCAGCGTCGGCACCAGCGCGAGGCGCGCATCGTGTTCGGCCAGCAGCGCATATTCGTGGCGCAGCAGGTTGACGCCCTTGCCCGCGTAGATCGGTCCGTGGTCGAGCAGACCGAAGGCGCGGTAGTAATCCGCCTGCCCGCCCTCGAACCCGCGCGCCTTGAGCATCGCGCCCCGGCTGTTGTCGGTCATGTCGACGCCGAAGGGCAGGCCGAGCGCCATCGTCCCTTCGTGGATGCGGCGCATGTCCTCGGGATCGCTGCGGAAGCTGTAGTTGACGAAGCTGCCCGCGACGGTGATCCGATCGCTGCCGAAGGCGCGCAGGCGGTCGAGTTCGGAAAGCCCCTCGTCCACGCTCTCGCGCCCGTCCTCGGGCACGCGGTCGTCGACGATGCAGCGGCACAGGAAGCCGCGCATCCCGCTGTCCGCCAGCGCCTGCCAGCTGCCGTCGACGCTGTCCTTGCGGGCATTGGTGAAATGCTCGTCGTGGGTGGCGGTATAGCCCGCCTTGAGCATCTCCAGCGCGTGCAGGCGCACGATGGCGTAAGTGCGTCCGGCATCCATGCGGCCCGACGCCGCGAAGAGCTGCTCCAGCAGGCTGCGCACCGCAGCCGGGATGTCGAGCACCGGCCAGCGGTCATCGTTGTAGCCGCGAAAGGCGTTCTGGATGAGGTGGTTGTGGCCGTTGGCCATGCCCGGCATGACGATCATGCCGCGCGCGTCGATCACCTCGCGCGCGGGCGGCAGGCTCTCGGCCATGCTGCCCACGGCGGTGATCCGCCCACCCGCGAAGGCCAGGAAGCCGCGCGTGAAGACGCGGCGTCCGGCGTCCAGCGTGACGACGTAGGCGTCGCGGATCAGGGTGTCCGCGACCGCCACGCTGGCATCGGTCACTCCGCTGCTGCCTTCGCGAACTTCTTCTCGTCGAGGTCGTAGAAGCACAGCGCCACGATGCTGGCGACGAGGAAGGCGAAGGGGATGAACGAGGCCAGCCAGTAGATCGCGGTGATCGCCGAGGCAGGCTGTTCGCCATGGGCGGCGTTCTGGATGTAGCCGGTCTTGCCCAGGATGATCCCGGTCAGCGCCGCGCCGAGCGCATAGGCCAGCTTCTCGACGAGGGTGTAGACGGCCGAGAGCATCCCCTCGCGGCGCATGCCGGTGCGGCGGTAGTCCCACTCCATCGTGTCGGGCAGCAGCGACTGGCCGAACAGCAGCACCGCGCCGCCCATGGCGCCCAGCGCGATGGCGCGTCCGTAGACGCCCGCCAGCGCCTCGTCCGGGCCGACGAAGTACCAGCTCAGGTAGATCGCGCCGTAGAGGAATGTCCCCGCCATGTAGATCAGGCGCTTGCCCTGCATCCGCGCCAGGCGGACCCAGATCGGCTGGACGAGGATCATGGTGCCGTAGAACACCAGGAAGTAGATGCCCATCTTGGCGTCGCCCAGCTTGAGCACGCGCTGGAACAGGAACGGCATCGCCGCCTGCGTCACGGCGAGCGCCATGAGCTGGAGCAGCTTGACCAGCAGCAGCACGACGAAGGGCTTGTTCCCCGCGAGCGAGCGCACCTTCTGGCCCCACGTCGCCTTGACGGCGGGCTGGTAGTGGAACGGCGCATTGCGCGTGCCGCGGAAGCACGCCAGCGCGGCGGCGACGACGACGATGGCGAGGAAGATCGACAGCGCGGTGTGGCCGGTCCGCCCGCCGCCCGCCAGCGTCATGATCTGCGGCCCGACGAAGACCGCCAGCAGCGAGGCGACGGCGACGGCGGAGACGCGGAACGAGATCAGGCGCGAGCGTTCGTGGAGCGACGAGGTCATCTCCGCCGGCATCGCCATGTAGGGGACCGAGAACGCCGCGTAGCCGGTCGCGTAGACGATCAGCGAGAGGACGAGGAAGCCGACCGAGAGCGCCCCGCCCCCGGCCGGGATGTTGAACAGCATGAGCGCCGCGAGCGCCAGCAGCACGCCGCCCGCCAGCAGGAACGGCCGGCGCCGCCCCATGCGCGACTGCGTGCGGTCGCTGGCCGCGCCGACGATCGGGTCGATGATCGCGTCGTAGAGCTTCGACGCGGCGATCAGCCCGCCCGCCAGCGCCGCGCTGATGCCCGCGTAGTCGACGACGTAGCGCAGCAGCAGCACGTTGACCGAGTTGAACAGCGCGGCCACGGCCACGGTGCCCAGGCCCCAGGCCACGCAGGTCTGGAGCGGCAGGCCGCTACCCTGCGCGGCAGGCGCCGTGGATGCGGTATCGGCGGTATTTCCGGTCATGGCCGTCATGCAGTTCCCGTGTCTTCTCAGTTGGCCGCTTCGGGTGCTTCGAGCCCCGCGCGCTCCAGGATTTCCGGCACCGAGCGGCGTACCGCCGCGATCGGTGCGCCGGCAACCAGCCGTGCGAAACGCTCTCGCTCGGCGGTGATCTGCGCCGCGAGGTCGCCCGAGGGGACGAATTCGTCCAGTTCCTCGCGCGTGACCGCGCCCTTCGTCTCAAGCAGGTATTCGGTCACGATCTGGCGATCGCGCATGATCCACACTTCGGAGACGAGCGCCATGAGCATGCGTGCCACGTCGGTGACGCTGTCCGCGCCGAGGTAGTCCGTGCCGGTCGGTTCCATCACGCGGCCTCCGCAGCGAGGGTCGCGGGCTTCACGGCGCGCGTCACCCAGGGGTACTGGTCCTGCCCGATGGCGTAGGATTCGACGTTCGTGAAGCCCGCCTCCTCCAGCATCGCGTCGAGGCTGTCGTGCAGCACGGCGGAGAAGAACGGCTCCTCGCGGTGCTCGGTGTCCCAGTCGAGGATGACCGCGTGGAACATCGAGACCGCGCGGAACGGCGGCGGATCGGAGATGACGATGTCCGCGCCCGGCTTCATGATGCGGAACAGTTCGCGGAACATCTCGCGGTTGGCCTTGGGCGGCAGCTCGTGGTGCAGCGCATAAGTGATGACGCCGTCGTAGCTCTCGTCCGCCTCGCCGGTGTCGTGCGCGGCATCGGCCAGCTTGAGATGGACCGGGAAGCCGAAGCGCGAGGCCATCTTCTGGCCGTTCTTCAGCAGCAGCGGCGAGAGGTCGGAGCCATGCAGCTCGGCCTCGGGGAACACCGAGTTCACCGCCTTGAGCGTCGAGACGCCGCCGCAGCCCGGCTCGTAGATCCGTCCGTAGCTCTCCTTGGGGAACTGGCGGATGGTGTTGGCGCGCTGCTTGGTGATGTCGTCGCCCACGCCCACTGCGGCATAGCCGCCATGGCTGAACACGTAGGGGCCGACGCCGTAGGCGAAGAGCGCACCGTAGAGGTCGTAGCCGTCCCAGCCGCCCGGTTCGAGGTGCCACTCGACGCGGTCGTAGTACTTGGGCAGCGCGACCTGCGCCGAGAGGTCCAGCGTGCCGAGCAGTTCGGTGTCGCCCTGCGCGGCGTTGAACGCCTCGAACTTCTCGCGCCGCTCCTCGATGGCGGGGATGCCGCGGTTGAAGTTCTCCTCGGCGACCCAGCGCTGGATGAAGCGTTCGAGGCGATAGACGTTGTCGCTCTCGCACACTTCGCGCGCGGCGTTGATGCGATCGCGCGCGCTTTCGCCCGGCGCCGCCGCCTCGTGCTCGGCGGAGAGCGCCTTGCCGCGCTTGTCCGCCGCGAAGTTCTCCGCCGCGATCGGGCGCAGCACGCCCGAGGAGTACTTCTGCACCGCGCCGAGCAGCTGCATGCCCGCGCGCCCGCGCTGCGACAGCGCGAAGGTCGGCACCGCGCCGTCCTTCAGCGTCTTGTCGTCGAGATTGGTCAGGAATGTCATGGGACTTGCTCCTAAGGTCTTCTCACTCAGAACCGGACGGAGAGATCCGCGCCGAAGGTGCGGCGCTCGCCCGGGTAGATGCGGGTGTAGCTGACGCCCGAGACCGGGCCGCTGTCTGCGGTCGAGGCGACGACGGTCGCGCGCGAGATGTACTTGTCCTGCAGCAGGTTCTTCGCCCAGATCGCCAGTTCATAGTTGCCGAACTTGAGGCCGGCGCGGGCGTTGACCAGCGAGATCGAGCCCTGGTCCTGGAGGTTCAGGCCCGTCGAGTACTTGCCCGCCTGCCAAGAGTAGTCGGCACGCACGTAACCGTCCAGCCCGTCTACGATATCCGGCACGGTCCATGCCGCGCCCAGCGCGAACTGCTTGTCCGAGGTGCGGGCGATCTGGTTGCCGCCGACGTTCGAGGTGCAGTTGCTGCTGGTGACGGTGGAGTTCGCCAGCTCGCCGCAGATGTACGAGACTTCGCCGTCCATCACGCCCGACTTGTACTTGGGATCGAGCAGCGCGCCGCTGGCGGTGAGCGAGATCGTGCGGGTCGGGTTGAAGGCGATCTGCGCCTCAATGCCCTTCACTTCGGCGTCGCCGTTGTTGCCAACGACCGCGAGGGTCGAGAACGGCAGCTGCTGCTGCGCGTTGATGTCCTTCCAGTCGACGTAGAACACGCCCGCGTTGGCGACCAGCGCACCGCCGAGCCAGGTCGTCTTGACGCCCGCCTCGTAAGTCCAGTTGGTTTCCGAACCGTAGGTGAAGTAGTCGGTGTTGACGGCGTTGGCGTTGAAGCCGCCGGTCTTCACGCCGCGCGCGGCGGTGGCGTAGACGAGCACGGCGTCGGTCGGCTTCCAGTTAACCGAGAAGCGCGGCGTCAGGTACTTGAAGGTCTGGCGACCGGTCGCACCCGCAGCCGAGCCGCCGCCGATGAAGTCCTGGTCGTCGATCGTGTAGCGCATTTCCGCCTGCACGTTGAACTGCGGCGTGATCTCGTAGCCGAGCATGCCGTAGACCGCGTGGCCCTTGGTCTTGAGCGTACCGCCACGGGTCGAGAACGCGGGCGGGCGCGTGGTGCCCGGCTGCACGCCGACCAGCTGGAAGTTCAGCTCGAGGATGTCCGACACCAGCGAGTCGTAGTAATTCATGCCGAGCATCCACGACAGGCGCGCACCCGGCTTGGAGCTGGCGCGGATGTCGTAGTTCCAGTCGGTGCTGCGGTCGGTCGCGGCATTGGTGTAGAGCTGGCGCGACAGGCCGCCGAAGTTGGGCACGTTGACCGCGTTCGGATCGCCGGTGGTGTCGACCAGCAGGCCGAATTCGGCGGTGGTGTAGCTGACCACGGCGGTCAGATCGAGCGCCTCGCCCGAGTAGTTGAGCTTGCCGTAGTAGACCTCGTTCGAACCGGTCAGGCCGTAGCCGGTCTTGTCGTCGAGCTGGAAGTTGGTCGGGTAGGGCAGCTTGCCGCAGTAGAACGTGTTGAGCTGCTGGCCGCGCACGGTGGTGGTCGAGCCGCAGTTGTTCATCGACGTCGGCATCGAATAGAGCGCCGGGTGGTCGTTCGCGGTTTCCGAGCGCACGCCGAACAGGTCGAGCGTGAGGTTGTCGGTGATCTCCGCGGTCAGCGCGCCGCCGACGCTCCAGCGGTCCTTCCAGCCGTCGAGGTACTTGCCGCTGAGGTCGTTCTTGATGGTGCCGTCGAATTCGGAGAAGCCGCCGAACACGCGCAGCGCCACGCCCTTCATGAGCGGGATGTTGACCGAGCCCTTGACCTCGTGGCGGTCGTAGTTGCCCAGCGTGAAGGTGGCGTGGCCGGAGAACTCGTCCGGCTTGGGCGCGGCGGTGACGTAGTTGATCGCGCCCGCGAAGGTGTTGCGGCCGTAGAGCGCGCTCTGCGGGCCCTTCACCACCTCGATACGCTCAAGGTCGTACTGGTCGAAGGCCAGCGCCGAGCGGTTGTTGAGGTAAACGCCGTCGATGAAGATGCCGACGTTGCCCTGCGGGCCGGTCTGGTCGATCTGGGCGACGCCGCGCAGCACCGGCGCGGCATAGGCGCCGTTGACGTCCTGGAACGCGAGGCCGGGGGTCTGGGCGGCAAGGTCGGCCAGCGAGGCGATGCCCTTGGCGCGCATTTCCTCGCCCGAATAGGCGGTGATCGCCAGCGGCACGTCCTGCAGGCGCTCCTCGCGCTTGCGGCTCGTGACGACGATCACGTTGCCCTCATCGGCGGACGCGGCGGGAGCGGCGTCCTGCGCGAAGGCGGGCGTGGCGAGCGAGGCGATGGCGACGGCGCCGCCCAGCAGGGCGGTGCGCAGCGCCTTGGCGCGGGCAGTGAATTCAGTGTTCATGCGAAACCCCCATCTTGTGTGTGTCACGATGCCCGCCGCGCGGGCACCTCCCTTTTTGTCTTCATTGTCTTGCCGCCTGCCGGGGACGGGCTTGCGCCCCCGTGCAGGCGGATGGTCTCTCGTCAGTCGGGTACGTAGGCGATCAGGTCGAGCAGCGCGTTCGCGCCCGGCACCACCAGCGGGCCGCCGATCTTCATGGTCGTCGAAGCCGGCTTCACGCCGGGGAAGTGGGCCGACCATTCCTCGATGGAGTCGGCGAAGTGCGTGCCCTCGTCATGGAAGCAGGCGCGGCGCACGACGTTCTCGAGCTTGGTGCCGCCCGCCTCGCAGATGGCCGCCACGTTCTTGAGCATGTAGCGCATCTGGTTCTTGCCGGGCAGGCCGTACCACGGGAAGTTCTCGTGGCGCAGCATGCCCTCGGCCAGCACGCCCTTCGAATCGCAGGCCATCTGCTGCGACAGGAACAGGAAGTTGCCGACCTTGACCGCCTGCGGTTCATGGCTCCACGGCTCGGGCGCTTCCGACGTCTCGATGCGCTCGATCTTGAGCGTGGCGTCGTCGGCCAGCAGGGTCAGCGCGATCTCGATGCGGCTGCCGCGCGTGCCGAGGCCCATGTAGGGGATGACGCAGCGCGCGGGCGGGTTGTCCTTGAACCAGCGCTTCCAGGCGCGGTCCATCCCGGCGTAGTCCGACGGGTCGCCGATGTAGACGTCGGCCTTGACCACCTTCTTCAGCGAACCGCCCGCCGCCTCGGCGATGCGCTCCAGCTTGGAGAGGGTGTAGTCGGTCTGCGCCTCGATGTCGGAGCCGTACCAGACGTGCGGGTTGGTGCGCGCCTCGCGGGCCAGCGCGCCGGGGGCGCCCATGCTGCGGTGCTCGCCGTAGTCGCCCTGCCAGTCGGTCGGCACTTCGCCCGCAAGGAAGATCCAGTCGCCGCGGCGCAGCGCCGGGGAATATCCGGCGAGCGGGGCGGGAACGCCTTCGGGCGCGGCGAAGCCTTTGGGCTCGCTGCCGTCGACGATGGCGATCACGTCGATCTCGATGCGCGCGTCACGCACCGGCAGCGCGCGGATGCTGACCGCGGTCGAAGCTGGGCGCGGCTCGAAGATGTAGTCGTTGCGCACGTCGAGGTACGGCGTGATGCGCAGACCCTCGGGATAGCAGTCGCCCTTGGCGAAGTCCGGCATCGAGGGGGTTTCCCAGGGCAGCCACTGCCAGATGCGCGCGACGTCCTTCGACAGGTCGGCGCCACCGGCGGCGAGCGTGCGCTTGAGCGTCTCCATCACGAAGCGCGACTGGAGCGCTTGGTCGGATTCGAGGTTCGGGTTGGCGGGACGCGCTTCGGCGGCGATGCCGGTCTTGAAGTCGCTCGCCAGCTGACCGGAGACGAAGATCCAGTCGGCGGCCTTCACGGCCGGGGAATAGGGCATCAGCGGCTGGGGAATATTGGGCCAGATCGCCTGCGGTGCCTTCGGATCGGTCATGGTCGTTGCGTGTCCCTCGAAGTGGTGGTTCGGTGTCTCTTGGTGCGGTCTAGGTGCCGTTCAGTGCGCGACCCTGAAACGGCGGAAACGGGCCGGATTCAGGCCGAAACTCACGCAAGTCCGCCGTCGATGACGAGCGTGCGGCCGGTGATCCAGCTCGCCTCGGCGGAAGCCAGGAAAGTCACGGCCCCGGCGATGTCCATGGGCTCGCCGATGCGGCCGAGCGGGGTCTGGCCGCTGATCGCGGCGAGCGTCGCGTCGTCGATCCACGCGGTCATCGCGGTGCGCGTGGCCCCCGGTGCGACGGCGTTGACGCGGATGCCCTGCGCGCCCAGTTCCCGCGCAAAACCTTGCGTCAGGCAGGCCACGGCGGCCTTCGCCGCACAATAGAGCGTCATCCCCGGAAGCGGCGCGAAAGCGAGGTTCGAGCTGAGATTGACGATCGCCCCGCCCTTCCCCATGTGCGGCAGGCAGGCCTGGGTCACCAGCACCACGGACTTGACGTTCACCGCCAGTTCCCGGTCGATCATGCCCGCATCCATCCCGCCGACGGGAGCCGAAGTGCAGATGCCCGCATTGTTCACCAGCACGCCGATCCGGCCGAAACGCTCGACCGCCTGCGCGACCATGGCCTCCACCGCAGCCCCGTCCGTGACGTCCGCCGCGACCGCGAGGGCCTGCCCCCCGGCAGCCTCGATCTCGGCCGCCAGCGCGGTCGCGGCATCGAGGTTGCTGTTGGCATGGACGACGACGGGAACGCCCTTTCCGGCCAGCGAGCGGGCGATGGCTCCGCCGATGCCGCCCGAGGCGCCGGTCACTATGGCCGCACCGTGAAGAGACGTGAAAGAAGGGGTCTGGGAAGCCATCGAAAATCCCCGCTCATTTGATCTTTTGATATAGCTATAATACATATCTGGGGCCGTCCAGATCGCAAATGCCGACAGACGGCTTCCGGGGCCGGAGCGCAGTGCCGCCAGTACCGCCAACGTGGGATCAATACATTGAAACAGAACGATTTTAGCGAAGCGTCGCGGGATGCTGGGACTATCCGCACAGCGAATAGCGACACGATCCGCACCTTCGTCATGGCCCTCGCCTGCGGGTTGCTGGCAGCGAATCTCTACTATGCGCAGCCGCTGATTTCGGCGATCGGCGCAGACCTCCGCGTCGCCGATGCGACGCTGGGCCTGATCGTGACGATGACGCAGATCGGCTACTGCCTCGGCCTGCTGTTCGTGGTGCCGCTGGCCGACCGGCTGGAGAACCGCACGCTGGTCTGCTCGATGGTCGCGGTGGCGGCGGTGGCGATGGCCTGCGCGGGCATGGCTAAAGGAATCGAGCCGTTCTTCGTCGCGGTCACCGTCGCGGGCCTGTCCTCGGTCGGCGCGCAGGTGCTGGTCCCCCTCGCCGCGCATCTCGCGCCCGAGGGACGGCAGGGCCGGGTGATCGGCACGGTCATGGCGGGGCTGCTGACCGGCATCATGCTCGCCCGCCCGGTGTCGAGCGCGCTGGCCGGTTTCGGCAACTGGCGGCTCGCCTTCCTCGTCCCCTCGGGCCTGCTGGCGGTGCTCGCGGTGCTGCTGTGGTTCATGCTGCCGCGCCATCGCGGTGCGGGCAGCGGCAGCTACGGCGCGATCCTGCGCTCGATGGCCGAACTGTTCCGCGAGGAACCGCTGCTGCGCCGCCGCGCCTTCTATCAGGCCTGCCTGTTCTGCGCCTTCAACCTGTTCTGGACCGCCGGGCCGATGATGCTCCAGCGCCAGTTCGGCCTCAGCCACGAGCAGATCGCGCTGTTCGCTCTTGCCGGAGCCGGCGGCGCACTGGCCGCGCCCATCGCCGGACGCTTCGCCGACCGTGGCCTGACGCGGCAGGGCACCGTCATTGCCATGTGCGCGCTCGGCCTCAGCTTCGCGCTGACGGCGCCCGCGCTGGCGATCGGATCGGTGCTGCTGCTGGCGGTGCTGGCCATCGTCCTCGACGCCGGGACGCAGGGCAACCAAGTGCTCAGCCAGAACGTCGTCTACGCCCTGCGCCCCCACGCGCGCGGGCGGATCAACGCGATCTACATGTCGCTGATGTTCATCGGCGGCGCGCTGGGGTCGGCCATGGCCCCGCTGCTCTACGTGCGCGGCGGCTGGACGGCCTGCGCCGCGGCGGGCGCCGGGCTGGCGCTGGTGGCGCTGCTCGCCTTCGCGACCGAGCGGAGGGGGTGAGGCACAAAGAAAAGCCGCCCGTGCATTAGCGCGGGCGGCTCAAGGCGGCCGGGCGGCGTGTTCGGTCCGCCCCGGTGAGGTACTCGTGAAACTCAGCGCTGCGGGCGGGCGCGGGCCATGCCGCCCAGCACCTTCCAGGTGCCGTCCTGCATGACCCAGGTATGCGTCACCTCGAAATGCTCGTCGGCGAGCGAGCCGTCGGCCTTCATGGTGCGGTGGGTCTTGTAGTAGACCACCGCCGTATCGCCGTTGAGCGCGAGGTCGAGGAACGTCATCTCCAGACGCTCCTTCGTCTTGCCCTTCATCGCCGCTCCGGTGGCGCGCAGGCCCTCGTTGCCCTTGGGCACTTCGTTGAACGGCGGCCAGGCGACGTAGTTGGTGGCGGTATTGCCGAGGTAGAGCGAGAGGTCGCCCCGGCCCCGGCCTTCGTAGATCGCCAGTTCCTTGGTCCAGATCGCCGCCTTCGCGGCTTCCCAGCGCGCATCGTGCGCCGCCGGAGCATCCGCCGCCGAGACTGCCGAAGCCGCTCCGAGCGCCAGCGCCATTGCCAGAACCGTCTTCATGCGTCTTCTCCCGGGAGTGCGGCGGCAAGTTCGCCCGCCGTCGCGAAGACCGTGCCGGGCTGCGCGGCCAGCCATTCGAGCAGGCCCTCGAACGCGCCCATGCGGAACGGCAGGCCCATCACATAGGGCGTCAGGTGCAGCGGCAGCACGCGCGGCGCGGCCTCGGACGACAGCCACGCATGGGCGTCCTTCATCTGCTCGACGTAGCTTTCCGCCGAGTGCTGCTGCACCACGATCACCTGCCGGTCGGACAGTTCGTGGTTGTAGGGCACTGCGACCAGCGGCCCGGCACTGGTGGTCTGCACATAGGGCAGATCGTCGTTCACCCAGTCGAGGCAATAGCCGAAGCCCTCCTCCACCAGCAGGCGCGGCGTGTTCCAGCTCTGCTGGCGGGCGATCGACATCCAGCCCTTCGGGGCCGAACCCATCGCCTGCGCCAGCGTATCGCGCGCGGCGACGATCATGGCGCGCTCGCGGTCCTCGGGCACGGTGCTGTCTATCGTCGCGTCCATGTCGGTGGCGTGGGCGACGATCTCGTGCCCCGCCGCGAGGATGTCGGCGATGATCGTCGAATAGCGCTCGGCGATCGCGGAGTTCACCGCGATGGTCGCCTTCGCACCGACTTTCGCGAAGGCATCGAGCAGGCGGTAGAAGCCCACCCGCGTCCCGTATTCGCGCGCGGTGTAGTGGCGGTAGTCCGGATAGGCCGTCTGCATGTGCCCGGGCGCGCGGAACGGCGCTTCGCCGGGAACGATGGGGAACCATTCGAGGCTGACGAGCGGCGCGACCGCCACCTTCGCCCCGCCCGGCAGCGCCAGCGGCGCGCGCTCGGCGATGTTGGACCAGGAGTAGAGGTCATGGTCCATGCCCTTGCGGCGCATCGGATATTCGAGATAGCCGGGATCGAGGGTCATGCCCGGTCCTCCTTGGCATAGCGCGCGCAGTCGGCCTCGGCCGCCTCGTAGCCGCCGGTCGACAGGAAGTGGTCGGCGATGTCGCCGCTGCGCGTGATCCACGCCCGGCCATCGGCCGCGATGTGGCGCAGCACCTCCTCGAACGGGCCGATGCGGTGCGGCTGGCCGATGAGGTAGGCGTGGAGCGGGATGCACATCACCGTGCCGCCCTCTTCCGCGAGCCGGTCGTACTGGCGGATGAGCGTATCGGCGTATTCGCGCGGGCTCATGTTGTAGACGAAGAAGCCGTAGTGGTCGTTGACCTCGAGGCTGTAGGGCATCGAGATCAGCCTGCCGCTCTTCACCTCGACCGGGTTCGGGCGGTCGTCGTGATAGAGATCGCAGGTGTAGGTCAGGCCGTATTCGGCGATCAGGTCGAGCGTGCGCGGCGTGTGCGTCAGCGCGGGGGCGAGCCAGCCCTTGATCGTCTGCCCGGTCGCCTCGCGCACGGTGCGGATCGAATCCTCGATGATCGCGCGTTCCTGCGCCTCGTCCATGCCGTAGGAGTAGCGTGTGTTGTAGATGCCGTGGCTGAAGAACTCCCACCCGCGCGCGTCGGCGTCCGCGACGATCTCGGGCATGTGCTGGCACATCGAGACCGAGAGGCTGACCGAGCCGGGGAAGCCGTGCTTGCTCATCACCTCGGCCATGCGCCAGTGCGCGACGCGGTTGCCGTAGTCGCGGTGGCCGTAGCCGACGACGTCCGGGTGAACGCGCGGCCACGAGGTCCGGTGCGGGTTCTTCGGCGGGTCGATCTCGTAGAATTCGAGGTTCGGGGAAACCCAGACGGCCACCTTCTTGCCGTCCGGCCACTCGATCGCCGGTCGGTCGCGCCAGGGGCGGAAGCCGTAGAGGCCGGGATCGCGCTCGCCTTCGCGCATCAGCCCAGAACCTCCCGCTGCCCGAACCAGTCCACGACGTCCTGCACCGGCACGACGTCCGCATACTTGAGCTGGAGGTCGGTGAGGTTGGCGAAGTGGTAGGATTCGTGCTTGTCCGCGCAGGTCTCGATGGGGACGATGGTGCGGTAGCCGCGGCTCAGGCTCTCGACCGCGGTGGCGCGGATGCAGCCCGAGGTGGAGCCGCCGGTGATGACCAGCGTATCGACCTTGTGCCACACCAGCAGGCTCTGCAACGGCGTCTCGAAGAAGGCCGAGGGCATGCGCTTGGTGTAGATCGCGTCCACGCTCTCGTCGATCTCGCAGCGCTCGTCGAAGGCGTGGCGGTCGCTGTCGAACTTGATGTTCTGGAGCGAGTCCGGCGTGTCGGTGCGCGTGCCCCAGACGCCCGCGTCGGCGGCGCTGTCCATGTAGGCGACATGCGTCCAGATCACCGGCATCCCGGCCTCGCGCGCCAGCTTCGAGATCGTGTTGGTATGCTCGATCTGGCGCGGGTCGGTCTCGTAGGCGGTCTTGTAGCGGTCGATCCGGGTATAGGCGTTCTGGAAGTCGACGTTGACGATCGCCAGCTTCTCGCCGAAGCCGAACCTGGAGCGGGCGGGGTTCGCCATCACGTCCTCGAAGATCTGGCGCGCGGTCTTGTCCTCGCGCACCATGCGAGTGCCAACAATGCTCATGCGAAAGTCCTCACGTTTTCGGGGGAGTTCTGCGCGGGCGACCAGCCCTTGGGCAACCCCGCATCGGGAATGAAGCCGTAGAGCGGCTCGCCCGGCAGCGCGGCGGCGACCACGCGGCGCGATTCCTGCAGGCGCTCGATGTCGATGCCGGTGCGGCAGCCCATCGCCTCCAGCATGAAGACGAGATCCTCGGTGACGATGTTGCCGCTCGCGCCCGGCGCGAAGGGGCAGCCGCCAAGGCCGCCGATCGAGGCGTCGAAGGTGGTGATCCCGGCTTCGAGCCCGGCCACCACGTTGGCAAGGCCGAGCCCGCGCGTGTTGTGCAGGTGCAGCCCGGTCACGGCATGGTCGCCCACCTCGCCGCGCACCATCTTCACCAGCCGCTTGACATCGCCGGGCGTGGCGTAGCCGGTGGTGTCGGACAGGCCGACCTCGTCGCAGCCTGCCGCCATCAGCTCGGACGCGAGGCGCAGGATCGTCGCATCGGGGATCGCGCCCTCCAGCGTGCAGCCGAACACGGTCGAGAGGCTGCCCTCGAAGTGCGGGCGGCGATCCTCGGGCAACTGGGCGAGCATCGCGGTGATCGCACGGACTTCCTCCAGCACCTGCTCGTGCGTCTTGCGCAGGTTGGCGAGGCTGTGCGTCTCGGAGACCGAGAGCGGCAGCGTCAGCTTGTGCGCGCCCGCCGCCACGGCATCGGCCGCGCCGCGCCGGTTGGGCACCAGCACCGCCACCGTCACGCCTTCGTGGCGGCGCGTGTGCTCGACGATCTCGGCGGTGTCGGCAAGCTGGGGGATCAGCTTGGCGGGCACGAAGCTGCCCACCTCGATCTCCTTGACGCCGGCGGCGACGAGTTCGTCGATCCAGACCTTCTTGGCCTCGGTCGGCATGACCCGCTTGACGTTCTGAAGCCCGTCGCGCGGCCCCACTTCGCTAACCAGAATGTCCATCTCGAACTGACCCTACTGCATCGCAAACACGGATATTTGTTCTAAAGGTATAGCAAATATGCCGGGGTGCAAGCGGGTGGGCTGACGCTGTGTTCGCCTGTCGGACAATGTGGAGAGGGTTGGGCAGGCGGGGAAGAAAATCCCTCACCCGAACGTCGGCGAGAACTGCCCCTGTTCGTGCATGTCCAGCGTGATGCGGTAGCGATCGGCGCGGTAGTAGGCGTTGGTGACGAGCACGGTGAGGCCGTTGTCGTCCTCCACCAGACGCTCGACGTGGAGCACCGCCGCGCGCGGTTCGCACTGGAGCTGCTCGGCCATCTCGGGGTCGGCGACCATCGCCTCGATGGTCTGGATCGCGCCGCCGATCCGCACCCCGGCCTCGCGCAGCAGCGAGAGGATCGGGCGCTCGGTCAGGCGCTCGGGCGTCACCGAGACGCCCAGCCCCGCGCGCATGTGGCTGACGATCACGCCCAGCGGCCCGTTGCGGCTGGACCGCAGGCGCACCGCGCGGATCGCGGGCTCGCCCTCCACCAGCCCCAGCTTCTGCGCGATGGCGTCCTGCGCGGGCTCGGTGGTGACTTCGAGCACCTTGACCGCGGTGTTCTGGCCGAAGGCGATCAGCGATTCGACCGCCTGGTCGATGTTCGCCTCGATCGGCTTGGACGCGGCGCGGAAGATGACGTGCGTGCCGAGGCGGCGGCGGCGCTCCACGAAGCCGCCGGTCGCCAGTTCGTCCAGCGCGCGGCGCGCGGTGATGCGCGACACGTCGTAGCTTTCCGCCAGTTCCATCTCGGTCGGCACCGGCGATCCGAACGGGCGGTCCCCACGCGTGATCTCGTCGCGCAGCGTCAGGTAGATCTGGTGGTAGAGCGGGATCGCCGCGTCGCGGGCAAGCTGCCCCTGAGTGCCGATCGCCGCGCCGATCCGCGCGATCGAGGCCACCCTTTTCACTGCCGTCATCCCATGGTCCCCCAAGTCAGTTGTCCTCCCTACCGCGCCGCGCGGCACTTGGCCAATAGCGCAGGCCCTCTGTCCGCCATGCGAGCAGTCGCGCGATAGGTGGGCGACGCGGGCCGCCCCGTCCTTGCTAGATCATGCTCAATTGTATTATCCATATAGCAATTTCAGCGACACAACCAAGGCACGTCAGGGGCAACATCTTGAGCGCAAAGCAGGAAAACGAGGGCGCGGGGCAGCAGGCGAATCCGGCCCCGCTGGCAGGAATCACCGTGATCGAGTTCACGCATATGGTGATGGGGCCTTCGGTCGGCGTGATCCTGGGAGACCTCGGCGCGGACGTCATCAAGGTGGAACCGCCCGAGGGCGACCGCACCCGCACGCTGCTCGGTTCGGGATCGGGCTACTTCCCGATGTTCAACCGCAACAAGCGCAGCATCTGCCTCGACCTCAAGAACCCGGACGACCTGAAGCACGCACAGGCGCTGTGCGCCGATGCCGACGTGGTGATCGAGAACTTCCGCCCCGGCACCCTCGCCCGCCTCGGCCTCGGCTACGAGGCGCTGTCGGAGGCGAACCCCGGCCTCATCTACTGCTCGGCCAAGGGCTTCCTGAAGGGCCCTTACGAGGAGCGCACCGCGCTTGACGAGGTAACGCAGATGATGGGCGGCCTCGCCTACATGACCGGCCCGCCGGGACGCCCGCTGCGCGCCGGTTCCTCGGTGATCGACATCACCGGCGGCATGTTCGGCGTCATCGGCATCCTCGCCGCGCTGGAGCAGCGCCACCGCACCGGCAAGGGCGCCGAGATCAAGTGCAGCCTCTACGAGACGACCGCGTTCCTCGTCGGCCAGCACATCGCGCAGAAGGCCGTCACCGGCGCCGCCGCAAGGCCGATGCCGGTGCGCATCTCCGCCTGGGCGATCTACGACGTGTTCGAGACGGCCAACGAAGGCGAGCAGCTCTTCGTCGGCGTCGTCAGCGACGGGCAGTGGAAGACCTTCTGCGCCGACTTCGGCATGACCGAACTCGCCGCCCGCACCGAATGGGAGACCAACAACGAGCGCGTGAAGGCGCGCGACGAGATCATTCCGGTGGTCTCCGCCCTGTTCCGCTCGATGCCGCGCGAGGAACTGGTGGCGAAGCTGGAGAAGAGCGGCCTGCCCTTCGCCCCGATCGCCAAGCCCGAGGAACTCGTCGACGACGCGCACCTCAACGCGGGCGGGGGCCTGCTCGACGTGACGCTGGCGGACGGCACCGTGGCGCGCCTGCCCGCGCTGCCGCTGGAGATCGACGGGATGCGCCCCGGCCTGTTCCGCGACCTGCCGCGCCCCGACGAGCATGGCGACGAGCTGCGTAACCGCATCGCCGGAACCGGACGCTGACCCGCATGGCGCGCACGCTGTTCGACAAGCTGTGGAATGCGCATCTGGTGCGCGATCTGGGCGGCGGCACCGGCCTCGTCGCCATCGACCGCGTGCTGCTGCACGAGCGGACCGGCGGCATCGCGCTCAAGGCGCTTGAGGAGAGCGGCCGCCCGGTGCGCGATCCCGCGCGCGTGTTCGTGACGATGGACCATGTGGTCGACACCCTGCCCGGGCGCGGCGATCGCACGATCATGCCGACCGGGACCGACTTCATCCTCGCCACGCGCGAGGCGGCGCTGCGCGCGGGCGCGACGCTGTTCGACATCGGCGATCCCCGGCAGGGCATCGTCCACGTCATCTCGCCCGAGAACGCGGTGGTGCTGCCCGGCCTCACCCTCGTCTGCCCGGACAGCCACACCTGCACGCAAGGGGCATTCGGCGCGCTGGCATGGGGCATCGGCTCCAGCGAGGCGGAGCACGCGCTCGCCACCGGCACGCTGCGGATCACCCGCCCGAAGCAGATGCGCGTCACCGTCTCGGGCGAACTCGCGCCGGGCGTCACCGCCAAGGATCTCGCGCTCCATGTCGTCGCGCGGCTGGGTTCGGGCGGCGGGCGCGCGCACGTCATCGAATACGCCGGGCCGACCATCGCCGCGCTGCCGATGGAAGCACGCATGACGCTGTGCAACATGGCGACCGAACTGGCCGCCTTCACCGCCGTCATCGCCCCCGACGCCGCCACCGCCGCGTGGCTTGAGGGGCGGACTTATGCGCCCAGGGGCGAGGACTGGCAGGCTGCGCTGGCCGACTGGGCGGACCTCAACACCGATGACGGCGCCGCCTTCGACCGCGAGGTCGCCATCGACGCCGCCGACGTCGTGCCGATGATAAGCTGGGGCACCGCGCCGCAACAGTCGGTGCCGCTCGCGGGCCGCGTGCCCCGGCTCGCCGAGCCCGCGCCCGACGCCGCGCCGACCACGCCCGAGGCGCATGCGCGCGCCCTCGCCTACATGGATCTGGCCGAGGACGCCGCGCTGCTCGGCCTGCCGATCGATGCCGCCTTCATCGGGTCCTGCACCAACGCCCGCCTGCCCGACCTGCGCGCCGCCGCCAGCATCCTCGCGGGCCGCAAGGTCGCCGAGGGCGTGCGCGCGATCTGCGTGCCCGGCTCCACCCGCGTCAAGGCCGAGGCCGAGGCCGAGGGGCTCGACCGCGTGTTCCTCGACGCCGGGTTCGAGTGGCGAGAGGCGGGCTGCTCGATGTGCTTCTTCTCCGGCGGCGAGCACTTCGGCGAGGAGGAGCGTGTGATCTCCACCACCAACCGCAACTTCGAGAGCCGACAGGGCCCGCGCACGCGCACGCACCTCGCCTCGCCCGCGACGGTCGCCGCATCGGCCATCGCCGGGCGCATCGCCGATCCCCGCGAACTGGAGGCGCACTGATGGAACCGTTCCGTATCCTGCGGTCCATCGCCGCACCGCTGATCCGCGACAACGTGGACACCGACGCCATCATCCCCTCGCGCGAGATGAAGTCGGTGTCGAAGAAGGGCCTTTCGGTGGGCCTCTTCGCGGGATGGCGCTACAGCGACGTCGATGCGCGCGTGCCCGATCCCGCCTTCGTGCTCAACCGCCCGGAATACGCCAACGCCAAAATCCTGCTCGGCGGCGGCAACTTCGGCAGCGGATCGAGCCGCGAGCACGCGGTCTGGGCGCTGGCCGAATACGGCTTCCGCGCCGTGATCGCGACCGGGTTCAGCCCGATTTTCCGGGGCAACTGCGTGCGCAACGGCGTGCTGCCGATCGCCATGGACCCCGCGCCTTTCGACGAGCCCGGCCTCGTGCTGGAAATCGACCTGCCCGCCCAGGAGATCCGTGGCAATGGCCGGACCTGGCACTTCGACATTGACGAGGAAGCGAAATTGATGCTGACCGAGGGCCTCGACCCCATCGCCCTGACCCTGCTCGACCGGCCGGCGATCGACGCCCATGAAAGCGCCGACCGGCAGGCCCGGCCCTGGGCCTGGTCGGTGCTTCCGCAGGGAGACGCGGCATGAGCGAGACGATGCACGTTCCGGTCGTGGTGATCGGCGCCGGTGCGACCGGCCTGTGCGCCGCGCTCGCCGCCGCCGACGCGGGCGTCGAGGTGCTGGTGATCGAGCGTGACGAGACCCCGCTGGGCTCCACCGCGATGTCGACCGGCCTCATCCCCGCCGCCGGGACGCCCGAGCAGGCCGCGCAGGGCGTGGTCGATTCGGCGGAGATCTTCGCCGCGGACATCACCCGCAAGACCAAGGGTCGCGCAGATCCGGCGATGGCGCTCAACCTCGCGCGGCACTCGGCCGAGACGGTGGCGTGGATGCGCGAACGCCACGCGATCCCGCTCGACCTGCTGGACGGCTTCACCTACCCCGGCCACAGCGCGCGCCGCATGTACGGCACCCCCAAGCGCTCGGGCGGCGAACTGATGGGCTGCCTCCAGAGCGCGGCGGAGGACGCGGGCGCGATGCTCGTCACCGACGCCACCGTGACCGAACTCGTCGCCGACGCAACCGGCCGCGTCACGCTGGTGCGCTTCGCCCGCCCCGACGGCACCGTCGAGGAGGTGTCCTGCGACGCGCTGGTGCTCGCCTGCTCGGGCTTCGCGGGCAACGCGGCGATGGTCGCGCAGCACATCCCCGAGATGGCCGAGGCGACCTTCCACGGCCATCCCGGCAACAAGGGCGACGCGCTGCGCTGGGGCGAGCAGCTCGGCGCCGCCATGGCCGACCTCACCGGCTACCAGGGCCACGGCGGGCTTGCCGCCGGGCACGGCATCCCGATCCTCTGGCCGCTCATCATGCAGGGCGGTTTCCAGGTGAACACCGCAGGCGAACGCTTCAGCAACGAGGCGGCGGGCTATTCGGAACAGGCCGCCAAGGTCAACGCGCAGCCCGGCCACGTCGCCTGGTCGATCTTCGACGAGCGGCTGCACACGCTGATGTGCGAGTTCGAGGACTACCGCGACGCCATCTCCGCGCAGGCGGTGGTCAGGGCGGACGACCTCGAACAGCTCGCCTTCGCGACGCGCCTGCCCGCCGACGTGCTGGCGCGCACCGTCGCCGACGTCGCCGCGCTCACCCGTGGCGAGGGCGAGGATGCCTTCGGCCGCGACTTCACCGGCAAGCCCGAACTCGCCGGGCCGTGGTACGCCGCCAAGGTCACCGGCGCGCTGTTCCACACGCAGGGCGGCCTCGTGGTCGACGACGAGGCGCGCGTGCTGCGCCCGGACGGCAGCCCGCTGCCCAACGTCTTCGCGGGCGGCGGCGCGGCGCGCGGCATCTCGGGCGACGGCTCCTACGGCTACCTCGCAGGCAACGGCCTGCTGACCGCGACGACGCTCGGCAAGATCGCGGGACGCAGCGCCGCGGCGCTGGTGGGGTAATCTCAAACCATCATTCTGACCCGTCGCCCCTGCGAAGGCAGGGGCCCATCCCAGGCTGGCCTCCTCGCGGTGAGCAAGGTGCCATGGCGAGACACCTGATGGGCCCCTGCCTGCGCAGGGGCGACGGCGGGTGAAACGTGATCGCTTCCATTTATCCGTCATCCCCGCGAAGGCGGGGATCCAACTGATGCGGGAGCAACACGCGCTGTCAGGAGATGGGTTCCCGCCTTCGCGGGAATGACGGATTGAAGATGGTTCCGCCCTCAGGCGAAACCGCCCCCCGAATCTGATCGACCTGCGAACATTCGCTTGTCCCGCATGCTGCAAATGTACTATGTTGCAGACAAATGAGCCGACACGCTCACCGGGATTCGCAAGCAAGGGTACGCAAGGTCATGGCATCACGCGCGATCATACCTCTCGACAACCGCTCGGCCGTCGCCAACGACGTGGACGACGATGCTTCGGGCGGGCGCGGGATTCCGATCCGGGCGATCAGCCGCGCGATCAGCGTGCTGCAGGCGATCAACCGCGCCGGTTCTCTGAACATGATGGACATCGCGCAGGCCTCGCAGGTGCCCTACCCGACCGCCTGCCGCATCGTGCAGACGCTGCTCCACGAAGGCCTGATCGAGCGCGAGGAGACGCGCAAGCACTACCGCCCGACGCCGCTGGTGCAGACGCTGTCGCAGGGGTTCGAGGGGCATGGCGAGCTGGTCCACGTCGCCCGCCCGTTCATTTCGGGGCTGACGCGCGAGATCGGCTGGCCCATCTCGCTCTCCACCCATGTCGGCAGCTCGATGGTGCTGCGCGATTCGACGCATTCGCTGACTTCGCTGTGCTTCAACGAGTACCACCCCGGCTACGCGATGCCGATCCTCGACTGCGCCGCCGGGCTCGTCCACCTCGCCTTCTGCGGCGAGGAGGAGCGCGAGACGGTGCTGGCCAGCCTGTCGCGCTACGGTGACGACGAGATCCGCCGCGTGCTCTCGGTGCTGCGCGAGGGCGCCCTGCTCGACGGCATCCGCGCCAGCGGCTACGCGGCGCGCGGGTACAACCGCTTCACGCTGAACCCGGGCAAGACCTCCTCGATCGCGGTGCCGATCCTGAGCGGCGACACCATCCACGGCTGCCTGACGGTCGCGTTCTTCTCCACCGCGCTGGAGATCCGCGAGGCCGTGCGCGAGCTTCAGCCGCGCCTGCGCGACTGCGCCGCGCAGATCGCCGAACGAATGGGCGGGCGCCGCTGACCGCCCGCGTATTGACTCATACGCGAAGTGCATGACCCGGCCGGAGCGCGGTCAGGTCGGCACTGAGGGGGCGCCCGATCGTTCATCAAGATACTGAATTTACATGATTTTAAATTCTGCACCATTCTGCAATCAAGACGTCACGTTCTTTTGCACTATTGTTGCGACAATATAGCAAATCAGATAGCCTCCCTCTCGTACTCTTCACAGGGAGGACTGATCCGATGGCTACCCGCGCGCTCATTCCGCTGGACGACGATCTTGCCGCCGATGCCGAACGCGATACCGAGCGCGGCATCCCCATCCGCTCCGTCACGCGCGCCGTCGCGGTGCTCCAGGCGATCAACCGCAACGGCTCGCTGAGCATGATGCAGGTCGCGCAGGCCTCCAACGTGCCCTACCCGACCGCCTGCCGCATCGTGCAGACGCTGATCCACGAAGGGCTGGTTGAGCGCGAGCCGCAGCGCAAGTTCTACCGCCCCACCGCGCTCGTCCAGTCGCTCTCGCACGGCTATCAGGGCGACAGCGCGATGGTGGATGTCGCCCGCCCGCACATCACGTCGCTCACCGGCCGCATCGGCTGGCCGGTGACGCTGACCAAGCAGGTCGGCGGCGCGATGGTGCTCTGCGATTCGACGCACTCGCTGACCACGCTGACGTTCAACCAGTACCATCCGGGCTATTCGATCCCGATCCTCGCCTGCGCGGCGGGTCTCGTCCAGCTCGCCTTCTGCCCGGAGGCGGAGCGCGACAAGACGCTGGGGATGCTGGAGCGCTTCGGCGACAAGGACACGCAGCACATGCTGCAACTGGCCCGCGACGGCGGCCTGCTCGCCACCGTGCGCGCCAGCGGCTACGCGGCGCGCGGCTACAACCGCTTCACCCGCAATCCCGGCAAGACCTCCTCGATCGCGGTGCCGATCATGGTCGACGGCCAGATCGAGGGCGCGCTGACGGTCGCCTTCTTCGCCGCCACGATCGAGATCCGCAAGGCCGTGCGCGACCTGCTGGAGCCCCTGCGCGAGACCGCCGCCGCGATCGGCCGCGACATGGCCCGCGCACGCGCCGACGTGCCGCAGCCTTCCGTGCGCCCCGTGTTGCGCCGGGTCTGAGGGTGGCGCCGAAACGCAGGCGACCGGGCATGGTCGCCGCCGGACTGCTCGCCGCCGTCGCGGTCGGCTGCGTGGCCTTCGTCGGCGCCGCGCGCGCAGGGCTGCTCTCACGCGATGACGCCGAAGTGGTGGCGCGCAACCGCACGCCACAGTCGCGCTTCGTCGAGGTTGCGGGCGTGCGCATCCACTACCTCGACGAAGGCTCCGGCCCGCCGGTGCTGCTGCTCCACGGCTCCTACCTCGACGTCCATGCCTACGACGCATGGGCGGGCGAACTGGCGCGCGACCACCGCGTCGTGCGGCTCGACCGTCCCGCCTTCGGCCTCACCGGGCACGACCCCTTCCCCACCGCCGGCTACGAGCGCGAGGCCGATGTCGTCTCCGCCTTCGCCGACCGGCTCGGCATCCGGGACGCGGTGCTGGTCGGCGCTTCGAGCGGCGGCACCACCGCCGCGCGGATCGCGGCGCACCGGCCCGATCTCGTGTCCCGGCTGGTGCTCATCAACTTCCCGCTGGCGCGCCGCTACATCAAGCCCGAGCGCGCCTATGCCCTGTCGATCTGGCTGCGCGATTCGGTGCTGCTGAACTACCAGCCCGCGTGGCTGACGCGCTGGATGCTCAACCAGAACCTCACCGACAACGCCGCCGCCTCCCCCGCGATGGTCGCGCGCCTGACCGACGAGGCCAACCGCCCCGGCGTGCTGGAAGACCGCCGCCGCCTGGAAGCGGGCGCCCACGGCTACACCCAGGCCGAACGCGAGGACGACCTCGCCGCCATCCGCGCACCCGCGCTGCTGATCTGGGGCCGCGACAATCCGCTGCTCACGGTCAAGAGCGGCAAGGACGCCTTCGCCAGGGTCGGCGCGCCGGACAAGCGGATGGCCGTGCTCGACCACGCCTCGCACATGGTCCCGGTCGAGAAATCCGCCGAGAGCCTTGCGCTGGTGCGCAAGTTCCTGAGTGAGACGGGGGCGCGCTGAGCAAGAGAGCAATCGCGGCCGATCCCGGAACGAATCAGGCCTTTGCACCCGGAACGATGATTGAATTCGCGGCGGCCGGGATTTTCAGATGATAGCGCGCATATCGCCGTTCGCCGATCCTCTCCAGTGCGCCCAGTTCGACAAGCTCGGCCAGGTCGCGGGTCGCCGTGGCTGAGGCCGCATCGGTGATCGTGCGGTAGTTTCGCGCGCTGAGGCCACCCGCGAAACCGTTCGGCCCTTCTGCCATCATGCGGATCAGAGCCTTCTCCTGCCGCGGGTTGATCCTGTCCTTGAGCCGGTCGAGCAAGCGGGTCTTTTCGATCAGGAAGCCGATGCTCTCGATGGTGGAGGCCTGCGCTTCCAGCACGATGTCGGCGAACCATGTCATCCACGCATCGATCCGGTTGCTCTGGCTGGCGCGCTGCAATTCGGCGTAATAGGCCTTCCTGCGCCGATGAATTGTTGCTGCCAGCGCCGTCAATGTCGGCGCTTCCAGGCTCTGCGCGAGCGCTTTTTCGGCAATCGCGCGCCCGAGGCGCCCATTACCGTCTTCGAACGGGTGTATCGTCTCGAACCACAGATGTGCGATCGCCGCGCGCGTGATGGCCGGAAAAGGCGCGTCGCCCTTTGGAGAGCTGTCGTTGAACCATGCGACGAACCGCGCCATTTCCAGCGGTACGCTATCGGAAGGTGGGGCCTCGAAATGGACCCGTGGCGCATGTAGCGCACCGGACACGATCTGCATGGGATCGGCATGTGTGCGATACGCACCGATATCCGCAAGATCGCGGCGCCCGTTCATCAGCATGCGATGCCAATCGAACAGCAGTTCATCGCTGAGTGGAACCGCATAGCGACGATACAAGTCGGCCATGAGTTCCGCCGCACCCGCTTCGGCAGGATTGGAGCGGCGCTTGTCCGCAATCAGCCCGAGTTGGCGGGCAATTGAAGACTGCACGCTGGCGCGATCCAGAAGCTCTCCCTCGATGGCAGAACTTTCCACCATTTCGCGAGATATCAGTTCGATCACGATTCCTTGCCGGGCATGCTCATCGAGATGATGCATGGTCCCGACAACCACGCCCGAACCTTTCAGGAAGCGTTCCTCGGCAACCCGCAGGCGGCTTGGGTCGAAGCCAAAATTCGGCCAGTCGGGAAGCTGCCAGTTCCAACGCATGATCGATGAGACGCCTTTCTATCGATCAATTTATGCTACAATCATGATCTATGAAAGGCCATTCCATCGCTCAATGGATGGCTATGATGCAGACACCGACGAGGTCGGCAGCCCACCCCACACACAAAAAACGGACGGGGATCGCTCCCCGCCCGCCTTTGCGCTTTCGATCCCGCCTCGGGTCAGAAGTCGATGCTGGCGCGCACGCCGACGGTCCGCGGGTCGGCGAGCGAGACGATGATGCCGCTGACGCTCCGGGTGGTGCCGGTGGCGCCGTACTCGTTGTAGGCCACGCGGGCGAGGCTGCTCGGAGTGCGGTTGTCGAACAGGTTGGTGGCGAAGGCCTCCAGCCGGATGTTGTCGACCTTGGCGCCGACGCGCAGGTTCACCTTCACGTTCTGCGGGATGTAGGCGAGGTTCGCCTCGGTGGCGTAGATGCGGTCGGTATAGATCGCGTCCATCCGCACGAAGGGCGAGAGGTGGTCGGTATAGGCGTGCTCCCAGGTCACGCCGAGGCTGCCGGACTTCTCCGGGTAGTAGGGCAGCTGCGTGCCGACCGGGCTGGCGTTGCCGGTGATCGCCAGCGCATCGGCGCTGTAGGTGCGCTTGATGTCGGTGCGGGCGTAGCCGAAGGTGCCTTCGACGGTCCAGTCCGGGTGCGGCAGGTAGAGCACTTCAAGCTCGACGCCCGAGAGGTCGACCTTGCCCGAGGGCGCGGTGACCTGCATCTGGCTGAGCACGCCCGAAGCCCGCGCCGCCTCGCTGGCGTAGTAGAGCACGGTGCTGGGGATGTGGCGGTCCTTCCACTGGCCGTAGTAGGCCGAGAGCATGACGCGCAGCTTGCGGTCGATCAGCCAGCCCTTGTAGCCGACCTCGTACATGTAGAGCTTGTCTTCGGGCACGACGCCGCTGACGTTCGCCTGCTCGTCGATCTGCGCCTGCACGTAGGCCGACTGCGAGAAGTACGAGGAGTTGAACTCGCCCGGACGGTTGCCGACCGAGAACGAGCCGTAGACCATGCTGTCGGGCGCGACTTCGTACTGCAGGATCGCGCGCGGGGTGAACGAGCGGAAGGTGTTCTCGAACGTCGGGTTCGAGCCCGCGAAGGTCTTCTGGTACTGGCGGTCCCACTGGTAGCGCGCCTCGCCCGAGAAGGTCAGCGCATCGGTGATGTCCCAGTTGACCGAGCCGAAGATGCCGATCGTCTCGGTGTTGTTGAGCAGGCGCGGGGTCACCACGCCGTATCCCGCGC
This sequence comes from Novosphingobium kaempferiae, assembly GCF_021227995.1. Lineage (NCBI taxonomy): Bacteria > Pseudomonadati > Pseudomonadota > Alphaproteobacteria > Sphingomonadales > Sphingomonadaceae > Novosphingobium > Novosphingobium kaempferiae. Next base: position 2,915,036 of record NZ_CP089301.1, read on the forward strand.
CGGTGTAGGACGTGGTGATGACGTCGTAGTCCTGGTTCAGGTAGTTGGCGCCGATGGTCGCCCAGACCGGCTTGTTCTTGGGCGAGGAGACGCGCACTTCGCCGTAGTAGCTCTCGTCGCGCGGGCCGCCCTGGATCAGGTTGTAGGCGTAGGGCAGGTTCGCCGCGCCGATGCTCGGGATGTCGCGGGTGTCATAGCCGAACAGGGTCTGGAGGAAGTTCCACTTGTTGACGTCGTAGGAGCCCAGCGCGCTGACGTTCCATGCGCCGATGTCCCAGTCCATGCTCACGCGCGCCTGCGCGGCTTCGCGGTGGAGGCCCAGGTGGTCGATGAAGTCGCGCCCGAACAGCGCCTGGCCGGACTGGAGCGCGGCATAGGCGGTGGGGTTGAGATCCTGGATCCAGGTCACGGTGTCCTTCGGATAGCCGGTCAGCTTGCCGCAGGTGTAGTTGAGCGATCCCGCCGGGGCCGCGCCGCCGTTGCAGTTCCAGGTGGACTGGTTGTAGCGCCCGTTGGCGGGCAGGCCGTCGTCGTCCTCCCAGTAGACGCCGAAGGCCTTGAAGTGCAGGTCCGGCGTCGGATCGAAGCGCAGGGTGCCGCTGATCGACTTGGTGTCGCGCTCACCCAGGCGCACGCCCGGATAGTTCACGTCCTTGTAGGCGCCGTCGGTGTGGTAGAGGTGGCCGCCGAGGCGGAAGGCCAGCACGTCGTTGACGATCGGGCCTTCGACGCTGGCCTTGATGTCGCGCGTGTCGAAGCTGGCGTAGCTGACGTCGAGGTTGCCGCCCCAGTCGTAGGCGGGCGGACGGGTGACGAGGTTGATCGCGCCCGCGAAGGTCGCGCGGCCGAAGAATGCGCTCTGCGGGCCCTTCACCACCTCGATGCGGTCGATGTTGCTGACGCCTTCGAAGTTGCCGCCGGGGACCGGCGCGCCATCGACGAACAGCGTCACGCTCTGGCGCGAGGACGAGGCGCTGCCGGGGACGACGCCGCGGATGATGTACTGCTTGTACCCGCGGTCGTTGCGGCCGACCGACTGGTTCTGGTTGCGCAGGCCCGGCGTGAACGAGGCGACGTCGCTCATGTCCTTGATGTCGCGCGCTTCCAGCGCATCGGCGGTGAGCGCGGTGATCGCGATCGGAACGTCGGTGATGCTCTCGTTCGTCTTGCGCGCGGTGACGACGATGTCGCCTGCGGGCGCGGTGTCTTCCGCCTGTGGAGTCTGGGCCTGCGCGGTCTGGGCCTGCGCGGTGCCGAGCGGGAAGAGCAGCGAACTCGATACGAGCAGCGCGGCGCGCGAAAGCATGATGGATCTTCTCATTTCGATTTCCCCCCTTGCCTGAAGAGCGCTGCGCCATCCCGGAACGGGCGGCCGCGACGGGCGACTATCGGCCCGCCGTCCTGAATGCAGCGAGGAGCAACCTCACCCCTGCGCCGTCCATGGGCCACACCGCGTTCGGTCCTGTTCATCTGACGAACAGTGGGGTCCGGGCGGGGCCGACGCGGGTTGTGAGACGGGGTGTTAAAATGTTGAAATAGCGTCGGTTTGCCCGTCGAAACCGGTCAGCGGAAAAAGCACCTCATACGCATTGCGTATGACCAAGGCGACACTTCGCGCTTGCCTTCGGCCTGTGAGCCGGAGGTCCGAAAGCGGGGTTCCGGCCCTTCCGGAGCCCACATGCGAAAGGGCGCGCGCACCGTCGCCGATGCACGCGCCCCGTTACGCTATGTCACGCTCAGGCACCGCTAGAACACCCTCAGGTGTCGCTAGGTTCAGTTCAGTACACGCTTAATCGCCAAGCAGATCGGCGTGCCTTTCCATGCCCTTGCGAACTTGCGCGGCGAACCAGTCGAGCCCCCGGAAGCGCAGCGAGGCCCGGCCGACCGAGTTGACGTTGTGCGAAATTCCCGCCGCCAGCTGGAACGTCTTCACGAAGACGAAGAAGTCCAGCAGGCGCGTCTCGTCCGCCGTCATCGGCCGCACTTCGTTGTATCCGGCGACGAAGGCCTGCCCGAGTTCCGGCGCAAAACCGTAGAAATCGCTGCCGAACACGTAGTTCGCGATGTCCTTCAGCAGATAGCCGCCGCCGCATCCGTCGAAGTCGAGCACGGTGATGCGCCCGTCCTCGTCGACGTGGGCATTGCTGGGATGAAGGTCGCCGTGGCAGGCCCCGACGGGCAGGTCGTACTGTCCGAGATCGTCGAGGACGGCCTGCACCTTCGGCGCGAAAGCCGCGTAATCCCGCGCTTCCGTGCCCCGGTCGGCGACGAGTTCGAGCAGGTCCGGCAGATGCTCCATCAGGTGCCCGCGGCTGAGGTCGATCGGATGCGCGGGCACGTAGTCGCGGCCAAGGACGTGCATCCGCGCCAGCAGGCGGCCGACTTCGGCAGCGGTTTCCGGGGTGTGGCGGTCGAACACCTTGACGCCCGGCGCCCACTCGTAGAGCGCCACCGCGCGCAGGGCCTCGGGCGCCTGCAGCGTGAAGTACCAGCTCCCGTCACGCAGCGGCACCGGGAAGGATGCCGGAAAATCACGCGATCTCAGGAAGTTGAGGAACGATAGTTCGTTCTCCACTTCGTCCAGCCCGCGCCATGTCCCGCGCCACACGCGCAGCGCCCAGCGGCGGCCGCCGGCGGTGATGACGTAGACGTCATTCATGCCCCGGAACAGCAGCGAGGCCCGCACTCCCTCGGGAAGATCGTAGCGCGCCGCGACCTCGCGGGCGAGCGCATGGGCGTCGAGCACCGAATGCGCGACGAGGCCCGCCGCGGTGGTTTCGGGGCGCTCTTGCGTGGCGGTCAGCATGGAATGGTTTCTCCGATAGGCAGGCTCGCCGCGCTGGCGGCTAGGAAGGCGGCGACTTCGGCCGCGTAGCCGTCCAGCCCGCCGGTCGGCGCGGAAACCCGCCCTTCCGGCATGAGCGCGGCGATCTCGGCGGCCGCCTGGTTGAGCTTGGGCGGCCCCCACTCCGGCTGCATCAGCAGCGCGGGCGACCGCACCAGCGCGGCCCGCGCACGGGTGGGGTAGGCGAAGGCAGCGAGGTAGGGGATATGGTAGGTGTCGAGCGCCTTGAGGATGTCCAGCGCACCTTCGTGCAGCACTTCGGGCGGCGGAACGTCCTTGGCCAGCCGGAACGCCGCCTCGCGCCTGAAATAGGGCGCGAAGAGGTGCTGGTCGCGCACGAAATGGAAGCCCCAGACCATCTGGCGGCCATATTCGTCGGGCTCCACGCGCGGCACGTAGCTCTCGGTATAGAGCGCCTGCGTGGCGGCGTCGTATTCGGTGATCCCGCTCAGCACGAGCGCGCCGACGCGATCGGGGCGCGAGGCCGCGATCTCGCAGGCGATGCGCGCGCCGGTGTGCGATCCGTAGAGGTCGAAGGCGGCAAGGCCCAGCGCATCGGCCATGCGCACCATGCTGTCGGCGAAGTAGGCGATGTCCGCATCGGCATGGGCGGGCCGCGCGGAATCGCCGTTGCCCAGCGTGTCCGGCGCCAGGATCGGCCCGGCGTGCCCCGCCTCGCGCAGCGCCAGCATCAGCGGCTCGAGGCTGCGCGAGGACGCAGGCGAGAGGTGCAGCATCACCAGCGGACGCTGCGCCCCCGCACCCGGCTCCGCGGGCAGGCTGCGGTAATGCACCTGCCCTTCGGCGATGCGGACGAAGTGGCGGTCGATCTCCTGCGTCACTTGCGCGCGGAGATCATGAACCACGACCGGAACGGCCCCGAGGACTCGGTCGAGAACCCGGCGGGCGCGCGGCGCGAGGGCTTGGGCGCGGCGAGCTGGTAGCCGATCGTCGCTTCCGCGAAACCGGCCTCGCGGGTGATCTGCGCGAAGTCCATGTTCTGCATCCCGCGCCAGAACGGCTCGTTGTTGTAGAGCGCCTCGAAATCGCCCTGGATGTTGCCCCAGACGCCGAGTTCGTCGGTGCGGCCCGGCACCTCGTTGTGGATCATCACGCCGCCGGGCCGCAGCAGGCGGTGGCATTCGCGGAAGATGTTGCGCGCCGCCGCGTTCGACGTCTCGTGCAGCAGGACGCAGGAATAGACGACGTCGAAGCTCTCGTCCTCGAACGGGGTCTTCTCGGCATCGGCCTGAACGAAGTGGACGCGCTCGCCAAGGTGCTCGGCGCGGGCGTGGGCATAGCGCAGCATCGCGCCGCCGACGTCCACCGCGACGACTTCGGCATCGGGGAAGTGGCTCGCCACCGCCACCGTGCTCGCGCCGACCGCGCAGCCGAGGTCGAGGATGCGCTTGGGCTCAAGGTCGGGGTAGAGTTCCCAGAGGTGCTGGACGGTGGTGTGGCCGCGCACGTCGTTCATCAGGCCGCCGTTGCGGCCCAGCATGTAGACCGCACCGCCCCGGTCGATCAGCGCGCCCTGCCGCACGTCGCCCTGGCCCTGGTCGTGGTGGTAGCCGCCCGGCATCATGTGGACGTCGAGCGCGGCGATGTAGGGCGGCGGGGTGAAGTCGGGGTCGAGCGTTACCGAACCCTTGGGCTCGGCGATGCGCGCGCGCGACTGGAGTGTGTCGATCTGGCGGTCGATCGAGCGGCCGACCGCGTCCCACATCATCTCCTGCGAGAGCCGGCGATAGCCGATCCAGCTGCGGAACACCTCGTTCTGCATGAGGTCGCGGCGCACTTCGGACATGCGCTCGGAGCCGGAGACTTCGGCCACGTTCTCGGCCACGCCGCGCATCTGGGCGCCGACGCCCTCGCCCAGCCAGACCTTGAAGTCGCGGACGAAAAGCTGCTCGACATGCTCGTCGTGCGTCGTTTCGGGCATCATCGGATGGCTCATGACAACTGCTCCTTTTCGAGGATGGCATCGGCGAGCCGGACGCGCTCCGCCTGCTCGGCATTCTCGCGCGTCTGTTCCAGAGCGCGCTCGGCATCGGCCTTGAAGGGGTGCATGACCACTTCGATCAGGCGGCGGCGGGTGGCGTTGCGCTCCGCCTCGGCGGCGCCCTCGGCACGGAAGGCGTCCAGCGCGGCGCGATCGAGCCAGCCCGCCGCCTCGCCCATGCGCTCCAGCGTGTCGAGCCGCTCGCGCGTGATCGCCAGTTCCTGCAGCAGCGCGACGGTCATCGCAGTCAGGCGCGCCATCTCGGGAGACTCACCGGGAATGCTCCGGCGCGGTTCGGCAAAATATCGGGCTGGGCTGTACGTCATAATCCACTCATCGGGTCGATGGTGGTAATCTGACCTTCGGCGCGGACACGGCCAATCCCGAAGCAGTGCCGGGAGTCATGCATGAAGCGTATGACTGCGCGGTCGCGACGCACCTAGCCGCATCACGGCCCCGGCGTAGAGTTTCCACCATGCCAGACTACCTGCCCCTCGCCGATCGCGGCGGTCCGACCGTGTTCCGCGGCTACACCGAATGCCGCTTCGGCCAGCTCCATTATCGCCATGCCGCGCCCGCCGAGCCGACCGGGAAACCTGCGCTCGTCATGCTCCACCAGAACCCCTCGTCTTCGCAGGAGTACCTGCCGCTGATCGCGGAAATGGCGCGGGATCGGGCGGTCTACGCGCTCGACACGCCGGGCAACGGCATGTCCGACACCCCGCCGGGACCGCAATCGCTGGACCAGCTTGCCGGGGCCTTCGCGGACGGCATGGAAGCGCTCGGGCTAGGCTCGGACACTCCCGTGGACCTGTTCGGCTATCACTCTGGCACGTACCTGTGTACCGAACTGGCGATCGCCGCGCCGGAGCGTGTCGGCCGCCTCGTCCTGTCCGGCCTGCCCATGCGTTCCGCGCAGGAGCGCGCCGCCAATCTCGCCAAGGCCGAGGCAGTGACGCTGCCCGCCGAGGATGGCGAGGAAATCATCGACTGGATGCGCTGGCTCTGGGATTTCACCGTCGTCCAGCGGCTTCCCGGCGCGGACTTCGAACAGGCCGTGTGGACCTTCCGCGACAAGGCCGCCGCCATGCATCGCCGCGCCTGGACCTACATCGGCGTGTGGTCCTATGACGCCGCCGCGCGCCTGCCGCTGGTCACGCAACCCGTCCTCGTCGCGCAGCCGCACGAAGGCCTGCTCGACGTCAGCCGCGAGGCCGCCGCCCTCTTCCCCGATGCACGCTTCGAGGAACTTCCCGAACTCAGCCGCGACGTCTTCGCCGTGGGCATCCCGCAATTCGCCCGATCCATCAGGAGCTTCTGCCAATGACACACCCCACCCCCGACGTTCCCGTGCTGATCGTCGGCGCCGGCCTTGCCGGGCTCTACGCCGCCATGGAACTGGAGAAGCAGGGCATCGAGGCGCAGATCGTCGATGCCGCGCCGATCCTCGGCGGGCGCATTCGCACGATCGAGGTGGACGGACAGGCGGTCGATATCGGCGGCACCGGCCTCGGCCCCTCGCACTTGCGCGCGCATGCCATGGTCGAGCGCTTCGGCCTGCCCTCCCGCCCGCTGACGCGACGTGGCAAGCTGGCGTTCTCGATCAACGGCGAACTTTTCGACGCCGCAGACTGGGAGAACCACCCGGCCAACAAGTGCGTCGGCGAGGAGCGCGAGATCCTGCCCGCGCGCATGGACAGCTACTACATGCAGACGCTGTTGCCGTTCTTCGAGATCGAGGGCTGGCTGGACCCGGCGAACGCGCAGTACGATATCGCCTTCGCCGATCACCTGCGCAGCAACGGCCTGTCGGAAGAGGCGATGCGCCTCGTCAACATGTGCATCAACACCAACGACATCGAGACCGTCTCGGCGCTGTCGATCTTCCGCGACGCGATCAAGTGGCGCTCGGTCGGCTTCGACGATCCCAAGAACTTCGACCAGTACGGCGACGCACAGTACAAGCCGATCCGCCTCGAAGGCGGCATGGTGCGCCTGCCCGAAGCGATGGCCGCTTCGCTGCGCCGCCAGCCGATGCTGAACCGCAAGGTCGTGAAGATCGCGCATGGCCCGGACGGCGTGACCGCGAGCTTCGAGGACGGCACCTCGATCACCGCGACGCGCGCCATCGTCACGGTGCCGTTCGTGGCGCTAAAGCATGTCGCCTTCGACCCGCCGCTGCCCGAACCGCTGGGCGAGGCGATCGGCTGCGCGGCCAGTTCGGGCAACACGCAGTTCATCCTCAGGGCCACCGGCAAGTTCTGGGAAGAGGACGGCCTCGCCCCCTCGCTGTGGAGCGACACGCTGTTCGAGCGCCTGTTCGTCGAGTTCAACGAGGACGACAGCGTTAATCACCTGCGCATCTGGATCAACGGCGACAACGCCAAGCGCGTGGACGAGATGGGCGACGCGGCGGGTGAGGAACTGCTGGCGACGCTCGCCCGCATCCGCCCCTCGACCGAGGGCAAGCTGGAAATCGTCCATCAGGTATCGTGGGCCGCAGAGCCGCTGATCGGCGGCGAGAAGTACGTGATGGCGCCCGGGCAGGTCACCCGCTTCGCTCGCCACATGGCGACGCCGGTCGGCGCGCTGCACTGGGCCGGCGAGCATCACAAGAGCCTCGAAGTGGGCATCGAAGCCGCGCTGCAATCGGGCGAGCGCGCGGCTGCGGAAGTCGTCGCGGTGCTGCAACCGCAGACGGCGGCCTGATCGGGGCGCGGGCGCTTCAGGGGGAGCGCCCGCATCTCCCTGCCATCTAAATTATTGGCCTAAATCACCGTCGCCCCTGCGCAGGCAGGGGCCCATCCCAGGCTGGCAGTCTCGCGGTGAGCAAGGTGTGGTGGCGATGGACCTGATGGGCACCTGCCTCCGCAGGGGCGACGGGGTTAAAGGTAGACTCATCCCGCCTTCACGGTCGCCACCTCGCGGAACTGCGCATCGTCCTTCAGACGCCGCCCCATGCCCTTCGACGCCAGCCCGTAGAGCACCAGCCCGAGCGCGATCACCGGCAGACCCACGGTGGTCATCGATGCGCCGATCAGCGCCGGGTCGTGATAGATATGCTCGGTCGAGAAGGCGATCAGCAGCGGGCCCATGGTCGCGCCGAGCAGCGTGTTGGTCAGCCCGAGCATCGAGGTCGCGACGCCGCGCATGTTGCCGGGGACCAGTTCGGTGACGCTGGAGATCATCGTCGTCCCCAGCATCGGCATCACCGCGATCGAGAGCACCACCATCGCCAGCCCCACCGGGAACGAAGGCGCAAAGGCCAGCAGCGTGCTCGGCAGCGCGAGGCAGCAGATCGCCATGAGCAGCCGCAGCTTCGCCCCCGGCTTCCCGCTGCGCGCCACCCGGTCGTTGACCCAGCCCGCCAGCAGCGCGCCCGTCCCGCCGCAGATCATCGCCGCCGTCCCCAGCCACCGGCCGACATCGACCGCGCTGCGATCGAAGGTGCGGATAAGGTACGTCGCGTTCCACCCCGCAAGACCATAGGTGTGCATCGTCGCCACCGCGAAGCCGACGTAGAAGGGCAGGAACACGATCCAGTTGCGACGGAGATAGCGGAACGCCTCCGCAAAGCCGCCCGCACCACGCGGGGCCGGAGCGGAGCGGCGGACCGGTTCGCGATAGACCAGCATCAGCGCCGCGACGACGAGGCCGATCAGCCCGCAGATCGCGAAGACCACGCGCCACGGGGCAAGGCCGCCGAGCAGCGGCAGGTGGTCGAACACGCCGGTCGGCGCGGCGGCGAGCACCTGCGCGGTCAGGAACAGGCCGATGCCGGGAGCCACCGCCTGTCCCAGCAGGTAGACGCTGATCGGGCGGCCGCGCTGATGGGCGGGAAACATGTCCCCGATCATCGAGATCGCGCAGGGCGCCAGCGCCGCCTCGCCCAGCCCGACGAGCTGGCGCGCGGCGAACAGTTCCCCGAAGCTGGACGCTTCCGCGCCGTAGAGCGTCGCAAGGCTCCACACCACGATGCCGAAGATCAGCAGCCGCTTGCGCGACACACGATCGGCCAGCAGGCCCAGTGGAATGCCCATGACGGCGTAGAAGATGCCGAACGACAGCCCCTGCAACAGACTGATCTGCAGGTCGGTGATGCCCAGCTCGGCACGGACCGGCTGCACCACCAGCGTCAGGATGCCCCGATCGATCACCGAGATGATCGAGGCGATGCAGAACAGCACCAGGACGCCCCAGGATCGGCCCCGGGGCGGATAGGGTGCAACCGCCGGGACGGCGGGATCGTCGGTCATGGTCATCCCTTGCGTTCGTTCAAATGTTCCATCACCATGACATTTGATCCAGAACAGGAATACCGGGTTGCGCCGTTCTATCGACATGCGGAGACTCGAGCAGTTCGTGGCGGTGGCGCGCACGGGCAGTCTCGGCAAGGCCGCGCAGGAAATGGGCATGACCCAGCCGACGCTCACCCGCAACATGCGCGGGCTGGAGACGGACCTCGGCTCCCGTCTCTTCGCGCGCGGCCCCTCGGGCACGATGCTGACGCCTGCGGGCAGCCGCTTCCTGCCGCGCGCCGAGGAGCTGCTCAACAGCCTCGAGCGCGCGCTCAGCGAGATCGACGAGGAAGGCGCGCAGGCGACGTTGAAGCTCGGCATATCGCCCAACTTCCACTTCGATCTCATCCCCGCAGCCATCAACCGCAACGTGCAGGAGAACCCGCTCCTGAATATCCACGTCATCTCCGCCACGCGAGAACAGATCGTCGAGGATCTGCGCCGCAAGGAGATGGACCTCGGCTTCTGCCTGATCCCCAGCTTCTTCTACACGCGCAGCACCGAGCTGAACGAGATCGAGTTCGAGGCGGTGGGCGAGGAACTGATCCTGCCCTACGTGCGGCCGGACCATCCCTACGCCGCCGTCACCCGGCTGGAGGATACCGCCGGCATCCGCTGGGCGGTGCCGCACCAGCTTTCGGTCAGCTACCGGTTCGAGAGTTCGTTCTATCGCAACAAGCTGCCGGTGCCGCCGCAGTCGCTCAACGCCACCTCGCTCTCGCTGCTGCGCAGTTCCGCGCTGGAGAGCGACATGGCGGCGCTGCTGCCCGCCCGCTACGCCCGCGCCGACGTGGAGGCCGGGCGCCTTGCCGTGCTCGACATCGAGGCCATGCGCTTCGACTTCGTGTTCGGCTTCATGGAGCGGCGCGGCGTGCGCCCGAGCGCGGTATCCAGCCGGTTCAAGTCGCTGGTGCGCACGGTGCTGGGGCAGGATGGCACGGCGGTGCCGTCGCTGCCGAAGGGGTAACGCGACCGAATCCCCCCTACTTCCCCGGCTCGGGCGCCTTGCGCAGCGGCAGGGTCTTTTCCAAGTCGCCCAGCGTGATCTGAACGACGAGGCACACCTTGCGGCCCGTCTTCGCCTCGCAGCGGAAGCGGTGGCCCTTGCCGGCCCAGTTCTCCGCCAGAACCGCCTCGCCGGGGTTGAGGCGATAGGTCTTGCCATCGCCGGTGTCGACCAGCTGGTTGCCCTGCAGGTAGAGCAGGACATTGGTGTTGGTCGCATAGTGCCATTCGGACTGGAACCCGTCCGGCCAGTAGGCGATCACCACGCGGCGCACCTGCCGGTCGAACAGCACGTTCATGCCGTAGCTGCCCTGCGAGACGGGAACCTTCATCTCCTCGACATGGGTCATCCCGTCATCGGCGGAGAAGAGATGATACCAGCGCACCGGCTCCCCGAAATCGCCGAACAGGTTGTCCGCCGCCGCCGAGGCCGGAGGCGGCATCAAGGCCGCTCCCAGCGCCGTGCAGCACGCCAGCGCTGCGGGGACCGCGCGCCGCACGATCCCCCCCATCCGTTTCATGAGACCGTTCATCAGAAGTTGTACCGGAAACGCGCGCCGACCTGCCGCCCGGTGCGCAGGCCGACGAGGATGTCGTTGGTGTTGGACCGCAGCACGTCCACGTTGCGCACGATGCTGGTGTAGGTCCGCTCGTTGGTGAGGTTGAGCACGAAGGCCTCCAGCCGAGCCCGGTCGGAAGAGAGGCCCGCGCGCAGGTTGACGAGGTGCGTGTCCGGCGTCCAGGCGAGGTTCGCCTCGGTCTCGTACATGCGGTTCTTGTAGATGTAGTCCGCACGCAGATACCACTGGTCGAGCAACCCGCCGAGGATCGGCGCGGGCAGGTCTGCGGTGTACTGCGCACCCGCCGTGGCGTTGACCGAGGGCACGCGCGGCAGGCTGTTGCCCGACACGTCCGAGCTGCCGGTGATCGAGACCGCGCAGGTCACGCAGACATAGTCGACGATCTCGCTGTAGTTGTAGCCGACGCCGCCGTTGAACGCGAGGTTGTCGGTCGCGCGCCAGTCGAGCTGGCCCTCGATGCCCGCAAGGCGCGTCTTACCTGCGTTGGCGGAGAAGGTCTGCACCTGCGTCTGGTTGCCCGAACCGCCCGCCGGGACGACCGCGTTGACCGAGATGATCTGGTCGTTCCACGTCCCGTAATAGGCGCTGACGTCATAGCTGAGCGTGCCGAACAGGCGGCCCTTCACGCCCAGTTCCCACTGCTCCAGCTTCTCGGGCTTCACGGTGGTCTGCGCGCCGGTCTGCTCGAACGCGGCGTCCTGCACCGCCTGCGACGCGGTGGCGAGCGAGGCGTTGAAGGCGCCGGGGTTCATGCCCTTCGACCACGAACCGTAGACGGTGAGGTCGCGCGTCGGCTCAACGGTCAGGCTGACGCGCGGCAGGAAGTTCTTGTAGGTCGCCTTGAGCAGCGTGTCGGTCGGCTTGTCGTAGACGCGGCGACGCGAATAGATGTTGTCGATCTGGTAGCGGCCGTCGAAGCTGAGGTTGAATATGCCCAGCGTGTAACCGAGGCCGAAGAACCCGCTCCACGTCTTCGCCTGATTGATGACCGCGCCGGTCGAGACGCGATAGCCGGTGGGGTAGAGCGCGTTGGCGTTCGGCGTGCTGAGCGCCTGCGTGTAGTTCGCGCCGATGGTCCAGGTGAACGGGCCGCTGCCCGTCGAGGCGGCGCGCAGTTCGCCCGACCAGTCGTCGAACATGTATTCCACGTAGCTCTGGTAATCGATGTAGGGCCGCACGAGGTTCGCGTTGCTGCCGGTGAAGTTCGGATTGGCGACGCCGCGCGTATCCTCGAGGTCGAGGTCGTTGAGCGTGGCGTAGTGGTTCTGGTTCCACGAGGCGAGCGCCGAGATGCTCACCGGCGCGAAGGGCATGTCCCATGTCAGGCCGCCATGGACGTGATAGGCGCGGCGCTTCATGCCCGCCTCGGTCTGGAGCAGGTTGTCGAACAGCAGCGGCACGTTGGGGTTGTCGATGACCTGGCTGCGGAACAGCGGGTCCATGATGACGTTGCTGGCGGGCGTCAGCGTGGGGCTGCCCGGCAGCTTGCCGCAGACGTAGTTGAGCCCGCGACCGAGGCCCGCATCGCAGTTGTAGTCCTGCCGTGCGAACTTGCCGAGCGGGCCCGGGCCGTCATCGTCATGCCAGCCGAGACCGAAGACGCGGAACGTCAGGTTCTCGGTCGGCTTGGCGATCAGGGTGACGGCAAGGCTGGTCGATTCCTGCTGGCCCAGCGTCTCCGACGAACCGCCGGGATTGTCGAAGTCGCCATCGGTGTAGAAGTGGCGCCCGCTCACGCGGAACAGCAGCTTGTCCGGGATGATCGCGCCTTCGAGCGAGGCGACTACGTTGGTCCAGTTGTTCGACGCGATCTGTCCCTCGATCGAGCCGCCCAGTTCGTTGCCGGGATCCTTGGTGACGAGGTTGACCGCGCCTGCGAACGTCGCGCGGCCGAAGTAAGCGCTCTGCGGCCCCTTCAGCACCTCGACGCGGGCAAGGTCGCCGATGCCCTCGACGAAGCCGCCGGTCACCGGCGCGCCGTCGATGAAGACCGAGACGTTGCCGTTCGACGTCGGCGAGGAAGACGGCGTCATGCCGCGGATGATGATCTGCTGGTTCGAGCGGTCGGCGCGACCCGAGCCCGAGTTGGACAGGTACATGCTCGGCGTCACGTCGGCGACGTCGTTGAGGTTGGCGATGTTGCGCTTTTCCAGCGACGCGGAATCGAGCGCGGTAATCGCGATCGGCACGTCCTGCAGCGATTCCTCGCGCTTGCGGGCGGTGACGACGATGTCGCCGGGTAGGCTCTCCTGCGCCTGCGCTTCCTGCGCCAGCGCGGGCGCGGCGACGAGGCTCTGCCCGATGACGCCCGCCGCTGCCGTGGCGAGCAAAACCCTCAGATACGAAGTGCGGTCCATGCTTTTCCCTGTTCCTTGCCTTGTTGCGGAACAGGAGACCCCAGCCGGACCGGGGCTTTAAGCAGGCAATCGCGGCTGTTCACTCTGCGATGAACCAGAGGGCGGCCCGTGGGTTTTCGCCACCCTGCGATCAGATCGCGGCATCCTCGCGCGCCTTTTCCAGCGCCGCCGCGTCGAGGCGGTAGAACCAGATGAGCGTGGCCGCCGTCAGATTCGCGAGGATCGGCACGCCAACGAGCAGCACGTAGAGTGAGAGAACCGCGCTGTCGGGCTGGACCACGATGGCCCCGCCCGTCGTCGGGATGTAGCCGCCGAACGCCAGGAAACCGCCGATCAGCGCGGGCGCGACGGCGAAGGCGATCTTCTCGACGATGGCGTAGACGCTGGCGAACATGCCCTCGCGGCGCAGGCCGGTGCGGTAGAAGTCGAACTGCATGGTGTCGGGCAGCATCGCGGTGCCCGCCAGCAGGATCCCGGCGCTGAACACGCCGCGCATGAACCCGCGCGTGGCGAGCGTCCAGGCGGTCTCCTCGATCCCCGGTATCAGCCAGGCGAGGTAGATCAGGCACTGCGCGAAGAGGCCGAGGATGTAGATCGGGCGCTTGCCCCAGCGGTTGATCGCCTTCACCCACAGCGCCAGCGATCCGGCGAGCGCGATGTTCTCGGCCACGCTGAACCAGACCTGCCCGGTGTAGCCGACCTTGGCGACGTTGAGCAGGAACAGCAGCTGCGTGCTCGCCGTCGCCGCCTGCCCGAAAAGCAGGAACAGCTTGGCGGTCATCAGCAGCACGAAGGGGCGGTTGGAGAAGACCATGCGCACATGCGCGAGCGGACGGACCGGCGTGCCCGTTTCCACCCGCTCCTGCCGCCGCGCCTTGGCGGTGAACACGACGGTGAGCTGCGTGGTGCAGACGATCACCACCGCCAGCGTCAGGCCCATCACCGCATAGCCCCGCTCCCCGCGCCCGAACGCCGCGATGAGCTGCGCGCCGCCCGCGACCGAGACGAGCTGCCCCACCGCGATGAAGAAGCTGCGCCAGGAGATCAGCCCGGTACGGGACGCGGCATCGTCGGTCATCTCGGCGGGCATGGCGATGTAGGGGATGTTGAACAGCGAATAGCCGGTCGAATAGATCACCAGCAGCACCGCAAGGCTGACGATCAGACCGGTCCCGCTCGGCAGCAGCCACGGGTTGAAGATCAGCGCGAATGCGCCTGCGCCCATCAGGCTGCCCACGAACATGTAGGGCCGCCGTCGCCCCCAGCGCGATTTCGTGCGGTCGCTCGCCGCGCCGATCAGGATGTCGGCGACGATGTCGTAGAGCTTCGATCCCGTCAGCAGCATCCCCGCGATCGCGGGCGACAGGCCGAGCACCGTCGCCAGCATCGCCGGGAAATACATCGAGATCGGGTTGAGCATGCAAGACACGCCCACCGTCCCAATCCCGAAGGCGAGCGAGAGCGACAGCGGAAGTTCGGATTTGCGCGCGGGCGCGGGTCTGGTAGCGGCCATGTCGCCATGAAGTGCCGCATCGGCCTTCGACGCCAGCCCTCCCGGCAGCACTTATCGACTGACGGTCAGTCGCGATCCGATCCGTGACCATGGCCGGACCGCCCTGCTAGCCCGCACCTCGACACGGCAGGAGACCCGACAGGTGCAGATCATCCGCAGCTATACGCAAGGCCGCTGGGGACAGGTGCATCTGCGGTCCTGCGGAGAGCAGCGCGCCGATGGTCCGCCGCCGCTACTGTGCATCCACTCCACCCCTGCCAGCGGCGCGATGTGGGACGCGATCCTGCCCCGCCTTGGCCGCGACCGGCTGGTGATCGCGCCCGACACGCCCGGCTACGGCATGAGCGACGCTCCGCCCGCACCCGTCTCGATCCGGGAGTACACCGAGGCCCTCGCCGCGCTCTGCGACGAACTCGGCCTCGTCCGCATCGACGTCGCGGGCTTCCACACCGGCTCGATCATCGCCACCGAACTGGCGAACCTGAGGCCCGATCTGGTCCGCCGCATCGTCGTCTTCGGCCTTGCCGCCTATGACGCCGACGCCCGCGCCCAGCGTCTCGCCCGTGTACGCGAGTTCTTTCCCGAGCCCGCCGCCGATCTCGTCCACATCGAGAAGCTCTGGGCCAAGCTCACCGAACTTGCGGACCCGCGCCTCCAGCCGGAGGAACGCCACCTCGCCATGGCCGAATCGCTGCGCACCGGGGCTCGGCTGCCGTGGGGCTTCATGGCGGTCTACGGCCACGACTTCATCGGCGCGATGGCGCGGGTGGCGCAGCCGGTGCTGGTGATGAACCCCGAGGACGACCTCTGGATCCTGACGCGCACGCACTGGCGCATCTACCCCGACGCCCGCCTCATCGAGATGCCCGGCGTGAAGCATGGGGTGCTCAAGCTGGAAACCGACCGCGTGGAGGCCGAACTGCGCGCCTTCCTCATCCCGGAGTCGACATGCTGCTGAACCGCGACCGCGCCGATGCGATCATGGATCGCGAGGGACTGGCGGCCATCGTCGCCTCCTCGCCGATCAACACCTACTACCTGTCGTCCTGGGCGACCGACGCCAGCTGGGGCTTCGGCGACCTCGCCCTCTGCGTCCTGCCGCGCGACCGGACGCTGCCCCCTGCAGTCATCACGGTGGAGGTCGACGCCGGACAGCCGCAGCAGCGCGACGGCACCTGGATGGACATCGTGCGCGGCTACGCCCGTCGCCCCGGCATCGGCCCCGGCGGCGTGCAGGCAAGCGCGGACGCCGCCGGCCTCCCGACTGACCACGCCACCGCCATCGCCGCATGGTTCGGCGAACTCGGCTTCGCGGACGTCGCCGTCGCCTTCGAGGACCGCGGCCTCGGCGCCGATGTCGCGACGCTGGTGCCGGGCCTGCGCGTGGTCGACGGCAAGGATCTCCTGCGCGAGATCCGCATGGTCAAGACACCGCAGGAACTCGCCTTCATGCGCGCCGCCGCGCGCAAGACCGACGCCGCCATCGCCCTGTGCGCCGAGGCCATCGCCGCCGGAGCCACCTGTGCCGAGGCGGAGCGCGTGTTCTGGGCAGGCGTGCCGATGATGGGCGCGCGGCCGATGTTCCTGCTCATCACACCCTACCGCCCCGGCCACGGCCGCCTGCCGAAGACCGCGCAGCTGCTCCCCGGCGATACCGTGACGTTCGACGCCACCGCCGAATATGCGCACTACACCAGCGACATCGGCCGCACCCTCGTGATCGGGGAGCCGAGCGCCGACCAACTGCGCTGCTACAACGCCACGCGCCAGGGCTGGCTCGCCTCGCTCGACGCCTTCCGCGCGGGCGAGCGTTCCACCGATGTCGAGGCGAAGGTGACCGCCGCGATCCGGGCGGCGGGCAATCCGGCCTACGGATCGTCCAACATCCATTCGGTCGGCCTCGAACACACCGACCACCCGCACCCCGGCAATGCCATGGCGCCCTTCACGCTGGAGACCGGCATGATGCTGAGCTGCGACCTGCCGTGGATCGGGCCGGACGTGGGCAAGTTCCACTTCGAGGATCTGATCCTGCTCGGCCCCGAGGGGGTCGAGATCGTCAACCGGGCCGACAACCGGCTCATCGCCTGCATCGACGGCCGCACCGAGCACGTCGGCTGAATAGGATGCAACACCCCTTCTTCCGTCATTGCGAGCGCAGCGAAGCAATCCAGCGGCGCGTAAACCGCTCAGGATTACTTCGCTGCGCTCGCAATGACGAAATCAGGAAGGACGAGCCTGCCTTGCACGCAGGACATAGAGAGGCACTCCCGTGACCACCACCAGCCGCCAGATGATCTTCGCCACCTTCATCCACAATGCCGGGGCGCACCCCGGCGGCTGGCGCTTCGGCGAAGGTCCGGCGCAGGATCTGCACGACTTCGCCGTCTATGCCCGCCTTGCGCAGACCGCCGAGCGCGGCAAGTTCCACTGCTACTTCTCCGGCGACGCGCAGGGCTATCACCATATCTCCGGCAGCGGCGCGTTCTCCGCCACCGACAACGCGGGCAAGCTGGAGCCGACCACGCTGCTCGCCGCGCTGTCGCAGGTGACGCAGTCGATCGGGCTCGTCTCGACCGCCTCGACCACCTACAACGAGCCTTACGCCATCGCCCGCCGCTTCGCCTCGCTCGATCACCTGACGGCAGGCCGCGCGGGCTGGAACGTCGTCACCTCCGCCACCGAGAACGAGGCCCACAACTTCGGCCGCGACCTCAACATGGACCATGACCAGCGCTACGAACGCGCCGAGGAGTTCGTCGATGTCGTGCGCGGGCTGTGGGACAGCTGGGAAGACGGCTCGATGATCCGCGACAAGGCGGCGGGACGCTACTTCGAGCCCGCGAAGGTCCATGCGCTCAACCACAAGGGCCGACACTTCACCGTCAGCGGGCCGCTCAACGTCGGCCGCCCGCCGCAGGGCCACCCGGTCGTCGTGCAGGCGGGCGGGTCGGAACCCGGCCGCGCGCTCGCCGCGCGCACCGCAGACCTCGTCTTCACCGCGCAGCCCTCGCTGGAGAAGGCTCAGGCCTTCTACGCGGACATGAAGGCCCGCGTGCGCGCCTTCGGTCGCAACCCGGACCATGTGAAGATCATCCCCTCTATGCAGATCCTCGTCCGCCCGACCGAGGCCGAGGCGAAGCGCGACACGCAGGCGCTGCTGGACCTGATCCCGCTCGAACTCGCGGTCGGCAAGCTGGAGATGCTGCTGGGCGACATCGACCTTTCGGGCGTGCCGCTCGACGGCCCGCTGCCCGAAGTCGGCCTGACCAACGCGGGCCAGTGGGTGCAGCAGCAGATCATCGCCATGGCCCGCGACGAGAACCTGACTGTGGAGCAGCTCGCCCGCCGTGTCTCCGTATCGCGCGCCAGCTTCGCGATGGCGGGCACGCCCGAGCAGATCGCCGACATGTTCCAGCAGTGGTTCGAGGCCGGTGCGGCGGACGGCTTCTCGATCTCGCCCAACTACCTCGACGGCAACCTCGACGACATCGTCGACCAAGTCATTCCGATCCTGCAGGCGCGTGGCCTGTTCCGCACCGACTACGTGGACGGCACCCTGCGCGACAACCTCGGCCTGCCGCGCCCGGAAAACATGTTCGTCGCCGACCCGGCGCTGGGCGGCGAACCCGACATCTGGAAGCCGCTGCGCGCGGCGGCGCAGTGAGCGAGACCATGGCCGCTCCCCTCGTCCGCCGGGCCTACTGCAACGGTCCCTACGGCCAGGTCCACTATCGCATCGCGCGCCCGGCCGAGCCCGCCGTGCTGCCGCCGCTTCTCTGCCTGCACCAGACGCCCAAGTCCGGCATCGACTACGAACCGATAATGCCGCTGCTCGCGGCGCAGGGTCGCGTCGTCCTTGCCCCAGACACGCCGGGCTACGGCGGCAGCGACGCCCCGCTCGCCCCGATCGGCATTCGGGATTTCGGGCACGTCATGGCCGGGTTCCTGGAAACGATGCGCGCCGACGGCGTGATCGGCGAAGGCCCGATTGACGTCATGGGCTATCACACCGGCTCCGTCACCGCGACCGAGCTTGCCGTTACCCGCCCGCGCCTGATCCGCCGCCTCGTGCTGGTCAGCCTTGCCGCCTACGAAGCGGAGGAACGCGCCCGCCGCCTCGCCAGCATCGACCGCTTCCCGGTGCCGCGCCCCGACGCCAGTCACGTCGCGCAGCTGTGGAACCTGATGGAGACGATGCACGACGCCCGCGTCGATCTCGGCTGGAAGCACGCATCCCTCGCCGAGCACCTGCGTCCCGGCGATCGCCTGCCCTGGGGCTTTCGCGCGGTCTACGAATACGACTTCATCGGCGCGCTCGAAAAGCTGCGCCAGCCGACGCTGCTGCTCTGCCCCGAGGACGATCTCTGGGAGGTGACGCACCGCGAGGCGCACCGCATCGCCGATCTCACCCTCGTGGAGCTGCCCGGCGCGGCGCATGGTTTCCTCAAGGTCGATGCCGAAGCGCTCTCGGCGCGCATCGACATGTTCCTGAAAGACTGCTGACCCCACGCTAATGCCACGCTATCTGCACCTTGTTGCCCCTCTCGCGGCCCTCGCCATGACCTGCACGATCATGCCCGCCACGGCAGCCCCGATCGCGACCTTGTCGACCATCGTCTCCACCGATCCGGTCAGCATAAAAGGCCCGCACGGCGTCATCCTCATGCGCATCACCGCGCCGCAGACCGGCGGAAATCTGCCGGTTCTCGTCTTCGCCCACGGCGCCGCACTCAACCGGTCGGACTATCGCCCGCTAATCGAGGCGCTGGCCCGGGCAGGCTACATCGTCGTCCAGCCGGACTTCCCCGACGCCTCCGCCGACGGCATCGCTCCAAAGGGCTGGCCCGCCGAAACCTGGCGGATCCGCTACGATACCGTCGCCTGGATCGGCACTCATCTGCCCGATGTTCTCAAGACGATACCCGGCCTGCCCCGCCGCGCCGACCTGACCCGCACCGCCATCGCCGGCCACAGCTTCGGCGGCCACACCACAGCGCTCGCCATGGGCGCGCTGGTGGAGGGGATGACGGTGCAGCCCGCATTGCCTTACCGCGCCGCCGTGCTGCTCTCCGCCCCCGGCAACTGGGACGGCCTGACGCCGACATGGAAGGCCCGCGCCGACTACCTCAAGGTCGACTGGACGCCGATGCGCGGCCCGGTGCTGATGGTGAACGGCACCGCCGACACCGGCCCGATGAGCGATCTTGGCGCCGTCTGGCACGACGACGGTTTCAAGCGAACCGCACGCGACGCCTGCCTGATGCACGTCGAGGGTGCCGGGCATTATCTCGGCGGCATCGATTCCGCGCTGCGCCCGCCCGTCGGCGACACTACCGCGGAGCGCCGCGCCTCGGTGTTCCGCGCGACCATCGCCTTCCTCGATCAGGCGCTGGGCCGCACGACCGAGGCCGCGCAGGCATGGCCAGGCATCCGCAGCACCCTCGCCTGCAAGTAATCCCCTCCAGACACAGCTACCGAAAGGGCGTCGCCATGCTCCTCAACCGCGAACGCGCCAATCTCGTGATGGACCGCCACGGCCTCGACGGGCTGGTCGCCGCCTTCCCTGAGAACGTCTATTACCTGTCCGACTACTGGGGACCGATGTTCCTGATGTCGCGCAACTACACGCTCTACGCGCTGCTCCCGCGCGACGAGAGCGCACCGGCGGCGCTGGTGATGCCCGGCACCGGGGTCTACCATCTGGAACACTGTCCGACCTGGATGCCCAACGTTGCGACCTTCGTCACCCGCGTCGCGCCGAAGACGCCGCGCGACTTCGAGTTCTCGACCGAGGAACTGGACCTCGACCAGCCGGTCACCGCAGTCGATGCCGACACGCCGCTCACGCCCTATCCCACCCGGCTGGGGGCCGAAATGGCCCCGCGCGACCGGCAACTGCTAGACCGCTATGCCGCGCATCAGGGCCGCTCGGAGGCGACCTCCACGCGCGCCCTTGCCCGCGCCATCCATGACGCGGGCCTGACCGGCGCACGGCTCGGCTTCGACGACCCGCGCGTGCTGGGCTGGCTCAACGATGTCGGCCAGACCGGGCTCACGGGCATCGATGCGCTGAACGTGTTCAAGGAAATCCGCATGGTGAAGAGCCCGGCGGAGATCGACCTCCTGCGCATCGCCGGCCAGCGTGGCGAGGTCGTGCTCGACGGCGTGATCGAGCGGATGGAAGTCGGCATGCCGCTGGACGCCATCGGCGACATCCACGCCCGGCTGGCGGCGGAGCAGGGCTGCCGATCGGAATGGATCATCGCCAACATCCGCGGCCTTGCAACGGGCGTGGTCGAGGCTGGTGAACTCATCAAGCTCGACAGCGTTGTCAGCTACAAGCAGTACCGCGGCGACGTCGGCCGGTCGGTGTTCTTCGGCCAGCCCGACTCCGAGATTCTGCGCCGGTCCGAGGCGGTCAGCCGCGCGCTGGAGATCGCCTACGACGCGATCCGCCCCGGCCGCAGCTTCAAGGAAATCGTCGACCTCACCCTCGCCTCGGTCCATGCCGAGGGCTTCCCCGGCTTCGTGATCGCGGGACCGCACAGCGTCGGCCTCGAGCATACCGACCATCCCACCTCGGTCGGAGCCGAGATGCCCGGCCATCACTCGCTGACGTTCGAGGAGAACATGGTCTTCACCCTCGACATGCCCTATCATGAGTTCGGCTGGGGGACGACGCATGTCGAGGACATGATGATCGTGCGCAAGGACGGCTGCGAGCCCATCACCTCCATGAACACCGCCCTGCGAATTCGGCCCCTGAAAGCCTGATCCGTAAAGCCGGAGGGCAATCAGCGGCGCTTCTTCAGCACCACGTAGATCGCGCCCTGCCCGCCGTGGCGGCGATGGGCACCCCGGATCGCGACGATATCGGACGCATGCTCGCTCGCGGCGAGCCAGTCGGCGATCTTGGCGCGGATAGCGCCGCGCGCCGATCCCCGGTCCGCCGCATCGACCGGGCGCGACTTGCCGGTGACGATCAGCACCACGCGTGCGCCCATGGCCTTGGCCTGCAGCAGCCCGTGCATCAGGCGCAGATAGGCCTGGTCGAGGTTCGATCCATGCAGGTCGAGGCTGAAATCGGGCACCAGCGTGCCCTTGGAGATGCGCTTCTCCCACGATCCGTCGAGATTGACCGGGACGTCCGCGCGCGGCTTGGGCGCGGCGGGTTTCGGCGGCAGCGGCGGTGGTACGCGGCCCCTGACCTTCTTCGGAACGGGTAGCGGGGGGACGACCTCGACGACGGGCGCCTCGACCGGCTGCGGCTCCTTCTTCCGCTTCGGATCGAGCGGCTTCACCGTCCTGGCGACCAGCGCCCAGACCGCCTTCTCTTCCGTGGTGAGCCTGCGGCCCTGTCCGCGCCCCGGGGTCCTCATCGCGCGCCGAGGCGGTCGAGCACGCCCTTGGGCAGCAGTACCAGCGCCGAGCCGCGCCCGCTCATGCCGCCTGCGGTGAGACGCGCCTGCGCACCCGCGCCCCAGAACGTATCAAACCGGTTGGCGCCCTTGATCGCGCCGCCGGTGTCCTGCGCGATCCACAGCCCGTTCGCCTCGCGCCGGTCGAGGTCGAGCCATACCGGCGCACCAAGCGGAACGAAACGCGGGTCTGCGGCAACCGAGTTGCCTGCCCGTACCGGCACGTTGAGCGCACCGAGCGGGCCGTCACCGGTCAATACCTTGAAGAAGACCCACGAACGGTTCTGCTCCATCAGCGCCTTGCCCTCGACAGGATGCTCGCGGACATACTGCATGATGCCCTGCATCGAGCCAGGGTACTGCCCCGGTCCGGAGCCGACCAGCCCCTGATCGCGCATGACGCCGCCGATGCCGGTATAGGGCAGACCGTTCTGCCCGGCATAGCCGATGCGCGTGACGGTGCCGTCCGGCGCGACGAGCCGGCCGGAACCCTGAACCTGCAGGAAGAAGAACTCCACCGGATCGGCGGCCCAGGCGATTTCCAGCCCCTTCCCGGCGAGCGCCCCCGCGTCGATCTGCGCGCGGTCGTAGTATCGGGTGAACGTGCCGTCCGGCGCATAACGGCCGAGCGGCATCCGCCCGTCCTTGAGCGGCTGTGCGTCGCCCGGCTTCGCGCGCACAAGATCGCGCGGGAAGGCATAGACCGGCACCGTATAACCCGGCTGCGGCGTGCGCGCGCCAGCGATCTCGGGCTCGTAGTAGCCGGTCGCGTAGGAACTGCCGTCGCCGATGCGGGCGGCCTCGAAGTAGCTGGCGAAGAACTGCGCGGGCGATCCCGCCCCCCAGTTGGCTGCGGCGGTGCAGGCCTGGCGCCAGTCGTCCGGCCGGGTCAGGCCGCTGCCATCGGTGCGCGCGGTCAGGCGCGGGCAGCTTTCCCGGAACGAGGCGAGCGCGCCTGCCGCCTTGCCCATCGCCAGCGAGGAGACCGCCGGTCCACGGCGGACCCCGGCGACGAGCGCGTTCTGCGGTGTCGGCAGGGTGGGCGTGGGTGTCGTGCCGGTCGTCGGCGGACGTGTCGGACGCGGGCCGCCGGTGGAGGGAATGACGCCGCCGCAAGCCGCCAGCAGCGCGACAAGCGTGGAAATCAGCAGCACACGCGCCGAGCGACGGGCGAACCGCCCCGCAGCGCTCTGCGGCGCCACAACCTCTAGCTGCAAGATCATCTCCCCGCAAAGCAGACGCCCCGCGCTCTGCAGCACGGGGCGGATCAGGATCGACCGGTTAGCAGCCCACCGAAGCGGGGATCAACCTTCGTCGGTCTCTTCCAGCAGCCAGTCGGGATCAGGCGAGTTCACCGCGCGACCGAACGTCCACACGTCGACCGCCTCGATGGCGTCGTCTAGCGAACCGGCCACCACCTGCCCTTCGGCATTGCGGGTGACGGCGGCGATGTCCGCGCGGAAACGCAGGGTGATGCGGGCGTAGCCGCTTTCCACGCCTGCGGCGGTGAAGGAGGTTTCCTCGATGCGGATCAGACGGTTGTCGAGCGTTTCCCCGGCCTCGACGCGGGCGTCGATGGCAGAGGCAAAGCTTTCGTAGGTATCATCGTCGCAGAGCTGGCGCAGTTCGTCCTTGTCGCCCTTCCAGAAGGCTTCGAGGATCATGCGATAGGCGCTGCGCGCACCATCGAGGAAAGCGACGGCATCGAAACGACGATCGACCTGCGCGATTTCCGCGAGGCCACGCTCCACCGAAGGCGGGGCGAGCGGCACGACGCGCTGGCGCGGCTGCTCGGCTCGGGCATCGCTGCGCTGGTCGGGACGCGGCGTAGCTACACGCGGCGCACCCGGCTTCTGGCCCTGACGACCTTCAAAGCGTCCCTGGATAGGCTCTTCCTCATGCTCGGCGCGGCGACCGAGCACGGAGTAAAGGCGCAGGCCAAGAAAGGCTGCGATCATGGCCAGGATCACTATTTCCGGTGTCACGTCCCTAAATCCATCCTTCTTGCGCGCGCCACGGTCCCAGGACCGGCCAAAGGGCGCATGAGGCTCCGATCCAGTGCCGGAGACTCGAACGCGCCTTCGGCTTAGCGCTCGAACATAGCCCCAGATAGGTACGCTTTACAAATGAACAACGAATGAGCGGCCCGCTCGGGGTATTTTTTCGCCCGGTCGAGCCCTCTGCGCACGTCATCGGGACACTCGGTCTACAATTTTCCCGAAGACCGGGTGTTCCACCATCCCGCAAAATGTTTTAGGCGCCCCGGCTGAACACTTTCAGATTCCATTGCGGGACACAGATCAGATGGCCGACGAAGGCAACGTCATTTCCGACCTCGACCTGGGCAACGGCGAGGATACCTCGCCCGCCGCGGGCATCATTTCGCAGTACGTGAAGGATCTCTCGGTCGAGAACCCGAACGCGCCCGAGAGCTTCTCGTGGCAGGAACAGCCCCAGATCGACGTGCAGTTCAACATTGGCGCGCGCGCGATCGAAGGCGAAGTCCACGAAGTTGAACTCAAGATCACCTGCTCGTCGCGCACCGGCGCGGGCACCGCATGGGCCGTCGAGCTGAGCTACTGCGCGCTCGTCGGCATGCGCAACCTTGAAGAAGGACAGGCTCACGCATTCCTCTTCGCCGAGGCTCCGCGCATCCTGTTCCCCTACGCCCGCCGCGTCATCTCGGATGCCGTGCGCGACGCAGGCTTCCCGCCGCTGATGCTCGAGCCGATCGACTTCAATGGCCTCTACGTGCAGCAGCTTCAGGCGCAGGCCCAGCAGGCCGAGGCCGGCATCGGCGAGCCGGTCGGCAACGCCTGACGCCAAGGCGCGAGCGGGCCGTCCATCGTCGTCCCGGACCCGATCCGGGACCGCTGGTGATGAACGGCCCACCTCGTTTCACGGCGCTCCATCGCGGGCGCTCGACTAAAGACCGCCACCGGTCCCGGATCGGGTCCGGGACGACGACTGGGCCTTCCGCCATGCGTTTTGCCCCATGAACCTCGCGAAAGCCCTCGCCAGCGTCGGCGGACTGACGCTCGCCAGCCGCGTGCTTGGGCTCGCGCGCGACAGCCTGTTCGCCCGCTTCGTGGGCGCGGGCTTCGCCTCCGACGCCTTCCTGATCGCTTTCCGCCTGCCGAACATGTTCCGCGCGCTCTTCGCGGAAGGCGCCTTCGCATCGGCGTTCATCCCGATGTTCAACAAGAAGGTCGCCGACAAGGACGGGCCGGGGCTGCCTGCGGGCATCGTCTTCGCCGAACAGGCGCTGTCGGTGTTGCTGCCGGTCCTAATCATCATGACGGTGGTCTTGGAAGTCTTCGCCTGGCCCGTGACGTTCCTGCTTTCGGGCAAGTTCAACGGCGTGACGCCCGACCAGTTCGGCTATGCCGTCACCCTGAGCCGGATCACGATCCCCTATCTCGCGCTCATCAGCCTCGTCTCGCTGCTGGGCGGCATCCTCAATTCGCTCAACAAGTTCTGGGTCAACGCCGCCGCGCCGATCCTGCTGAACCTGACGTTGATCGTCGCGCTGCTGGGCTTCCACTCGGACGACCCGCTGGTGACGGCGCGCAATCAGGCCATCGGCGTGTCGGTATCGGGCGCGCTGCAACTGGCGTGGCTGGTCTGGGCCTGCCGGGCCAACGGCGTTTCGATGCGGTTGCGCATGCCCGTCTGGAATGCCGACGTAAAGCAACTGCTCAAGCTGATTCTGCCCGCTGCTGCCGGGGCGGGGGCGGTTCAGATCAATCTTGTGATCTCTACCGCGCTGGCCGCCTCGCTGCTGGCGCATGGTTCGGTGACGTACATCTACATGGCGGACCGGCTGAACCAGCTTCCGCTCGGCCTCATCGGCATCGGGCTCGGCACCGTGCTGCTGCCGACGATCTCGCGCCAGCTCGGCGCGGGCGAGGACGCGGCCGCGATGGAGACCCAGAACCGCGGGCTCGAACTCGCGCTGCTGCTCACCCTGCCGGCCTCGGTCGCGCTGATCGTGTGCGGAGAGCCGATCGCCGCCGCCCTGTTCGGCTACGGCAAGTTCGACGCCAACGACGTCGCCCGCACCGCCGAGGCTCTCGCTGCCTTCTCCATCGGCCTGCCGAGCTACATCCTCATGAAAGTGCTGACCCCGGGCTATTACGCAAGGCAGGACACGAAGACGCCGGTGCGCTACGCGACCATCTCGATGGTGGCGAACCTCGTCGGCAACCTCGTGCTGATCGTGCCGCTGCAGCACGTGGGCCCGCCGCTGGCGACCGCGCTGGCCTCCACGCTCAACGTCGCGATGCTCTACCGCACGCTGGTGAAGCGTGGGCACTTCACCGTCGACGCACGCCTGCGCCGTCGCGGTCCGAGGCTGGCATTGGCCGCCGTGGCGATGGGCGCGGCGCTCTGGTTCGGGCAGGATCTGATGATGCCCTACGTCCACGGCTCCTGGCTGGTGCGTGGACTGGCGCTGGCGATACTCGTTTCCGCCGGTTGCGCCGTCTACGCGATCGGCACCGTGGTTTCGGGCGCGTTCACGCGGGACGACCTCGCCCTCCTGCGCCGCCGCAGGCGCGCGGGCTGAGGCTTCGGCAGGTGGTTCGGCAGGTACTGGCATCCATGCGCGAACATGCTATGAGCCGTGCCCATGCAGGACCTTTCGCTCCCGACGAAGTTCGCGCGCCGTTCGTGGCGATGGCGGACGACCGTGCGCTTTTCGCGCTGACCCTTTCTGCATTGGCGCCCTTTCCCGGCGCAAAACCCATATCCCTCGACAACTGACTTAAGGACGCAATCCATGCGTATCGTCTCGGGCATCCAGCCCACCGGCAACCTGCACCTCGGCAACTACCTCGGTGCAATCCGCAACTGGGTGAAGATGCAGGACGAAGTCACCGCAGGCGGCGGCCAGTGCCTCTATTTCCTGGCCGATCTCCACGCGATCTCGATGCCGCACACCCCCGCCGACCTCGGCGCCAACACGCGCGAGATGGTCGCGGCGCTGGTCGCCTGCGGGATCGACCCCGACCGCTCGATCCTGTTCAACCAGGCGCAAGTTCCTCAGCATGCGGAACTGCAGTGGCTGCTGAACGGCACCGCGCGCATGGGCTGGCTCAACCGCATGACGCAGTGGAAGGACAAGGCGGGCAAGAACCGCGAGGGCGCCAGCGTCGCGCTGTTCACCTATCCCGTGCTCCAGGCCGCCGACGTCCTGCTTTACCAGGCGACGCACGTTCCGGTGGGCGAGGACCAGAAGCAGCACCTCGAACTCGCCCGCGACATCGCGCAGAAGTTCAACAACGATTTCTGTGCCGAGGACGCGCCGCTGTTCACCCTGCCCGCGCCGTTCATCCCGCCCGAGGCGGCGCGCATCATGTCCTTCCGCGACGGTTCGTCGAAGATGAGCAAGTCCGACCCCTCGGACATGAGCCGCATCAACATGACCGACAGCGCCGATGCCATCATGCAGAAGGTGAAGAAGGCCAAGACCGACCCCGAACCGCTGCCCTCCGAGAAGGAAGGCCTCGAAGGCCGGGCCGAGGCGAAGAACCTCGTCTCGATCTACGCGGTCATGGCGGGCACCACCGTCGAGGCGGTGCTGGCTGATTTCGGCGGTGAGGGCTTCGGCAAGTTCAAGCCCGCGCTGGGCGAACTGCTGGTCGAGAAGCTGGCGCCGATCAACGCCCGCTTCCTCGAACTGCGCGAGGACCGGGAATCGCTGGACGCGATCCTGTGCAAGGGCGCGTCCAAGGCCCGCGGACTGGCCATCCCGACGCTTGAAAAGACTTACGAGGCGCTCGGCCTCGTGCGCGGCTGACCGGCGCGCTGCGGGCGGCAAGGTCCGCCCGCAGCGGCTCCCCGGCACTCACAGTGCTTGTCATTTGACTCCCGACCTGCGCGGGAGAACACCTCCCCCTGCATGAACGCGAACAACTGAGGGTTGCCAGCGCGGGGAACGGCCCGCCCGGATTCTTCGATCTCACTCGGGAGTTGGAGGGCAACATGATAAGCATCGAGAACGACAGCCACGGCAGAACCTACCAGATCTGGAAGCAGCACCAGGCCGCATCCTGCGGCGTCGCGTCGGCATGGATGGCGCGCGGCATCGTGCGGCAGATGAGCTTCGCGGAAGAGGAATGGGAACTCGCCCAGCGCGTCTATATGGGCGCAGTGCAGCACGCCCTGAACCCGCTGGCGCAGGCGACCACCGCCGGACCGATGACGCTGAGCCCGGTCGGCCAGCCAAACGACCAGAGCAGCTTTGCTTCCACGTTCACCCGCTTCGGCCTGTTCGCACGCCAGCTTGCCGAGGCCCTGCGGTCGGAAGGCATCCTCGTCGAACACCTCGGCCTGCGCGATACCGACGATTTCAACCACGCCCGGACGATCGCGCATCACAAGATCGCCATCAACCGCCCGGCCATCGCCATGGTCTACTGGCAGAACGGCGGCGCGCATTTCGTCGTGGTGGGCCGCGCCACCAGCCGCGAGGTGACCTACCTCGACCCGTGGGACGGCCACGTCAACGAACTGGCGAACAACAGCCAGTACTATGCCAATTACGGCGATTACGGCGTCGTCGGGGAGATCCTGTACCTCTCGCTCCCGCCGCGCTGAGGCGGCGTCAGGCCGCCAGCAGCTTCGCGCGCCGCCGGATCCATGGTTCGGCGAGCACGGAGACTTCGCCCAGCGCCTCAAGCCCCTCCCGGTCGGTCTTGTGCTCGCCTGCAACGAGAAGGCCGAACACGCGGCGCACGTTCCATTCGGGGAAAGGCCGGTCGACGAGCGCCAGTTCGTCTCCGGTGCCGACTTCGCCTTCTTCGATCACGCGATAGTACCAGCCCGCCCGGCGCGATTTCACGCAAGCCGCGTTGACCCTGGCGCCATCGAAACGATGATCGAGCTTCCAGCACGGCTGGCGGCCTTGGCTCACCTCGACGAGCGCGGTGCCGAGCCGCCAGCGATCGCCGATGCAGACCACGTCCTCGGTCAGCCCGACGGTGGAGACGTTCTCTCCGAAGGCGCCGTAAGCCGCCAGCAAGGGGTGCTCGCCGATGGCCTCGCGCCAGTAGTCGTAATGGTCGTGCGGATAGTGATGGATCGCCTTGTCCGGGCCGCCATGGACGGTCAGGTCGGCCTGCTGATCGCCTTCAAGGCCGAGCCGATGTACGCGCACGCGCCCTTCGACCGGTGCCTTGGCGATGGCGCTCGGCTCATCGGCTGCACGAAACGGTGCAACCTTGCCGCAAAGTATGGAAAGAACGGGGAACGGACTCGTCATGATGGCGGTTAATTCCTACATAACCGAATGGCGATCAAGCCGCGACATCAACCCCAAGGGGTGGACGCGGGATGAACCGGCGGAACGGTCCGTCGCTCACCCAAGTCCATTCAACCCCTATTCAGGGCGTTGATTTCACGACAGGATCGTCAAGGAATCGAAGGCCGCGCCAGAGTGGGGCGTCACGGGCTCTTCGGGTACGTGGAGCAGAAAAAATGACACACCATTCAGGATCGCACATCGGCAAGCTTAAGATCGCCGCTGCTGCCATGCTGCTCGGCACGCTCGCCGCCTGCGCGACCCCGTTCAAGGCGGACGTCTCGCGATTCGCGACGCAGCTTCCCGCGCCGCAGGGCCAGAGCTTCGCGATCGTCGCCGACAATCCCAAGCTCGCCGGCGGGCTGGAATTCGCCCAGTATGCCTCGCTCGTCGGCGATCGCATGGCGAAGCTGGGCTACACGCCCGTCGATGATCCCTCCAAGGCGACCCTCGTGGTGCGCTTCGACTACGGCGTCGACAACGGTCGTGAGCGCGTCCGCAGCACCGGCATCAGCGGCGGCCCCTGGGGTCCGTGGGGCTACGGCGGCGGCGGCTTCTACGGTCGCGGCCGTTGGGGCGGCGGCTGGGGTGGCGGCTGGGGCTGGGGCGGCCCGTGGCGCTATGGCTGGTATGACCCGTTCTTCGACAATTCGATCCAGTCCTACACCATCTACACCAGCGGAATCGACGTGAAGATCGACCGCGCAGCCGACGGCCAGCGCCTGTTCGAAGGCAAGGCGGAAGCCGTCTCGACCTCAAACCGCCTGCAGTATGTCGTGCCCAATCTCGTGGAAGCGATGTTCACGAATTTCCCCGGGAACTCCGGTGAGACCGTGCGCATTACAGTCGCGCCCGAGAAGAAGTGACGCACGACATCTGACAGGCTCCCCCTGCGAAGAGCGGGAGACACCGAGGGGCGGGTCCGCTGAAATAATGCGGGCCCGTCCTTTTGCTATCGGGCCTCAGACGCTATCTGGGCCGCGATGCACAATTTCATGGCCATCCTCTCGCAGCTCTTCTGGGGCGTGACCGTGGGCGCGCTCAGCGCGGCCTTCGAGACACTCGCCAAGGGTGCGATGATGCTCGGCGGCCTCGGCGGCGCGGGCTGGTATGGGCTGAAATGGCGCAAGAACCGCCGCGATCGGGACGGTAAAGGCAAGTAATCGTCGTCCCGGATCAAGTCCGGGACGACGCCTATGTCAGCTTCCCAGAGCCACCACGCCGCCGGTCGAACCGAAGCCGCCCTCGCCGCGCGCCGTATCGTCAAGTTCCTCCACCGCGACCCACGATGCGCGCGTCACCGGCGCGAGCACGAGTTGCGCCACGCGGTCGCCTCGACGGATGTCGAAACCTTCCGCGCCGTGGTTGATGAGGATGATCTTCACCTCGCCGCGATAGTCGGAATCGACCGTGCCCGGCGAATTGGGCACCGAAATCCCGTGCTTCAAGGCAAGGCCCGAACGCGGGCGGACCTGGATCTCGTAACCGGCGGGGATCGCCACCGACAGGCCCGTCGCCACGGCATGACGGCCCCCTGGCGCGATCGTCACGTCCTCTGCCGAGACCACGTCCATGCCCGCAGCGCCCTCGGTGGCATAGGCGGGCAGGTCCAGCCCCTGCCCGTGCGGCAGGATCTTGACCATGACGGGGACTTCATCCGGCGAGTGCATCTGCGATCCTTTCGACGAGGACGCGCGCGACGTCCTCCTTGGGCATTTCGGGTAGGGAAACCACGTCGTCGGCAGTGACGATGTGGACGGTATTGGCGTCGCCGCCCATGACATCGCCAGAAACGTCGTTGGCGACGATCCAGTCGGCGCCCTTGCGTTCGCGCTTGGCCTGGGCGTAGCGGATGACGTCCTGCGTCTCTGCGGCGAAGCCGACCACCAGCGGCGGACGGCGCAGGCCCCTGGCGAGACCGGCGAGGATATCCGGGTTTTCGGTCAGTTCGAGCGGCGGCACCGCCCCGCCCTGCTTCTTGAGCTTCTGGTCGGCGGAGCGCACCACGCGCCAGTCGGCGACGGCGGCGACCATCACCGCGACGTCGGCGGGCAGCGCCGCATCGACCGCCTCCGCCATCTCCAGCGCGCTCTCGACATCGACGCGGTCCACGCCCGGCGGGGTCGGCAGGTGGACCGGGCCGGACACCAGCGTCACCCGTGCGCCCGCCTGCGCGGCGGCGGCGGCGATCGCAAAACCCTGCTTGCCGGACGAACGGTTGGCGATGTAGCGCACCGGGTCGATCGGCTCGTGCGTCGGCCCGGCGGTGACGAGGACATGCCTGCCGAACAGCGGCAGCGGATCGTCGGAAAGCGGGATCAGTTCGAGGGCGTTCGGATCGGTCGAGGGCGCCGCGCGGGCGCTGCCCTTGGCCGCCAGCGGCGATGCGGGGTCGAGCACCGAAGCCACCGCACGCGGCCCGCGCGGGATCATCGCCCCGGACAGCCCGCCGAGATCCTCGGGCACCACGCCCTCCGGCCCGTGGCCGAGCGAGCGGGCGATGCGCTGCCAGATTTCCGCCGGTTCGGGCAGGCGACCGGGGCCGTATTCGCCGCAGGCCATCGGGCCTTCGTCGGGCTCCATCACCTCGACGCCCGAATCGCGCAGGGTCTGGACGTTGCGCGTGGTCGCGGCGTGGAGCCACATGCGCACGTTCATCGCCGGGACCGCCAGCACCGGCTTGTCGGTGGCGAGCAGCAGCGTGGTCGCAAGGTCATCCGCCATGCCCGCCGCCATCTTCGCCAGCAAGTCCGCCGTCGCCGGGCAGACTACCACCAGGTCGGCCTGCCGGCTGAGTTGGATATGGCCCATCTCGGCCTCGTTCTTGAGATCCCAGAGCGTCGTGTGGACCGGGTTCTCGGAGAGCGCGGCAAGCGTCATCGGCGTCACGAATTTCGCGCCGCCGTCGGTCAGAACGCACGTTACGGAGCCGCCTTCGCGGCGGATCGTGCGGACGAGTTCGCAGGACTTGTAGGCAGCGATGCCGCCGCCCACGATCAGCAGAATGCGCGGTCCGTTCATGGTCTTGGCTTCTGCAACAGCGCGCGTTTTGGCGCAATCAGTTTGGCGAGGGGTTCCCCAGTCGCGCCGCTGCGACGAGCTGCATGACCGCCCTCGGCGCGAAGACCAGACCGGCGAACATGACCGGCGCGATCATCGCGCCCCAGTAGAAATTGTCCCACCGCCCGACGAGCATGAAGCCCACGCCATAGCCCGCGCAGAGCAGGAATCCCGCCATTCCCGAGCGGCTTTTCCACCCCAGCCAGCCGAAGGTCATGAGCACCACGGCGGGTCCGGCGAGGACATGGGGGAGCCAGCGCAGGTTGCTGGATTGCACCACGTTGACCAGCCAGCCCGCCATGCCGCGCATCACCAGCCAGGGCGGGCCGTGGGGGTCGGTGGGGAGGACATGCTGGGCGACGATCGAGAGGTGCCAGGCGAGGCCCGCGAAGAAGACGAGGATCAGCGCGATCCATGCCGTCGCCTCTCGCAAGTTGCGATTCCACAAGGAAAAAGCCGTCATGAGGAGGACGTAGGGCAGTGCCAGTTCGCGGATCGAGAGGGCCAGCGCGGCGGTCAGGAAGGCCGCGATCCACTGGCCGCCCCGCCCGTTTTTGCCCATCCGATGCAACCCGAACGACAGCGCGATCAGCCCTCCGGCCCACAATTCGTGCAGCGGAAAGTAGTGCCGATTGAGTTGCAGAGAGGCACCTACGAATACCAGAGCGGCACCAAGGCGCTGCAGACGGCCACCAGCCTCGCCCTCAGCCCCCAGCCTGCGCCACCAGACGAGCACGATGGCGACCATCAGCAGCATCGCCGCCGCAATCTGTCCCGGCTCCCCCAGAGCGGCGTCGAGATAGGCCAGCGTCGGCAGCCGCACCGCGATGCCGGGGTTCACCGGATAGTTGCGCGCCCGCTGCTCGGGCACGATGAAGTCGTAGTAGTTCTCGCCCTTCCGGATGCGCTCGATGGCGACCACGTAGAGGGCGATGTCCTCGTCGTAGGGCTTGTCCTTGGTGTCGATCGCCTTGCCCTGCGCATCGACCGGCCCCTCGACCGCGCCCTGCCATGGCGAGCGGTTGCCGGGCTTGTTGGTCGGCGCGATCATCGAGGCGACGAGCACCGCCGCCAGCAGCGCCAGCGCCAGTCGCGCCAGCCCCGGCGAAAGGCGTGCGAAAATGCCCCTGTCCAATGAAGGGGCCTCCGTCGCAGAAGCGCTCAGTTCAGAAGAGTCCAGTACGTCAGTGCCCACGCCGCCGCGCCCCCGAGGATTGCGGCCAGAGCATAGCCACCCCAGTGGTTACTTTCGCGTTTACGGCGTCGCCGATCCCAGATCAGCTCGACCTCGGGCAGCGGGGCCTGCTCGGGCGCGCCGCCCTTGGGCGGGAAGCGTTCCTCGATCCGGCGCACCAGCGAGGGCAGGCGCATCAGCGTCTCGATATCCTCGCGCACGCGGTCGACGATCACCGCCTCGGGGCCGAGTTCGTCGCGGATCCAGCCCTTCACGAACGGCGCGGCGACATCCCACATGTTGATCTCGGGATCGAGCGCGGTCGCCAGCCCCTCGACCATGACCATGGTCTTCTGGAGCAGCAGCAGGTGCGGCTGCACCGCCATGTCGAAATCGCGGGTGATCGCGAAGAGCCCGTCGAGCATCTGCCCGACCGACAGTTCCGACACCGGCTTGCCGCGCATCGGCTCGCCCACGGCGCGAAGGGCGGTCGCGAATTCCTCTACCGTGTGATAGCTGGGGACGTACTGCGCCTCGAAATGAATCTCGGCCACGCGGCGGTAGTTGCCGGTGGTCAGGCCATAGAGGATTTCCGCCAGCCACAGCCGCGCCTGCCGATTGATGCGGCCCATGATGCCGAAGTCGATGGCGACGATGGTGGTGTGCTCCGGGCCGCCCTGCACGAACAGGTTGCCCTGGTGCATGTCGGCATGGAAGAATCCGCAAGAAATCGCCTGCGTCAGGAACGTCAGCACCAGCCTGCGGGCGAGTGCGGGCATGTCGTGCCCCGCCTCGCGCAAGGCGGGCAGGTTGCTCATCTTGATGCCGTCGATCCACTCGACCGTCAGCACCGAGCCGTTAGTGCGGTCCCAGTCGATGTCGGGAACGCGGTAATCGTCGATCCCCTTCATCGCATCGGCCAGTTCGGAGGCCGAAGCCGCCTCGCGCCGCAGGTCGAATTCGCGCAGGGTCCAGCGCTTGAGGTTGGCGATCACCGCGCGTGGGCGCAGGCGCGCGGCCTCGGCGCCCAGCACTTCGAGGTGCGCGGCGGCCCATTCGTAAGTCTCGACATCGCGGGCGAACTGCTCGCGGATGCCGGGCCGCAGCACCTTGACCGCCACGTCGCGTCCGTCCGGCGTCACCGCGCGGTGGACCTGCGCGATCGAGGCCGCGCCGACCGGCGTCTCCTCCACCGAGGCGAAGATCGCCTCCAGCGGGCGACCGAAGGTGCTTTCGATCTGCGCGCGGATTTCCGAGAACGGCACCGGCGGCAGGCTGTCCTGCAAGGTCAGCAGGTTGTGCGCGGGGCCTTCGCCGACAAGGTCGGGCCGGGTCGCCAGCGCCTGCCCCAGCTTGATCGCGGCGGGGCCGATCTCCTGGAAGGCGCCTGCGTAGTCGGGCTCAAGCGGCTGGCGCGCGCCGAAGCGGGCGATGCGGCACAGGCGCTTGACCGGCGCGGGTGCGTTGCGGTCATTCTCGATCCCGCGCAGCGCCCCGTGACGCGCAAGGACGCGGCCCCACTTGAGCAGGCGCGCGATATGGACGGGGGTGGTGGTCACTTGTCACCCTCCCCACCACCGGCGCTCGTCATTGCGAGCGAAGCGAAGCAATCCAGCGCGGCCGGCACAACGCCGGATTGCCGCGGGCCTTCGGCCCTCGCAATGACGAAATCACAAGGCTGCATGGTCGATCTCAGACCTTCCAGCCCGAATGGATCGCGACGAGGCCGCCGAGTATCGGCTCCACCTTGGTGTGCTTGAACCCGGCCTTGCGCACCATGCCCTCGAACTCGGGCATCGGCGGGAAGCGGCGGATCGATTCGATGAGGTAGCGGTAGGACTCCGCGTCGCCCGCGATCATCGAGCCGATCTTGGGGACCAGCTTGTGCGAATAGGCGTCGTAGACTTCCTTGAAGCCCGGCCATTCGGTGGTCGAGAATTCGAGGCAGAAGAAGCGTCCGCCGTACTTCAGCACGCGATGCGCCTCGGCCAGCGCCTTGTCGATGTGCGTCACGTTGCGGATGCCGAAGGCGATCGTGTAGGCATCGAAGAAGCGGTCGGGGAAGCTCAGTTCCTCGGCGTTCTGGCGCGACCAGACGAGGGTGTCGATGCCGCGCTCCATGGCGCGCTCGATGCCGACGTCCAGCATGTCCTGGTTGATGTCGGACACGGTGACGACTGCGCCCTCGGCCTCCATGCGGAAGGCGATGTCGCCGGTGCCGCCCGCCATGTCGAGGATCTGCTCGCCCGGACGCGGGCGCACGCGGCGCACGAACTTGTCCTTCCACAGGCGGTGCATGCCGACCGACATGGCGTCGTTCATCACGTCGTACTTGCGCGCGACGGAGGAGAAGACTGCGCCGACGCGCCCTTCCTTGTCCGCTGCCGCCACGTCCTCGTAGCCGAAGGAGACGGTTTCGGTTTCGGTCGAAGTGGGCTCGCTGCCGATGTCGCTGCTCATGGGGCAGTCCTCTAACCGTCCGGACGCGGGCGCGCCACCAATGTTTTGGCAAAGTTCCGATACAGATTCGGCCTATATTGCCCGTTTGTGACGACAATCGTCATGCACAGCGCTGCAGCTTTGCGGCATTGTCCGCCCCGCGACAGAACCGACGCGGGGGATGAGCGCGATGACGGATGAATTGCCCGGAGAGTTGTCTGGCGCGGGCGTGCGCCTGATCGGCCTGACTGCAACACCCACCGGACCCGACACGCTGCGACGATCGCGGGGCGAAGCAGGTAGTGATGACGCCGACGCGCTGATCGCCTCGGCCCTCGACGGCGCGGGGATGACCGTCGTCGCCGATGTCGTCGTCGCGCCGCCTGCCGCCGTTCCCGAAGCGGGCCTGCGTCGCAGCCGGGGCTCAGCCGAACCCGCTCCCCATATCGAGGTGGACGTGGGGGCGGACGAGACCGCCGTGGTCCTGCTCGAAGCCGAGGGCGGCGTGTTCAACTGGGTCTTCCCCGAGGAAGTCCAGACCCGCCGCGCGCGCGGCAGCGGGCCGCAGACGCTCACTTTCGTGCTGGAGCCGCCCGCGCCCGAGGCGCCGGACCGGCGAAGCTGGGCGGGCGCTCTGGTCAACCGGCTGGTGGAGCCGGTGCGCGTGCGCGTCACCCGCTTCGCCGCCAACCTTGCCATCGATGCGCTGGTGGAGCGGATCGAGGGGGAGATCGTCGAAGGCCCGGTGCTGATGGACGGCCCGGCGCTCGGCTGGGTGGCCAAGGGGCCAAGGTTCGCGGCTCCCCCGACGGTGCGCCCCGGCGCGCGGGTGCTGCTGTTCGTCCACGGCACCTTCTCCACCGTGCGCGGCAGCTTCTCCGCACTGGAACAGACCGCCGAGGGCAAGGCGTTCCTCGACGCGGCGCGGGCGCATTACGACCTCGTGCTGGGCGTCGATCACCGCACCCTCGCCGACGACCCGGAGGCCAACGCCGAACTGTTCGAGAAGGCGCTCGGCTTCCTGCCCGACGGGACCGAGATCGACGCCATCGGCTACAGCCGGGGCGGCCTCGTCCTGCGCGCGGTGGTGGCGCGGCTGGGGGCGCGGCTCGCCTTCCGCAAGCTGGTCTTCGTGGGCTGCACCAATGCGGGCACGCATCTGGCCGAACCGGAGAACTGGCGCTCTCTGGTCGATCTCTACACCAGCATCCTCGTCGCCGGCAGCAAGCTGCTGGGCATGGCGACGGTGCCGGTGGTGGCGACCGTGACGGAACAGGCGATCCGGCTCGTCGCGGGCTTCGTGAAGGCGATGCCGCAGATCGGCGTGGAGGAAGGCAAGGTGCCCGGCCTCGCCGCCATGCGCCCCGGCAGCGCCACCGTCACGCGGCTGGCGAAGGCGGATGCTTTGGGCGGCGCGGGGCCGGTCCACGCCATCGCCGCCGAGTTCGAGCCCGCCTCCTTCGACCTGAACAAGGGCATGACGCCGCAACTGGCCGCGTTCCTGGGGGACCGGATGGTCGACCGGCTGTTCGGCACCGCCAACGACCTCGTCGTCGACACCGCCTCGATGGCGGACTTCGGCGCGGCGACGGCGGCCCCGGCATGGCCCGCGCTGCTGACGATCCCGGCGGCGGATTCGATCTACCACGTCATCTACTTCGCCACTCCGCGCGTGGCGGATGCGCTGCAGTCGTGGCTGATCGGCCAGCCGGCGATGGCGGCGCCACCACCGATGGCGGCCGCGCCCGCGCCGGTCGCCTCCGCACCGCCACCCCGCCGCAGCCGCCCGAGCACGGCCCCGGCCATCGACGCGCCGGTCCTCGAAGCCGCTCCGCCTCCCGACTTCACCGCCGAGGCGCTGGACGCCTTCGCCGAAGCGCCGACAGCGGGAGCAGCCGCTCCGCCCGAGGCCGACCACGCCGCCTGCTACTTCTCGGCGGAGATGGACTCCGCCCCCGTGGTGACGATGCCGGTGCCGCTGTTCGTCACCGTCTCGCCCGAGAAGATCGTCGTGTCCGGCCCCTCCGCCGCGACCGACGCGCCGGTCATGGCGTCCCGCTCGGAGCCCGCGATGGTCACCGTCACCGCCCTCGCCAACTGCGAGGTCGTCGGCAAGGCGACGCAGCGGCTGACGATCCCGGACGACGTCGCCCGCTTCGAGGTGCGCGGCTCCACCCCCGGCGCCGCGCGGGTGCAGGTGGAGATCGTGCAGGGCGCCGCCCCCCTCGCCTCGCTGCTGCTGGAGCCGGTGTTCCTGCCCGATACCGGCAACACCATCCGCGCCGAGGCCCGCGCCGTCCCCGACCGCGCCTGCCCCGGCAACGCCGCCACCTTGCGGATCTACGAACTGCGCCAGCAGGACGGCAGCCTGCTCATCCGCTACGACCTGTCGGGCAAGGGCCTCGCCGAAGCGTGGGACAAGGTGCTGCCCGCGAGCTTCAGCATGGAGACCTTCGTCGGCCAGTTCCTCGGCAAGCTCGACGCCGCCTACAACCAGAGCAGGACCGAATATAAGCTGTTCCTCAGCCGCATCACCGACTTCGCGGTCGATTCCACCAACCAGCTCGTCCCCGCCGAAGTGCGCGCGGCGCTGTGGGAGCATCGCGACCGGATCGACGCGGTGCAGGTGATCTCCGACAGCCCCTACATGCCGTGGGAACTGCTCTACATCGACGATCCGGCGGGCGGCGGGTTGGAGAACCGGGGCTTCCTGGCTGAATGGGGGCTGGTGCGCTGGATGTACAACGCCGTCTGGCCCGGCGACACGATCCAGCTTCGCGGCGACCGCGTCCGCTACGTCATCCCCGACTACCTCAACGTGCGCGACAAGCTGCCGCAGGCGACGCAGGAGCGCGAGATGCTCACCCACCTGTTCGGCCCCGGCGCGGTCCCGGTCGAGCGGCTGGAGGGCGAGACGCACAGCGAGAGCGTCAATCGCTTCCTCTCCAAGAACGCCACCGAATGCGACCTCCTCCACTTCGCCTGCCACGGCGAGGCGCAGCAGATGGCGGTGCTCAATTCCGACCTCGTCCTGTCCGGCGAAGTCACGGAAAAAGGCACCATCGCCGACGACCTGCTCCCCTCCAGCGCGGTCAAGCGCCGCGCTCTGTTCCGTGGCCGGGACGCGGAGCCGAGCGGCCTCGTCTTCGTCAACGCCTGCCAGACCGGCAAGCCCGGAGAGGGGATCTCGGGCGTCTCGGGCTTCGCCGACGCCTTCCTGCGCCCGGTGACGGACGGCGGCGCGGCAGCTTTCGTGGGGGCGCTGTGGTCGGTGGGGGACACGCTGGCGCGGACCTTCGCCGACACCTTCTACGCCCGCCTGCTCGCCGGGGAGCGGCTGGTCGACGCGGTGAAGGACGCCCGGCGCGCCTGCCAGAGCGAGAGCGACTTCACCTGGCTCGCCTACACCATCTACGGCAACCCCTTCGCCCGCAAAGGATGATCGCGATGGCCGAAATGACGCTCAACCCCACCTTCAGCCTTGCGCCCGAGAAGCTGTGGCAGGCGATAAATCCGTGGACCTGGACCTTCGAGGGCTCTCAGGTCGGCCTCGTCAACGTCCACATCGGCGAGACGAAATACCCGGAAACCGAGCGCGCGATCCTCGACGAAGTGGGCAGCTACGGCCGCCAGCTTGGCCGCATCGGCGACGCGCTCGAAGTGCTGATCGCGCATTTCGATGCGGGCAGCCTCACCGAAAAGGAACGCGATGCGCTCACCATCCTCGAAGGCGACCTTGCGAAGATCCGCCGCATCAAGGCGCGCGAACGCGAAAAGGTGCAATGACCTTGCCAGCGCCGGACAATGCAGGCAGCATCGCCACCGGCAAAACAGGAGGTGAATTCATGAGCGATTTCGACCCCAAGCCTGCGACTTCGGCCCCCACTACTTCGGGCTTCGACTTCAACAACCCGACGATCATCAACCTGCTTTATCTGGCCTCGTACATCACGGGGATCACCGGCATCGTCGGCGTCGTCCTCGCCTACGTCTGGCGCGGCGAACCCAAGGCGGCGTGGGAGGTTTCGCACTACGAATACGCGATCAAGACCTTCTGGATCTTCCTGATCGGAACCGTCGTGGGCTTCATGCTCATCATCGCGCTGATCGGCTTCCTGATCCTGCCCGCCGTGGCGATCCTCGTGATCGTGCGCTGCGTGATGAGCATCCTCAACGCGCAGAAGCAGGTGCCGATGCCCAATCCGGGATCTTGGCTGGTCTGAAGAACGGCGTCGTCCCGGGCTCGACCCGGGACCGCTGGCGGCCTCGTCAGAGCGCACCTCACCCCCTACTTCGTCATTGCGAGCGTAGCGAAGCAATCCAAGGCGGTTTACGCGGCGCTGGATTGCTTCGCTACGCTCGCAATGACGAAGGTTAGGCTAGCTCGCCCTCAACCCCGCCACCACGCGAGCCCCACCAACGCCACGACCTGCAACGCCGCGACCGCGTGCAACCGCATGACGAACGGCTGCTTGCGCGTCTTGTGCTGGAACGCGCTGCGCCCCGCATAGGCCCCGGCCGTCCCGCCCACCAGTGCGAGCAGCAGCAGGGTCCGCTCCGGGACCCGCTGTCCCTTACGCTGCGAGCGCGCCTTGTCGAAGCCGAACGCCGCGAAGGCGACGATGTTCAGGATGGCCAGCGCTACGAGCGCGGCCTCGGCTGCGCGCATTCAGACCCGCGCGAAGATCGAGACGCCGAGGTTGATCCACAGCGCCAGCGAGAACAGCACGCCCAGCACGAAGGCGCCGCCGCGATGGGCGGGGTTGTTGTAGGTCATGTGGACCAGGCTCTGCAGCACGCGCGCGGCGACGAAGCCCCAGGCGAAGATCAGCGTCCACTTGCCGACCACCGCCAGCACGAAGCCGGTCAGGCAGGCGGCGAAGAACAGCGTCGGGAATTCGAACAGGTTGTCCCAGTGGCGCACCGCCGCGCGGGCGTTTTCCGGCTCGGGATTGCCGATGTGGGCGCGGTAGTAGCTGGGGTCCATGCCCTTGATGATCGCCGAGCGCGCCACCACCATGCGGATGAAGGCGACGAAGGTCAGCGCGACGACGGCAAGCATCGGCAGGAAGATCAGGGTCGGGTTCACGGACATCGGCGGGCTCCGTCAGTCGTTTCAGTTCATGCGCGTGGTAGAGGAGCCGCGCGGACTTGTCAGCTACCGGGCGCAGGAACCGGCGCGGCGGTGGCCTCGGGGGCGGGAGCCGGAGCGGCCTCGGTGTCGCCCTCGTCCGGCAGTTCGCCACCTTCCGGCCCGAGCTTGCTCCAGTCCTCGTCGTCCATCGACGGCGGCGGCGGAGGCGCGGAGACGGCGAGTGGCAGCGGCTTCAACCGCGCCTTGGGCGTGCGGCTGGCATAAAGGTCCGCGCCGTCCTTGGCGAAGGCGTAGAGCTGGGTGAACGGGATGCGGTACTCGGCCTTGCCGTCGGACACGACGACCTCGTTGCCCGCCAGCCGCTCGACCGTGCCGATCTCCACGCCATCATCATCGACGAGCGAGAGCCCGTAGACGATCTCCTCGCGGCTGACGTTGCGCACCGTCACCACGTTATCGTCGAGCAGCGCCTTCTTCCCGGCCTTGCTGTCGGCGGAGACGGGCTGCTCAGGCGCCTTGGCGAGGGCCGGGGCGGCGCTGAACGCAAGGGCAGTCAGCAGAAGAATCGTGCGGGACATGAACGTGTTCTCCGGGAGGGACTGCGGAGAAATGCGCATTATGCACGCAAGTTTCCAGAGGCGACCTGCGATACGGGCGCGGAAAAGCGCCGGTTGGGCGTAACGGCCGGTGGCAGAACCGTAACTTTCCCTCGCCCACAAACCCGTCACCCTGCCTGCGCAGGGGCGACGGGATTGTGAGACGATGCGGAAAATTACTCCGCCGCGACCTCGCCGAACAGGCCCGGCTCGGAGCCGTCGTCCACGGTGATCTCGTCGTTGGCGCGGACCTTCTTGCGCGAGTCGAAGTTCGACCACACGGTGTTCCAGTCGCCGCGCGTCGCGCCCTTCGAGTATTCCGTGGCGCGGGTCTCGAAGAAGTTCGCGTGCTCGACGCCGTTGAGCAGCGGCTGGAGCCAGGGCAGCGGGTGCTCGTCGATCAGGTAGATCGGCTTGAGGCCCAGCTGGCCGAGACGCCAGTCGGCGATGAAGCGGATGTACTTCTTGATGTCCTTGGGCGTCATGCCCGGGACCGGGCCCAGCTCGAAGGCGAGGTCGATGAAGTTGTCCTCAAGGCGGATCGTCGTCTGGCACTGGTCGGCGATGTCGTCCTTCACCGCCTTGGTCAGGCAGCCGCGCTCCTGCACGAAGGTGTGGAACAGCTTGATGATGCCTTCGCAGTGCAGCGATTCGTCGCGCACCGACCAGCTGACGATCTGGCCCATGCCCTTCATCTTGTTGAAGCGCGGGAAGTTCATCAGCATCGCGAAGCTGGCGAAGAGCTGCACGCCCTCGGTGAAGCCGCCGAACATGGCGAGGGTGCGCGCGATGTCCTCGTCGTTGTCGACGCCGAACTTCTGCAGGTAGTCGTGCTTGTCCTTGAGTTCGGAGTACTCAAGGAACGCGCCGTATTCGCTCTCGGGCATGCCGATGGTGTCGAGCAGGTGCGAATAGGCGGCGATGTGGACCGTCTCCATGTTGGAGAACGCGGTCAGCATCATCTTGATCTCGGTCGGCTTGAAGACCCGCGCGTACTTCTCGTGGTAGCAGTCCTGC
The DNA here is from genome assembly GCF_021227995.1 of Novosphingobium kaempferiae. Classification (NCBI taxonomy): domain Bacteria; kingdom Pseudomonadati; phylum Pseudomonadota; class Alphaproteobacteria; order Sphingomonadales; family Sphingomonadaceae; genus Novosphingobium; species Novosphingobium kaempferiae. The sequence continues at coordinate 2,957,742 of NZ_CP089301.1, forward strand.
ACCTCGACGTCGGCCTGGGTGAAGAAGCGGAAGATCTGGGTGAGCAGGTTGCGCTCATGCTCCGAGATGTTCTGCACCCAGTCGCGGCAGTCCTCGCCCAGCGGCACTTCCTCGGGCAGCCAGTGAACCTGCTGCTGGATCTTCCAGAAGTCGTAAGCCCACGGATATTCGAATGGCTTGTAGGTCTTGCGGGCTTCGAGAAGGGACATGGCGGGCTCCGGTGAATCGGCAGAAACGAGTTCGCCCGCGCACCTTGTAAACCCCCGGTGCGCTCAGGCGGAGATTCCAGAGATAGGCAAGATCGCGCGCAAATCGAGTGCGTGAATCATCTTCCCACAGGAATATGTGGGGGCAAGGAAAAAGTGCAGCCCCAAGGGGTTGTGTGTCACGGCGGATCGAGCCGCGCTGGATTGCTGCGGGCCTGCGGCCCTCGCAATGACGAAAAAGAAGCCAAACGCTCGTCATTGCGAGCGAAGCGAAGCAATCCGGAGGAACGTCCTTCCGAACCCGTCAGGCATCCACCTCGGCATAGTGGCTCGGCGGCTGGATCACTTCCATGCGCTCGGACAGCAGCGGGCGGAACGAGGGGCGCGACTTCATCACCAGGTACCAGCCGCGCGCCTGTTCGTGGCTCGACCAGTCGAGGCCGCCGAGGTAGTCCGCCACGGAAAGCTGCGCCGCTGCGGCGAGGTCCGCCAGCGTCATCGTCGCGCCCGACAGCCAGGGCCGGTTGTCGATCAGGTAGTCGATGTAGTCGAGGTAGTCGTGCGCGAGCTTCATCGATTCGCGCAGCGCCTTGGCGTCCGGCGACTGGCGCAGGACGAGGCGCTTCTTCATGCGCTCCAGCAGCAGCGGGCCGGATACGTCGTTATAGAAGTTCTCGTCGAACATCGCGATCAGGCGGCGGATCTCGGCGCGCTGCTGGGCGGTGCCGCTGATGAGCGGGTTGCGGTCCACCGTCTCCTCGAAATACTCGCAGATGGCGCGGCTGTCCGACAGGACGTGGCCCTTCTCGGTCTCGCGGATCACGGGCGTGCGCCCGGCGGGGTTCATCGCGAAGAGGCGGTCCTCGCCTTCCCACGGGCGCGCGGTCTGCAGTTCATAGGCGATGCCCTTCTCGGCCATGAGCAGGCGAACCTTGCGGCTGAAGGGGCAGAGCGGGAACTGATAGATGTGCCACATGGCGATTCCGAATGCCGAAACGGCGCGGATACGTCCATTTCACGGGCACGGGAATCAGGTGGATAAGTCCGCGCCCCGTCGGTTGCATGACATATCGCGCCGGCGCGCCTCCTGTCGTTGACCCCTCCCCCGCGCGCCGACAGTCTGCCGCGCAAAGGATCAGAGGGAGAGGAAACCGTGCTGCTCAAGTCCATCCGCCTGGGATCGAACGACCTTGCGAAGACCCGCGCCTTCTACGACGCCACTTTCGGCGCGCTGGGCCTCTCCCCCTGTTCCACCCCCGAACAGTACCCGATCGTGATGTGGGATCTGGGCGGCGTGCGCTTCCTCCTCGGCCCCGCGCGCGACGGGGAGGCGAGCACCTTCGCCAACGGCGGCACCATCCTGTTCGAAGCGCAGAGCGAGGACGCGGTGCGCGAATGGCATGCCGCCGGACTTGCCGCCTGTGGCTCGGACGAAGGCGCGCCCGAGGCCAAGCCACAGGCACGCGGCGCTTTCGGCGCGTACCTGCGCGATCCCGACGGGAACAAGCTCGGCGTCTACCACGGCCTCGCGATGGGTTAGGGAGCCGGGGAGCATCGAATCCACCTCGTCATTGCGAGCGCAGCGAAGCAATCCACGGCCGGCCCTCGACCATGGATTGCTTCGCTACGCTCGCAATGACGATTGAAGTGAGGTCAGCGCGCTTCAGCCCGCCGGGCTCACCACCACCATCGTGAAGGTCGAGGTCGCCGAGTGGCGGCGCTCGCCGCTCATCAGATCCTCGGCCCAGAGCTCGACGCGGACCAGCACCGAATCGCTGCCCGCCATGACGACCTCGGAAATCAGCTCGATCATCTCGCCCTCGCGGATTGGCGACTTGAAGTCGATGCGGTCGGACGTGCCCATGATCATGGGGCGGCGCATGTGGCGGCTGGAGGCGATGAAGGCCGCGCGACCCATCATCTTGAGCGCATCGCCGCCGAACAGCGAGCCGTAGTGGTTGGTCTGCGCCGGGAACACCATGTCGACCATGTGCAGCCTTGCCGTCTCCACGGAAGGCGCAGGTTCGGGCATCGGCGGAAACGGCAGCTTGGTATCTGGCCCCTTCGGCGCGACGAGGACGAACAGCCCGCGCGTACACAGGCGGCGCTCGCCGGTGAGCGGGTTCTCGGCCACCAGTTCCACCTCGACATCGACCGAGCGGGTGCCGACGCGAGTGATGCGGCCGGTCGCTTCGATCAGGTCGCCGACGTGGCCGGGGTTCTCGAAGTCGATCCGCTCCGAACGCGCCGTCACGAAGGGCGCGCGGGCGTGACGGGCGGCTACGAGGAAGGCGATCTTGTCCATGTGCGCCAGCGCGACGCCGCCGAACAGGGTGCCGTGGTGGTTGGTGTCGCCGGGAAACACGGCGTCGATAAGCTGCACCGCATGGGGTGCGGGATGGGCGGTCTGGGTCATGTCGTACTCGATTCGAGGCATGGTCGCCGGATACGCGGAAGGGCGCGGCCGTCGGCCTGGTCGGGAATCGTCTCCACGATTGGACGACCGGCTCGACAATGGGGCGCATCCTCGCGCCGGTGGCCGGTCTGTCGCCTGCGGGCGCATTCACCGCGCCCGGACAGGGACGCGCCCCTCGCAGGCACGCGGGCCCGGGTCAAGCGAAAGCGAGGGGGATCGCGTGCATCCGCTGCCACGGATGTTGCCTTGACCGCACCCCGGCCATAAGGCGCCTGTCCGACCCCTGCGCGAAAGGAACCCGAGGCGATGACGTTGCATGCATGGTGGCTCTACGTGGGGGCCGTGTTCGTGGTCTCGGCGATTCCGGGGCCGAACATGCTTCACGTCATGACCCGCAGCATCGAACTCGGCGCGCGGCGCAGTGTCGCGGCGATGATGGGCTGCCTTGCGGCGCTGCTGGTGCTGCTGGCGGCTTCAGCGGCGGGGCTGACCACGCTGTTCCTCGCCCTGCCCGGCTCGTTCGAGTTGCTGCGCTACATCGGCGCGGCCTATCTGGTCTATCTCGGCATCAAGGCGTGGCGCAGCCCGGCGGGGCCGATGGACCCGGCGGCGGCGGACCTGCCCCCCGCGCCCTCGGCCATGGCGGTTTTCCGGGGCGGCTTCGCGATCTCGATCAGCAACCCCAAGGCGATCCTCTTCGCCGCCGCCTTCCTGCCGCAGTTCATCAACCCGGCGCTGCCCAAGCTGCCGCAGTTCGCGGTGCTGGTCGCGACCTTCGCGGTGATCGAGACCGGCTGGTATTGCACCTATGCGATGGGCGGCCGGTCGCTGGCGCGCTACCTCGTCCGCGCGCCGGTGCGGCAGGCGTTCAACCGCTTCACCGGCGTCGTCTTCATCGCCTTCGGGCTGGCCCTGCTGGGCGCCAGGCGCGCCTGAGGTTCAGCGCAGCTCGCGCGTCACCCTCCCCGCAGCGTCAAGCAGCTTCACGCCCGGCGTCCCGTCCGCCCCGACGCCAAGGGTCAGGCGCGGCCTTCCCTGCATGTCGCTGAGCACCAGCGCCGCCTCGCCCTTGTCGTCGCGCCCCAGCCAGACGCGGCGGGCGGATTCGAAACCGGCCTCCTTCAGCAGTCGGTCGCGTTCCGGCCCCTTGGGCATGTCGCGCGCCTTGCGGCCCGCCTCGATGTCCATGAGCCGGTCCGGGCGGTCGGTGACGATCACGCCGACCGTCTTGTCCGCTCCGTTCTCGACGCTCAGGAACTGCAGCGTCTGGTCCTGGTGATAGCGGTCGAACGTCAGACTGCCGCCGTTGGTCGGCACGCCGTTCTTCAGCCCGCCGTCGAAGACGAGGCCGCCGTTCTCGTCGCCCTGATCGTTGAAGAAGATCATCCCCGCCTCCTGTCGGTTCGGATGCGGATGCTCCTTGCCGCTCAGGATAAGCCCGGGAATCCGCGCCCTGTTCGAGATCGTCAGGCGCAGGGTGCCGTCCGGTTCGCGCACGTTGATGCGCTGGACATCGATGGTGTCGAACTTCGTCGTCGGCGCCGTCACGCCCGACAGGCCGAGCCATACCACACCGAGCGTCATGACGGCGGCATAGGCGCCGATTGCCCTCGAAGCATCTATTCGCAAAGGGAATCTCCCGGATGCGCGGGCCCCGGCCCGCCGGTCGGGCCAAGGGATCACAGCGCGCTCCGGGGAGCAACCCTTCGCGGTTCAGCCCCCGCGCGAGAGGAGGAACACCGCATGCTCGGCGCGGAAATTCGCCGCCGCGGCGCTGCACTGAGTGTCGCCTGAAAGGAACCAGCGCCCCTCCACGGTAATGCCACGCTCCACCAGCAGCGCGCGGAAGTCGTTCACGGTGAGGTGGTGGATGTTCGGCGTCTCGTACCACGCGATCGGCAGCAGCCGCGTCACCGGCATCCGCCCGTTCCACAGCAGCGATGTCCGCACCCGCCAGTGCGCGAAGTTGGGGAAGCTGACGAAGGCCTTGCGACCGATGCGCAGCAGCTGCTCCAGCACCATGTCGGGGCGCATCGTCGTCTGCAGCGTCTGCGACAGGATCGCGTAGTCGACCGAGTTGTCCGGATAGAACGACAGGTCGGTGTCGGCATCGCCCTGGATCACCGACAGGCCCTTGGCGACGCAGGCGCCGACGTTGAGCGCGTCGATCTCCATGCCGCGCGTGTCGCAGCCGGAACCGTCGCGCAACGCCTGCATCAGGGTGCCGTCGCCGCAGCCGACGTCGAGCAGGCTGGAGCCCGCCGCGACGTTGTCGGCGATGATGGCAAGGTCGGGGCGCAGGCCCAGCTTCATCGCCGCGTTCATGACGCCACCGCAAGCTGCGCGGCGAAGGCGGGCGACAGGCGCTCCATCAGCCGCTCGGGCCGCATCAGCGGCGTGAAGCCGAGCGCGGCATAGACGCCGTGCGCATCGGCCGTGGTCAGCGCGAAGCGGCGCACCGTTTCGTACTCCGGGTGTTCGAGGAACCAGTTCACCATGCGACGGCCAAGCCCCTGCCCGCGCACGCTCTCGTCCACCCACACGTCGGCCAGCCACGCGAAGCTCGCATGGTCGGTAATCATGCGCGCGAAGCCGACCTGCCCGTGCTCCGGGTCATAGGCGCCGAGGCAGTGCGAGCCCGCGATCTGGCGTTCCACCTGCTCGCGCGCGATACCGGGCGTCCAGTAGCTGCCCGCCAACCAGCCGTGGACGCGCGCCACGTCGAGGCGGCTCCTGTCGTCGGAAAGCTGTATCATCCGATGAACCCCTCCACCACGCGGTCGAGCGCGGGCACGTCGAGCAGGAACGAGTCGTGCCCGAACGGCGCGGAAAGCTCCACGAAGCTGACCGGCAGCCCCGCCGCGTTCAGCGCATGGACGACGTTGCGCGATTCCGCCGTGGGATAGAGCCAGTCGGTGTCGAAGCTGACGAGGCAGTAGCGCGCCTTCGACTTCGCGAAGGCATTGGCCAGCATCCCGCCATGCTCTTCGGCAAGATCGAAGTAGTCCATCGCGCGGGTGATGTAGAGGTACGAGTTCGCATCGAAGCGGTCGGTGAACGACAGCCCCTGATAGCGCAGGTAGGATTCGATCTGGAAATCCGCGTCGAAGCCGAAGGTCTTCTCCTCGCGGTTCTGCAGGCGGCGGCCGAACTTCTCGGTCAGGCCCGCTTCCGAAAGATAAGTGATGTGCGCGGCCATGCGGGCGACGGAGAGGCCCTTTTCCGGCCCCTTGCCGAAGGCATAGTAATTACCCTCGCGCCATTCCGGGTCGGCCATGATCGCCTGACGCCCGACTTCATGGAACGCGATGTTCTGCGCCGAATGCCGCGCGGTGGAGGCCAGCACCAGCACTGCGCGCGTCCGCTCGGGGAAGTTGGCGGCAAGGCTCAGCACCTGCATCCCGCCCATCGATCCGCCGACGAGCGCATGGAGGCTGTCGATCCCCAGCGCGTCGAGCACGGCGATATGGCCCTTCACCATGTCGCGGATGGTGATGACCGGGAAGCGCATGCCCCATGGCGTGCCGTCCGGGCCATCACTCGCCGGCCCGGTCGAGCCCATGCACGAACCGATGACGTTGGCGCAGATCACGAAGAAGCGGTCGGTGTCGATCGGCTTGCCGGGGCCGACCATGCGCACCCACCAGCCGGGCTTGCCGGTCTTGGGGTGGTTCGACACGACATGCTGGTCGCCGGTCAGTGCGTGGCAGATCAGGATCGCGTTGTCCTTAGCCGCATTGAGCGTGCCGCAGGTCTCGTAGGCGATGCGCGCGCAGGGCAGCATCTGGCCGCCGTCCAGCATCAGCGGCATGTCGAGGTCGAGGAACTTGTTCTCGATGGGGGGGAAGGGCATCGTTTGAAGATCGGGCGCCATGATGCGATGCCCAATAGAGCCTCAAACGCCCCCTGTCATTAGCAGCCATGCTGGGTTATGGGGCCGCCCGTCATGAGCGAAACCGAGACCCGCAGCGAAGCGCCCCGAACCGCCCCGGCCCCGAAGCCCTGGATCGAGGCGATCCACGCCTATGTCCCCGGCAAGTCCAAGGGCAAGGACGGCAGGCCGCTGATCAAGCTGTCGGCGAACGAGAACCCGCTCGGCACGAGCGCGGCGGCGCTGGCGGCGAAGGCCGCCGCTCCCGCGCTCTACCCGGACCCGGACAGCACCGCGCTGCGCGCCGCCATCGGCGAGCGCCACGGCATCGACCCGGCGCGCGTGGTCATGGGGACCGGCTCGGACGAACTGCTCAACCTTGCAGCGCAGGGTTACGCGGGCCCGGGCGACGAAGTGATCTACGTGCGCTACGGCTTCTCGGTCTACGACATCGCCGCGCGCCGCTGCGGCGCGACGCCGGTGGTCGCGCCCGATTCCGACTATGGCACCGATGTGGATGCGCTACTGTCGCTGGTGACGGAGAAGACCCGCGTGGTCTTCGTCGCCAACCCCAACAACCCGACCGGCTCCTACATGGCAAAGGGCGAGATCGCGCGCCTCCACACCGCGCTGCCGTCCGACGTGCTGCTGGTGCTCGATCAGGCCTATGGCGAATATGTCGCGGCCGAGGACGAGGACGGGGCGATGGCGCTCGCCGCCGCGCATGACAACGTGCTCGTCACCCGCACGTTCTCCAAGATCTTCGGGCTGGCCGGGGAGCGCATCGGCTGGGGCACCGGCGCGCCGGGCATCGTCGCCACGCTCAACCGCATCCGCGGGCCGTTCAACGTCTCCAGCACCGGGCAGGCGATGGCGCTCGCGGCGCTGGGCGACCCGGCCTTCGTCGAGGCCAGCCGCGTCCACAACCGTGACGAGCGCGCCCGTTTCGTCGAGAAGCTGGAAGCCCTCGGCAACCACGGCCTGCGCCCGCTGCCGAGCCAGGCGAACTTCGTGCTGATCCTGTTCGAAGGCGCGCTGACCGCCGAGACCGCGTTCGAGGGCCTCGCGGATCGCGGCTACATCGTGCGCTGGCTGCCCGGACAGGGGTTGCCGCAGGCACTGCGCATCACCATCGGCAAGCCGCACGACATGGACGCCATCGCCGAGGCCCTGCGCGAAATGGCGGAAAGCGCGAAATGACCTTCGCCACCATCGCCATCATCGGCCTCGGCCTGCAGGGCGGCTCGATCGGCCTCGCCGTGCGGGAATTCCTGCCCGAGAGCCGCACCACCGGCTTCGACCTCAGCCCGGCGCACCGCGCCCGTGCCGCCGAGCGCGACCTCGTCGACAAGGTCTGCGACACCGCGAGCGAGGCGGTACGTCATGCCGACCTTGTGATCTTCTGCGTGCCGCCCGGCGCGATGGGCATCGCCGCCGAGCAGGTGCGCGACGCTCTGCCTGCGCACGCGCTGGTCAGCGACGTCGGCTCGTCCAAGCAGGCCATCGCCAAGGCTCTGGGCGACGCGCTGCCGGACCATGTCGTGATCCCCGCGCATCCCGTCGCGGGCACCGAGAATTCCGGCCCCGACGCGGGCTTCGCGCACCTGTTCCGCAACCGCTGGTGCATCGTCACCCCGCCCGCCAAGGTGGACATGGTGAAGCTGTCCGAACTGGTCGGCTTCTGGGAAGCGCTCGGCGCCAACGTCGAGATCATGACGGCGCAGCACCACGATCTCGTGCTCGCGGTAACGAGCCACCTGCCCCACCTCATCGCCTACACCATCGTCGGCACCGCCTCCGACCTCGAGGACGTGACACAGGGCGAGGTCATCAAGTATTCGGCGGGCGGCTTCCGCGACTTCACCCGCATCGCCGCTTCCGACCCGACGATGTGGCGCGACGTGTTCCTGTCCAACAAGGACGCGGTGCTGACCATGCTCCAGCGCTTCACCGAGGATCTGACCGCCCTCCAGCGCGCGATCCGCGTCGGCGACGGCGAGCAGTTGTTCGACCATTTCGCCCGCACCCGCGCCATCCGCCGCTCGATCATCGAGGAAGGCCAGGACGATGCGCGGCCCGATTTCGGGCGCGGCGATCACGAGAACGGTGGCGCTACCGGCGCGCCGGGCCGGTGAACATAATTTAATCGCGGAGGCGGGGAGCCTAACGGCGTCCCGTGGCTTACTAGTGGTTATCCCGGAGATGGGCCAACTGCATCAGGACGCCGCCTCATGCGCCTCTCGATCGTGACGACGCTCGATTACGCCGTGCCCGAGCCCACCGACATCCTGCTCCAGATCGAGGCGGCAGTGATCCCGGAGCAGCACATCCTCGACGCGCGGATCGACCTGCCGCCGACCGACCACTTCGCCCGCGTGCCTGCACAGGCCTGCATCGGCGAGCGCCTGCTGCTGCGCACCGGCGCGCCGCTCAAGGTCCGCTACGAGGCCAGCGTGGAGGTGAACCGCATCCTCGCCGACATCGCCACCCTGCCCGCCGTGCCGCCGCACCTGCTGCCGGGCGAGACGATCGACTACCTCATGCCCTCGCGCTACGTCACCTCCGACACCTTCCACGACTTCGTGCAGACCGAATTCGGCACGCTGGAAGGCGGCCTGCGCGTCGCCGCGATCCGCGACCGCATAGCGGAGACGCTGACCTACGAGCCCGGCTCCAGCGACGCCTTCACCACCGCCGCCGACACCTTCAAGAGCCGCAAGGGCGTCTGCCGCGACTATGCGCACCTGATGATCGCCTTCGTGCGCGCCAGCGGCATCCCGGCGCGCTTCGCCAGCGTCTACGGCCTCGGCGTGGAACCGCAGGACTTCCATGCCGTGTGCGAGGTGTTCCTCGACGGCGTGTGGCACATGGTCGACGCCACCGGCATGAGCACGCCCGACCGCATGGCGAAGATCGGCATCGGTCGCGATGCGGCGGACGTCTCGTTCCTCACCAGCTACGGCGACGTGGAACTGCTGTCGCAGACGGTCGAGGTCAGCGAACTGGTGCCGGCCTAGAACCGAACGACGCTCCCCCATCCCCCACATCGTCATTGCGAGCGTAGCGAAGCAATCCAGCGTGGTGGGCCAACCGAGGATTGCTTCGATACGCTCGCAATGACGAACGGCTGGGCAGTTTTCTAAGCGTTCAGCGCATTGATCGCCGCATGCACCCGCGCCTCGACCTCCTCGCGCGGGAGGCCGGGGGCGATGCGCTCGCCCACGCGCAGGGTGATCGTTCCGGGCTTCTTCCAGCGCCGATGATAGAGCCGCCCGCTGTTCACCGCCACCGGCACCACCGGCAGCGCCAGCAGCTTGTAGAGCCCCGCGAAGCCGGACTGCAACGGCGGCCGCTCGCCCGTCGCCACGCGCGTACCTTCGGGGAAGATCGCCAGCGGACGCCCCTGCGCCGCAAACCCGCGCGCGCTGGTGACCATGGCGCGCAGGGCCTTGGCCCCCTCACCCCGCTCGACGACGACCGCGCCATAGCGACGCGCCACCCAGCCCCAGCCGGGGATTTCCGCCAGTTCCGCCTTGGGAAACGGCGCGGGGCGACGCATCTGCGCGGGCAGGTCGATCGCCTCGAAGAAGCTTTCGTGCTTGATCGCGACGAGCACGCCCTCGTTCGGCAGTTCGCCCTCGATGACGAGGCGGATGCCCAGCAGCCAGCGCGCGCACCAGCGGTGGAACATTCCCCAGCACCGCACCGCCCGGCGCAGCGCCTCGTCGCCGAACAGCGACGCGACGATGCAGGAGATCACCAGCACGACCGTGCCGAGGTAGAACACGAGGTAGAACAGCAGCGAGCGCGCCACGTCCAGCGGGCTCGCCTTGTCGGACTTCATCGCAGCATTTCCCAGAGGTTGAGCGCGGCCCGCGCCAGCAGCTTGTGATATTCGAGGAACAGCGCGCCGAGGCTGGGGTGCGAGGGCACGCCGTCGAGTTCCAGCCGCACGTCGTCGGGAAACTCGCGCGCGATCTCCAGCGCGGCGCGGCGCATGTGCCAGTCCGCGGTGACGAGGCGCACCGACTTGGCGTTGTGCTCGGCCACCCACTGCGCCGCTTCGACCGCGTTGGAGCGCGTGTCGTAGGCGCGGTAGCCCAGCGTCACGCAACAGCGCATCAGGCGCGGCGGCACGCGGAACTGGATGGCGAACTCGCGCGGGCGCACCTCGCGGTCGACGCCCGAGACGAGCAGGTCCGGCGCCTGTCCGGCAGCCAGCACCTTCACCGCATGTTCGATCCGCCCCTGGCTGCCGGTGAGCACGATGATCGCGTCGGTCTTCACCCCCGCGGGCAGCGGCCCGGGCAACGCAACGGCGAACCACAGGAACCCGAAGGCCCAGATCAGCACGAGGGAGGCGACGAAGCGGCGAAACATAGGTGAATAGCTATATAGGGGTTCGCAGCCGTTACAGCATCTTTCGCAACGCGTGCAGCACGGTAAGCCGCGCGGTGAGCATGGCGAGCAGCGTCGCCAGCATCGGCACGACCGCGAGGATCAGCCAGTCGCTCCACACCAGCGCGCCATTGTCGACCAGCCCCGCGCCCAGCCCCTCGAACCGGCGGCCGAGGGACAGGATCACCACCAGCGCCAGCGCAAGCCCCACCGCGCCGCCGCCCGCCGCGTCGTAGCCGATGGAGCGCTGGAACACCCGCGCCACCTGCGCATCGGTGCCGCCGAGGAGGTGGACGATCTCGATCGTGTCCCGGTTCGCCCCCAGTGCGGAACGCGCCGCCAGCAGCACCGCCGCCGCCAGCGCGCCCGCCAATAGCGCGACGATCACCATCGCCAGCACCTGCAGCGACACCATCGCGTCGAACACCGGCCGCAGCCAGTTGGACTGCGCGTCGATCCGGGCCGAGGGCGCGACGGGCGTCACCCGCCTGGCGATCGTGGCAAGCTGCCGCGCCGTGGCGGGTCCGTTCAGCCGCACGTCGATGAGCGCGGGAACGGGGATCGCCGCCCCGGTCGCCGCCGCGATGCCGGTGCCGAGCCAAGGCTCGATCAGCGCGTCGAGTTCGGCCTGCGGCACCTGCCGAAGCCCTGCCACGCCGGGCAGCGTCTTGATCGCTTCGACCGCGCGGGCGGCCTGAGCGGCGCGGATTTCGGCGCGCGGCTCGATGATCTGGACGGTCACGCCGCCGTCGATCTCCGCCTTGGCCGCCGAGACCGCATTGCCGAGCGCGAGGCCCGCCGCGAGCGCGATCGCCGTCATCGCCACCATGATCGCGATGACCCAGGGCATCGGGCCGGACATGCGGCCCTGCGGGATCAGCTCGACGCCGCGCCCGGCGGTAAACCAGCGGCGCATGCTCACGTCACCTTCCTCGGCGGATAGCGCAGCGCGCCGGTGGGGTCGGACAGCCGCCCCTTGTCGAGCCGCATGATGAGGCTTTCGGGCACCTTGCGCAGCAGATCGAGGTCGTGGGTAGCGACCACGACCGTGGTTCCCTGCCGGTTGAGCATCTCGAACAGGCGGATCAGCTTGGCCGCCATGTCCGGGTCGACGTTGCCGGTCGGCTCGTCCGCCACCAGCATGGCGGGGCGCGCGATCACGGCGCGGGCGATGGCAACGCGCTGCTGCTCGCCGCCCGAAAGCGTCTCGGGCCGCGCGTCGATGCGATCGGCAAGGCCCACCCATTCGAGGATGTCGCGCACCGGCCGCGCCAGATCCTTCTCGGCATGGCCCGCGACGCGCAGCGGCAGCGCCACGTTGTCGAAGGCGGACAAGTGCTCGACCAGCCGGAAATCCTGGAAGACGACGCCGATGCGCCGCCGCATCGCGGGCAGGCGGGCGCGCGGAAGGGTGATCGCATCGGTCCCGAACATGCGGATCGCCCCGCGCGACGGCCGCTGGGCAAGGTACAGCAGCCTGAGCAACGAGGTCTTGCCCGCGCCGCTCGCCCCGGTGAGGAAGTAGAACCGCCCCGCATAGAGCGTGAACGTCAGATCGCTCAGCACCTCGCGTTCGGTGCTGTAGCGCAGGCCGACATTGTCGAAGTGGATGATTTCCCCGTCCGCGGTCATGCTCGTCAAGGATCGTGTTTCAGTCGGACCGAACGGGCCGCAAGGGGCTATAGCGGTCCTTGCATGTGGAAAAAAGAGCGTCATGACGCGAACCCACAGGCGGGACGCTTGTCGCACGCGCGCAAGGCGTGCTTATGAAGGCGATCATGATAATCGCCTGCCCTGCCTGCTCCACGCGCTACGCTGTCCCGGACAGCGCCATCGGCGTGGAAGGCAGGACCGTGCGCTGCGCGAAGTGCCGCCACAGCTGGTATCAGGAAGGCCCCGAGCTTGAGCGCGTACTGGACGGCGTGAGCGCTGCCCCGGCCGAAGCCCCCGCGCAGGCACCGGTGGAGCAGCCCGCCCCGGTTCAGGCGGCAGCCTCGCCGCAGCCCGAACCCGCGCCCCGCCCGGCCCAGCGCCCCGCCGTCGTGGTGCCGCGTGCGCCGGAGCAGCCGGCAGCGCGCGCGGAACCGATGCCACCTCCCCCGCCCTCGCGGCGCACGGGACCGGTCTATTACGACGACACCGCGAACAAGGCCTATTCGGACGAAGGCCCGTCGAGCTTCGACTTCTCGCCCCCGTTCCGCCCGCGCCGCAACTGGACGAAGATCGGCACTTACGCCGCCGTGGCCTTCGCCGCCGCCACGCTGAGCCTCGCCGCCGCCGTCGCGGTGGGTGGCCTGCCCGACTGGCTGCCGATCCCGCGCCCGACCTTCCAGCAGGCGCAGCCGGACCTCAAGCTGGACTTCCCGCGCGGCCGCCAGGATCGCAAGCCGCTGCCCGACGGCACCGAGTTCTTCAGCGTCAGCGGCACGATCACCAACATCGGCGCGCAGACGCGCAAGGTGCCCTCGCTCCTCGTCGTCCTGCGCGACCGGCGCGAGACGATCGTCTATGCCAAGGAAGTCGTTCCCGCGAAGAGCCAGCTCGCGCCGGGTGAGACGATCACGGTGAACGAGGCGCTGACCGACATTCCCAAGTCCGCCGCCGCCGCCGAGATCGGCTGGAAGCCGGACTGATCCGTCTCAGGTCAGCAGCGCGAAGACCAGCGCCCAGACAGCAAGGCTGAGCAGCGCGGCAACCAGCCACCAGCGCCACAGGATCGGCTTCGCACCGACCGGCGCGGATCCCGCACGATCGATACCCGGCGAGCGGACACGCAAATCTTCGATGCCCGTCGACGACGGATCGCGATCCCTGTTCATCATGTGGTGCTGCGAAACCATCCTGCCGAAATAGCATCGATTGCTTAACATCTCGCCAATCCGGGGTCGAGGGCCGCTCCGGGTAGTTTTCCGGGGTTTCGGTAACCCTCGGACTGTCTCCGCTTCGTAAAACTCCTTGCTATTGCGAATATGTCGCATTAGCCGACCTGCCCGAGAGGGAAACGAAAGCCCGCAAGGCCAATCGGCCCGTGCTTTTCAAACGGGGGCCATGCTTGCGCAAGGCCCCGCATCGGGGGCACGGTCGAAGTGACGCGCAGAGTACTGTTTCAGGTTCACTGGTTTCTGGGGATCACCGCAGGGCTCGTGCTCGCGGTCATGGGCCTTACCGGCGCGACGCTCAGCTTCGAGGACGAGATCATGCGGGCAATCAGCCCCGGCATCGTCACGCTCGAGCCCGGCAGCGGCAGGATCATGTCGCCCGATGCGGTGATCGCCCGAGCCTCCGCCGCGCGCGAAGGGCGCCGGGTCGAATGGCTGACCGTGGAATCCGACCCCGCCCGTGCGTGGCAGGTCATGTTCGCCCCCGATCCCGGCGAGCGGCGCGGCGAGCGCAGCTATATCGACCCGCGCGACGGACGCCTGCTCGGCAAGCCGAACGGCGAAGGCTTCTTCCGGCTGGTGCAGGACATCCACCGGTGGCTCGCCGCACCCGGCGGCTCGAAGGGCTGGGGGCGCCAGATCACCGGGTTCTCCACCATCGCGCTGATCTTCTTCGCGCTCTCGGGCCTGTACCTACGCTGGCCCCGCCGCGCGCTCGACTGGCGTTCTTGGCTGGTGCTCGACTTGCGCAAGAGCGGGCGCAACCTCTACCGCGAACTGCATGTCGTGATCGGCAGCTGGGTCGCCATCGCCTACCTCCTGAGCGCGTTCACCGGCCTATGGTGGTCCTACGAGTGGTATCGCACGGGCGCGATGGTCGTGCTGACCGGATCGGCCGAGCGCGACGGCGGCCGTGAGAGCAAGGAAAAGGGCGAGCCCGTCCCCGTCTCGCTCGCCCGTGCCTGGACGACCGTGGAGCGCGCGACCGGCGGCCGGTTCGAATCGGTCTCGGTCACCCTGCCCGCCGACGGCGGCAAGACCACCTTCCGCGTGCTCCTGCCGAACGCCCGGCACGACCGCATGACCGACAACCTCGACATCGACGTGGCGAGCGGACGGCTGCTCAAGGCCGACCGCTATGCCGACCGCGGCACCGGCAAGGTCATCGCGACGAGCATGTTCGAGGTCCATCGCGGCGCGATCTTCGGACTGCCGGGGCGCATCACGATCTTCGTGACCAGCCTTGCTATGCCGCTGTTCACCGTCACCGGCCTGCTGCTCTACTTCGCGCGACGCCGCCGCAAGCAGGCGCTGGCCGAGATCGAGGCCGCGCCGGTCGTCACGCACACGGCGGACGAGGGGATGCTCGTCGCCTACGCCAGCCAGACCGGCGGCGCGGAGCGGCTCGCCCGCCAGACCGCCGCCGTGCTGGGCGGCGCGAAAGTCCTGCCGATCTCCTCGATCGACGATGCCGTGCTGGCGGAAGCCCGCCGCGCGCTCTTCGTCGTGAGCACGTATGGCGAAGGCGAGCCGCCGGACCGCGCCCGCCGCTTCGCGCGCGAAACGATGGCGACGCCGCCGGTCGCGGCCGATCTCGACTATGCCGTCCTCGCCCTTGGCGACCGCGAATATCCGCAGTTCTGCGCCTTCGGCCACGATGTCGACCGCTGGCTGCACTCTGGCGGTGGCCGTCGCCTGTTCGACACCATCGAAGTCGACGGCGAGGACGTCGATGCCGAGCGCCAGTGGCAGCAGCAACTCGCCGCGCTGGGTGCGGACCCGATGGCGGCGGACTTCGCCCCCGCGCAATACGCCCGCTGGCGCCTGACGGAACGCCGCCTGCTCAACCCCGGCAGCAAGGGCGGCCCGGCCTTCCTGCTCGCCCTCGAACCGCTGGGCGACGCCGCGCACGACTGGCAGGCGGGCGACATCGCCGAAGTGCGCCCGGCCAACGATCCTGCCGCCGTCGCCGGATTCCTCGTCCGCTCCGGCCTCGACGGGACCGCCTTGGTGGAGGGACGCACGCTCGCCGAACACCTCGCCGATGCCGTGCTGCCCGATGCCGCCGAAGGCTCTGCGGACGAGATCGTCGCAGGCCTGCGCCCGCTGCCCCATCGCGAATACTCGATCGCCTCAATCCCGGCGGACGGGCGCATCGAGCTTGTCGTGCGGCAGGTCCGGCGCGACGACGGCACGCTCGGCCTCGGCTCGGGGTGGCTGACCGCACATGCACCGATCGGCGCGGAAATGGCGCTGCGTCTGCATGCCAATCCCGGCTTCCGCATCGCGGACGATCACGGCAAGCTGATCCTGATCGGCAACGGCACCGGCCTTGCGGGCCTGCGCGGCCATCTGCGGCAGGCGGCGAGCGCAGGCAGCACCGGGCACTGGCTGCTGCTGGGCGAACGCAGCCGCGCGCACGATGCATTCCTCGACGACGAACTCCAGTCGTGGCTGGCGGACGGCACCCTCGCCCGCCTCGACCGCACATGGTCGCGCGACGCCGATTGCGGGCGCTACATCCAGAACATGATTCCCGAAGCCGCCGCCGTGCTGCGCGAGCAGGTGGAAGACGGCTCGACGATCCTCGTCTGCGGCAGCCTCCTCGGCATGGCCCCGGCGGTGGACGCGGCGCTGCGCTCCGTCCTTGGCGACGAGCGGCTGGAGGACATGGCCGAGACCGGGCGCTATCTCCGCGATATCTACTGAGCTGGCCGTTTAAACGAGCGAATGCTTCGTCATTGCGAGCGTAGCGAAGCAATCCAGCGGCGTGGGCCGACCGTGGATTGCTTCGCTACGCTCGCAATGACGAATGCGACCTCAGTGAAAGTCCCGCGAGCGGGGCAGGATGCGCACGTTGCGCGGATGTCCCCGCGACGCATGGCCCGAAGTCGGCCGGTTCGGATCGTAGACCGGGTGGCGCACCGCATCGCCCGGCATCGGCTCGGGCTTGAGCATCGGCGGCGGCGAGAGGCGCGCCATCGCCTCGCTGGCATCGGTGACGAGATCGACCATCAGGTGAACCACGCCTTCCTTGCTGTGCTGGACCACGCCGTCGATCACCATCAGCCGCGCGGCCATCACCGCGCGCCGCTGCTTCTCGAACTCGCGCGCCCAGAGCAGCGCGTTCACGATGCCGGTCTCATCCTCGATGGTGATGAAGATCGCATTGCCCTTGCCGGGTCGCTGGCGGATCAGCACGACCCCGGCGACGCGCACTTTCTGACCATCCTTCGCGGTATTGACTTCCGCGCAGGTCCGCACCCCCTGCCCGGCGAAGTGTTCGCGCAGGAACTGCATGGGGTGGCCCTTCAGCGACAATCGCTGGGTCTGGTAATCGGCGACGACTTCCTCGGACGGCGCCATCGCGGGAAGCGCGGCTTCGGGTTCCGCGGCCAGTTCGGGCGCATCCAGCGCCGCGAAAAGCGGCAGTTGCGCCGAAGGCACCCGCCGCGCCTCCCACCCCGCCTGACGCCGGCTCTGCCCCAGCGAGCCGAGCGCATCGGCATCGGCCAGCAACCGCAGGGCGCGCGAGGGCAGCCCGGCCCGGCGCGCGGCGTCCTCAAGGTTCGCGATGGGCGCAGCCTCGCGCGCCGCTTTCAGCGCCTCGGCCCACTCCTTCTTGAACCCGCCGATCTGCCGCAGGCCAAGGCGCAGGATGCGTTCGCCCTCCAGCGTATTGTCCCAGAAGCTGTCGCGGATATCGATAGGCCGGACCTCCACCCCATGTTCGCGCGCATCGCCGACAAGCTGCGCGGGCGCATAGAACCCCATCGGCTGGCTGTTGAGCAGCGCGCAAGTGAACACCGCCGGATAATGGCACTTCAGCCATGACGAGACGTAGGCCAGCAGCCCGAATGCCTGCGCATGGCTTTCGGGAAAGCCGTATTCGCCGAAACCTTCGATCTGCTTGAAGCAACCCTCGGCGAAGTCCTGCGGATAGCCGCGCCGGACCATGCCGTTGACGAACTTTTCCTGATGTTCATGGATGGTGCCGTTGCGCCGGAACGTCGCCATCGAGCGGCGCAGGCGGTCGGCCTCAGCGGGGGAGAACTTCGCCGCGACGATCGCAAGGCGCATCGCCTGTTCCTGAAACAGCGGTACGCCCATGGTCTTGTAGAGCAGATCTTCCATCTCGCCCTTCGGGCCGGGAAAGACGACCTTCTCCTCACCCGTGCGCCGCCGCAGATAGGGATGGACCATGCCGCCCTGAATCGGGCCGGGCCGCACGATGGCCACCTGGATGACGAGATCGTAGAGTTCGCGCGGCTTCATGCGCGGAAGCATCGCGATCTGGGCGCGGCTCTCGACCTGGAACGTGCCGATGCTGTCGCCCCTGCACAGCATGTCGTAGGTCGGCACGTCATCCTGCGGGACGGTGGCCAGTTCCAGATCGCGCCAGCCATGATCGCGCAGCAGATCGAAGCTCTTGCGGATCGCCGTCAGCATGCCAAGCGCGAGAATGTCAACTTTCATCAATCCGAGGGATTCGAGGTCTTCCTTGTCCCACTCGATGAAAGTGCGCTTCTCCATCGCCGCATTGTGGATCGGCACGAGTTCGTCGAGCCGACCTTCGCTCAGCACGAAGCCGCCGACATGCTGCGAAAGGTGGCGGGGGTATTCGAGGAGCCGCCCCACCATGTCGCGCAGACGCTCCACCTGCGGGTTGGCGGGGTCAAACCCGGCTTCGGTCAGGCGGGTTTCGGGCAGTTCGGTGCCACCCCAGCTGCCCCAGACGGTACCGGAGAGGCGCGTGGTGATGTCCTCGCTCATGCCCAGCACCTTGCCGACTTCGCGGATGGCGCTGCGCTGGCGATAACGGATGACGGTGGCGGCAATCCCGGCACGGTCGCGGCCGTAGCGATTGTAGATATACTGCATCACCTCTTCGCGCCGCTCGTGCTCGAAATCGACGTCGATGTCGGGCGGCTCGTCCCGCTCGGTGGAGAGGAAGCGCGTGAACAGCAGTTTTTCTTCCACCGGGTCGATCGGCGTGACGCCAAGGAAGTAGCAGACCAGCGAATTGGCCGCGCTGCCGCGTCCCTGACACAGAATCGGCGGATCGAGACTGCGCGCGTAATGCACGATGTCGTGGACGGTGAGGAAGTAGTAGGCGATCTTCTGGTCACGGATCAGGCCGAATTCCTCGTTCAGCGTCTCTTGGTACCTGGGTGGCAGGCCATCGGGGAACCACTTGCGCGAGCCCTCCATGACGAGATGCTCCAGCCACGGCTGCGGCTCCCAACCTTCGGGCACCGGCTCGTGCGGGTATTCGTAGCGCAAGTCGTCGAGGGTGAATTTCACACAGGCCAGCAAGTCCTGCGTCGCCGCCAGCGCCTCGGGGCAGGCGCGGAACAGGCGGGCCATCTCGACGGGGAACTTGAGGTGCCGCTCGGCATTGGCGGCGAGGCGGCGACCGGCGGTCTGGACGGTCAACCCCTCGCGGATGCAGGTGAGGACGTCCTGCATCGGCCTGTCCTCCGGCGTCGCATAAAGCACGTCGTTGGTGGCGATCAGGGGGACGCCGGTGCGCTGCGACAGCGCCATCCGCTCCGCCAGCCGACGCGCGTCGCGACCGGCACGGGGCATGGTGGCGGCAAGCCAGAGCCTGACCGTAGTTTCCGCCTTGCCCCCTCCTTCGTCATTGCGAGCGTAGCGAAGCAATCCATGCGGTGCGCGATGCCGCTGGATTGCTTCGCTACGCTCGCAATGACGAGGTGTGAGTGTAGATGTGGAGTGCGAATGAGCAGCCAGCGCCCGCAACGTGGCAAGCAGCGCTTCGTCCCCATCCCCACTACCCGGCATCACGATCAGCGCCATCTCCTGCGCATGTTCGACGAGGTCGCTCAGGTGCAGTTCGCACTCGCCCTTCTTCGACTTGCGGTTGCCCAGGGTCAGCAGGCGCGTCAGGCGGCCCCAGCCGTGGCGCGTCATCGGATAGGCCACGATGTCGGGCGTGCCGTCCGCGAAGACCAGCCGCGCGCCGACGATCAGGCGCAGCCCGCTTTTTGCCCTCCCGATCTCCTTCCATGCACGATGGGCGCGGACCACGCCCGCCACGGTGTTGCGGTCGGCGATGCCGATGCCGGTCATGCCCATCGCCTGCGCCCGCACGACCATCTCCGCTCCCGGCGAGGCGCCGCGCAGGAAGCTGAAATTGGTGGCGGTGACGAGTTCCGCGAAAGCACTCACGGGAACAGGCCGTGCAGATACCAGCGCGGGTCCGGCTTCTCGCTGAACAGGCCGTGGCGGAAGATCCAGTAGCGCCGCCCGTCCGCGTCCTCGATGCGGTAGTAGTCGCGCGTCTCCCCCGCTCCGCCGGGCATGTGCCCGCCGCGCCGCCGCCACCATTCCGCGCCAATCCGCTCCGGCCCCTCGGCCAACGTGACGTCGTGGAGGCGCCCCTTCCAGCGGAAGCGCTGCGGCGGACTGTCGGGCACACCCGCGATCACGTCCACCTGCTGCGGCGGGTCGAGGAGGAGGAGTGGACGCGGTGGCACGTCCTCGGGCGGCGGCCACTGGACGTTGCGGAGGCGCAGCGCCGGGACCAGCGCCTGCGCCTTCTCGGGCAAGTGCCGGTCGCGGGGGGCGACACGGCGCACGCTGTCCTCGCCCATCCGCACGCTGAGCTGGTCGACCAGTGCGGCCACGTCGTCGGCGTTCTCCTCCCTGCCGTCCTCCAGCATGATCTGGCGCGAAGGCAGGTGCTGCGCGCCGAGTACCGCCAGCGTGATCGCATCGAAGCCGAAGCCGGGGTCCAGCGGGTCGGAAAGCGTGTCGATCCGCTCGCGCAGGAGGCGCATGACGGCAGCGGGATCGCGCACCGCCAGCCCGGTTTCCACCGCCAGCCGCCTCCGCGCGTTGTCGGTGCGATGGAGCGTGACGAGGAAGCGCCGCCCGCCGAGCTGGCGCTGCTCCATCGTGCGCGACGCCTGCGCCAGCAGATCCTCGATCACGTCGAGCGCGTCGTCGGTCCGCGCGAGGGGTTCGGGAAAGCGGGTTTCCAGCCGGATCGGCTCGGCCAGGCGCAAGGGGACGACGGGGCTGCCCGCTTCGCCCAGGATCGCGCGCAGGCGGGTGACGGCGAGTTCGCCGAAGCGCGCCGCGAGGCCCGCCATCGGACGGCTGGCGAGATCGCCCAGCGTCTCCAGCCCGGCGCGGCGCAGGCCGGACAGGGCCTCCGCGTCCAGTTCCAGCGCGGAGACCGGCAGGGCGCGCACGTCCGTCCCCCCACCGAAGCGCGCCAGCGCGCGGGCGGCGGCGACATGGGGGGCGAGCGCGTGGCGCACGGCATGGCCGGTGGCGGCGAGCACCGCACGCACCAGCGCCGCCTCCCCGCCGAACAGGTGCGCGCAGCCGGTCACGTCGAGCACCACGCCGTCGGGGGCATCGAGCGAGACGAGCGGGGTGAAGGCGATCATCGCTCCCGCCAGCCGCTCCAGCGCGCGGGAATCGGCGACGGGATCGTGCGGCGCGGTGGCGAGGTCCGGGCAGCGCGCGCGGGCATCGGCCAGCGTCATGCCCGCGCCAAGGCCCTGCCGCACCGCCGCCACGTCCACCGCCGCGAGGCGCAGCGCCTGCCCCTCGCGCGCGAAGAGTGCCTGCGGGCCTTCTCCGTCAGGCAATGCGCCGCAGCGGCGCGCCCGTTCGCAGGGCAGGAAGGGGAACCACAGCGCCAGATAGCGGCGCGGCCCGTCCGCCTGCCCGGTCGTCGGCGTCAGCGGCAGCGTGGTCGAGGGGTATGTCGCGGAATCCGCCATGTTCGTCATTCCATTCCAGCCGCCAGCGCATTCCCGCCGGTCCGCCCCGCCGCCGGACCAGTTCGACCAGCAATGCCGGAGGACCGGGAGCGCGCGGCTCCAGCGGGACGGAGGGCGCGGTGGAGACCGTCCAGCGGGTATGCGCGGCGCTCGGGCGCGGGTCGGCATCGCCGCGCAGCATGACCACCGGGATGCGCGAGCGCTCCGCCGCGAGGATCAGGCGGCGGCTCGCCACCATGTC
The DNA here is from genome assembly GCF_021227995.1 of Novosphingobium kaempferiae. NCBI lineage: Bacteria > Pseudomonadati > Pseudomonadota > Alphaproteobacteria > Sphingomonadales > Sphingomonadaceae > Novosphingobium > Novosphingobium kaempferiae. The sequence goes on from NZ_CP089301.1 coordinate 2,979,513, forward strand.
GTATTCGCGCAGTCGCCCCCAGCTCTCGACGATGACGGCGGCCGGGCCGCTGCTGCGCGCCGCGTCAAGCCCTGCCCGCAGCAGCGCCGCATCGTCGCGCGCGTCGATGACGACCAGCCGGGCGGGATCGACGCCGAACGCGGCGAAGCCCGCGCCGTAAGGCACCATCGCCGCCCCGCGCCTGCGGGTGCGCAGCAGCAGCACCGGCTTGCGACCGTCTGCATCCATTGCACCCAGCCCGAAGGCGAGCGCCCCCGCCCAGTCCACGCCATCGGCATGGACTTCGTGCAGCTGCGCGCGGGCGAGCCGGGGGATGCCGCCGCCGCTATCGGGGGGCGGATCTTCGATGCAGGCGCCGGCCTGATCGTGGAACATGGAACGATCCTCGAATCGGGAATTTCGTTCCTATTATGTTCCAATTTGAGGGTGCGAGTCTACTCCCCTTCGCCGCGCCGTTTCAGGCGGCGGCGAGATGGCCGGGGCGTTCGGAGCGCAGGCCCGCGAAGCACTCGACCCGGTCGGCGGCACCGTCCACCGGGCTGCGTCCCCGGAACACCGGGGTCCCGTCGGGCCGCCACGAGATACCCTCGATGGTGTAGGCCATGCGCTCGCGCTGCCAGTTGACGTAGGCCGGGTGGGTGGCGAAGGCGCGCTCGATGGCGGCGGCGATGTCCACCTCGGGGGCGATCACCTCACCGAAGTGCCACATCGCGTAATCCTCGCTGTCCTGCCACTCGACGCCCCTGGCATCGACGAAGAGGCAGGGGCGCGGATAGGCGAGGAATTCGTAGACCTGGCTGCTGACGTCGCCGATGTAGAGATCGGCACCGAGGGTATAGGTCATGTCGTTGCAGCGCGACGATCCGAGGTCGATCACGACCTGCCCCGGCACCGCCAGCGCCTCCCACTGCCGCCGCTTCGCCGCCGACCAGCGGCCCGCCAGCCTGACGTGCGGCGCGACGACGAGGTTGTAGTGGCCGTCGGCCACCACCGCCTCGACCAGCCGCTGGCCGAACACCTCGATCGAGCCGTACTTCTTGGAGAAGTGCGGGTTGTAGAGGATCGTCGGGCGGCCGTTGTCGAACAGCGGCGGACGCTGGAGCGCTCCGGCAAGGACGGTCGAGAGCTTGACCGGGCCGGTGACGGTGCAGGCCTCCGCCGTGACGACGCCGCTTTCGACGAGGCGGTCGCGATCCTTGCGCCCGGCGAGCATCACATGGTCAAACAGGCGGAAGCGCTTCTCGAAGCCCACCGCGCGGTCGCCCGCGCCGTGCGGGATGTGCAGGATCGGCGGGCAGTGGCCGGGCAGGCGCTTGAGGATCGTCGAGGTCCGCTCGGCACAGAGGATCACCGCCGCGTCGCGCAGGCGCTCGGCCTGCAGGGCAAGGCGCAGGCCCTTGTGCAGCGCCGAGGGCAGGAGCTTCGCGATGCCGGGCAGGCCGAGCACCACCGTCTCGGGCAGCACCTGCCCCTGGGCGAAATCCCGGGCAGCCGCGGCTTCCGCATCGCTCGACACGAACAGGCTCACCTGCCCCGGATGGCGCCGCTCAAGCTCCAGCGCGACGGGCAGGATGTGCCCGAACTGGTGCGATCCACCGATGGCAAGCACGTTGATACGTTGGCCGGAAGCTGGGACGCGTGCGGAATCGGTCCGGGGGAAAGGAGAGGGGGAAAGGGGCATTGCAATGCTTTGGCGCAGCGACGTTGGCCGGGCGTGGAGCCTTTATTTAGTTTTGCCCATTTTCCTCCGCCCGCGCGTTCGCGTCAACCGCGAACTCCCCTGCGACACTGCCCCACCTCGACGCCCCACCTCGACGGGGACACGGGTCCACGATAAGGCTCGGGCGGGATGCAGATACTCCTGGTCGAAGACGATGCCGCGCTGGCGGCGCATATCATGGCCGGCGTGCGCGAGGCCGGGCACGTCGTCGAGCATTGCGCCGATGGCCGCGACGCGCTCGTCCGGGCGACCTGCGAGTGCTACGACGCGATCATCCTCGACCGGATGCTGCCCACGCTCGACGGGCTCAAGGTGCTCGCCGCCCTGCGCGCGACCGATGATGCGACCCCGGTGCTGATCCTGAGCGCGCTGGGCGACGTGGACGAGCGCGTGCGCGGCCTGCGCGCCGGGGGCGACGACTACATGGCCAAGCCCTTCGCCATGTCCGAACTGCTGGCGCGGCTGGAGACGCTGGCGCGCCGCAACGCGCCGGTCGCCGAACAGTCCAGCCTGCTGCGCGTCGCCGACCTCGAGATCGACCTTGCCTCGCACACCGTCACGCGGGCGGGACGGCGCATCGCCCTCACCCTGCGCGAACTGCGGATCGTCGCCTATCTCGCGCGCAATGCGGGGCGTGTGGTGACGCGCACGATGCTGCTCGAGAACGTGTGGGACTACAATTTCGACCCGCAGACCAACATCATCGACCAGCACATCAGCAAGCTGCGCCAGAAGATCGCGCAGGATGACGAGGCCGACCTGATCCACACCATCCGCGGCGTCGGCTACATGATGCGCGCGGGATGAGGCGCCTGCTGCGCAGCTTCACGTTCCGGCTGATGCTGTTCTACGCGGGGCTGTTCTGCCTTTCGGTGGGGCTGCTGATGGGGGCCGGGTACTGGCTGCGCGTGGTCGTGCCGATGGACGCCGCACACGCCATGGTGGACGAGGAGGCGGAGGAGTTCCGCGCCGCCTACCTCGCCCACGGCATCGCCGCCACCGCCACCGCGCTCGACCGGCGGGCGCGCCATTCGGATGGGCCCAAGGCGTTCCACGCCCTGCTCGCCCCCGATGGCCGGGTGCTCACCTCCAACCTGCCGAGCTGGCCCGCCCGCCCGTCCGAGCAGCTCACGCTGATCGAGGCGGATACCTTCGTGGAGGGCGTGGAAATCGACCACAACGCCCTCGTCCGAGACCGCATGCTGCCCGGCGGCGCGCGGCTCATGATCGGCCGCGACGTGGAGGAAGTGACCAGCGAGGCCGAAGTCCTGCGCACGGCGGCGGTGTGGATCTTCGGCGTGACGCTGCTCCTCGGCCTCGGCGGGGGCTGGCTGATGAGCCTTGCCATCGGGCGGCGGATCGAGGCGGTGACGCTGGCGGCGCGGCAGGTGATGGAGGGCGACCTTGCGGGCCGCGTGCAGGTGCGCGGCTCCAACGACGACTTCGACCGGCTGGGCGAGACGCTCAACCTCATGCTCTCGCGCATCCAGTCGCTGTTCCAGGCGGTGCAGCGCGTCTCTGACAACGCCGCGCACGAACTGCGCACCCCGCTCGCGCGGCTGATCGGGCGGCTGGAGGCGCTGGAGCACATGGCCGGGGACGACCTTGCGATGCGCGTCGCCGCCGGAGATGCGATCGTCGAGGCGAACCGGCTCCGGCAGATCCTCTCCGCGCTGATGCGCATCTCGCGGCTGGAGAACGGCCGCCATCCGCTCGAACGCCAGCGCACCGACGTGGTGCAGTTGCTGGAGGATCTCGAAGAGTTCTACCAGCCCGAGGCCGAGCGCCTCGGCATCGACCTCGTCCTCTCGGCGCAGCGGCCGCTGGTGGCGGACCTCGACCTCGACCTCGTGTTCCAGGCGCTGTCGAACCTCCTCGACAATGCGCTGAAGCACGCCGGGCCGGGGCATCGGGTGGAACTGTCCGCGACGCGGCGGCGCGGCGAGCTGGAACTGAGCGTGCGCGACGACGGCCCCGGTCTCGACGAGGACGAGGCGGCCCGCGTCACCGAGCAGTTCTATCGCGGCACGAACTCCGCCGCGGTGCCGGGCGACGGCCTCGGCCTCAGCATGGTCGCGGCCATCGCGCAGGCCCACGGCGCGGAACTGCTGCTCGCCCCCGCCTTCCCCGGCCTGCGCGTCTCGCTGGTGATTCCCGAGCCCCGTCCGGCGCGAATCTGACCGGAACGCCGTTCCCCCGCGTTTTCCATACGGAAAATTCGGACCAGTAGACCCAGCCCTCAAACGGGCAACGCATCTGCAATATTCCCGTAAAACCGTCGATATTTCAAATCAGCGTATACTAGTGAACCTTGCCCAAACTGGACGACGCAACTGCCCTGTGGTGTAAATAACGTCGCTGCATCTGGCCTGCTTTCGGTTTGGAGTCTGCATGCCGACGCTTTCTATCTGCATACCTACTTTCAATCGCGCGGATCTTCTGGCCGAACTTCTCGAAAGCATCGTGGCCGAAGCCATGCCCGAGATCGAAGTGGTCGTCAGCGACGACGGTTCCTCCGACCATACCGCCGCCGTGATGGAGCGCTATGCGGCGCGCATCGCGCGGTTCGTCGGCATCCGCCAGCCGGTGAACATCGGCGTCGACCGCAACGTCGCCGCCGTGACCGCCAGCGCGACGGGCGACTACATCTGGCTGATCGGCGACGACGACCGGCTGGAGCGTGGCGGCGCGCGGCGGGTGATGGAAGCCCTGCAACGCTGGCCGCAGGCGGTCGCGCTGACGGTGGGCGTGGTCGACTACGACGTCACCATGCGCCGCATCACCGGCATCCGCGCCATGCCCGAAACCCAGTGCGTGACCGGCGCCGGAGCCGCCTTCAGCCGGTTCGCCGAACTGCTGGGCTATATCTCCGGCACACTGGTGAAGCGCAGCAACTGGGAAGCGGCCGCCGCCGATCCGCGCGCACGGGCGATGGACAACCTCTATTCGCCGGTCTTCATCGCCGGGCTCGCGGTCGGCAGGCACGGCGGCTGGGGCGTGGTGCAGGAACCCTGCGTCGGCTTCCGGTCAGGCAACGACCAGTTGAAGCGCCGGGTCGGCTGGCTAGAACGGCTGCGGATCGACGTGCGCGGCTATGACGAGATCGCCGACATGCTCTTCGCCGACGATCCGGCATCGCACCGCGCCATGGGCAAGCGGGTGTTCGACACCCACGTCATCGCCCGCGTGGTCAACGCCAAGACCGACGGCGACAGCGCCGGGCAGACGCTCAAGGCCGCCGCCTACCTGATCGGTCGCTACGCCGCGCTGCCCCGGCTGTGGACGGTGGCGCTGCCGCTGCTGCTGGCCCCGGCGGGCACGGTGCGGGCGATTCGGCAGGCCTACCAGACCTCCATTCCGAACTCCGGTGCGGGCCGCGCGCGACAGCTCACGCTCGATCGCGCGCACCCCAGCCGCTAGCCTCAAAAGCGGGAGACATCGCCATCGGCATCTTCTCTTCCTTCGCGGGACAGGTTCCCGCTTCCGACGACGACCCGGACGCCGGGGACTTCGGCCTGCTGCGCAGCGTCGCGTCGGTCGACCGCGAGGCGCTGCTGCGGCGGCTCACCGCGATCGAGCCTCAGGCGCCGCGCCGGTTGCTGGCCTACGAACCGCAGCTGCCGATGACGGACGCGATCACCCCGTACCTGCGGATGATCGACCAGTCGCGGATGTATTCCAACCAGGGCCCGCTGGTGAAGCGGCTCCAGCGGCGGCTGTGCGACCTGTTCGACCTGCCCGAAGAGACCGTCGTCGCCACCAGTTCGGGCACCGCCGCGCTCGTCGCCGCGATCCTTGCGCACGCAGGCCCGGCCACGCCCGAGCGCCCTTACGCGCTGTGCCCTGCCTATACCTTCGTCGCCACCGCATCGGCGGTGCGCCAGTGCGGCTTCGAGCCCTACCTTGCCGATGTCAGCGCGGAAACCTGGACGCTGGACCCGGACGTGCTGGCGTCGCACCCGATGCTGGACAAGATCGGCGTCGTGGTGCCCGTCTGCCTCTATGGCCGCCCCATCGATGTCGAGCGCTGGGCCCGGTTCCAGCACGAGACCGGCGTGCCCGTGGTGATCGACGCCGCCGCCGCCGTGGAGGCGCTGGCGGACGGGACGATGACCTGCGCCGCCGAGGTGCCGCTCGCCCTCAGCTTCCATGCGACCAAGGCGCTGGGCTGCGGCGAAGGCGGCTGCGTCGTCTGGCCGGACCTTGCCATGGCGGCACGCACCGCGCAGGCGACCAACTTCGGCTTCATGGGATCGCGCAACAGCCAGACCGCCAGCCTCAACGGCAAGATGAGCGAATACCACGCCGCCGTGGCGCTGGCCGAACTGGACGGCTGGGCCGCCAAGCGCGCCGACTTCGGCCGGACCATCGCCGCCTACCGTGCCGCCTTCGCACGCGAGAACCTGCCGATAGACCGGCTGGCGACCTACCCGGAACTGGCGTCCAACTACGTCGTGCTCAAATGCCCGGACGGCACCATGCTGGAAGCGGTGCAGGCCGCGATGGACGCGGCGGGGATCGAGGCGCGGCTGTGGTACGGGCGCGGGATGCACCAGCACGACCACCTGCGCACCGCGCGCCGGGACGAACTGCCGGTGACGGACCGCCTGTCCGGCACCCTGCTCGGCCTGCCGATGGGCTCCGGCCTGACCAGCCTTGAGGTGGACCGCGTGGCGACGGTGCTGGCGATGCAGTTCCACGGCCCCGCCGCGATGGCGGGAATGCCACCGCTGCCGGATGTCCTCCACCCGGCCTGAGGGGGAAAACCGCCTGGCCCTTCCCCCCTGATGGGGGAAGAATAGCGAAGCTTGCTCCGTCAGGAGCTAGCGCAGCTTGGATGGGGGTGATTTTCCGCACACAGCGCCCAGCCTCTCACCCCCGCCCAACTTCGGCTAGTTCGCTACGCTCTCAAGCCTGCGTATCCCTCCCCCATCGAGGGGGAGGGGAACTCAGCGTGGCCCGGCTCTCGCCGAGGATCCGAGCGCAGATCGCCTGCGCCTGCGCTTCCCATGAGCGCCGCCCGGACATCGCCTGGCCTGCCGCCACCAGCGCATCGCGCTCGGGGCCCTGCGCCAGCGCGGTGCGGGCGGCGCGCACGATCGAATCGACGCTCATCGGGTCGCAGTAGAGCGCCGCGCGCCCGCAGCGCTCCCACATCGAGGGGATGTTGGACACCACCACCGGGCACCCGAAGTGCGCGGCTTCCAGCGGCGGCAGCGGGCAGGCCTCGTAGAGCGAGGGGAACAGCAGCAGCCGCGCATTTCGGTAGATGCCGGCAAGGCGCGCGCTGTCGTTGATCTGGCCGAGGAAGTGGATGCGATGGGCGACGTCGGCGGGCACTTCGCACCGGGGCTTCTGGAGGATCCCGCCCGAAGCGCCGACGAACACGAAGTCGAGGTCGTCCTCGCGCGCCAGTCGCACGGCGGCGGCCAGCGTGCGCTCGAAGTTCTTGCGGCGCGAGAGCGAGCCCACGTAGAGCCCGTAAGGCTCCGCGATCTCCGGCAGGGCATCCGCGCCCGCGCTGCCGCCGCCGCTCCAGCCGCCGTTGGGCGCGACCGTGATGCGCGGCGCAGCGGCGGGGGAAAGGCGGACGAGCCGCTCCCGCTCGGTCTGCGACACGGTGACGATATGGCGCGCCGCGCGCATCAGCAGCGGCAGCATCCGGCGGTGCGCCATGCGGTAGCTCAGGCGATAGGCGGCGGGATGGTCGAGGAACGAGACGTCATGGATCATCACCGCGACGCGGCTCCATCCGGCCAGCAGCGTCAGCGCCGGGGCACTGTTGCCGAGGCACAGCAGAGTGCCGCCGGTCGCGCGGCGCGGCAGGTCGAGCTGCTCCCACCAGACGCCCCGGCGCGTGCCGACCGTCTCCACGGCGATGTGCCGCAAATTCAGCGGCTGCACCCACTCGCCCCGAGGCACCAGAAGCGTGACGTCGGCCACCAGTTCGCTGCGGTCCAGCATGGTGTCGATGCCGCGCACGATCTCTACCGCGACGCGCTGCACGCCGGTCGCCTGCTGGACGAGGAAGCGGCCGTTGACGAACAGCTGCGGCCTGCGCGGGACGGCGGCGTCCACGGTCGCGCGGTCCTGCACTTCGTCGGGCAGGAGACTGCGAAGCCATGAAGGTTGCGCCACCGTTCGATCCATCCGAGCAGACCACCGTTCCCCGGCCATCATTGCCGGATTGTAAAAGGTAGAAATCAATCGCCGATCCGGGGGCCTACTCCAACCGGTCCATGAGGAGTAATCCCGATTCGTGCGCGCCTCACGGGAACTTCCGCGCAGCGCGGTTTCAGGCGCGCGATCGGGCGGATTATCCAATGGTATTAATCATTCATGCCTGATTGCGGGTGGGCTGGATCGGTGGAAGCAAGGGACCGGGCCACAGCGGCAGATCGCGCGCGTGGCCCCGGGGGGTTCATGCGATGCGACACGCCGCCGATGCCCGCGCCCCGGCGCGCCACATCGTCCGCAGGGGCGGGCGCTAGCGCATGGCTTCGCTCAGGAGCCAGGTACGCGCGGCGGACATCGCGGGCAGGCACTTCGACACGGTGGTGATCGGCTCCGGCTTCGGTTCGGGCTTCTTCCTCCACGAAGCGCTGCGCCATGCCCGCACCGGGCGGGTGCTGGTGCTCGAATGGGGCGACATCCGCAGCCATGCCGACCAGTGGGCCGACGGCCGCCAGACGCACATCGCGCCGGAATCGACGTATGCCAACGAGAGCCCCCGCCCGTGGAACTTCACCATCGGCTTCGGCGGCGGCACCAACTGCTGGTTCGCGCAGACCCCGCGCTTCCATCCGACCGACTTCCGCCTGCGCAGCCTCTACGGCGCCGGGCGCGACTGGCCGTTCGACTATGCCGCGCTGGAGCCGTTCTACTGCGAGGCGGAGGACATCATGGCGATCTCCGGCGACGACGCGATGGGCCGCGTGCTGCCGCGTTCGAAGCCGTTCCCGCAGCCGCCGCACATCCCCTCCACCCCCGACGCCCGGCTGAAGCGCGCGCGGCCGGAGCAGCACTTCGTCATGCCCACCGCCCGCGCCCGACAGGCGACCGAGACGCGCGGGCCGTGCTGCGCCAACCTGCGCTGCTCGCTGTGCCCGGTGGACGCCAAGTTCACCGCCAACAACGGGCTGATGGACGTGTTCCAGCACCCCTCGGTCAGCGTCTGTCCCGGTGCGGAAGTGCTGAGCCTGGAGGCGCAGGGCGGCGCCGTGCGCTCGGTCGTGTTCCGCTCCGGCGGGAAGGAGTACAGCGTCAGCGGCGACCTCTTCGTGCTGGGGGCCAACGCCATCCATTCCCCGGCGATCCTGCTGCGGTCCGGCATCGACCGGGGACCGGTCGGCAGGGGCCTGCACGAAGCCTACGGCATCGAGGTGGAGGTCTTCCTCGACGGGGTGGATAACTTCGACGGCAGCACGATCACCACCGGGCTCGACTACGGCGCCTACGACGGCGCGTTCCGCTCCACCTCCGGCGCGGCGCTGCTCTATTTCGAGAACCGCTGGAAGTTCGGCTTCCGGCCCGAGCCCGGCAGGTGGCGCCAGACCCTGCCCATCGTCATCGTCGTCGAGGACCTGCCGCGCGACAGCGACGCGGTCGTGCTCGCCCCTGACGGCCGGGCGCGCGTGGTCGGCAAGGAGCCGGGGCGCTACGCCCTCGACGGTGCGGACCGGGCGTTCGACCAGTTGCCCGAGATCCTTTCCGCCCTGCCGGTCGAGCGGATCGAGCGGCGGCTGGTCCGCCCCACCGAAAGCCACCTTCAGGGCAGCCTGCGCATGGGCACCGACCCCGCCGACGCCGTGGTGGACGCGGGGCAGGTGCATCACGCCTTCCGCAACCTCGTCGTCGTCGGCTCCAGCGTGTTCCCCACCTGCTCCGCCAGCAATCCCAGCCTCACCGTGGGCGCGATGTCGATCCGCGCCGCAAGGAGCCTCCTCGCATGAGCCGCATCAGCCGCAGGACCGTCCTTGCCGGGATCGGCGTCGCCGGAGTGGCGGGATCGGGCGGGATCGCGCTGTTCATGACGGCGGGCGGTCGCACCGAGGCGATGCGCGCCATCCTCCACCGCCTCGTCGGCCCCTTCACCATGGCCGACGCCGAATTCGCCCGCTTCGCGCAGGATTTCGAGAAGGCGTACCGCGCGATGGGCGCGCTGGAGGCGGACATGCTGCGCTTCTTCGAGACCGCAGGCCCGGTTCGCAACCTGACGCGCCTGCGCCCGGCGGTGGCGGCGCGGCTGGAGAGCTTCGACCGCAAGCTGCTGACCGAGTTCGCTCTCGCCACCGGGCTCACCGGGGCGCCGCCCACGGCGCCGCTCGAATATCGCGGGCTCTTCGCCGCCAACCCCTGCACCAACCCCTTCGCGCACCTCTCCTGACTCCTCGAAAGAGGTAGGAACGGCGGATTTCGGCCCGAAATGATTAGGCTCTTCTTAGCAGTGGCCTCGGATGGCGTAGCTACCGATAAGGCGGTTTGTAGCCGTTAACGCTGAAGGCCGTCGTCGCGGACCCGAGGCAGCAAGGTCGGGGTGTGTCATGAGTGACTCGTCGCGTTCGAACGCCCGAGGGGGCGGAAATCCTCTTGACCCCATCGCGAATGCCCATGACGAGATCGACTATCGGGCCTTCGCTCCGGTATCGCGCCAGCTTGCCGCCAGCTACGCCTGCATCGCCGAGATGGGCTTGCCCGCCAGCGCCGTCGCCGTCGCCATGCTGGGCGCGACGGTCAATTTCTACGAGTGCTTCGGCATGTCGCAGGAACTGCCCTCCACCCTGCGCGCGCTGGCCGACACGCTGGAATTCACCCGGCCGATGTCCTGATCTTCGGGCCTAGTCTGCTGTTATGGCCGGACGCCTGCGCAGCCCCCTACCCATTTCGGAGCCCCCCGTTTGCGCGTCTTCGCCACGGGTCCGCAATTGCATAGCCTTCCGATGATGGCGGGGCGGGTGCCTCCACCCCGCCGGGCGGCCCCGCGCCGACCGATGCAAGGATAGTCGATGGAAGCCGCCCACCACCTGGCACTGCGTCGCGAACCGGGCGAGGCACCGGCTACGCAGCCGGGCATCGCGCCGTTCCGCCCGCAGGAGGCGGCGACGACGACGCACCGGATCGGCATCTTCAACGTCAAGTACAGCCCCAATCTCGGCGACGGGATCATCGCCGAATGCCTTGAAGGCGAGTTGCGCCGCGCCGATCCGCGCGTCGAGCCGGTGTCGATCGACCTCGCCGGGCGCACCGCCTTCGACCCCGCCCACGGCAATAACCGCGCCGCGATGCTGGCGGTGATAGAGCGCCTGCCCGCCCCCCTGCGCGCGCGGATCGTGCCTGCCCTGCTGCTGGCGCTGGTGCGGCTGCGCATGGCCCCGCGCTGGCGCGAGCAGCTGAAGCACTGCGACAGCGTGATCGTCGGCGGCGGAGCGCTGTTCCAGGACGTCGACCAGAACTTCCCGGTCAAGATTTCCGAGGCGCTCAAGCTCGCCAATGCGCGCGGGCTGCCGGTCGCCGTCGCCAGCGTCGGGGTATCCGGGCAATGGTCGCGCGCGGGACGGCGGCGACTGGCCGCGCGCCTGCTCGCGGCGCGGATCGTCAGCCTCTCGGTCCGTGATACCCAATCGGCATCGGCATGGCGCGCGGTCATGGGGACTCTCGGCATTGGTGCGGTCGCCCACGCGCCCGACCCGGGCCTGTTGACCGCGCGGCAGTACGGCCCCGCACCCCGGCCCGACGCCACGGGCCCGCGCGTCGGCATCTGCGTCACCGCGCCCATCGCGCTCCGGCTCCATCACGACGACGGGCACGACGACCGCCAGCTCGAGACATGGATGGTCGCGGTCGCGCGCGAACTTGCCGCGCTCGGCAACGAGGTCATGCTGTTCACCAACGGCAGCCCGGAGGACCGGCTGTTCCGCGACCGCCTGAAGATCGCGCTGGCCGACGATGCCGCGATCCGCTTCGCCCCCGACTTCGCGCGGCCCGGGGAACTGGCGCATACCCTCGCCGGGTTCGACTGCGTGCTGGCGCACCGACTGCACGCCTGCATCGTCGCCTATTCGTACAAGGTGCCGACGGTCGGCTTCGCGTGGGACGGCAAGCTGCGCAGCTTCTTCGAGCAGACCGGGCGCGGCTATTTCGTGATCGACCCGCGCGAGGCGAGCCCGCTCCACGTCGCCGACCTTGCCATGGCGGCGATGGCGCAGGGGATCGACGGGCAGACCCACGCGCACCTGCAGGAGACCGCGAAAGGCGCGATCCATGCGCTGGCGCAGCGGCTGCTTTCGGGCAGAGACCTTGCCGCCACCGAGCAGAAGATCAACGGAGCACGGGCCGGATGATCGAGCGCATCGTCGTCGTCAACGATCTCGCGCAGCCCAAGGGCGGGGCCTCGCAGCTCGCGATGGAATCCGCCGTGCAGTTCGCGCGGCGCGGGCATCGGGTGACGGTGCTGTGCGGATCGACCGGCAACGACGACCTCGCGGACGAAGGGATCGAGGTGGTCGCGCTCGGCCAGGGCCGCCTGCTCGAATCCAATCCGGTGACGACCGCCGTGCGCGGGCTCTACAACCGGCCCGCCGCCAGCATGGTGGCGCGCTGGATCGCCGCCAACGACACGCCGCGCACGGTCTATCACATCCACGGCTGGTCGCAGATCCTCTCCCCCGCGCTGTTCAACGGCATGGTGGCGGTGCGCGGGCGCACGCTGGTCCACGCGCACGACTTCTTCTTCTCCTGCCCGAACGGGGCGATGTTCCACTTCGGCAAGGACGCGCCCTGCCCGGCGAAACCGATGAGCCTGCCCTGCATCGCCTCGGCCTGCGACCGGCGGGGCATGGCCTCGAAGCTGTGGCGCGTCGGGCGGCAGAGCATCCAGAACGCGCTGCTGCGCGACTATCCGCTGCCGCTGCTGCTGATCCACGGCGGCATGGCCCCCTACTTCGCGCGCTCGGGCGTGCTGGCGCGCGACATGGCGGTGCTGCCCAACCCGGTGCGCCCCTTCGTGCCCGACCGCATCGCGGCGGAGCGCAACCGCAGCGTCCTGTTCGTCGGTCGCCTCGAAGCGACCAAGGGGATCGACCTTGCCGCAGAGGCCTGCCGCCGCGCCGGAGTGCGCCTCGTCGCGGTGGGCACCGGCGATCTGGGCGACGACCTCAAGCGCTGCTACCCCGAGATGTCGTGGGTCGGGCGGCACGAGCACGACCGCATCGCCGCCTTCGCGCGCGAGGCCCGCGTCGCCGTCATGCCCAGCCGCCATATCGAACCCTTCGGCCTTGCCGCCGTGGAGGCGCTGTGGAGCGGCCTGCCGGTGGTGACTTCCGCCGATGCCCTGATCGCGCCCGACATCGTGGCGGCAGGCGCGGGGCTGGCCGTGAACCCGCGCGACGCCGACGCCTTCGCGGGCGCGCTCGCCGGCATCTTCGCCGACGATGCGTTGACGCTGGGCATGAGCGAGAACGCGCACCGCCGCACGACCGGCCTCGCGCTGTCGCCCGACCGCTGGCTCGATGCGCTGGAGGCGGCCTACGAAGGCTACCTCGACGGCGGACGCCCCGGCCTCGTCACGGCGGTGCGCCGCAGCGTTGCCGGGACCGGACCGGCCCCGGTCACCACGCTGGCCCCAAGGCTCCGCCCGTTCCGCAACCGCCCGGCCCTGTGGGGAGTGTGAAGATGCGCATCCACGTCGTCTTCGCATCGCTGGGCCGCGCGCCGCTCCTCGCCCGCACGGTGGACCGGCTGGCGGACCAGACCCGGCAACCCGACGGCGTGCTCGTCTCCGCCACCAAGCCCGAGGACGTCGAGGGTATCGGCGGGGGCCGCATGAAGGCAGAGGTCATCCTCGGCGCGAAGGGCCTGTGCCGCCAGCGCAACCACGCGCTGCGCCACCTTGCCGACCGGGCGGACGTCATCGTCTTCTTCGACGACGACTTCGTGCCCCACAACGACTACCTCGCCGTGATCGAGGAGACGCTGGCCTCCGACCCGGGAATCGTCGGTGCGACGGGCGATCTCCTCGCCGACGGCATCCATGGCGACGAGATCCCCTTCGATGATGCCGTTCGGCGCCTCGATGGTCACGTTGGGTGCCGCTCGGTGCCGTTCAGTGCGCGCCGTGCGCTTTACGGATGCAACATGGCGATCCGCCTGAAAGCCGCGGAAAACCTGTGGTTCGACGAGGCGCTGCCGCTCTACGGCTGGCAGGAGGACATCGACTACACTTACCGCCTCGGACGGCGCGGAAGGCTGGTTTCCGGCCCCTGCCTGACCGGCATCCACCTCGGCACCCGCAGCGCCAGAAGCCCCGGAAAACGGCTGGGTTACTCGCAGGTCGCGAACCTCGTCCACCTCTGGCGCAAGGGCACGATGCAGCCCAACCTCGGCCAGCGCCTGCTCCTCCAGAACCTCGCCTCGAACGCGGTCCGCAGCCTGTTTCCCGAGCCCCACATCGACCGCCGCGGCCGCCTGCTGGGCAACCTCATCGCCATCGTCGACCTGCTGCGCGGCAGGATCGACCCGCGCCGCGTGGAGACGATGTGACGATGCTCCAGCCGATCTATTTCAACGGCAAGTTCTACGGCGGCGCGCTCAACGGCGTCCACCGCGTCGCCGACCGGCTGATCCGCGAATGCGACCGGATGCTCGCCCTCGTCCCGCGCGAGGAACGGCCGCCCGCCTACCTCATGACCAGCGCCAGCGCGACCTGGGTGCCGCCGCTGGAGGCCATCGAGCGGCGCGACTACGCCCGCACCGACCAGCTCTGGGAACAGGTCGTCCTCCCCCTCGCCGCGCGCGACGGGGTGCTGGTGAACCTCGCGAACCTCGCCCCGGTGGCCCACCGCAACAAGATCACGATGATCCACGACGTGCAGTTCCTCTTCACCGACTGCGGCTATCCGGCGCGGCAGCGGCTCGGCTACCGCTGGCTCACCCCGCTGCTGGGGCGGTCGAGCAAGGCGACGCTGACGGTGTCGGAATTCTCGCGCCGGATGCTAGACCAGCACGCGATCTCCTTCGCCGACCGGACCCGCGTGATCGCCAACGGCGCCGACCACATCCTCGACGCCGGAGAGGATCACGGCCTGCGCGAGAGGCTGGGGCTGGAACCCGGCAGCTACGCGGTCCTATTCGGCAGCGTGAAGGCCTACAAGAACAACGCCACGCCCTTCGCCGCCTTCGCCTCCGGGGAGACCGGGCCGACGCGGCTGGTGGTGGTGGGGCCGGGGCGCGAGGATCTCCTCGCCGCCGGGCTCACGCCGCCGCAGGATGCGGTGTTCGCCGGGCGGCCGAGCGATGCGGAGCTGAAGGGGCTGCTCAGCGCGGCGCTGGCCATCCTGTTCCCCTCGCGCACCGAAGGCTTCGGGCTGCCGCCGCTGGAGGCGATGCTCTGCGGATGCCCGGTCATCGCGAGCCCGGCGGGCGCGATCCCCGAGGCCTGCGGCGATGCCGCGCTCTACGCCGGGACCGAGCGGCCCGGGGAATGGAGCGAGGCGATCAACCGCCTGCGCACCGACCCGGACCTGCGCGCCGCCAAGATCGCGCAAGGGAAGCGGCAGGCCGCGCGCTTCACCTGGAGCGAGGCGGGCACGCGGCTGATGGACGTCATCCGGCAGGTTGGACAGGAGAAGCGATGATGCAGGCCCCCACCCCCCACCGGCCGCAGGTCGACGTGGTGATCCCGACCTACAACCGCCGTGCGCTGCTGCCCACCGCCATCGCCAGCATCAAGGCGCAGACGCTGCCGGTGACGCGCATCTTCGTGGTCGACGACGGCTCCACCGACGGCACCATCGAATGGCTGCGCGAACTTGCGGCCGAAGACCTCAGCATCGAGTTCATCGAGATGCAGCACGGCGGCGCCAACGTCGCGCGCAACGCCGGGATCGCGCGGGCGCGCTCGGAATGGGTGGCGTTTCTCGATTCCGACGACGCCTGGGAGCCGGACAAGCTGGAGCGCCAGTTCGCCATGCTGGAAGAGCGCCCCAACCTCGTCGGCCTGTTCTGCGGGTTCCGGCTGGTGGGCGTGACGTCCCGCGCGATCCACCGCCCGCGCGACAATCCCTCGCTGCTCGACCTGCGCGGCTCCAACGTGCTGGGCAGCACGTCGGGCGCGGTGATCCGGCGCGACGCGCTGGAGGCGGCGGGCGGCTTCAACCCCGCGCTGCCGAGCTGCCAGGACTGGGACTTGTGGTTCCGCCTGCGCAAGATGGGGCCGATGGGCGTCGCGCGCCTGCCGCTCGTCCTGTTCAACTGCGGCCCGCACGAGCGGATCACCACCAACATGCAGAAGGTCGTCTCCGGCCACCGCGCCATCTTCGTCCACCTCCTCGCCGACGTGGAGAGCGCACGCGAACGCAACATCGTGCTCGCCCAGCACATGCTGACCGAGGCCGACATCAAGCGCCGCTTCGGGGACTATCGCGCCGCGCTGCAACTGGTCGCGCGCTCGGTCATACGGGTGCCGACCAGGCGCGCGCTGGCGATCGCGGTGCGCACCGCGCAATGCATCTGGCGCGACCGGCAGCGCCGCGCGCCTTCTACCGCCAGCCCGGCATGACCAAAGTCGGCGTCGCCCGGGGCGCGGCAGCGCTCAGCGTCACCCGTGTGGTGACGAACATCGCGAACCTCGTCGCGATGGTGGTGCTCGCGCGGCTGCTGACGCCGCAGGACTTCGGCCTCGTCGCGATCTGCACGACGGTGCTCGGCATCCTCGTCGCGCTGACCGAGCTGTCGGTGGGCGCCGCGCTGGTCCAGCGGGCCGAGACGTCGCAGGAGCATGTCGACAGCGCCTGGACCATGTCGCTGGTGCGCGCGGTGCTGATCGCGGTCGGCTTCGCGCTCGCCTCGGTGCCGCTGGCGAAGCTCTACGGCGACATGCGCCTCGCCCCGCTGTTCGTCCTGTCCGGCGTGACCGGCGCGCTGGCGGGGCTCACCAACCCGCTCGTCGCCCTGCGCACCCGGCAGATGAGCTTCCGGCCGATGATCCTCATGCAGGTGGTGCAGAAGCTGGCGACGCTGGCGATCTCGATCGGGCTGGCGCTGTGGCTGCGCAACTACTGGGCGATCGTCGTCGGCAGCGCGATCGGCACCGCGATCTCGACGCTGCTGAGCTATGCTCTCGTCCCCTACCGCCCGCGCTTCACGCTGTCCCGCTCGCGCGATCTCCTCGGCTTTTCGAGCTGGCTGTTCCTCGGCCAGGCGATGAACACGCTGAACTGGCGCTTCGACCAGCTCGTGATCGGCCTGTTCCTGCCGCCCGCGCAGCTTGGTGCCTATTCGATGGCCGACAACGTCGCCGCCATCCCCAGCCGCGAGGCGACGACGCCGCTGATCCAGTCGCTGTTCCCCAGCTTCGCGCGGATGCAGGACGACCGGGCGCGGCTGCGCTCCGCCTACCAGACCGCGCAAGGGGCCATCGGCATCGTCGCGCTGCCCATCGCGGTCGGCTTCATGCTGCTCGCCGAACCCTTCGTGAAACTGGCGCTCGGCCCCAAGTGGTCGGCGACGATCCCGCTGATCGAGGTGATCGGCCTGTGCTACGCGATCCAGACGCTCGTCACCGCATCCCGACCGCTGGCGATGGCCAAGGGCGCGACGCGGGCGCTGTTCGTCCGCGACGTCTGGGGGCTGCTGCTGCGCGTACCCTGCGTCACGCTGGGCATGATCGGCTGGGGGCTGACCGGGCTCGTCTGGGGTCGCTTCCTGAGTGCGCTGATCGGCCTGTTCATCACGTCGGCGCTGGTGCGATCGATGACGGGGCTGTCGAGCCTCGACCAGTTGCTCGCCCATCGCCGGACCATCGCGGCGGTGCTGTGCATGACCGTGGTCGTCGTCGCGACCGACCACCAGTTGCTCGCATGGAGCGCCGGGCCGCTGCTGAGGATCGCCGTCCTCTCCCCGCTGGGCGCGCTGGCCTATACGGCGGCGCTGCACCTGCTGTGGATCGCCAGCGGGCGGTGCGCCGGCGCGGAAGCCGAACTGCTCGGCCTCGCGCGCGGCGCGATCGCGAAGTTCAGGAAGGGCAAGGCCCGTCCTGCCGTAATCTAGAACTTCGTCATGACCTTAAGCATCGGCATAGCCTGAAGCATCGTCATGAACTTTAGCTTCGTCATTGCGAGCGCAGCGAAGCAATCCATGGTTGGCCCCCTATGCTCCATTGAGCCGCTGGATTGCTTCGCTGCGCTCGCAATGACGAAAGGGTGGTTCGAACGATGGTTCAAACCGATGTCATCGCGCCATCAAGCATGCCTGCATCTCATCGACCGTCATTCCCGCGAAGGCGGGAACCCATCTCCTGACGTCACCTGCAGCACCGCCGGAAGATGGATCCCCGCCTTCGCGAGGTGGCGACCGATGTTTCCGTGCCTCAGGCCGTGAGGACCGACCGCAGCGCGGCCACCGCGGGCCTCGGCGACAGGTCGTTGTTGAACAGGCCGAAGTTGGTCATCTCGCTCGTCCCCTTCCACGAGAACAGCTCGTAGATGCTGATCGTGTTGACGTAGGACCGCCCGAGCGCGGTGCGCACGTCGGAGGCGAGCAGGGTCGCCTGCTGGCTGAGGCTGACCGGGGGCGAGGTCACGTTCTTCGAACTGCCGCCGGTCGTGCGGCCCCATTCGGTGATGACACCCTGCGTATGCTTGCCTTCGACGACCTTGGTGCGGAAACCGTCGAGGCGCGAGGCGACGTTGCTCGGCGGGGTCGGGTAGATGTGCGAATTGGAGTAGGTGGTGAACGGCGCCTGCTGCGCCTGCATGAAGTCGTTGCTGGCGATCAGCGGGATCGACCGCAGCACCGGGTCGATCTTGATGGCCGCGTGGAAGTCCTTGATGAAGGCCATCAGCGCCGGGGCATTGCCGGTACGGAAGCCGAGCCGCTTGTCGGTGACGCCGTTGTAGGTCACCGGGTTGAGGTCCGGCTCGTTGGGGAACTCGATGGCCCAGATCGACCCCGGCACGGTGGCGAGGAACGAGCGCAGGTCGCGCAGGGTGACGGCGATGTCGCGCACCGAGAGCGTGAAGCAGAACTTCACCCCGGCGCGCGCGAGGCCGACGTAGGTCGCCCAGCCCGCCGTGCCGCTGTAGGGCTCACGGCACCGCATCTTGCGGACGCCGCCCAGCTTGTCGAGCGCGGACATGATGTTGGCGAGCTTGTAGACGGACTGGGTGTCCTGCGGCCGCCCCTGCACCATGAAGCGCGCGATTTGCGCCGGTCCCGCCTTGGCGACCGCCGGAATCAACGGAGCAGCGGCCATACCAGCGACTAACTGACGGCGAGATAACGCAAATTTTTCTTCAGACAATGCCAATAACTCCGCGTGAGGCATGTTGCTCTGCTCCGCGCTACAATATTGGTCGGACAGGGTCACCGTACCCGAAGGACCGTTCAGGACGCACAGCCCCCTGCATACGGCGACTTGCTTCAGCGATTTCGGCCTTCACTGAATTTATTGAATTTTATTACTGACAAACGATAGTCATTGATGCTCCTGCGCGCGCAGAAGCCGCTGCACCGCGCCGCGATCCGCCGGAAGGCACTGCCGCGCGTCCGGACGGGCGGCGACCGTGCAGTCCCACAGCGCCATTTCCGTGCGCGACGCATGGTTGCGCGTGAAGACGAACGCCGGGCGATCCTGATCGGACAGGGCGCGCACGCGGTTGCTCTCCAGCAGCGCGGGGGAGTTCCAGCCGACCACCGCGCAATCGGTCTTACCAGCGCAGCGGGACATGGCGTCCATCGCCCAGCGGCCTGCGGGAACCGCCGGGTCGACCGCGACCATGATGGCGGAGGAGAGCTGCCGGGCGGGCAAGCTGGACGTCGGCCCGGAGGTCAGTGCTGTCGGATGGGCCGGAACCAGGGCGGGCAAGGGAGACGGCGCGATCGGGCCGGGCTCCGGCGCGGCCTCGCCCCCCTCGCCGAAGATCGCGACGAGTTGCGGCACGACCGGTTCGGGCACGCCGAGCGCGGCCTTCCTGCCCCCGCCCCACGGGAACCGGTAGAAGACATGCGCGCCAACGGTCGCCAGCTTGGCGAGGGTCGGCGCCCAATAAGGATAGACGTAGTCGGCATGGTAATGCGTGGCGTCGCCGACCACGGGGTCCACCGCTCCGTCGAGCGCGGCGGCGGCAAGCGCCCGCGCCCTCCCCCACGCCGCCACGCCGGGCCTGCGCGCAAGGGCGCCGTCGCAGGTGAAGGTGAACTGGCACCCGGTCGAAAGCTCCGACCCCTGAAACACCGCGCCGCAGACGCTCGCGGGGTAGGCGGCATGGCGGATCCGGTTGAGCACGACCTGGATCACGGCGCGCTCTCCGCCCGGATCGTCGCCCGCCTCGTACCACGCGGCGGCGGCAAGGCAGGTCAGCGCCCGCTGCCGGTCCACCTCGGCCCCTGCGAACCGATAGGGCAGGCCCGCGCCCGGCGCGGCATCGATCGCACGCCGCGCATTCATCAGCCGCGCATCGACGGGCGAGATCGCGGGCTCCGTGCTTCCGGGCGCGGTGGCGAACGGCGTGAAGACGCGCGCCGATGCCAGCGTCGAACTCATCGGCAGCGGGATGTGGATGCGATCCGCAGGCAGGGTGTAGGACGAAAGCAGCGCCGCGACGACGATCGCGGCGGGCCCGCGCGCCACCCCCAGCGGTCCGGACCACGCTGGTCGCCCGACCGGGGCCGGGATCGAGTCGACGAGATCGTACACCCCACTGTGATGCCTCTCACGGCGGCATGGTGACAGGACGCAACCGGGCTAGCGCAGGCGCGCGCGGAGTACCTCTTCGGAGGTGTTCTGGCGGGGTTAGGTGCCGCCAGGTGCGTCTAGGTTCCGTTAAGTACCGCTCAGGCAAGGTTCAGTGCAGCCCTTGCGGCCAGTTCCTCCCTCACCCTGCCGCGCCGTTCGCGGTCGAATGCAAGCGCCGCCGCCACCTCTTCCGCGACGCCGGCGGCAGCCTCGCGGGAGATCACGGGAATGGCGAAACGGTCCGCAACGACGCGGACTTTGGCGGTTCCGTCATCGATGGCAAGCGCCGGTGCCTCGGCCAGAATCGCGAAGATCAGGGCGTGCAGGCGATTGGTCACGACGAGGGCGGCATTGCGGTAAAGCTCGGTCAGTTCGCCCAGCTCGAAGCTGTCGAAAACCCGCAGATTCCAGCCATTCCACCTCTCCTCAAGGCGCGCCGCCGCCGCCTTGTCCATGGACTTGCGCGGGTCATGGCAGGCGATGGCGATCTGCGCATCGGGCAGGAACGCCAGCGCCGCCTCCACCGCCGCATCGAGCCCCGGCCCATCGAGCGAACGCCCCTCGCTCCCGTCCATGCAGGGCGCCACGACCACCCATCTGCGCTCCTCTACGGGCGGCAGGACAGCCTGCGGCCCCGGCGTCGGCAGGAACACCATGTCCGCATGCACCGCCACCGCCTTGCCCGGCAGCAACAGCCCCACATTGCGCGCCGAAGCCTCATCCCGCACGTTGACCACCGCGCAACGGCGCAGCACCGCCCGCCACAGCCACCGGCGCAAGCGGGACCGGATCACGCTCACGCCCAGCCCCCGCGTCACCAGCTGGCCGCCTCCCAGCCGCGCGCTGACCGTGGCTAAAAGCAGTCCTGCCAGCGACGCGATCGAGACGTTGTCACGCACCAGCTGCCCGCCGCCGAACACCAGTTCCTTGCCGAAAGTCCGGCCCGCAAACACCAGAATCCGCCGGCCGGGCACCAGTTCGCCGCCCGCCTCCTCGACCTGCCGGACGATGGCCGGAGGCAATGCCGCCCACCGCCGCACCACCCCGCCCCGCCCCTGCGTCAGCGCCAGATTCTGGAGCAAGAGCTTGAGATCGCCGAGATTATGGAGGTCTCCGCAGACGAAGACCTGCCGCCGCGGCGCCACTGCCGCCACGCTCGCCGGTCCCGTGTTCGAGATGCCATCCCGAACCTGCTGAAACGTCACCGCATCGCTCCTCGCCAACTATCGCATCACGAACGAACCGCCTGCCCGGACTGCAACATCCGCGCCACGGCCCGGCCCACTTTCGCCCGCATTCTCGACGGGGCCAGCTTGTGCCCGATCGCCCGGGGATTGAGCGCACTGGGCACGATCATCTGCGGCCCCTGCAGGCTCAGCACCGGCTTGCCTGACAGCCGCGCGATGTCCCGCGCCTGATGGAGTTCGCTTTCGACGAACAGATCCTGCCCGGATTCGCGATAGACTCCGGCCTTGAAGCTGGCGTGCGCCCCCAGCCGTCGCCGCGTCTCCGCGTCCGGCAGGTCGAGCATGCGCAATTCCCGATAGCGGATGCCCTGCCGCGCCAGCCAGTCCTCGGTCGGGCGGCGATATTTCTCCAGACGGCTGGTCACGAGCATCGCGATCTCACGGCGCGGGCGGTGCAGAACCGTCGCGGTCTGGAGAAAGTCGAGGTAGCGCGCGCCGTCGTCGTTCTGCGCCTCGGTCGGATCGACGCAGAGGACGCCGTCGATGTCGAAGCATGCCCGCGAGACGAGCGGATGGTGCAATACGTTCCATTCGAACACGCGCGGTTCCGGGACTCTCGCGCAGATGAAATCCACGGCCGTCGTTTCCCGTGTCGGCCCGTAGACCGCCGCAAACGTCAGGCGGCAGTCGAGGTGCGCCAGCTTCGCCCGCGCCTCGCGCATGGAAGTGCCGGTGAGGCAGCTGTCGTCGATGACCAGCGCATGGGCAAAGCCGCTGCGGCCTTCGGCTCCTTCCCGCCGGGTATGGCCCGCGTTGAGGATGCGCCCTTCGGCGAACCCGTCGATATCGGCCAGCGGCAGGTTGCGGGCGAGCGCGATCATCGAGGCGGGCAACATGCCGCTACGGGGGATGCCCACCACGATATCGATGTCGTGCGGCAGGCGACCCAGCGCAGCCCATACGTCCCGATAGAGGTCGCTGATAGAACGAAAATGCATTACCCGGCGCTCCCCGGCGATACTGCTGAAGGCATTCCCTGCGGCGGCACCCCGGAGAGGCCGCGACTGACGATCAGCGCGAACTCGGGACGTACCCGGCTGCGCGGCAGCATTGCGCGCAACGCCAGCGCAGCGCCTGCGAAGATGGCGAAGTTGGTGCCCGGGTGGCTGTTCGGCGAGGAAATCGCGGCGGGGACCAGGATGATGAGCGCACTCACCGCGCAGGCGCGCATCACGGACGAGACGGCATCGCGCCCGTCATCGCTTCCCGCTCCGATGGAGCGCGCGACATGGATCAGGTAGCCGCCGAATGTGACCACCCCGATCACGCCCATGGTGCCGAGGATCGCGGTGAACAGGCTCGAAGAGCGGAAGCTGCCCGGCCCGACGCCCAGTCCCGCAGAAGCAGTGAAGGCGCTGAAGCCCTGCATCGCCCAGAAAAGGCGCTGCTGGCCGGATTCGCTCTGTCCCTTCTCGACCGTCATGTGGAGGACCATGTCCCCGACTTTCGCGGCGACGCCGGGCAATGTAGCCAGCGCGATCGCCGCCAGCACGGTCATCGCGAAGACTGCAACCCCGGCCTGCCGCAACCGCAGCGGTTCGCCGCTGCCGGGCGCCAGCAGGGCCCGCGCGAAGAAGAACAGGGCGTAGCAGGCCAGTCCGACATAGGCGGTGCTCGAAGTGCTGATGCACAGCACGCCGCCCAGCAGCAGCGCTGCGGCGCCGGTGTGCCGCGCCCAGACCGAGCGATACCAGCACTCGCAGTTGAACACGAACCACGCGAGGCCGAACGAGGCCCAGCCCGACGCTTCGGGGAAGAAGCCGTCGATGCGGTTGAAGCCCTGGTAGCTCTGGTCGAGTTGCGCGTAAGTGCCGTTGCGGAACGCGGCGAAGATGCCGCCGATCGGCGTTCCCTTGGTCTGGGCCGCGATCAGGCCGCTCAGCGCGTGGAACCAGGCGATGACGACGCCGCCCTTCACCAGCGCCTCGAGCCCGCCTTTCGTGCGCACCGCGACATAAGTGCCCAGCGTGATGAGCAGCGCGCCCAGCAGGTACACGGCGGCCGTGATGTTCTGCGCCGTGGGCTTGAGCGGAACGGTGTCGAAGAGGCTGCGCGCATCGTCGAACCGCATCGGCGCGACGTCGATGTCTCCAGCAAAGATGCGCGGCGCGGCGAAGGCGGCGACCATGCCGTAGAGCGTGAACAGGACCAGCAGGAAGTTGTCCTTCACGCCCTCCGTCCAGATCGAGAAGAACCCGCCTTTCGGCATCATCAGCCGCAGGTAAACGAAGACCAGCGCAAACTGGATCGGCGGAATCGAGCTGTTTCCGAGCGCGGGAACGGTCAGCGCCGCCGCACCGCCGAACAGGCCGGAGACCATCAGGAACACCAGCATCGCCGCCATCGAGCGGAATAACAGAACTGAACCTACGACGAGCTGAAACAGCCCGAGAAGGGTGAAACTCATGCCTGCCCCACCGCGGAAAGGATCCTGGCGTCGAAATGCTCGGGCGCGAAGAGGTTGGACTGCGCGACCGCGCGGCGCGGGTCGAATTCGGGCAGCCAGCGTTCGAAGCGCGCGATGCCCTCGGCCAGCGAATCGACCGTCTGCTGATCGAAGAACAGGCCGGTCTCGCCGGGGATCACGCTGTCGAGCACCCCGCCACGTCCGTAGGCGAGCACCGGGCGGCCCGAGGCCATGGCCTCCACCGGAACGATGCCGAAGTCCTCCTCCGCCGTGAACACCAGCCCGCGCGCGCGCGCATAGGCCTGCCGCAGGTCGTTGAAGCCGAGGCGGGTGACGAAGCGGATGTTCGGCCCGGCCATCTTCCGCAGCTTGCCGAGCATCCCGCCGTCGCCCACCATCAGCAGTGGCTGACCGGTGCGGGTGAAGGCCTCGACCACGAGGTCGGGGCGCTTGTAGGGGACCATCTGCCCGACCCAGAGGTAATGGTCGTCCACGTCGAGGCTGGGCGTGAACAGGCGGGTTTCCACCGGGGGGTGGATCACTTCCGCCTCGCGCCGCCAATACTTGCGCACGCGGTCGCGGATGAAGCTGCTGTTCGCCGCGATCGTGTCCACGCGGGCGCTGGACGACATGTCCCACTGCCGCATCCGGTGATAGATCAGCGGCATCGCCGCCCGCGCGATCGGGTTCGCATCCTTGCGGTAGAGGTGGTAGTGATCCCACAGATACCGCATGGGTGAATGGCAGTAGCACAGGTGCTGCGCGTGCGGGCTGGTGATGACGCCCTTGGCCGGCCCGCTCTCGCTGCTGATGACGAGATCGTAGGCCGACAGGTCCAGCGCTTCGAGCGCCATCGGCATGAACGGCAGGTAGTACTGGTAGAACCGCTTGGAGAACGGCAGCCCGTCGATCCAGGTCGTCGTGACCTTGGCCTTGCGGATTCTCTCCGACATCTTGCTGTCGTCGTAGACGTGGGTGAACACGTCGGCGCCCGGAAACAGTCCGAGCAGGCGCTCAAGCACCCGCTCGCCGCCGCGCATCGACACCAGCCAGTAATGGACGATGGCGACGCGCGGCTCGCTGAAGCGGCCGTGCCGTCTTGCGGTGGGCGTGCCTGCCATCATCAGGTTCATGCGTAGTAGCCCTTGTACTGGCGGTAGAAGTACGCCGGGTCGCTGTGGCCGAAGAGGCGGCGGCGGCGCAGGTCCATGCGGTTGATGGCGATGCCCACGACGTTGACGGTCTCACGCGGGAGCATCAGCAGCGCCGAGCGGGCCGCGCCGCGCATCGTCTTGCGCCAGCGCACGACGAGGACGGTGGCGTCGGCCATCCCGGCGATGGAGCGCCCGGCGGCGATCGGCAGGACCGGCGGCAGGTCGAGCACGACATGCTCGAAGCACGCGCGCAGTTCCTGCAGGAGCCGGGCGAAGGTCTCGCCGGTCAGCAGGGTCTCGGTGTCGCTGTCCGAGGGGCGGATCGGCAGCACGCAGAGCCCGGATTCCCCGGTGACGAGCGCTTCCGCCAGCGTCGCCTTGCCTTCCAGCACGTCGATCAGGCCGGGATGCTCGGGCGCGAGGCGCAGGAGGCGGCTGACCCCGCGGCCCCTGAGGTCGCAGTCGACGAGGAGCGTGGTGCGGCCGCTGACCGCCAGGGTCTGCGCGAAGCAGGACGAAACGGTGGTCTTGCCCTCCTTCGGCAGCGCCGAAGTGACCGCGATCACCTGCGTCGGGCCGTAGACCGCCTGTTCGATGGAGGTACGCAGCGAGCGGAACGATTCGGCGAAGGCCGATCGCGGCTCCTGCGTGATCGCCGGAACCTCGCGCCGGGCCTTGCGGCTGACCGACGACAGCAGCGGGATAGCGCCCAGATAGCGTGAGCCCAAGCCGTATTCCACCTCGTCCGCCGTCGACACCCCGCGGAACAGCGATTCCGCCACGTAAGCCGCCGCCAGCCCCGCGCCGAGGCCGATCACCAGCGCCAGCAGCATGTTCATCGGCACGTTGGGAGAACTGGGGAGAAGGGGTACTTCGGCAAGGGAAAGCACCCGGGCATTGGGGCGCTGGGTGCCGTCCTGCGCAATCAGCTGCTTGTAGCTGTTGAGGTAGCTTTCATAGAGCAACTGCGACGACTGCGCTGACCGCTCCAGTTCGTCGAGCCCGACCATCGCCGCATTGTTGCGCGCAAGGTTCCCGCGCGCCGCGCCAAGGC
Organism: Novosphingobium kaempferiae; assembly: GCF_021227995.1. Classification (NCBI taxonomy): domain Bacteria; kingdom Pseudomonadati; phylum Pseudomonadota; class Alphaproteobacteria; order Sphingomonadales; family Sphingomonadaceae; genus Novosphingobium; species Novosphingobium kaempferiae. The sequence continues at coordinate 3,005,825 of NZ_CP089301.1, forward strand.
TCTCGGTCAGAGAGCCGAGGCGCTGGTTGGCGACGTCGCGCTGCGCCTGGAGGTTCGACATGATGCGCGCGATCTCGCTCTGGATGTTGCGCTTCACTTCGGCGAGTTCGCTTTGAGCGCGCACCAGCTGCGGATGGTTGGCGCCGTAGCGGGCCTGAAGGTTGGCCACTTCGCCGCCGACCTGCGATTCGCGGGCGCGCAGTCCGCCGATCACGCTTGAGCCGAGCGCCTCGCCCACGTCGTCGCCCGCCGAGCCCGACTGCAACTGCGCCTGCGCCGTGGAGAGGCGCGCCTGGCTTTCCGCCGCCTCGGCGCGAGCGCGGGTGACTTCCTGGTTGTAGCTGGAAATCTCCTGCTCGGTCAGCGACGCGCCGGAAGTGCTGAGGAGCCCGTTGGCGATGCGATAGCGCTGCAGCCGCTCGGTATCGGCGTGGGCCTGCTGGCGCAGTTCTTCAAGCCGGGGCGCGACGAGCTTGGTGGTCTCCCGGTTGCTCTCGCGAGAGGACTGCACCTCGATCTGGGTGAACTGCTGGGCGTACATGTTGGCGCCCTTGGCCGCCCCCTGCCCGTCCGCGCCTTCGAAGATGATCTTGAGTGCGTAGCTCTCGCCGCTGCGCACCGCCGAGACGTTGGACTGGAACTCCGTGACGATCTGCGCCTGCTCGGCGCTTGACTTGCCGTCCAGCGCGCCCAGCGCCGAAGCCACACGCTGCGCGAGATCGCGTGACTGGATGATCTCGACCTGCGTGTCGACATAGGCGCTGTTCGGCGACGGACCGGCCTGGCGCCCTGCGGTCGACCCCTCCGCCGGTTCCTCGGGCGGCGCCTGAAGGCTCACCATGGCCTCGGCGGTGTATTCGGTCGGGGTCGTGTAGGTGATGAGCGCACCCACTGCCAGCGCGGCCCCCGTAACCAGCGCGATCAGCCCCGAGCGCCGCTGGAAGAAGGCCAGCGATTCGCCGAGGTCCACGCGGCTCGACGGCAGCATCAGCGCCTGGCCGGGAGAGGTCGCGATGTCGCGCGGGTCCGGGCCGGCGCTGATGATTTGATGTGAACTGTTCATGGTCTACTCCTGCCCTTCCGGACCAATCGATCGGCTCACGCCTCAGATCGCGAAACTCACTCCAAGCCGCACCGCGGCGCCGTCGTATTCCCTGGGATTGATGCCCGACCCGCGCTGCGTGCGGCCGCTGACGCCAACGAAGGCGGCAAGTCCGCGGGCGACCTGATGGCGCACCGTCGCTTCCGCGAAGAGCCGCGATTCGCGCCGGTCGAACCCGTCGTAGCTGTTGCGCAGGAACCCGGCCTCCAGCCCGATCAGGGTTCGGCTGCCCACGGCGATCGCGGCGCTGCCGGTGATGGTGGACTGCAGCACCGCCGCGCCCACCGCGAGCGGGCTGCGCTCTACCGTGCGTTCGGCCCGCAACGCGAAGCGGGTGCGGGTGGTCGGCGTCCACTGGACGAGCGCGTGGTAGTCCACCGCGCTGATGTCCGGCCGGGTCGGACTGCGGGTGTTCTGCTTGACGTAGCCCACCCCCGCCTCGACCGTGACGAGATCGGTCACTTGGTAGCTTGCGCCGCCGAGTATCGAGAAGCCCTTCGAATTGCGGTCCCGGCCCAGATCGTAGTCGAGCCGCGTGCCGGTCGCGCGGGCGAACAGGCCGAGACGGGACGAACGGTTGTAGTCGATCCGGAAGGAAACCGCGTCGCGCCGCACGTCGCGGAACGACTGGTCGACCGCAAGGCCGCCCTGCCGCGCGTCGTTGTAGCTGAGCTTGCGCGTGCTCACGCCCGCCTGCCATTCGATGACGCCGCCCATGCGCGAAAGGCGGGTGCCGACGGAGAATTCGTCGTAGGAAACCGGCCGGTCGGTGAAGAACTGGTCGCCGAACGTGCCGCGCCGCTCGATCCGGCGCGCCGCGCCGACATCGGTGGTCAGGACGTAACGGCTGGCGAAATCCAGCCGCCCGGTCGCCTGCACCGCCCACTGGTTGCTGTTCTCCTCGGGCGTGTCGAAGTAGCGCCGCCCCTCGGCAGCCGCGTCGATGCGCAGGGCGTGGCGGGAGAAATTGCTGTCCAGCCGCACGCCGGGGCGCAGCACGGCCACGGTATCATCGCGCGCGTTGGGCTGGTTGTAGATGTTGCTGTCCTGCCGCAGATCGAAGTTCACGCGCGGCAGCAGGGTAAACGATCCGAGCGGCAGGCCCTTGGGCTTTTCGCTGTCGATGAGGGCCTCGGGCACGCCGACCGCATAGTCCTGCGCCCATGCCGCACCGGGGGCGAACAGGTGGATGACCGGACCGGCGAACCACAAGGCCGAAGCCCGGCACCGGGACCACGCTCCCTGCCGGACCCGCACCCTCGCGGCGCGATGCCTGCGCCTGGACGGCCCGCCTGTCAGCACGAACCGCGCCCTGTCGCCACGGCGGGAATGGTCGCCGCGAGGATCATCGCATCGAAGCCGAGGGTGCGGGCGCGGGCATACTTGATGTCGGCGGCGATGCGGCGACGGTAGGTCACGCTGGACCGGCCCGAGACCTGCCACAGCCCCGTCAGGCCGGGACGCAGGGCGTAGTAGTGGTGGATGTACCGGCCATAGCGGGGCACTTCGGCCGCCACGATCGGGCGCGGGCCGACGATGCTCATCTCGCCACGCACGACGTTGAACAGCTGCGGCAGTTCGTCGAGGCTGGTCATGCGCAGGATCCTGCCGACGCGCGTGACGCGCGGGTCAGCCGGCAGCTTGTGGTCCCGGTCCCACGTCTCGCGCAGTTCCGGGTTGTCCCGCAGGATACCCGCCAACTGCTTCTCCGCATCGACCTGCATCGATCGGAACTTGAAGCACGGAAAGCACTTGCCTTTTCGCCCGACCCGTCGCTGCACGAAGATGATCGGCCCCGGATCGTCCAGCCAGATCGCCGCAGCTATCAGGAGGAAGACGGGCAGGAAGCCGATGATGAGCAAGGCCGCGAGGACAGTGTCGATGGGCCGCGCAAGGGCATGGTCGGGTCCGGCAAGCTCGCCCCAGCAGTCCCAGCGGGACCGACTCACGATCGCGATCGGCGCCGGACGAAAGGCCCCGGCAGCAGGCGCTGCATCCCGCTCGGGCAGCAGGGAATAGGAGAGGGATGCCTGCCTTCGGGCCTGCACTCCGATCGAGTTCCCGTACATAGAGACCGCCTTCTCTGCTTCGGTATCCGTTGGCCGGTTCGCGCTGCAATGCGGAACAACGGTCAACTGATTGACTAAGCTTAGAGTGAAGGCATCGATGCTCGACTCGCAAACGGGCATAAGACTTAGGGCCGCTTACCTCTTTCGAGTTAGCCCCCGAAATGCCCTGCTTTTTCCGCCCCTCAAAAGAGTGATGGTGCTCAAATTGTACATGAATAGGATCGCTGCATGCCTTGGAGCATCGGTTCCGGCGTCTCACCAGGAGGGTAACTTGATCCGATCAACGCATAGTCTTGGGGGCGACAGGCCGGTCTCGGCGTCCGTTCCCGCCATCGCCCGCCGCGCGTGCATCGCAGCATGCGGCGTCCTTTCGCTGGCCCTGTTGCCCGGCTGCGCGACGCAGGATTATCCCGGCGTCAGCGTCTCCGAAGCCAACACCCGCGCGCCCGAGGCCCTGCGCCTCCAGCCCGGCGACAAGCTTCGCGTCACCGTCTATGACGAGCCCAGCCTCACCGGCGAATACGAAGTGGGCGCCAGCGGTTCGGTGACGATGCCGCTGATCGCGGACGTCACGGCGGCCAACACCAGTCCGCAGCAGATGGCCGACGCCGTCGCCGCCAAGCTGAGCCAGGGCGGCTACGTCCTCAACCCGCGCGTCGCGGTAGACGTGCTGGCCTATCGCCCCTTCTACATTCTGGGGGAGGTCAACAAGCCGGGCGAATATACCTACGCGGGCGAAATCTCGCTTCTGCAGGCGATCGCCAAGGCCGGCGGCTTCACCGCGCGCGCCAACAAGGGCGATGTCGTCGTGCAGCGCAAGGTCTGGGGCGGCGGACGCAAGGTGCCGCTGGGCGACCCCGGCCTCATCATCATGCCGGGCGATACGATCACCGTGAGGGAATCCCTGCTTTGAAAATGGATGGGCGGGCTCGATTCATCCGATGGGAAAGTCCGCTCAACCCCATTATGGAACTGCATGCTGAAAAAGCACCATGCACAGCCAAAAATTTCTCACGTATGTAAAAACATATTAGTTCCGTTTCGGATGATCATCGCAAAGACAACGCGGTCCGGAACGAATCGACAAGAAGAAAATATGAGGATGCCTTGCCGTTGATGCTGCTGCGTACCCGCGCCTTCTGACGCGGTTCAGCGGCATTCGACCCCGAAAGGTCGGTTACTAACAGCGATCCGGAGGTTTGCGCTGCCGCACTCCGGAGGACACTTGCGGAGGTCGACCGTTGGGAATTTCAGTCTCCATCATCAGCCCCAGCGTGATTTCGCGGGAAGGGCTCAAGCGCATCGTCTCGGACGGCGGTATCGACGTGGTTTCGGCCTCTTCCTGCGTGGAAGACCTGCCTGACCTGCCAGCCGGGAACGATCACCTCGTCCTCGTCGACGTGCCCAGCCTCGATGACCAGATCACCTCGCTGCGCGTCCTCGGCAATCGCGAGCATTCGCGGGCGCTGGTGCTGGCGGAGAAGTTCGACCTCTCCTCCATGCTCAGCTGCTTCGATCATGGCGCGCAGGGCTATGCGGTGAAGGACATGCCCTGCAACACGCTGATCGCGCTGCTGCAGTTGGCTGCGCTCGGCCACCGGATCATGCCGCCGGACGTGGCCGATGTGCTCCGGCGCGACGACCTGCGCATTCAGGCTCCGGTGGTACAGCATGATGCGGCGGACGGGCGCTCCAACCTGTCCCAGCGTGAGCATGACGTGCTGTGCTGCCTGATGGCGGGTTATTCGAACAAGCGCATCGCCCGCAAGCTCGACGTCACGGAAGCCACCGTGAAGGTCCACGTCAAGGCGATCCTGCGCAAGCTCAACGTGACCAACCGCACGCAGGCGGCCATGTGGGCCACCTCGCGCAACATGGTCAGCTTCGAGCAGCAGGCGATGATGCAGTAGCCAGTTCGGCGACATCCGCCAGCGCATCGACGTCCGTCACCGCCGCCGCGAGCGTCCACGCCGCCTCCGGCCCGATCACCGGCGCAGCGAGTGCGTGGTATTTCGCCTCGATCCGCGTGCGCAGGGTGGCCATGTCCTCGGTCCGGACCGAAGTGTCGTGCCGCTCGGTCAGCACTATCCCGTCCCGGCGCATCACGGTGACTTCAGTGAGGTCTTCGGGCCAGCCTTCAGGCGCGAGTTCGACTTCGACCTGCGCCGCCGTCCGCGCGAGGTCCGCATTGTCCGCAAGGCTGTCCGCATAAGTCGCGATATCCGCGGTGGCGAAGCCGTGGAGCGCCAGCGCGGCGTTGAAGCGCAGGCTGAACTTCACGGCAAGGCCGGTGCGCGGCTCGGCGATGTTGCACATCCGGTCGAGCCCGGCGTCCACCTTCAGGGTGATCTTCTCCACGTCCTCGGGCCGCAAGCCCACCTGCCGCAGCCGACCGACCGCCTCCAGCGTGCCGTGCGTGCCGAAGCAGGCGGCGTGGAACTTGAACAGGTTGCGGTCCAGCTCGTAGCCGTCCAGCGTCGGCTCCGCGCCAAGCCCGGCCGACTGGGTATCGGCAAAGCCCTGCCGCGCTTCGAGGATATCGGTCCGCGCGGTCATGCCCGCTTCCGCCCAGAGCGCGGCGAGCAGGCCCGCCTCCGCAGCCCGGCCCGCGTGGAGCGGCTTGGCCATAGTCCCGAACTGCGCCTTGAGCCCCGCCGCCTGCGAAGCGGCAAGGCCGATGGCGCGCGCAGTCGCCTCCTCGTCCAGACCGATCAGGTGCGCGCAGGCGACCGCCGCGCCCAGCGCGCCGATGGTGCCGGTCGCATGGAAGCCGCGCGCGTAGTGGCTGCGCGCCATCATCCGCCCGATCATCCCCGCCGCCTCGTAACCCGCGACGAAGGCATCGACGAGCCGCGCACCGGGCAGGCGGCGCTGCTCGGCCAGCGCGAAGATGCCCGGCATCAGCACGGCGGTCGGATGGACGTTCATCGCAAGGCTGACGTCGTCGTAGTCGAGCGCATGGCCCGCGACGCCGTTGACCAGCGCGGCCTGACGCGCGCTGAACCGGCGGCCCGCGCCGAAGATCGTCGCGGCGGGCGCGGCACCTTCCGCCCGCGCCCCGGCGAGCAGCAGTGTCGAGACCGGCTCCGCCATGCCCGCCAGCCCCAGCCCGAACCAGTCGAGCATGCACAGCCGCGCCATCTCGCGCGTGGCTTCGGGTATCGCGGCAGCTGCCTCCCGGCTCAGCCTGACGACCGTGCCGGTGGCTCCGATCACCACCGGGCGATGTCCACCAGCGCGTCGAAGCGGCCGGGCCATTCGGCGCGCCAGCGCGCCTTGCTGTCCTCGTCCGCCCAGCTCCCTTCGATCCCGTGCAGCATCATCGCGCGCAGGTCGGCCAGCTCGAAGCCGAGGTGGCTGACCATGAGCTGCCACGCGCCCGCCGGAGTGACGTGGTGCAGCGTCGGGTCGTCGGTGTTGGGATGCATCGCCAGACCCAGCTCGGCCATGCGGCGGATCGGGTGGTCCAGCGCCCAGCGATCCTCGCTCAGCGTGCGCAAGTAGTAGCTGTTGGTCGGCACGATGGTGAACATGATCCCGCGCTCGGCATAGCGCGCCGCAAGTTCGGGGTTGTCGACGATGGTGTAGCCGTGGTCGATGCGATCCACGCCCAGCACGTCCACCGCCGTGGCGACATTGTTCCACGGCATCCCGAACTCACCCGCGTGCGCGGTGGCCTTGAGGCCGTTGCGGCGCGCCAGCGCGTAGGCTTCGGCGAACATCTCGGGCGGACGGTCGTTCTCGCGGTAATCGATGCCGATGCCCGCGACCAGGGGATTGCGGTGGGCGACGACCTGCTCGACCATCTCCAGCGCTTCGGAGGCTTCCGCCTCGCGGTCAATGGCGGGGACCAGCAGCGCGCTGATGCCGAAGTCCGCCGCCGCCTCGCGGATGCCCGCGACGATGCCCGCCTGCGCCTCGCGATAGGGCAGGCCCGCGTCGCGCATGGTGGCGGTGGGGTTCCAGAAGAACTCCGCGTGCTCCACGCTCTCGATGGAGGCGTCTTCGAGGTATTCGTAAGTGATGCGCCGGAAGTCCTCCGGCTCCAGCAGCAGGTGTGCTTCCAGCGCGCGCAGCACGCGCAGCACGCCGACCGGCTTGCTGCCGCGCTCGTAGAAGCTGGCGATCTCGGCATCGGTGATCGGCGCCTGCCGCTTGCGCACGAGGTCGGTGAAAGTCTCGCGGCGGATGGCGCCGAGCAGGTGGCAGTGCAGTTCCACCTTGGGCAGCGCCGCGAAGAAGGCGGCCTGCGCCTGCGTGATCGACCTGCCGATGGGGGACACCGGCACGTTGCCGATGGAATTCATGCGTTCGGGGGACATGGGAAAACCGTGCGTCAGTGGCCTGTAGAGGCGACGTAGAAGTAGTATCCAAGCGGCACGGCGAGGATCAGCAGGCCCTTGGGAACCTGCGCGATCCGGCCAGCCAGCAACTGGACGATGACATGAGCCAGCAGGCCGCCGGCGATGCCGGTGCCGAAGCTGTTGGAGATGAGCGTGAGCAGGATCATCGCCATCGCGGGCAGCAGATCGACGATGTCGTCGCCCTTCGCGTGACGGATGGTGCCGAGCATCGAGATGCCGATGAGGATCAGCGCGGGCGCCGTGGCCTGCTTGGGGATCGCCATCGCCAGCGGCAGGAACAGCAGCGTGCAGAACACCAGCGCGCCCGCCGCGATAGGGGTCAGGCCGGTGCGCCCGCCCGCTTCCACGCCCGCAGCGGATTCGACGAGCGCGGTGCCCGCCGGAATGCCGATCAGCGGCCCGAGCGAGGCGGCGAGCGAGTCGACGAGGAAGGGCCGCTCGATGCCCGGCAGGTTGCCGTCATCGTCGGTAAGGCCAGCCTTCGCGCCGATCGCCAGCGTGGTGCCGAGCGTCGAGAAGAACTCGCCCGCGAAGAACGCGAACATGTAGGGCAGCGCCGCGATGGAGAGGGCCGAGAGCAGGTCCACCTTCATCGCCACCGGTGCCAGCGAGTGCGGCAGCGAGACCGCGCCCGAGGGCGTCGTCAGGCCAAGCGGTATACCCGCGAGCGCGGCGGCGGCGATCCCCGCCAGCACCGCGCCCGGAATCCGCCGCGCCTGCAACGCGACCGCGACGCCGAGGCCGATCAGCGCCACGATGGGGCCGGGCTGGCTGAAGTCGCCCAGCGCCAGCGCGCTCGACTTCGCGTTGACCGACACCATTCCCGCGTCACGGCAGCCGAGCATGGCGATGAACAGGCCGATGGATGCCCCCAGCCCCAGCTTGATCTGCGGCGGGATCATCTTCACGACCAGTTCGCGCGCGCCGGTCAGCGTCAGGGCGAGGAAGATCACGCCCGATGCCGCCGCGATGCCGAGGCCGGTCTGCCACGGCACCTGCTCCACCTGCGCCAGCGTCACGCCCAGGATCACCGAGCCGCCGATGCCGGGGCCGACGATGAAGGGCAGGTTCGCGTAGAACCCCATGGCAAGGCAGCCGCAGCCCATCAGGATGATCGCCGCCGTCGTCGCCGCGCCCCGGTCCATGCCGCCCGAGGACAGCAGCGAGGGGATGACGACGATCAGGTAGGCGGCGGCGAGGAAGCTGGTCAGCCCTGCCATCGCCTCGCGCGGGATCGTCGATCCCCGCTCGGCGACGCGGAAGCGGCGGTCCAGATACGTGGCGATGCCGCTCACTGCTGCGCCTGCTTCGTGAAGGTCGCCAAGAACCGCTCGACATCGATGCCGCGCACGATGTGGACATCGCGCGTGCCCTTGGCGGGGGCCATCTCCGCCTTCCAGATCAGCGACTGCCCGTAGCTCGGCCCCGGCAGCGTATCGACGTCGAGCCGGGCGACGAGTTCGTCGGTCACCAGCGAGCGGTCGATGGCGACGGCGACGGTGATCTCGTCCCACAGCGGCTGGCCGATGCGCGCGTAAGTCTTGAAGTAGGTGCCCACCGGCTTGCCCGGCGCGGCGATGCGGTCGGCCAGTTCCTGCGTCGCCTTGGCGGCGGCGGTGACGTTGCCGACGGCGGTGATCTTCTTCCACGGCGCAGTCAGCACGATATGCGCCGCCTCCGGGTCGAACAGGAAGTTGAAGTCGGTGGAATAGTCGGTGTTGCCGGTGGCCCGGGCGAAGCCGGTGTCCACCTTGCCCGCTTCCATCACCAGTTCCTTCGCCAGCAGCGGCAGGTCCGGCGCGATGCGCAGGGCGAGCGCGATGTTGGTCAGCGGTCCGGCGGAAACGACCGTGATCTGGCCGGGGTTGGCGCGCACCGTGCGGATCAGCGCCATGACCGCGCTCTCGTCCTGCGCCTTGAGGCGGGGCTGGCCTTCCGGCATCGGCGGGATCAGCGCCGGATCCTCGGGGTGGTAGGTGCGGCCCGGGCGAGGCGTGCTCCACGCACCCTTGAACGGGATCCTGCCGTAGCGCGCTTCCCAGTTCGCCATCTCGGCCTGGTTGCGCATGATCGGCATTTCCGCACCGGGATAGACCTTCACTTCGGGCCGGCCGGCGATCTCAAGGAAGCGCAGCAGATGCTGCACTTCCTCGTCGCGCCAGGCATCCCCGGTGACGACGCCGACGCCCTCCAGCTTCACGCGCTCGTCGCGCAGCAGCGGGATCATCGACTGGATGTTACTCTGCCCGGGGCCGAGGAAGTCGTTGTCGAAGAAGATGCGGACCTTCTCGGCGCCGGCGCTTTTCGCCGGAACATTCTTCGCAGGCGCATCCGCCAGCGCCGGGGGCGTCATCGCCAGCCCGGCCACCGCGACGATCACGCCCAATGCCTTGCGCAGTTTCATGGCTTCGGCCTTTCGTAAGGCGGCGGCGAGACCCCTCGGTACTCCGGGGTCTCGCCGCCCGTCATCAGAAGCGGGCAGTTACGCCTGCGAACATGTAGCGGCCAAGCGCGTCGTACATGCCGCCGAAGAACGCGGTGTTCGCGGTCTGGCCACCGGTCGAGGCGGTGATCGGCGGATCCCTGTCGAACGCGTTGTTGACGCCGAAGCGCAGCGTATAGGCTTCGGTCACGTCGATCGAGGCGGCGAAGTCGAAGTAGTTCATCGCCTTCATCTTCGCGTCGTAGGGCTGGTAGGTGCCCGTCAGGAAGGTGTCGTCGCTCGACTTGTCGTTCTTCGTGGAACCGATGTAGCGCCAGGTGGCCGACAGGCTGACCCCGCCCGGCGAAGTCCACGTCGCCAGCAGGCGGTGGCGCCAGTGCGGCAGGGGCTGGCCGCAGGTCGTGCCGAAGTAGCCGTCGCAGCTGTACGGATCGGCGCCCGGCAGCACCTGCGTCTCGTAGCGGAAGGTGCGCGTGCCCGCGAAGTTGAGGCTCACCGTGCCCGGATCGCCGCCGAATACGTCGGCGAGATCCTGCTTGCCGCTCACCGAGAAGTCGATGCCCGAGGTCTTGAGGTAGCCCGAGTTGACGTAAGTGGCGTTGATGAAGCCGCCCGTCACCAGCGATCCGGTAGCCGGGTTACGCTCGATCTGGTCGCAGAAGTCGCCGGTGGCGATGCACTGGTTGAGCGTGATCGCGGCGGGGACCGTGGCGATCAGCTTGTTGACCTTGATGTCGAAGTAGTCGGCGGTGAAGGTCACACCCGGCAGGAAGGCCGGGGTATACTGGCCGCCGAAGCTGATCGTGTTCGAGGTCTCGGGATCGAGGTTCGGGTTGCCGCCGACGCGGGTGGCCGACTGCTGGCCCGCCGCCGGAGCGATCGTGCCGTACTGCGCCTGCGTCACGCCGGTCAGCGCGCACTGCGCGAAGGTGGCGCGCGGCGCGGTGCCCTCGCACGGGTCGGAGATCGGCGTGGGCGAGCTGCGGACCGGGCCGAACAGCTCGACCAGGTTCGGCGCACGCACCGCGCGCTGGAAACTGGCGCGCAGGCGCAGCCCACGCATCGGCGACCAGTCGCCGCCCGCCTTGAACGCCCAGGTGGTGCCCGCCGTGCTGTAGTCCGAGTAGCGGAAGCCGCCCTCGAGCGCGAGATCCTGGAAGAACGGACGGTTCTCCACCAGCGGAACGCGGATTTCGCCGAAGACTTCCTTCACGTCGAACGAGCCCGAGATCGGGAACTCGCCGCCCGAGTTTCCGGCCACGTCGCGGCTGCTGTAGAAGCTGTCGGGCTGGAAGCTGATCGTTTCCTTGCGGTACTCCGCGCCCAGCGCAATGCCGATCGAGTGCGTCGCGAAGGGGCTGGTCACGCCGAGGTCGCCGGTGATCGAGCCGCTGAGGATCTTCTCCTCGGTGTAGCCCTTACGGCGCACGGTGTTCTGGATGTAGTTCAGCGCCTCTGGCGTGATGCCGTTCACCGCGAAGAGGTTGAGCGGCACGCACGACGGATCGGTGCCGTTGAGCGCGGATTCGCACACGATGTTGCCGCTGGCATCGGTCGTCGCGCGCAGCGAGCGGGCGAACTTGGTCAGCGAGTAGTCGTTGGTCAGCACCGAGGTGTAGTCGGTGCGACCGTACTGGCCATAGGCGTCGTAGCGCCAGCCCGGCGCGAACTCGCCGCGCGCACCCAGCACGCCGCGGTAGCTGGTGTGCGTGGTGTAGTCATGGCGCGAGCCGCCCAGCGCATTGCGCTGCGAGACGATGACGTTGGCGTTCTGCGTCGGGCCAAGGCCGACCGAGGTGCAGATCAGGTCGCGCTCGGAAGCCGAGAGGAACGGGTTGGAGCAGCTGACGCTCTGCGACACCGAGAACACGGCGGTCGGCGAGATGCGGATGTCCGCCTTGTCGCGCATGAACATGAACTCGCCGTATAGATCGACGGCGTCGGACAGTTCGTAGTGGGCGAAGAGGTCCGCGTTGATGCGCTTGTCCGGGGCCTGGACGTCGTAGGTGTTGCCGTTGTTGAACCCGTCCGCCGAAGTGTAGCGGCGCAGCGAATTGCCGGTCGTCGAATCCAGCGTGTAGCTGCCGCGCACCGCGCCCGTGGTCGGGTTGGTCAGCTGGAACTGCACCGGATACGTCGCGGAGGAGAGCGAGCAGGCATAGCCCGACGCCGCCGCCGTGAGGTTGCAGGTCGTGAAGTCGCGGCGGGTGCCCGCTACGCCCTCGATATTGCGGTAGCCGACATAGCCGGTCACGTTGCCGCGGCCGCCGTCGAAGTTCTTGCCGAAGGTCAGCGAGACGGTCTGCTGGCCGCCGTCCAGCGTGTCGCCGGTCGGGAACTGCTGGTTGGCCGCAGCCGCGATCGCCTGCGCGCGGCGGTTGTTGTTGTCATGGCTGAACAGGCCGATGTTGCCGTCGAGCTGGATGCCGTCGAAGTCGCGCTTCATGACGAAGTTGACGACGCCCGCCAGCGCGTCCGAACCGTAGACCGCCGAGGCGCCGCCGGTGACGATGTCGATGCGCTGGATCAGGGCGGCGGGGACGTTGTTGATGTCGGCGGCCTGCGCGGCCGAGCGGGCGGGATCGCCCTGCATCAGGCGGCGGCCGTCGATCAGCACGAGGGTGCGCTGGTTGCCGAGGTTGCGCAGATTGATCGTCGCGGTGCCGCTGGCGCCCACGGTGCCGCCGCGGTTGCCGCCGCCCTGATCGGCGAAGGCCTGCGGCAGCGTGTTGATGAGGTCTTCCACGCGGGTCGAGCCGCGCAGTTGCAGTTCCGCGCCGCCGACGGTCGAGACCGGGCTGACGCTGTCCGCGTCGGGCGTGCGGATGCGCGATCCGGTGACCATGATGGCGTTGTCTTCGCCGGCGTCATCGGCAGCCTGTGCCTGGGCATTGCCGGCCAGCAGCAGCGCCGAAAGAGAGACCGCGCCGAGCAGCGCCGAAGTGCGCGCACCCATGCGCAACGCACGGAATGCGGTTGAATCGTTAGGCAGCATTATGGAACCCCCCTGTGGTGAACGAGCGCCAAGACCGGCCCTCTTCCCGAACTTCTCTTGTTCCCGGGTCGATCGCCTTTGCGGCTATATCGCCCGACTTTATGGGTTCCTGCGACCCGCCTCTGTAGTTTTCGTGAGCGGGATGAATTGCGGCCTGCCTACCGACCCGCGTGCTCGAAAGGAAATGGATTATCTTTATCTTTTTATAGCCTGAGTTTATAGCAGCACCTCCCGGTGAAGGATCAGACGTTGCAGTTGCAGGCTATCTCCTTGAGGCAGGTGCGCTTTTTCGTGGCGCTTGCCGAATCCGGCAACTTCAGCCGCGCGGCGGAAAAAATGGCGATCTCGCAGCCCGCGCTCAGCAGCGCGATCCGGCAGGTCGAAACACTGATGGGCCTCAGGCTGTTCGACCGGACCACCCACCGCGTCACCCTGACCAGCGCGGGTCTGTCGTTCCTCCCCCACGCCCAGCGCCTGCTGACCACCGCCGACAATGCCTTCCGCGACATGGGCGAGGCGGCGCATCGGGGGCGGACCACCATCCGCATCGGTGCCATCCCCTCCACCTTCCCCGCCATCGCGCGGGCCATGGCGACGCTCGATCAGGACGCCGCCGGGGTCAGCCTTCACCTCGCCGACGGCAAGAGCGACGAACTCATAGCCGACCTGCACCGGGGCCGGATCGACCTCGCCATATGCGTCTGCGGGCGCGTGGAGGATGGCCTGCTCGCGGACCTGCTGGTGGAGGACGAGATGCTGCTGGTCGTCCCCGTCGGCCATGCGCTCGACGGCGTGGACAGCCTCCTGTGGAGCCGGCTGGAGGGTCAGGAGATCGTTCACTTCGCAGGCGGCAGCATCGGCGACCTCAGCCGCGCGGCGATGCGCCAGCACAATCTGGAGCCCTCTTCGCGCTATCAGGTGGATCAGACCGATTCGCTGTTCGGCATCATCGCGGGGGGACTCGCGGTGGGCGTCATGCCGCGCCTCTACACCCGCCGTTTCGCGCCCGAACAGGTATCGCTGGTGTCGCTCGTCCAGCCCGCGATCCGGCGGCGAATCGTGATGCTGCGGCGAAAGGCGCTGGCCGAGGAGCATCCGCTGGGCGCGTGGGTGGCCGACCAGTTCACGCCGCTGCTGCCAAGCCTGCTGGCTTCGCACTGAAAGCACAAATAGCCGCACGCAGCACTTGCCGCGAACGGGGGAGCCCGAAGGCAAAGATCATTTCGTTTTCAGAAAATCTGCCTGGTGCGGTCGAGAAGACTCGAACTTCCACGGGCTTTCGCCCACAACGACCTCAACGTTGCGCGTCTACCAATTCCGCCACGACCGCTAAACCAGATGGGGTGGATTTGCATCCTCCCCGGGGCAGGAGCGCGCCACTAGCAAAGAGATTCGGACCCTGCAAGCGGCTCGTGAAGATTATTTTCGCTCCGCGTCATTTTCCTTCCTCCGCCCCCAGAATGCGGCGTTTCATGTGGTGGAGCCCGAACCAGACGCCCAGAACCACCACCGGAGCCAGCAGCGCGGCGGTGAAATGGGCGTGTACCTGCGGCACCGCCTCCTCCACGCCCTCCAGCACTTTGCCGATCAGGCCGAGCGCGTAATAGCTCACCGCCACGACCGAGAGCCCCTCCACCAATTGCTGCAGGCGCAACTGGCGCGAGGCGTTGCGCTCCATGGACGCGAGGAGGCAGCCGTTCTGGTTCTCGATCCGCGTATCGATTCGGGTCCGCAGCAGCGTCAGCACTTGCGCGGTGCGCTGCGACAATAGTTCCGCGCGGCGGCTGTGCGCGGCGCAGGTGCGCACGGCAGGCAGAAAGCGGCGCTGCGTGAAGTCGGCCAGCGACAGGCAACCCGGCACCGGCACTATATGCAGTTCGGCCAGCCGCTCCTCCACGATCGTCGCATAGGCCTGCGTCGCGTTCATGCGGAAGTCCGCCGCGCTCGCCTGCGCCACCTGCTCCATCGAGAGGTGCATGACCTTCTCCAGCAGTTCGTCGTCGGTAATGTCGGGCCGGGCGACGGCGTGGTTCACCTCTGCCAGCATCTCCTCCACCCGGTCGAGCGCGCGCCACCCGTCGCGCGCCACCGGCAGGCCCAGCAGCGCCAGATTGCGGTAGTTGCCGAGTTCCTGAAGCCGCTGCAGCGTGCGGGAGAACGGCCCCGGCGCCATGCCGCATGCGGCGATGAGCGCGACGCCGAACCCGTCCTCGCGCAACTGGAAGTCGGACCACACCCGCGCCCGCGCCTCGTCAGGGTGGTCGCCGATATAGCATGTCACCATATCGTCCGGCGCAAAGCCGAGCCCGGGAAGCAGCGCCAGCGCCGCCGCCTCGTCCTCCACCAGTTGCAGGCGCGAGGCGCGGATCACCTTGCCCGGCAGGCTGCCCGCCCAGGCCAGCGCATCGGTCAGCGCCGGGGAGCCGTTGCCGGTCACGAACAGCGTCGTCGTGCTCGCCTCGCTCTGCCGCTCCCATGTAAAGGCCAGCCCCGGCGCGAGATTGCCACTGAGATGGCGCGGCAGGTTCTCCGACGGAAACGGCACGCTCGGCCCGACCGAGGGGATCGCGCACATAGCCGCCATCTCCTCCTCCCGGTCGGCCGGATCGAGGACGCGCACGAACTGGATGATCGATGCCGGCGCACAGATCTGCGGCCAGCGCCGCAAATGCATCTCGCTCACCACCACACGGCGAAGTTCGTGCTCGTTCAGCAAGTCCCCGGTCCTCCTCAAGCTCTGCCCCAGACTGCGACTCCGGGTCGAAGGCAGGCAAGTACCTCTTGGTATCATGCAGCAGGCCGGTGCGGACCAAAGTCCAATATCCGCCCCCGGCACCCCCATGCCAAACCGATGGCCAAGACAGGAATCACGGGAGAATACGACATGACCATCGGCCGGAAACGCGCGGGACTGGCCCTCGGAGCCGCCGCGCTGATACTGGCGGCCTGGGCGGGCGGGCAGCAGGGACTGGTCGCCTCCGCCGAAGCCGCGCCTGCAGCACCGCCCGCACCCACCTCCTTCGCGCGTTGCGCGGTGTGCCACAACGTCGCCAAGGGCGCGCCGAACAAGCTCGGGCCCAACCTCTACGGCACGTTCGGGCACAAGATGGGCCAGGGCAGCTTCGCCTTCTCCGACGCGGTGAAGAAGTCCGGCCTGACGCTGGACGAGAAGACGCTCGACAAGTGGCTGGAGAACCCGCGCACGCTGGTGCCCGGCAACAAGATGAGTTTCCCCGGCATGAAGGACGCCGCCAAGCGCAAGGAAATTATCGACTACCTCAAGAAGCAGCGCTGAGTTCATCCTCTCTCAAGCGCCCGGTCCGTCGCTTTAGAGCGGCGGGCGGGTTTTCATTTCCTGTCGTCATTGCGAGCGGAGCGAAGCAATCCAGCGGCATCGCGCAACGCCGGATTGCTTCGCTCCGCTCGCAATGACGACTTAGGGTGCAGCGATCACCACCGGCTCCGCATCGACCAGTTCGCGGCCCGCGCCGTGCCAGCCCTCGATCCCCTCGGCGAGCCAGCGGACGTGCGCGACACCGCCTCTGGCCAGCCGTCGCGCGGCGTTCCAGCCCATCCAGCAGTCGGTGCGGCAGAACGTCACCACCGGCAGATGCGCCTTGGCCACTTCCGCCAGCAGCCCCTGCCACAGCAGCGGATCGACCGGACTGCGGCCGGTTTCCGGGTGCCACAGCGCGCCGGAGATCGTCTGGTGCGCCTCGCTCAGCGTCCATTGCCCGGTCGCGGGATCGCGGCGGCCCGCCTCCACCGGCAGCACGTCGAGGAACAGCGCATCGCGGCCGGGCGTCAGCTTCAGCGCGTCGGTCAGGGCGATGCGGCGGGCGGGAGATGGCACCCGATCCACCGGAGCGCGGTAGCGGCGGGCGCGATATCCGGCCGCATCGAAGTCGTCTCCGGCGGCATGGGCTGAGGGCGCGCAGAGCCACGCCAGCAGCCAGCCGAGCGTCGTTCTGCGGCAGATTTGCGCCATTTCCGCTGCCTTTCCAGCCTCATCCCAAGGTCCAATATGGCGCGGGATGCGGGCGGACTACATTGGCCCTTGGTATGATCCGCAAGAAGATCCTGCTCGCCCTCCTCGCGCCCCTTGCCGCGCTTTCCCCGGCGGTTTCCGCGCGCGAGGCGCTGCCGCCCGACCCGCTGAAATCGCCGATGTGGGCATATCATGCCGAGCGGCTGTTCGGCGATGCGCCGGTGCGCTTCGACCCGGCGGTCAGGCTCGAAATCCCACAGATCGCCGAGAACCAGCGGGTGTTTCCCGTCACCGTCGATGCCCGGAGAATCGCCGGAGTCCGGCGCATCCTGCTGTTCGCGGACCTCAATCCGATCCCCGTCGCGGTGGACTACGCGCCCAGCGCCGCCGCGCCGTTTCTGGCGACGCGGATCAAGCTGGACCAGCGCACGCCGGTGCGCGCGGCAGTGCTCACCAGCGACGGAATCTGGCACGTTTCCGGGGCCTGGATCGACGCGGCGGGCGGTGGCTGCTCCGCTCCGCCGGTCAGCCGGGTGAAGGGCGACTGGGCCGATCACCTCGGCGAAATGCACGGCGCGGCATGGGCACTGAACGGCACCGAGACGCGCCTGAGAGTGACCGTGCGCCACCCGATGGACACCGGGCTGGTCGAGAACATCCCCGCCTACAACATCGAGCGGCTCACCGTCTCGTCCGCCACCGGAACGCCCCTCGCCACCCTCGAAGTGTTCGGATCGGTGGCCGAGGATCCCGCCTTCACGTTCATCGTCGAGAGCGCGAAAGGCCCCCTCTCCGTCACCGCCCGCGACACGTCGGGCCTCGAGTTCACCGGCACCGTGACGCCGGGCCGCGCCGCGCTCGCCAGCCGGTGACGTTCACGCCCATGACCTTGACTCGCCGCAGCGTCCTTGCCGGCGCGCTGGCGTGTCCGGTGGCGCTGCGGGCGGAGACGTTCGCCGGCAGCTATGCACCCCGGGCCGAGCCCATCGCCGAGGGCGTGTGGATGGTGCGCGGGGCCGATGCGCCGATCCTGTTCGAGAACGGCGGCATGATCGCCAACAGCGCCATCCTGTCCACCGACGACGGCGCGGTGCTGTTCGACCCCGGCGTCTCGCTGGACCACGGCAGGGCGCTCGGCGCGCTGGCGCGGCAGGTGACGGGCAAGGCGGTGGGCCGCGTCTACGTCAGCCACCTGCACCCCGACCACGCGCTCGGCGCCGCCGCCTTCGACCCCGCGATCGTCCACGCCCTGCCCGCCACCCGCGCCGATCTGGAGCGCGATGGCGAGGGGTTTTCCGATGCCATGTACCGCCTGCTGTCGGACTGGATGAAGGGCACGCATGTCGTCCTGCCCACGGGTGATGTCACGGAAGGCGCGACCTCGTTCGGCGGACGAGCCTTCCGCCTCTTCGCGATGCAGGGCCATTCGGCGGGCGACCTCGTTCTGCTGGACGAGCGGACCGGCACGCTGCTCGCGGGCGACCTCGTCTTCCACGACCGCGCGCCGTCGACGCCGCACGCCGACCTTGCCAAGTGGCGCGCGGCGCTCGACCGGCTGAAGGCGGTGCCGCACACCGCGCTGGTGCCGGGGCATGGCCCGCTCGACCGCGACGGCTCCGCCATCGCGCAGACCCGCGACTGGCTCGACTGGCTTGAGGATACGCTGGCGCAGGCCGTGGCCGACGGGCTCGACATGACCGAGGCGGGGGAACTGCCGATCCCCGAGCGGTTCGCCGGACTGAAGGCGGTGCGGTACGAATTGCAGCGCAGCGTCTCGCACCTCTATCCGGGGCTGGAGGCGCGGTTGTTGCCGAAGTTGTGACGCGCGCTGGGCACATCGTTGCTTCCACGTCGTCCCGGGCTCGACCCGGGACCGGTGGCCGTCTTTAGGCGCGACCTCTCGCCAAAGCGCCCTGCCGATGGGTGGGCTGTTCACGGCCAGCGGTCCCGGATCAAGTCCGGGACGACGAAAATCATGAGCTCCCTTTCGTCATTGCGAGCGTAGCGAAGCAATCCATCGTCGCAGGCCGACCGTGGATTGCTTCGCTACGCTCGCAATGACGAAGGTTGGATGACGAGCCCCCCTCTAAAACCGCGCTCTTACCGAAACCGTCAGCCTGCGCGGCGCGCCCGGGGCGTAGGCGCGGGGGTTTTCCGCTCCCGGCGCCTCGACCAGATCGATCTCGTCGATCTCGGAGAACGTGCCCATCGTCACGTAGCGGCGGTCGAACAGGTTGCGCAGTTCCGCCGCCAGCTCGACGCCGGGGAAGACCTCGACCCGGCCCATCGCGTCGAACACGGCGTAGGCGGGCGTGCGGGCGTTGTCGTTGCCTTCGTCCCCCAGCAGGACCTGCCCCGAACGCGCGCGCATGGCGAGGCCGAGTTCCCAGCCCTTGCCCGCGCGCCCGGCATAGAGATTGACCGAATGACGCGGCACGCCGGGCAGGCGGTCTCCACGCGCGACCGCGACCAGGCCGTCCTCGTCCGCCTCGGGGTTGGAGGGGCTGGAGACCTCGAAATCCTCGCGGAATTTCGCGTCGGTCAGGGCATAGCTGGCCGAAAGCCGCCAGCCGCCGCGCTGCCAGTCGGCCGAAGCCTCGATCCCCTGCCGCCGGCTTTCGCCGAGGTTGGCGAAGTAGGCCCGCCCGCGCACTTCCGATGCGATCATGCGGATGTCGTTCTTCGTGTCCGAACGCCAGCCGTTGATCCGCCATGCAAGCCCGCCGCTGTTCCCGGAAATCCCGGCGTGCCAGTTCTGCGCCGTCATGGCCTTCAGCGGCGGGTCGGCGATGAAGAAGTTCGCCAGCGTGCACGGCGATTCAGGATCGGCGCAGGACAGTTCGGCGGGCGTCGGGTTGCGGCTGGTGAGCGCGAACCCGGCGGTCGCGTGGATCTGCGGGGTCAGGGCGTAGTCGAACTCGATCGAGGGATTGAGGCGGCTGAACTTGTGGCTGCCGTCGAGCGCGTCGCCCAGCCGGTCGTCCAGCGTGACCCGCGTGCGCGACCAGCGCGCGCCCGCCTCCACCGTCAGCGCCGGGGTCAGCGGCACTTCGGCGCTGGCGAACAGGGCAAGGTCGGTCATGCGCGTGACGACGTCGACCGGCGTGATGCCGCCGTCCTCGGACGTGAGCAGCAGGCCCAGCCCCTTGACCGAGCGGTCCTCCTCCAGTTCGCCCAGTTCGGTGGTGGCGACGAAGCGGGTGCGCGCGCGTTCCCAGCTGGCGCCTACGGCGAAGCGGCGGGTGCCGTTCTGCGTCTCGCGCTCGTCCAGCCATTGCAGCATCGCCCCGCCGCTGCGGGTGCGCTCGCGCCCGCGGTTGAACACGGCGTAGTCGTCCACCGCCGGGTCGATGACGACGGGCGCGCCGTTCGCCAGCAGCGGTTCCTCGAACTCGTCGTCATCGCCGAGGCACAGGTTTGCTGCATCATCCTCGCAGGCGCCGAAGTCGGCAAGATCACCATTGGCGCTGCGGCGGGTCAGCGTCTGCCAGTGCGCGCGCAGTTCCACGCGGCCGGTGTCTCCCGCCGCGATCCACGGCGCGGCGACGAGGCGGGCGAAGCGCGTGTGGGTGACGTCTGGCGTGGTGAACACCGCGTTCCAGTCCGCATCGAGCAGTTCGACCGGGGCGACACCGTTGCCCGTCAGGTCGGTGTCGGCGGCGAGCGCCTGAAGTTCCAGCCCCCATGTCCCGGCATCGTGCAGGCCCTTGGCGAACAGCCGCTTGAGCGTGGAGGGCGAAGCGACGCGCCAGCCGTCGTCATGGCGGGCCTCGGCGACGACCAGCAGGTTGTCGGCCTTGTCGCCCAACCCCAGCGACACGCTGCCGCCGACGCTGCCCACCGTGTCCAGATCGCCCTGCAGCCGCAGGCCCGACAGGCTGGTGCCGTCATGCGTGGTCAGCAGCAGCGATCCGGCCAGCGCATTGCGGCCGAGCACCGGGTTCGCCTCATTCAGCTGCGCGCCCCGCAGCGCGGCCTCGGGCACCACGTCGAGCAGCACCACATCGCCGAACGGCTGGTTGAAGCGCACCCCGTCGAGGTAGACCGCCAGCCCCTGCTCCGCACCCTGCAGCGCGGAGGCCGAGAAGCCGCGCCACGTCAGCGCCGCCTGCCATGGGTTGCCGGTCGATTCGGCCAGTGTCAGCCCCGGAACGGTCCGCTCCAGCGCGCGGGCGAGGTCGCGCTTTCCCGCGATGTCGAGCGCCTGCGGGTCCACCTCGCGTGCTTCGTCGAGGTCGATCGATCCGCCCGGCGCGGTGACGACGATCGGCGCTTCGTCAGCCCATACCGGCGAGGCCGAGGCCAGCAGGCCGGCGATGATGTAGCTGGTCTTTCGCATACTTTGTCGGCGCAATGCTGCGCCCTCCCCCTGTTGGCGATCGTTCGCCGTTTTATTTCCCCTTTCGTCATTGCGAGGACCGAAGGTCCGCGGCAATCCGGCGGCAGGCGCTGCGGTGGATTGCTACGCTCGCAATGACGAAACAGGCTGACATTCCTCAAAGCATCCGGCGCAGCACGCCGTCCCGCAGCATGAAATGATGGCGCAGCGCCGCGCCGACATGGCCCGCGACCAGCGCCAGCAGCAGCCAGCCGCCGGTGCCGTGGAAGCCGTGGCCCACCTCGTAGAGCGTGCTGCCCTTCGCCACCGCCAGCTTGGGCCAGTCGAACAGGCCGAACCACGTCAGCGGATACTTGCCCGCCGAGGACATGATCCACCCCGACACCGGCATCGCGATCATGAAGAGATAGAGCACCGCATGGACCGCGTGGGCGAGGCCGATCTCGGCCCGGCTCATGCTGGCGGGATAAGCGGGCGCCCGCCACGTCAGCCGCAGCATGAGGCGCAGCATGGAGAGGACCAGAACGGTCAGCCCCATCGCCTTGTGGACCGGCATGACCGACACCACGCCGTCGAGCGCATCGTGCAGCAGCCCGCTGGCAAGGTTGGCGACGATGAGCGCCGCGATGATCCAGTGCAGCATGCGTGCTGCGGCATTGTACCTGGGTGTGTCCATCATGGCTGCGACTCCGGTGATGGGTGGTTGAGTTCAATTCCTTCGTCATTGCGAGCGACCGTCAGGTCGCGCGGCAATCCAGGGCGGCATCGACCGCGCCGGATTGCTTCGCTACGCTCGCAATGACGAAAGGTTGCGCATCAGAAGAACAGGATCCCGCCCAGCGCGATGGCGTCGCTCTGCGCCTCGTTGCCGGAATGGGCCCTGGCCTTGGAGTGGATGTATTCCCCGATCAGCGTGAGCCAGCTGGTCAGGTTGTAGCGGGCCTGTCCGACGTAGCTGGAGTTGGTCTTCACGAGGTTCGGATTGGCGATGGCATCCGCAGCATTGGCATGCTTGAGCGAACTTTCGCCGTAGCTGCCGCCGACCGAGATCTTGCCGAAGGTGGCCAGAGCCTGCGCGTAGAAGCCGTCGCTCTTGCGCGGGTTGCCGAAGCCGTCGCTGTCATGCAACCCGAACACCGTCGTGCCGAGGCCCTTGGCGGTGTAGTAGTAGCCCACCACCTGGATCGGCCCCGCCGTCACCTTGCCGCCGAAGTCGAGGCCCTGCCCGGTGAAGCTCTCGCCGTTCACCTGGTTGTGCCGCTGCGTTACGCCGCCGACCCATGCCCGCGCACCGATGCCGCCGAACTTGCCGTCGTAAGTCAGCTTGCCCTGAAAGCCGGGCGAGGAGTTCTGCTGGTCGGGCCCGGTCAGCGAGGACAGCGGCTGGAACACCCCGACCGACGCCTGCACGCCGCCGAAACTCGGCGAGGTGTAGGTGATCTGCGGCTGGAAGTCGGTGTAGATGTAGCCCACGCCGATGCGGCCCAGCGTCGTGTTGGCCGGAGCCACGTTGCCGCCGGGCGTGCCCGAGGACAGCAGCGTGATGTCGTTGAGGATCGCCTCTGACCCGAACAGGCCGATGTCGCGGCCGATCTTGAAGGTACCGATGTTGGGCTTGCCGAAGGTCAGGTAGGTCTGACGAAAGTCGATGCCCGCCGTCGCCAGCGCGGTCGGCTGCCCGCCGTTGTTGGCCCCCAGCGCACCCCACGCGGCGGAGTTGATGCCGGGATACATCCCGAAGAACGCGCCGACGTCCCAGCCTTCCTGCTTCGTCGATACCGAGATCGTCAGGTAGCCCGGCAGCAGGCCGTTGCGCACCGCGCTGGAATTGCGCGTGCCGACGCTGGCGACGCCGCCGACGACCTGCGTGGTGGCCGAGGGGGTGTCCGGATTGTCGTGGACGTAGAAGCCGTTGACCGAACCGCTGAACTTGATCGTCGCCGGCCCGATTTCCATGCCGATGCCGGTCTCGCTGACGCGCACCATGCGGCTCATGTCGAGCGTGCCCTGCGCCCGTTCGGTCGGGGTGGCGGCGGAGGATGTCGCGATCTGCGGCGTCGCGGCGGTTTCGGCACGCTCCTGCGCGAGCAGCTCGTTATAGTCCTCGTCGCTCAGAATGCCCTTCTCGTGCAGCCGCTTCAGCAGCGCCTCGCTGCTGCCCGCATATGCCGGTGCCCCTAGTGTCACTGCGCCCATGGCCAGTACGCCAAGCGCGGCACCGCCGCGCAGTATGATCCTGGAGATCATGGATCCGTCCCCCTTTGTAGTGTGTCGTCTATTCCTGCGACTGGGGGCGAACATGCTGCCGGACGGCGGGGCGGGGTATTGGACTTTGGGCAGTTGTACTTTGGGAGGACGGGCTTTTTTGCCTCGTCATTGCGAGCGTAGCGAAGCAATCCAGCGTAGCGCGATGCCGCTGGATTGCTTCGCTACGCTCGCAATGACGAAGGGGAAAGCAAGGACATGGCAAGCCCCCGCCGCACGCACCAGGCTACCTCCCCAGCGCCACGCCCCACGGCCCCTCGCCCGCGGGCACTGTGGCCGTCACTTTCAGCGCCGCGAGGTCCACCATCGAAAGGTCATCGCTCGCCCCGTTGGCGACGAGCGCGCTGGTGCCGCCGGGCAGAATGGCGAGGTGCCACGGCCGCGCGCCCACCTTGACGTAGCCGCGCACCGAACCGCCTGCTGCATCGACCACGGCCACGCTGTCCGCCCGCCCCAGCGCGACCACCGCCGTCCTGCCGTCCGGCGTGAAGCGGATGCCGCAGGGCATGACCTTGTAGTCCGGCGCGCCCGGCGGCGCGAACTGGATGGTCCGGACGATCGCCTGCGTGGCGACATCCACCACATGGACCACGCCGCCCACTTCCGCGGCGATCCAGACCTGTTTGCCGTCGGGCGTGAACTCGACATGGCGCGGGCGCGCCTCGGTCTCGGTCTCGTGCGCGACGGCGCGGGTGCTGATATCGATCCAGGCGACGGAGTTGTCCTCCTCACTGGTGACGAGCAGCCACTTGCCGTCCGGGCTTTCGGCGATGCCTTCGGGCTCCTTGCCGACGCTGACCTGCCAGGCGACCTTGCGAGCGGCAAGGTCGATCGCCGTCACCGCGCCGTCGTCCTCGTTCGCGGCATAGAGCAGCTTGCCATCGTGCGAGGCGAAGAACTGCTCCGGGTCCGCGCCCGAGGGCAGCGTGGCGACCAGCGCGCCCGTCGCCGGATCGCGCACTTCCACCGCGTTGTCGGCGCTGGCACAGATCAGCACGTATTTCCCGTCGCGCGTCATCGAGATCCCGCGCGGACGCTTGCCGACCGGCCACTGCGCCACCGCCTTGCCGGTGCCGAGATCGACCACCGTCACGGTCGAGGACCGCTCGTTGCTCACATAGGCACGGGTTGCTGAACCATCGGCATCCTGCGCGAAAGCAGGCACCACATACAGCGCCAGCGGCGCGGCACACAGCGCCAGCGCCCATCTCTTCAGGCTTCTCTCCATCATGCCCGCAAAGTTACGCTTCATCGCGGGCTTGCGGCAATGCGACCTTGGTCTTGTACCATTGGCCAACTGGTCGGCGGCGCGGGCCGAGGGTTATCCAACAGGGGAAGTTCGAAGGCGACCAAAGGCTCGCCCGAAAGTCGCAGAGGATACCTGACCATGACCATCCGAACCGGCCGCGCGGTCCTCGTCGCTGCCGCCGCCATCGCCTCGCTTTCGATCGGCACCAACCTCTACGCCCACGGCGACGTCACGCCGCAGCCGGTGGACACCACGGCCCTGCCCGACATCGAGGGCGGCAACGACGCCTGGAAGACCGAGAACCCCTATACCGGCAACGCCAAGGCCATGGAGATCGGCAAGTCCGCCTACGGCCAGAACTGCGCCCGCTGCCACGGCCTCGACGCGATCTCGGGCGGCATCGCGCCGGACCTGCGCTACCTCGAACTCGGCTCCTCGGGCGACGAATGGTTCGTCGAGCGGTTCCGCCACGGCTCCAGCCACGATGGCAAGGTCTACATGCCGCCCTTCGGCGACGTGCTGGGCCAGAAGGCCGGCTGGGCGATCCGCGCCTGGCTGGAATCCAAGCACACCGACGAGTGATCGTCAGCGTGGACCGCCGGTCCCTCCTGCGCAGCATGACGGCCGCAGGCGCGCTTGCCGCCCTGCGGCCCGCCGCTCTGTGGGCCGCGCCGCTGGACAAGGTGAAGGCGCTGGGCGTGCTGCGCGTCGGGCTCTACAACGACAACCGGCCGTGGTCGTGGGAGCAGGACGGCAAGCCCGCCGGTATCGACGCCGACCTTGCCCGCGCCATCGCCGAGGCATTGGGCGTGCGCGCCGACATCGCGCTGTTCACCGCCGACGAGGAGCTCTCGGACGACTTGCGCAACGTGGTCTGGCGTGGCGGTCTGCTGGGCTTCCAGGCCTGCGACGTCATGCTGCACGTCCCCTTCGACCGCCAGTTGATGGCGCAGGAGGACAACGTGACCTTCCTCGCCCCCTACTACCGCGAGAGCTTCGGCGCGGCCTGCGGCGAGACGACGGACTGCGAGGCGATGCCGGTGCGCTGGAAGGGCCGCAGGATCGCGGCGGAGCTGGATTCGATCCCCGATTTCTACCTGCTCGGCCATGCGGGCGGTGCTCTCGCGAAGGACGTGGTACACCTGCCGACCGGCTATCAGGCGGTCAGCGCCGTGGGCCGCAGAGAGGCCGACGCCGCCGTCGCCACCACCGCGCAGATCGAAGCCGCCATGCACGACGCGCCCGACGCGGGCATCCTGCACCGCAAGGGCTTCCTCCCCGCGATGCTCTCCCCCGGCTGGGACATCGGCATCGCGGTGAAGGAAAACAGCCGTAACCTCGGCTTCGCGATCGAGGAACTCTTCGCCGCCATGGCCAAGGACGGCCGCATGAAGGCGACTTTCGCGAAATACGGCGTCGGATGGCGCCCCGCGCTGGCCTCGCAAACGACCTGAAGCTCCGGAGGGGGACGGGGGTGCCGACTGCGACCGGCGCCCCCCGAACCGGGGTTTGGTGGGCGCTCCCACACCCCCCGTTCGTCATTGCGAGCGTAGCGAAGCAATCCGGCGTGGTGGGCCGACCGTGGATTGCTTCGCTACGCTCGCAATGACGAAGGAGGGGCGCGCGGACAGATGAGGCTACAAAACCAGATCGTCGAACAGATCTCGCCACGCCGGGTTCATCGCCTCGATCAACGCCAGCTTCCTTGCTCGCGAGCCGCCCTTGATCTGTTTCTCCCGCAGGATGGCGTGCTCCATCGTGGCGTGCAATTCGAACCACACCAGCATCTTGCAGCCGTATCTGCTGGTGAACCCATCGGCCACGCCTTCGCGGTGCTGCCAAGCCCGAACGCGCAAGTTCGAGGTTACTCCCACATAGATCGTCCCGTTGATCCGATTGGCCATGATGTAAACCGCAGGCTGGAAATCACGCTTCATCCCGCGACCATATGAGAGGCGCACCACCGCCTCGAATTAACACCTCGTCACTCGCTCCCCACGTTCGTCATTGCGAGCGCAGCGAAGCAATCCATGGTCAAGCGCCAACGCCGGATTGCTTCGCTGCGCTCGCAATGACGAACGGATTTTCATCCTCCCAAGGTGCAATTTTGCTGCACCCCGCACAGTCCTACGCTGCGGGCCGACGATGGGGGTTCGGGGGCAGATTCCCGAGCACGCACCCCCTTTCGGAATACCCATAACGGAGGGACAGGATGAAGCGGCGTTTCACACATATACTCGCAGCCCTGATGGCGGCCGGCGGCATCGCGGCCGCCCCGCTCGCGGCAGCGGACGGCCCGACGAGTGCGGATCTCCTCAAGGACGCGGACACCCCAGGCGACGTGCTGACTTACGGCATGGGGCCGTGGCAGCAGCGGTTCAGTTCGCTCGACCAGATCAACGCCTCCAACGTGGCGAAGCTGCTGCCGGTCTACGGCGCCTCGCTCGGCGGGGAGAAGCAGCGCGGGCAGGAAGCCCAGCCGCTGGTCTATGACGGCACCATCTACGTCACCGGATCGTACTCGCGCCTGTTCGCCTTCGATGCGCGCACCGGCGAGAAGAAGTGGGAATACAACGCCCGCCTGCCCGACGGCATCATGCCCTGCTGCGACGTCGTCAACCGCGGCGCGGCGATCCATGGCGACAAGGTGATCTTCGCCACGCTCGACGCGCATCTGGTGGCGCTGAACCGCAACACCGGCAAGGTGATCTGGAACAAGAAGACCGGCGACTACCAGGCCGGTTACTCCGCCACCGCCGCGCCGATCATCGTCGGCGACAAGGTCATCACCGGCAACTCCGGCGGCGAATTCGGCATCGTCGGCGCGGTGCAGGCGCGCAACGTCGATACCGGCGAGCTGATCTGGGAACGCCCGGTGATCGAGGGCCACATCGGCACCCTCAACGGCCAGCCCAACGGCATGACCGGCAAGCTCAACGCCACTTGGCAGGGCGACCTGTGGAAGACCGGCGGCGGCGCGACCTGGCTCGGCGGCACCTACGATCCGGGCACCAACATGGTCTACTTCGGCACCGGCAACCCGGCCCCGTGGAACAGCCACCTGCGCCCCGGCGACAACCTCTACACCTCCTCCACGCTCGCCATCGACGCCGACACCGGCGTCATCAAGTGGCACTACCAGACCACCCCGCACGACGGCTGGGACTTCGACGGCGTGAACGAGTTCATCCCCTTCGACGCCACCATCAAGGGCAAGGCGATGAAGCTGGGCGCCAAGGCGGACCGCAACGGCTACTTCTACGTGCTGGACCGGACCAACGGCAAGTTCATCTCCGCCAACCGCTTCGTCATGCAGACCACCTGGGCCGACGGCATCAACCCCAAGACCGGCAAGCCCAACGTGATCCCGGCTGGCCGCCCCGGCGCGCCCAGCGGCACCGAGAAGGGCAAGCCGGTATTCTCCAGCCCGTCGTTCCTCGGCGGCAAGAACTGGATGCCGATGGCGTACTCCAAGGACACCGAACTGTTCTACGTCCCCTCCAACGACTGGGGCATGGACATCTGGAACGAGCCGATCGCCTACAAGAAGGGCGCGGCCTACCTCGGCGCCGGGTTCACCATCAAGCCCATCGCCGAGGACCACATCGGCGCGCTGCGTGCGATGGACCCCAAGACCGGCAAGATCGTGTGGGAATACAAGAACAAGGCCCCGCTGTGGGGCGGCGTGCTGACCACGCACGGCAACCTCGTCTTCACCGGCACGCCCGAAGGCTACCTCAAGGCGTTCGACGCCAAGACCGGACAGGAGCTGTGGAAGTTCCAGACCGGATCGGGCGTCGTCGGATCGCCGATCACCTGGGAACAGGACGGCGAACAGTACGTCGGTGTCATGTCCGGCTGGGGCGGCGCAGTGCCGCTCTGGGGCGGCGAAGTCGCCAAGACCTTCAAGGAAATCAGCCAGGGCGGCATGCTCTGGGTGTTCAAGCTGCCCAAATAACGCAACCGCACGGCGCGCCGGTTCCCGCTGGCGCGCCGTCCGTCCCCGGGATAGACAGATGGAAACAATGGCCGTTACGGAAGCCAGCATGGGGGATCTCACCGGACCCGATCGCGTCCTGATCGTCGACGACCACTCGCTGGTCCGCGACGGCCTGCGCTCGATCTTCGACGATGCCTTTCCCGCCTGCACGATCCTGGAGGCGGACAGCCTCGAGGCCGCGCTGCGGGTGCTGGACGAGGAAGGCGACGTCGACCTCGTCCTGCTCGACCTCAACATCCCCGACGTGTCGCACCTCTCGGGCCTGCAATCGGTGCGGGACCGGTTCCCCGCCACCCCGGTGGTAATGGTTTCGGGCGTGACCGACCGCAACGTGGTGCGCGATGCGCTGGCGGCGGGCGCGGCGGGCTTCGTGCCCAAGTCGCTGAAACGCTCCGCCATCGTCGATGCGCTGCATCAGGTGCTCTCGGGCGAGATCTACATGCCCGACCTTCCGGGCGACGAAAGCGCGGCGGCCGAGGAAGACCTGATCCGTGCCCGCATCGACACCCTCACCCCGCAGCAGCGCGTGGTGCTCGGCCATCTGGTGGCAGGGCGGCTGAACAAGCAGATCGCCTATGAACTGGACGTCTCGATGACGACGGTGAAGGCGCACGTCTCGGCCATTCTCCAGAAGATGAACGTATTCAGCCGCACGCAGGCGGTCATCATGGCGGGGAAGATCGGGTTCCGGGGGTGAGCATCTCCCACCCGTTCGTCATTGCGAGCGCAGCGAAGCAACCCAGCGGCGTGAGCAGACCATGGATTGCTTCGCTGCGCTCGCAATGACGACGATGGTGCTTTGACGAAGGTGGTCCTTTGACGAGGTGGTGCCCGACGCCGCCCGCCGCTAACACCGCCCGCGATGAGCCGAGAACCCCTGCGCCCGCGCGCCGCCTACCGCGCCTTCGTTGCCGTGACCACGCGCTGGCACGACAACGACGTCTACGGCCACGTCAACAACGTGGTCTACTACGCCTTCTTCGACACCGCCGTGAACACCTGGCTGATCGAGGCGGGCCTGCTCGACATCGCTGAGGGCGACCCCATCGGCGTGGTCGTGGAAACCGGCTGCCGCTACGCCGCATCCGTGCATTTCCCGCAGAAGCTGGAAGTCGGCCTGACCGTGGCGCGGCTCGGCACCAGCAGCGTCACCTACCACCTCGGCCTATTCGTCGAGGGCGAGGACGATGCCGCGGCCGAGGGGCACTTCACCCACGTCTACGTCGGGCGCGACAGTCGCAGGCCGGTGGCGTTGCCGGATAAATGGCGGGACACGCTGGCGCGGTTGGGATGACCCTTCGACAAGCTCAGGGGGAGCGGAGTAGGGGTTTGTCCCTCCCATCGTCATTGCGAGCGTAGCGAAGCAATCCACGGCAGGCGTATGTCGCTGGATTGCTTCGCTACGCTCGCAATGACGAAGTGGTTGGAAACCCGCTCAGGCTGAGCCTGTCGAAGCCCCCGCAGCCTTGCGCGACCTTACAGCACATCCATCTGCCGCAGCAGCGCGCGCAATTGCGCTGGCTTCACCGGCTTGTTCAGCACCGGCAGCGACAGCCCCGCAAGCTGCGCCTTGGTCTCCGGGCCGCGATCCGCGGTGATGACCATTGCCGGGATTACCCGCCCCGCCCGCTCGCGCAGCATGGCGACGGCGCGGTCGCCGGTCAGGCGATCGTCAAGGTGATAGTCCACGATCAGCATCGCCGGCCCCTGCTCCAGCGCCGCGATGGCCGCAGCATCGGAGGGATCGTTGGCGGTCACGACATCGAGCCCCCAGTTCTCCAGCAGCGCCTCCATGCCCGACAGGATGCCGGGATCGTTGTCGATCACCAGCACCATGCCGCCCGAACCGGCCCGCGCGGGAGCGGCGGCAGGCCCCGCCTCCTCGACCGCCGCCATCGCCTCCACGCGCGGCAGGCGGATCGAGAACGCGGCACCGCGGCTCGGCGCAGTGTCGAGGTCTATGGCGTGGCCCAGCATCGTCGTGACGCGCCGCACGATGGCAAGGCCGAGGCCCTTGCCGGGGATCTTCTGCGTCTTGCCGACGCGGCGGAACTCCTCGAAGATCTCGGCGCGGTCGGCCTCGGCGATGCCCGGCCCGGTGTCGCGGACGGTGACGACAACATCTCCGTCGTCCTGTGCTACCTCCACGTTGACGCTGCCCTGCTCGGTATAGCGGATCGCGTTGGAGACGAAGTTCTGCAGCACGCGGCGCAGCAGGCGCGGATCGGAACGCACCCACAGCGGCGTATCGGGCACCGTGAAGTCAAGCCCGCCCGCCAGCGCCAGCGGCCCGAACTCCACCCTGAGCGCCGACAGGATCGCGCCGAGCGAAAGGTCCGCGAACTCGGGCTGGATCGCGCCGGCATCCAGCCGCGAAATCTCGAACAGCGCCTCCAGCAGGTCCTCGACCGAATCGAGCGCCGTCGAAGCCTGCTTCACCAGCGAGCGCGGGCGCTCCGGCATCGGGTGGCCGTCCATGGCAGAGACGAACAGCCGCGCGGCATTCAGCGGTTGCAGCAGGTCGTGGCTGGCGGCAGCGATGAAGCTGGTCTTCGACCGGTTCGCCGTCTCCGCCTCGTTCTTCGCGTCGACGAGTTGCAGGTTGACCTCGACCAGCTCGGCGGTGCGCTCGGCCACGCGGCGCTCCAGCGTTTCGGCGGTTTCCGTAAGCGAACGCTCGAACTGCACATGGTCAGTCACGTCGTCGAAGGTGAAGACCATGCCCCCGTTCTTGAGCGACACCGAACGCACAGTGAAGTGGCGCTGAGCGTCACCGGCGCCCATCGTGCAGTTCGTCGCGACGCGCGCACCGCCGCCATCGCGCCAGTCGAGCGCCTCAGGCCGGTCGAGCCCGCGATGCTCGATGCACCAGCGCGTCAGGGCGTCGTGGGTGTCGATGCGCCAGCCTTCGTCGACCAGCGCCAGCACCGTCAGCACGCCCTCGTTCCACGCCTGCAACTGGCGCTGCGCGTCGAACAGGCACACGCCCTCGGACAGCGTGTCGAGCGTCGCCTGCAGCGCAAGGTTGCGTTCGGCCAGTTCGCGGGCGCGCTGGCGGGCGTCCTCAGCCTTGACCGTCGTGATGTCGGTATAGATGCCGACGGTACCGCCGTCGCTGGTGCGCAATTCGTTGATCTGGATCCAGCGCCCATCTGCCAGCGCCTGGACATGCGCGCCTTCCGCGCGGCGGTGCTGCGCCATGCGATCCTTGAACCAGCGCTCGGGCGCCATGCGCGAACCCATCGTCGCGCCGCTTTGGGCAAGGCGGCTGGCGAGTTCGGCGAATTCGGGCGCGTCCTCGCTCATCTCCTCGAAGTTGGGGAAGATCTTGAGGTAGGCGCGGTTGCACAGGACCATGCGGTCCTCCGCATCGAACAGCGCGAAGCCGTCCGACAGGGATTCGATCGCATCGCGCAGCATCACGCGCGCAGCGGTGGCGGCGGCGTGGGCCGCGCCGAGTTCCGCGTTAGCCGCGTTAAGCCGCTCCAGCGCGACCTCCAGCGCCCCGGTCCGGTCGCGCACCATGGCGTCGAGCGAGATCGCCGTCTCGAACATCGAGAACGCGCCGCCCTGCATGTCGGTGGACCGTTCCACCCGGTCCATCAGCGCGGCGTTGATCTTCTCCAGCTGCGCGACGCGGCGGCGCAGGCGGGCGGCTTCGTCATCGCGGGCGGGCGGGTCGGTCAGCGCCATGACTGGTATCCTCCCTTCTTCGTCATTGCGAGCGCAGCGAAGCAATCCACGGTCGGCTCACGACGCTGGATTGCTTCGCTGCGCTCGCAATGACGAACGGGTGTAGTCATGGCCGTGCAGGCTCCTCCACCGCCCGCCCGATGGCAAGCCCGCTGAAGGTCTGGTTCATGTGCGCGGCAAGGAACTGCTCGCCATACGTGCTGAACCCCAGCACCTTGTTCTGGACGTAAAGCTCCGACACTTCGCGCAGGATCTGCCGGTCCTCGGCATCGAGCCGGTTGAGCACGCAGTCGAAACCGATGATGTGGTCGATCGTGCCGACCTTGCGCGATACCGACTGGAACAGGTCGCGCATCCAGGTCACGCGGTCCACCGGCTCGCCGATGGTGAGGACGACCCCGGTGTCGATCGCGCAGTAGAACGTCAGCGATCCGTCCGGGTTGGCGCTCTGCACCGAGCGGACGTGGAATTGCCCGCCGGTGCGCACCATCGGCGGATGCGCGGCGAAGAAGTGGACGTCCAGCTGCTCTCCCGGACTGCCGGACAGGCGCAGGTATTCCTCGGCGGCGGGGGCGGCGTTGATCTCGTAGACGGTGCGCGTCTCCGGGTCCGCTTCGGTGATGACCATCTTGGCCGGGCCAGGGCGGTAGTGGTTGGCGCAGAAGACGTGCATCGGGCGGCGGCTGGTCAGCACCGCGATCACCGCCGCATCGGTGTGAAAGCGCCCTTCGTGCAGCACCGCCGTCTCACGGAAGGACAGGCCGTCGCCGCTGGAGCCGCCTATCAGTTGCACGTCGCCCAGCGCATGCTGCGCGGTCATCGTCAGCAGTTCCTCGCGGTGGGAAAGCCCGTCGAGGAACGACAGCGCCACCTGGTGCAGGTCGCCCGCCGCGCCATGGTCCAGCCGCGCGCCCGCCACAAGCTGCCGGATCGCGCCCTGCGCCGCCACCGGATCGAAGTTGTCGAGATCCTCGAACCGCAGCGCCGCCATGGAAAAGCTGGCGGCGGGAAAGCCGATCAGCAGCAGGCTGTCGGTGTCGTAGCCCCGGTTGGTCAGTTCGCCCGCGCTGGTGCAGCCGATCAGCGGCACGCCCGGCAGTTGCGCGGTCAGTGCACGAGCCAGTTCCTCGCGCGGGTAGCGGTGCGAGCAGAACAGCAGCGCACCCGCCAGCTCCACCGCGCCGACCGCCTCGACCAGTTCCGCGACAGCATCGCCCGGATCCTGCGCGTGCGAGGCGCAGGCCACCAGCGGGCGGTCACCATCGTGAAGCTGTGCATCCATTCGCATGTCCCTCTCCTGCCGGCCGCCTCTCTTCGTGCGGTCCGGGCCCCAAGTCGCGAAAGTCTAGGCCGAGTCCCCTCGCTCGCCAAGCGCGTTAACGGCATCGCCCCGCGGCGGGTCACCCGCCGCTTCGAGCACCGCGTTCTCCTCGTCCGTGAAGATGCGGCTGCGCACGATGAAGCGCACGCCCTCGGGCGCTTCGAGGCTCATCCCCGCGCCGCGCCCGGGCACCACATCGATGGTGACTTGCGTGTGCCGCCAGTACTCGAACTGCGCCGCGCCGATCCACACGCGGGTGCCGCCGACCAGCGTGCCGAGCAGTACATCCTGCCCGCCGACGCGGAACTCCCCCTCGACGAAGCACATCGGCGCGGAGCCGTCGCAGCAGCCGCCCGACTGGTGGAACATCAGCGGCCCGTGCTTCTCGCGCAGCCGCATGATCCAGCCTTCCGCCTCGGGCGTAGCGAGGATGCGGGGCGGGAGATCGGGATGCAGGCTCATGACGCCGAAAAGCGGCGGATGGCGTGAATGCCATCCGCCGTTTCGAGGTAACCGACGCCGTCGTGGTGGCTTGGCGTCGGGTCGAGAGCTCTCGATATCGCTGCTGTCATGGCGCTGGCCGCTCTGGATTGCTTCGCTTCGCTCGCAATGACGAAAGGAAAAGACTGGAACTCCTCACCACGTTCGTCATTGCGAGGCCCGCAGGGCCGCAGCAATCCCGCGCCATGACGCACCGGAAATGCCTCGCAATGACCACGGGTGGCGCCATCAGAAGAAGCCGAGCTTCTTCGGACTGTAGCTGACGAGCAGGTTCTTGGTCTGCTGGTAGTGGTCCAGCATCATCTTATGCGTCTCGCGGCCGATGCCCGACTGCTTGTAGCCGCCGAAGGCCGCGTGGGCGGGATAGGCGTGGTAGCAGTTGGTCCACACGCGACCGGCCTGGATGCCGCGCCCGAAGCGATAGGCGCGCGTCCCGTCGCGGGTCCATACGCCGGCGCCGAGGCCGTAGAGCGTGTCGTTGGCGATCTCCAGCGCCTCCTCGTCGGTCGAGAACTTCGTCACCGCGAGCACCGGGCCGAAGATCTCCTCCTGGAAGACGCGCATCTTGTTGTGGCCTTCCAGCACGGTCGGCTGCACGTAGTAGCCCTGCGAAAGCTCGCCGTCATGGCTCGCGCGCTCGCCGCCGGTCAGCACCTTCGCGCCCTCGTCGCGGCCGATCTGGATGTAGCTGAGGATCTTCTCCAGCTGGTCGTTCGACGCCTGCGCGCCGATCATCGTCGACGGGTCGAGCGGGCTGCCCAGCTTGATCGCCTCGACCCGCGCGATCGCCTTCTCGATGAAGGCGTCGTAGATCGATTCGTGCACCAGCGCACGGCTCGGGCAGGTGCAGACCTCACCCTGATTGAGCGCGAACATGGTGAAGCCTTCCAGCGCCTTGTCGAGGAAGTCGTCATCCTGCGCCATCACGTCGGCGAAGAAGATGTTCGGGCTCTTGCCGCCCAGTTCCAGCGTGCAGGGGATCAGGTTTTCCGAGGCGTACTGCATGATGAGGCGGCCGGTGGTCGTCTCGCCGGTGAACGCGATCTTGGCGATGCGCTTGTTGGTGGCGAGCGGCTTGCCTGCCTCGATACCGAAGCCGTTGACGATGTTGAGTACGCCCGGCGGCAGCAGGTCGGCGATGGTCTCGGCCAGCACCAGGATCGACATCGGCGTCTGCTCAGCGGGCTTGAGCACCACGCAGTTGCCCGCCGCCAGCGCCGGGGCCAGCTTCCACGCGGCCATCAGGATCGGGAAGTTCCACGGAATGATCTGGCCGACGACGCCCAGCGGTTCGTGGAAGTGGTAGGCGACGGTGTCATGGTCGATCTCGGCGATCGAGCCTTCCTGCGCCCGCAGCACGCCCGCGAAGTAGCGGAAGTGGTCGATGGCGAGGGGAATGTCGGCGGCGGTCGTCTCGCGGATCGGCTTGCCGTTGTCGATCGTCTCGACGAGGGCCAGCCGGTCGAGGTTGGCCTCCAGCCGGTCGGCGATCTTGAGCAGCGTGTTGGAACGCTCGATGGGCGATGCCTTGCCCCATGCGGCCCTGGCGGCATGGGCGGCGTCCAGCGCCAGCTCGATGTCTTCCGCCGTACCGCGCGCGACGCGGCACACCACCTGCCCGGTAACGGGCGACACGTTGTCGAAGTACTGCCCCTTTACCGGCGCGACCCACTTGCCGCCGATGAAATTGTCGAACGTCTCGCGGATGAGCGACTCACCCGAGAACTTGCCAAGCGCCTGTTCCAGCATCCCAAATCTCCGAACCTGACCCCCTTCAGGGTCTCGTCGGTCAGTGTGGGCCGATGGGGGCGGAGCGCCAATAGTACCTTGGGACGATGGAGGAGTTGGGGGCGGCGCGCAGGGCGCAATCTCTGGATAACCCCCTCCCCCCGCTTGCCTCCGCCCACCCCGCTTTGGCAGGAGCCATGGCGTGAGCGCGAACATCGTCATCGGCACCGCGGAACGCGGCGAGCCGGTAGAGATCGACATCAAGGAACTCTTGGCGACCCGCCTGCTGGTGCAGGGCAATTCCGGGTCCGGCAAGTCGCACCTGCTGCGCCGCATTCTTGAGGAAAGCGCTTCCATCGTCCAGCAGGTCGTCATCGACCCCGAAGGCGATTTCGTCTCGCTGGCCGAGGAATTCGGCCATGTCGTGATTGACGGATCGGCCTACGGAGAGGCGGAGATCGCCCGGCTCGGCGCGCGTATCCGCCAGCACCGCGCATCGGTGGTCCTCGCCCTCGACGAGCTGGAAATCGACCAGCAGATGAAGTGCGCGGCGCAGTTCCTCAACGCCCTGTTCGATGCCCCGCGCGAGCAGTGGTATCCCGCGCTGGTCGTGGTGGACGAGGCGCAGATGTTCGCCCCCGCCGCCGCCGGTGAGGTATCCGAAGAAGCCCGCCGCGTCAGCCTTGCGGCGATGACCAACCTCATGTGCCGTGGGCGCAAGCGCGGTCTGGCGGGCGTGATCGCCACCCAGCGGCTGGCCAAGCTCGCCAAGAACGTCGCGGCGGAAGCCAGCAACTTCCTGATGGGGCGCACTTTCCTCGACATCGACATGATCCGCGCCGCCGACCTTCTCGGCATGGAGCGGCGTCAGGCAGAAGCGATCCGCGATCTCGGGCGCGGGCAGTTCCTTGGCCTCGGCCCCGCCATCGCGCGCCGCCCGGTCTCGGTGAGCGTGGGCACGGTCCAGACCGGCGCGAAGTCGGTCACGCCGGGCCTCGCGCCGCTGCCGACCGCGACCACCGACGAACTGCGCGAACTGCTCCACGAGAACCTCCACGTCGAGCCGGAACGCCCCGAATTCCCGCGCCCCGCGCCCCGGGTGACGGACGATGCCGAGACGCTCGCGCGCCGCATCGCCGCCAACGAACTGCTCGAACCCACCACCGCGCAGGCGCGGGAGAGGGAGCGCGAGCGGGAGCGCAACGAGCCCGGCGCCGAGGAAAGCCGCGCGGCGATGATCGAGATCATGAACGCCATGGCCGACGAACCGGACTGCACGTTCCAGTCCGCGACCACGCTGTTCCAGGATTTCACGATCCGCTGCCGCATGAAGGGCATCTCCGTCCGGGGGCTGGACGCGACGATGTTCCGCCGGGGATTCGCAGCCGCGCTGGCCGGGATCACCGATCCCGACGATCCGCGGTGGGAGGATCTCATCAATCTTTCCAAGCACGTTCCCGACGATGCGCTGGCGACGTTCTACGTCATCGCCCGGGCCGCGATCGACGGAAAACCGTGCCCTGACGACATGGATCTTGCCCGGATCTACGGCACCAGCAGCCCGCGCCGGGTGCAGCGCCTGCTCGATTATCTGGAGAAGGACGGGCTGCTCGTCGTGCGTACCGACTTCTCGGGCAAGCGCTCGGTCGGGCTGCCCGATCTGGGCGTGACAACCGCACCGATAGAGGCGTAAAACCGCCGCCGTCATGGCCGAGATCATCAACCTGCGCATGGCCCGCAAGGCCCGCGACCGTGCCGCCGACAAGGCGAAAGCGGCTCAAAACCGTGCGAAACACGGGCTCACCAGGGATGCACTGAACGGCACCAAGGCCGAACAGAAGCGCACCGAGCGCACCCTTGACGGCGCCAAGCGCGATACGGACCGGAACGACTGATGCGCACGACCTACGAAGACGCCAGCGTGCGCCTCTACCACCTCGACGGGGGTGCCGAGGGCGGCGCGGCGAACACGCTTTTCTACGGCCCCCTCTCCGAAGCCATGCGCATCGCCTCGCTCCAGAGCGAGGACGTGCAGGACGGCCTGTTCATCGCCACCGACAACGATGTGGTGGCTTACGTGGACTTGCTTGAGGGCTGAGTTCTGGCCCGAGGGTCTTTGCCTCAGAACTTCGCCTGGAAGCCCGCCGCAAGGTAGTGGTCGCCGACGTTGACCTTGGCGTCGACGAAGGGCGCCAGCGGCATCGCGGCGGTGCCGTATGCGCGCAGGTCGTTGCCGATGAAGCGCGCGCCGAGGCCGAAGGCGAGCGACATCGGCAGCTTGTACATCGCCTCGACCTTGCCGAAGATCTTGGTCCCGGAATCGTCGCACTTGCCGTCGCCGACCTGCTCGTCGTCCGAGCGGCGGAAGCACTGCGAGTTGTCCTCGTAGTAGCCGTCATGGTCGCGCTTGTGGAAGAACACGCCGGCAGCCGGGGTGATCGAGAAGCCGCCGTCCTGGATGATCGGCACGCCGACGGCGAGTTCGCCGCCCCAGCTGCCTTCCGAGCGGGCGACGTTGGCTTCGGCGGTGACGGTGGCGGCGGTCGCCGGAGTGGCGGCGATGACGCCGAGGGTGGCCGCGAGGGCGGCGAGGCGGATCTTCATGGGTGGGGGCTCCCTGCATCCTTTGGAAACGATGGGAATCGGCTAGATTCCGGGCCTGCGGGGAACAAGAGGGGTGGATTCGCCCTGCCCCGTTAAGGACTCGGCTGGTCGGGTTTGGGGTGCCCGCCGTTCGTCATTGCGAGCGCAGCGAAGCAATCCATGGTCGGCCCGCGCCGGTGGATTGCTTCGCTGCGCTCGCAATGACGAATGGCAGGGGGTAGCGCCTTGCTTCCGGATCATAAGCATAGCTGGGCTGGCTACGGCCAGCGGTCCCGGATCAAGTCCGGGACGACGGCAGCGCCCTCACGCCTCGAACACCACCACCGTCCCGGAATGCACCATCTGCGCAAGCCGCGCCGCGTCCCAGTTCGTCAGCCGCACGCAGCCGTGGCTTTCGGTGTGGCCGATGTTCTGCGGCTCGGGCGTGCCGTGGATGCCGTAGTGCTCCTTGGACAGGTCGATCCACACCACGCCGACGGGACCGTTCGGGCCGGGGGCGAGGCGCTTGGCCTTGTCGTTGGGATTGGCGTCCCAGAACAGGTCCGGGTCGTACTGGTAGTCCGGATTGCGCGAGGTGCCCTTGATCTCCCACTGGCCGAGCGGCAGCGGATCGTGGCCGCTGCCCGTCGTCACCGGGAACTGCGCGACCAGCTTGTCCTTGCCGTCGTAGACCCGGAGCGTCCCTTCCGACTTGTCGACGACGATGCGCTCCGCCGTGGGCTGGTCGCCCGCGACGCCGAGGCGCTGGAGCGTGTCCGACCAGCCGCGCTCGTCCCCTTCGATGGTGGCGACGGGGACGTTGGCAATCGCGGGGACGCGGATGGTGCGGCCCGCCGCCAGCCGCGTGCCGGGCCCGTTCAGGGCGACGAGCGCATCGGGCGTGGTGTGGAACCGCTCGGCCAGCGCCTCGGTCATCGAGCGGTAGCCGAGGTGGTCGAATTCGGCCTGCCCGGAGATCTTCTTCGGCAGCCCCGGCACGAACGGCCCGCGCGCGAAGGCGGCGGGGATCACCACCTGCCGGGTCGCCGGAACGTTGCGCCCGCCGAACAGTGCCTGCTGCGTCGCCGGGTCGAGCTGCCCGGTCTCGGGCAGGCCGCGCGCCGCCTGGAAGCCGCCGAGCGCCAGCTTGTAGGACTGCCCCTCGTTCCCGTCGATCACGCCGGGCGAGAAGCCCGCCTGATCGAGCGCGACCTGCGCGCGCATGACGAGGCTGTCGGCGGACTCGGTCTCGCCGCCGCCGGGGGCATTGGCGAAGGCCAGCGTGTCGACGGTCTTCGCGGGAGCCTTCGCTTCCTCATGCGGGCCGCAGGAGGCCAGCAGCACGAAGCAGGACAGGCTGAGGGGGACAAGGCGTTTCAAGCGGCACCC
This sequence comes from Novosphingobium kaempferiae, assembly GCF_021227995.1. Classification (NCBI taxonomy): domain Bacteria; kingdom Pseudomonadati; phylum Pseudomonadota; class Alphaproteobacteria; order Sphingomonadales; family Sphingomonadaceae; genus Novosphingobium; species Novosphingobium kaempferiae. The sequence goes on from NZ_CP089301.1 coordinate 3,045,854, forward strand.
TTCGTTATGGTTCTGTTGCGTTGAAAACGCGCGGAAACCGCGAAAGGTGCCCAAACGAAAAGGGCGGCCCTTGCGAGCCGCCCTTTGCTTGTACCGTTACGGGACTTTTCAGCCTTCGCTGACCGTCGCCTTGACGATCTTGCCCGGCTCGCGCGGCGGCTCGCCCTTGGGCAGCGCGTCGACGAGTTCCATGCCTTCGACGACCTGGCCCCAGACGGTGTACTGCTTGTCGAGGAAGGTCGCGTCGTCGAACACGATGAAGAACTGGCTGTTCGCCGAGTGCGGCGCGCTGGTGCGGGCCATCGAGCACACGCCGCGGACGTGCGGCTCGGCGTTGAACTCGGCCTTCAGGTCGGGCTTGGACGAACCGCCCATGCCGGTGCCGTTGGGGCAGCCGCCCTGCGCCATGAAGCCGGGGATCACGCGATGGAACTTCACGCCGTCGTAGAAGCCTTCGGTGGCCAGTTCCTTGATGCGCTCGACGTGGCCGGGGGCGAGGTCGGGGCGCAGCTTGATCTTGACGTCGCCGCCTTCGCCGTTGCCGGTGTCGAGCGTGAGGGTGAGGAATTCGTCAGCCATTGCCTGTCTCCATAAGGCCGACGCGTGACCGCGCCGGGAAACTTTGGCGCCCGATATAGGCGATGGTGCGGCAATGTCACGCGGGGAGCGTAGGCGCGTTCCGGCGCGCCCAGCCACCGGGGACTTCGAACCAGTATGTCCCCCTTCGTCATTGCGAGCGTAGCGAAGCAATCCAGCGTCAAGGCGCTGTGCTGGATTGCTTCGCTACGCTCGCAATGACGAAACTCTTTTTTGATGTTCAAGGCGACAGAGAAACCACGCCGCCCCCTGTTGCAATTGCGAGATAGCTGCGTAGACCGGCCCGGATGAGCGAAACGGACCTCAAGCACGACCCGGCAGACGAAGCGCAGGACACCCTGCGCGCCGAAGACGTGCCAGTGTCGGGGCAGGCAGCGTCCGAATCCGATTCGCTCGACGAGGACAACCGCCTCAAGCCCGAGTTCGTGCGCAACGTTAAGGACGCGCTCGACGACGAGGACACCGACCGGGTCTACGACCTTGTCGAAGGGCTGCACCCCGCCGACATCGCCGACCTGTTCGAGCTGATCGACGAGCGCGAGCGCCTTACCCTCGCCAGCGCGATCCGCGACCTCATGGGCGTGGAAGTCATCGCCGAGCTGAACGACTGGGTCCGCGAGGCGCTGGTCGAAGCGCTGCCCGCCGACGTAGTCGCGGAAATCGCCGAGCAGCTCGACACCGACGACGCCGTCGCGATGCTGGAGGATCTCGACGAGGAGGACCAGCAGGCCGTCCTCGCCGAGATGGAGCCGGAAGACCGCGCCGCCATCGAATCGGCGCTGTCCTATCCAGAGGAGTCCGCCGGTCGACTGATGAGCCGCGATTTCGTCGCGGTTCACGAATCGATGACGGTGGGCGATCTCATCGATTTCCTGCGCGAACATCGCGAGCTGCCGACCGAGTTCTGGGAAGTGTTCATCGTCGATCCGATGCACCGCCCGATCGGCACCTGCTCGCTCTCGTGGATCCTGCGCACGCCGCGCAACATCCCGCTCTACGACGTCATGGCGCGCGACCAGACGCTGATCCCGGTCGACATGGATCAGGAGGAAGTCGCGCTGCGCTTCCAGAAATACGCGCTGATCTCGGCGGCGGTGGTGGATACCTCCGGCCGCCTGATCGGCCAGATCACGGTCGACGACATCGTCCACATCATTCAGGAAGAAGCGGGTGAGGACGCCCTGCTGCTGTCCGGTGCAGGCGACGGCGACATCAACGAGCCGATCCTGCTGACCGTGCGCGCGCGCCTGACCTGGCTGGTGGTGAACCTTGCCACGGCGATGCTGGCGGCCTCTGTCGTCGGGCTGTTCCAGGGCGCGATCACGCGGTTCGCGCTGCTGGCGGTGCTGATGCCGATCGTCTCGGGCATGGGCGGCAACGCGGGCACGCAGACGCTGGCCGTGGCCGTGCGCGCCATCGCCACGAACCAGCTCACCGATTCGAACACCGTGCGCATGATCCTGCGCGAACTGCGCATCGCGATAGCCAACGGCACCGCGCTCGGCCTGCTGATCGGCATCGGGACATGGCTGATCTTCGGCAACCCGCTGCTCGGCGCGGTGATCGCCTCGGCCATGGTCATCAACAATCTCGTCGCGGGGCTGATGGGCATCCTCGTGCCGCTGACGCTGGACAGGTTCAACGTCGATCCGGCGGTCTCCTCCGCCGTGTTCGTGACGACGGCGACCGATACGATGGGCTTCTTCTCGTTCCTCGGGCTGGCGGTGCTGACGGGTCTGGCCTGAGGGGCCCGACCCCAACCCTTTCGTCATTGCGAGCGCAGCGAAGCAATCCAGCGTCGTGGGCCGACCGTGGATTGCTTCGCTGCGCTCGCAATGACGAAGCCCAAGGCCCGACCTTTCATGCCCTGCCGGAAGTGACTATCTTTCCGTCATGCCGCTGAACATGACCAAGATCGCCTTTTCCGCCGAAAGCCCCGCCTCGCTGCGTGCGTGGCTGGAAAGCCACCCGGATGAGGCGCTGATGACCACGCGCTACCTGCCCAAGCGGCACGAGGAGATGATCGGCGGCTCGCTCTACTGGATCTTCGAGCATGCGCTGATCGGCCGCTCGCCCATCCTCGGGTTCGACCAGCGCCCCGACGGTCGCTGGCACATCCGGCTGGAGCCGCGCCTGATCCCCGTCCAGACCAAGCCCAAGCGCGCCCACCAGGGCTGGCGCTACCTCACCGACGAGGACGCCCCCCGCGATCTGGAAGAGGGCGAGAGCGCGGGCGACGCCATGCCGCCCAAGCTGGCCCGCGAACTGGCGAAGCTGGGGCTGGTCTGAACCCTACATCCGCGCGCCGGGCAGCACGCTCGCCTGCCTGACCCATTCGGCAAAGGCGGCCTCGTCGATCGCGTCGTCCTCATGGATGTGGAAGTAGCGCACTTCGGCCTGCTTCGACTTTTCCGGCGGCACCGGATCGAGCGACATGCCCTTGAAGAACGTCACCTTCACATAGCGGTCGAAGCAATGGAAGCCGAGGAACCACTCACGCTCTGCCATGCCGTAGAGCGGGGTGTTCCACTTCACCGCCTTGCGCACTTGCGGCACCGTGCGCGTGACGATGGCGTCGATCGCTTCGCCGACGCGGCGCTTCCAGCCGGGCATCGCGGCGATATAGGCCTGCACCGGCGCATCGCCGTCGCCCTTGGGTATCTGCGGGTTGCCCCCGGAGAGCAGCTTCGGCCCGGTCATCCCCGCTCCACCCACCAGCGCAGCAGGACGTGCGCGACCGCGTGCTTCGGCGGCGCTCCGAAGGCGCGGCCCATGTCGCCCACCGCCACCGCTTCCAGCGCGTCCACGCATTCCTCGCGGGTGAACCAGCGCACGTCCTCAAGCTCGGTCTCGTCGATGACGATGGCCGGGTCGTCGGCATAGGCGTGGCAGCCGATCATCAGCGAGGACGGGAACGGCCAGGGCTGGCTGGCGACGTATTCCACGTCCCGCACGCGCACGCCCGCTTCCTCGAAGACCTCGCGCGCGACGGCTTCCTCGATGGTTTCGCCCGGCTCGACGAAGCCTGCGAGCGCGGAGTAGCGGTGCGCCGGAAAGCGCGGCTGGCGGCCGAGGAGCAGCCTGCCGTCGTGCTCGACGGTCATGATCGTGACGGGATCGACGCGGGGGAAATGCTCGGCGCCGCAGCCGGTGCAGGAGCGCTGCCAGCCGCCCTTGGCGAGCACTGTGGGCGATCCGCAGACGGCGCAGAAGCGGTGCCGCGAATGCCAGCCGACGAGCGCGCGGGCGCCGCCGTAGGCCGCCAGTTCCTGCGGCTCCAGCGCGTTCATCGCATTCCAGCTCGGCGCTCCGGCGGCGGGGATGCCGGGCAGCACTTGCGCGAAGCAGCCGCGCTCCCCGTCGAGGCCGAGGAAAAGCAGTTCCGCATCCTGCGACGCTTCGGCCAGCGAGCCCCATTCGAGCCCGCCCTCCGGCCCCATCACCGGGTCCAGCCCGTCGAGCCGCAACAGGCGGGCGGCTGGCCCCATCAGCGCCGCGATCGCGTCGGGATTGCCGCGAATGTGGTCGGCGCGGTCGATGTGCGATCCGGCGAAGGCTATCGGAGGTTTCGGGGCAGCAAGCAGCACGTCAGGGTTTCTCCAGGATCGCGGTCACGTCGGCCTTCAGGGCCGTCTGGAACTCGGGCAGCAGGTCGAGCGCATCGGGCGGCATGAACTGCACGAAGATCTGCGAGCGAAGCCCGTGGATCATGTCGACCATGCCCACCGTCCCCGCCGCGCCAGACCAGCCGTAAAGTCCGCTCTCCACCCCCTGCCCCACACGGCCGCCTGCGCCGAAACCGCTGGGGCCGCCGAAGCTCTCGGGCATGGAGACGCCGGGGGGAAGCAGGTTCGACGTGCCCATCCGCACCGCGGCTTCGCCCAGCACGCGCACCCCGTCGATCGTGCCGCCCTGCGCCAGCATCCTGAGGAACCTGTCGTAGTCGCGCGGGCTGCTGACGAGGCCAGCCCCGCCGAACGGGAACGCGGGCCTGTCGAGGTAGATCGAGGTCGCGCCCTCGTCGATGGGCGCCAGCACTTCGCCCACCGCCACGTAGTTGGTGGTCAGGCGGTGCGCCTCGGCACCGGGCACCTGAAACCATGTGCTCGTCATCCCGGCGGGGCCGAAGATGGTGTCTTGAAGGTAGGCGTCGAAGGGCCTGCCGCTCACCACCTCGATCACCCGGCCCATCAGGTCGAGCCCCATGGAATAACTCCAGCGCGTGCCCGGATCGGCAACCAGCGGCACTTGCGCCAGCCGCTCGGCGAAATGGTCCAGCCCCTTGACCGATGTCCCCCAGTCTAGCCCCGGCGCGACGAGGCGGCTGACCTGACCGGGGACGAGGCCCTTGCCCTGCATCAATGCGCGGATCGGCCCGTTCTGGATGATCGTGTAGCCAAGGCCCGACGTATGCGTGACCAGATGGCGCATGGTCATCGGCCGGGGCGCCTTGTGCAGCGCGGTGACGGAGCCGTCGTAGACGTCCTGCACCATCATCTCGCGAAACTGCGGCAGCACGTCATGAACCGGCTGGTCGAGCGCCAGCCTGCCCTGATCGATCAGCTGCATCGCCGCCATCGCCGTGACCGGCTTGGTCATCGAATAGATGCGAAACAGGCTGTCGGGCGTGACCGCATCGGCATCGGTGAAACCCTCGGACCCGCGCGCGACGAATTGCGGATCGCGCCCCGGCAGGCCGAGCGAGGCGACCATGCCGGGAAACTTGCCCGGCCCCACCCAGCGCTCCACCAGAGCCCGGACCCTGGGCATGATCTCGCGCTGCTCCGCCGCCCATGCCAGCCGGGGCAGCATTGCGCCCAGCCCCGCCGCCGCGCCCATCCGCAGCAGCATCCGCCGGTCGAGCGCCGCACCGATCCTGTCGATGCTGGGCCGGTCGATCATGCGTCCTCCCGTTCCGCCAAGGCCAGCCGCGCCGCCTTGGCGAACAGCGTCGGCAGGCCCGCCTCGTCCAGCCGGTCGAGCGGCCACCATTCGCCCTCGCCCAGTCCGTCGATCTGCTCGCCGAGGTAGACCGAGAGGTTCAGCTCCAGCGCGAAGTGCGTGAAGACGTGGCCGACTTTCCCGGCGCTCTCCCACGGCCCGGACAGCGGCCCCTTTCCGGAACCATCGGCGCGTGCTGCCCAGCCGTCGTCGGGAAGCGCGCGCATCCCGCCGAGCATACCGGTGCCGGGGCGGCGGACGAGCCAGACTTCCTCTCCGTCGCGCTCGATCCAGAAGGCGCGGCCCTGCCGGACCGCCTTGGCCTTCTTAGCCGTCTTGACTGGAAAGCGCGCCGGATCGCCGGTCGCCCGCGCGGCGCAGGCGCTGGCGATGGGGCAGAGCAGACAGCGGGGCCCGCGCGATGTGCAGACCGTCGCGCCAAGGTCCATCATCGCCTGCGCAAAGTCGCCCGCGCGGCGGTCCGGCGTGATCGTGTCGGCCCAGTTGCGGATTTCGGGGCGCGATCCCGGCAGCGGCGCGTCGATGGCGAAGAGGCGCGAGACCACGCGCTCGACATTGGCGTCCACCACCACCGCGCGCCGCCCGAAGGCGATCGCGGCGACCGCGGCGGCGGTATAGGCTCCCAGCCCCGGCAGCGCGCGCAGGCCCTCCTCGGTATCGGGAAACCGCCCGCCCTGCCGCGCGACCTCGCGGGCGCAGGCCAGCAGGTTGCGGGCGCGGGCGTAATAACCGAGCCCCGCCCATGCGGCCATGACGTCCTCGTCCGCCGCTGCCGCCAGCGCGTCCACGGTGGGCCAGCGCGCGGTGAACGCGGCGAAGTAATCCTTCACCGCCGCAACCGTGGTCTGCTGAAGCATGACCTCGGACATCCACACGCGGTAGGGATCGGGCGCGGGGGCGCCGGGTTTCGCCCGCCACGGCAGGTCGCGGGCATGGGCATCGTACCAGTCGAGCAGCAGTGCTGCGATTGCAGTATCCGAACTGGCGTCCATGCGAGCGCTATGGCATTGGATCGCCGACAATGGAACGGAATAGCGGCAAACAACCGGGCGACACGAAACCACGCAAGTCGGGCAAGAGCCCCGGCCTGCGCCAGTACGAGCGCCCGCGCGGCGGACAGGCGCGCCAGATATCGGATCTCATGCCCGAGGTGGGCCGCACGGCGTTCCGCCGCTTCGGCTTCGTGCAGTCGAGCGTGGTGTCGCGCTGGCCCGAGATCGTCGGCGCCCGCCACGCCCGGGTCTGCTCCCCGGAATCGATCCGCTTCCCCCCCGGCGAGAAAAGCGACGGCATCCTCCAGCTCGTCGTCGTGCCCGCGCACGCGCCGATGATCCAGCATGTGATCCCGGAGATCGTCGAGCGGGTGAACCGCTTCTTCGGCTACAACGCCGTCGCCAAGGTGAAACTCCGGCAAGGCGAGGTTAAGGCGCCCGCCTCCACGCAGGCGCGCCCTGCCGCGCCGCCTTCGCTGAAGCCGGTGCCGTTCGAACTTGGCGAATCGCTGCGCGACATCGGTGATCCCGAGCTTCGCGCGGTGCTCGAATCGCTCGCGCGCAGCATGGGCGCAAAGGACCAGTGATACCCGTGGCAGGAAGACCCGTAATGACCCAAACCACCTTTCGCGCTGTGGCGCTCGCCGCCTGCGCCGTGCTCAGCATCGCCGCCGCTCCCAAGAGCGCGCCGAAGAAGGGATTGCCTGCCACAAGCTCCAACTGGGGCGCGAACATCGGCACCACCGCCAACGGCAGCCACCGCATCGGCAACCCCGAAGCGCCGCTCAAGCTGGTCGAATACGTCAGCTACACCTGCCCGCACTGCGCCCACTTCGTGAAGGAATCGGAGCCGGTCCTGCGCCTGACGATGATCCCCAAGGGGCAGATCTCGATCACGGTGACGAACTTCCTGCGCAACCCGCTGGACCTCACCGTGGCGATGCTGACCAACTGCGGCGATCCGAAGCGCTTCTTCGTGCGCCACAACGCCTTCTTCGCCTCGCAGGAAAAGTGGCTCGCCAAGGCGCAGGCCGCCAATCGCGAGCAGCAGGAGCGCTGGTATCAGGGCGAACTGCCCGCCCGCATGCGCGCCATCTCCAGCGACCTCGGCTTCTACGACACCGTGGCGGCGTGGGGCCTGTCGCGCTCGCAGGCCGACCAGTGCCTCGCCGATACCGCGATGCTCGACAAGCTGCGCGGCCAGCAGACCGACATCCAGGCGCTGAACCTGCAGGGCACCCCCAGCTTCACGCTCAACGGCCAGCTGCTCGACGGGCACGACTGGGCGACGGTGCAGAAGGCGATCACCGAAAAACAGGCCCAGCAGCGCGCCGGAAACATCTGATTTCGGCTTCGAACCGTATCTGAGACTGTGGAAGACCGGGCGGAAACCCGGCCTTCCCTGCTTCGTTTTCCCGGCCCCATGGGCTAGCCCTGTCTTCAATCCACACGAAGGATTCGTCCCGATGACCCGCACCCGTTTCCGCTCGATCACGCTCGGCCTGCTGGTCGCCCCGCTGGCCCTCGGCCTCGCCGCCTGCGGCAAGAAGGACGAGACCACCGCCGGGCCGACCGCCGGCGCAGCGCTCCCCAAGGTCGCCGCACCCGCCGGCAAGGCCTGGGCCGACACGATCGTCAAGACGCCCGAGGGCGGCTACCGCATCGGCAACCCCGAAGCGCCGATCAAGCTCATCGAATATGGCGCACTCAGCTGCTCGCACTGCGCCGAATTCGCCAAGGAAAGTTTCGAGAGCCTGCGTGACGACTACGTCGCCAGCGGCCGCGTCAGCTACGAACTGCGCTACTTCATGCTGAACGCGCTGGACGTCCCGGCATCGCTCCTCGCCACCTGCGGCTCGACCGAGGCGGTGATCCCGTTGAGCGAGCAGTTCTGGGCCTGGCAGCCGAACATGTTCGAGAAGCTGCAGGCCGCCGACAAGAGCCAGCTTGCCGCGATCGACGCGCTGCCCAAGGACAAGCAGCTTCCCGCCTTCGCCGAAGTGGCGGGCATGACCGAGTTCTTCGCCTCGCGCGGGATCGCCCGCGATCAGGCCGCCGCCTGCCTTGCCGACACCGCCAAGGCCCGCGCGCTCGCCGACCAGACCCAGAAGGGCACCGAGCAGTTCAACATCACCGGCACCCCGACCTTCCTCATCAACGGCAACAACGTCGGCTCGATGGGCTGGAAGGAACTGGAGCCCAAGCTGAAGGAAGCGGGCGCGCGCTGAGCGCGAACGCCTTCCTGTGAACACCTGACCCGATGCGCATCCACCGGCTCAAACTGAGCGGCTTCAAGAGCTTCGTAGAGCCGGCGGAACTGCGCATCGACCCGGGCCTGACCGGCGTCGTCGGCCCCAACGGCTGCGGCAAGTCCAACCTCCTCGAAGCGATCCGCTGGGTCATGGGCGAAAGCTCGCCCAAGTCGATGCGCGGCGGCGGGATGGAGGACGTGATCTTCGCGGGGACGGACAAACGCCCGCCCCGCTCCTTCGCCGAAGTCGTGCTCAAGGCCGACACCGCGCCCAATCCCGAAGGCGTGCGCGACGAACTCGAAGTCGTGCGCCGGATCGAACGCGGCGCGGGCAGCGCCTACCGCATCAACGGACGTGACGTGCGCGCCAAGGACGTGGCGCTGACCTTCGCCGATGCCGCCACCGGCGCGCACAGCCCGGCGCTCGTCAGCCAGGGCCGCATCGCCGCCGTCATCGCCGCCAAGCCCGCCGAACGCCGCGCCATGCTGGAAGAAGCGGCGGGCATCGCGGGCCTTCACGTCCGCCGCAAGGATGCCGAGCAGCGCCTGCGGGCGACCGAGACGAACCTCGCCCGCCTCGACGACATCATGGCGAGCCTCGACAAGCAGGTGGGCACGCTGCGCCGTCAGGCCAAGGCGGCGGAGCGCTACCGCGCGCTCACCGACCAGATCCGCCTTGCCGAAGCCCGCGTCGTCTTCGCCCGCTGGCGCGATGCCGCCGCCGCTGCCGATGCCGCCCGCAAGGATGCGCAGGCCGCCGAACAGCGCGTCACGCTGGCCCAGTCCCTCGCCGTCGAGGCACAGGCCCAGCAGGCCGCCGCCGCCGAAGCGCTCGCCGCAGCCCGCGACGAACTGGCCGACCGGCGCGACGATGCCAATGCGCAGGGGCACCGCATGGCGACGCTCACCAGCCAGCTCGAAGCCGCCGAGCAGCGCCTTGCCGACCTCGAACGCCAGCGCGTGCGGCTGGAGGAAGACCGCCGCGACGCCGACCGCCTGACCCGCGACGCCGCCGAGGCGCTCGCCCGCCTCGAACGCGAACTGGCCGAGGGCGAGAAGCAGCTCGCCGCCGACGAGGCGCTGCGCCCGCGCTTCGCCAACACCGTGGACGGCGCCGAACAGGCCAGCCGCGCCGCCGAACTCGATCTCGCGCAGGCCACCGCCAAGCAGGCGGGCGTCGAGGCGGAATGGCGCATCGCCGAAGCCGAACTGACGCAGGCGCGCGGGCGGCAGGTCCGCGCCGCCCTGGACGTCGCCCGGATCGAGGCGCAAGTCGCGGCCCTGCCCGACCTCGGCGACCTCGATGCCGCCATCGCTACCGCGCGCGGCAAGGCCGGGGACGCGACCGCCGCCCTCGCCCGCTCGCGCGAAGGTCTGGAGGAGATGCAGGCGCGAAAGACCGCGCTCCAAGCCGATCGCGACGCCGCCGCCTCGGCGCTGGCGGGCGCGCGCGCCGACCTCACCGGCATCGAACGCGAACACGCCGCCCTTGTGCGCGACCGCGAGGCCCGCGCCAAGGGCGCCAAGGCCGCGCATGGGCTGCCGGTCGCCATCGACGCAGTGCGGGCCGCCCCCGGCTACGAACGCGCCGTCGCTGCCGTTCTGGGCCGCGACGCCAAGGCTCCACTGGGTGCGCCCAAAGATGCCGACGGCCGCTTCTGGACCGGGGCCGAAGCTCCCGCGCCCGTCGCCGACAGCCTCGCCGCCCATGTGCTCGAAGGCCCGCCCGAACTCGCGGCCCGCCTCGCGCTCGTCCATGTCATCGACGAGGACGATGGCCGCGCCCTGAAGCCCGGCGAATGGCTCGTCACCCGCACGGGCGTGCTGCGGCGCTGGGACGGCTTCGTCGCACGGGGCGAAGGCGCTGCCGAGGCCGCGCGGCTGGAGGCGGAGAACCGCTTCGCCGAACTCGACGCGAAACTGCCTCCCCTGCGTGAAGCCGTCTCCGCCGCCGAGGCGCGGCAGGCCGCCGTGCAGCAGGAACTGGCCGATCTCTCCTCGCGCGTGATCGCCGCCGAGCGCGCCATCGCCGCCGCTGCCGAGGCCGAGCGCAGCGCCCTGCGCGCCGTCGATCAGGCCGAGGACGCCCGCGCCCGCCAGCAGGCCCGCCGCGCCGAACTCGACACCGCGCTCGCCGAAGGGGCCGAACAGCGCGCCGGGATCGACGCCGAAGTCGCCGCCGCCGAGGCGAAGCGCGACGCCCTGCCCGATCCCGCCACCGGCCGCGCCGAACTGCAGGCCGCGCAGGAGCGCAACGGCGAAGCGCGCTCGACCCTCCAGCACGCCATGGCCGCGCTCGCGGGCCACGATCAGGCACTGGCCGTCGCGCGCGAACGCACGACCGCGCAGCGCGCCGACATCCGCGGCTGGCAGGCCCGCTCGGGCGATGCCGCCAATCGCCTCGCGCAGATGGCCGGGCGGCTGGAGGAGATCGAGACCGAACGCACCATCGTCGCCGCCAAGCCCGCCTCGCTGATGGCGCAGATCGAGCAGGGCGAAGCGATCCGCGTGCGACTGGGCGAGGAATTGTCCAAGGCCGAGGCCGCCGTGACCGGTGCCGCCGATGCCGCGAAGCAGGCGGATGCCGCGCTGTCCGCCGCGCAGGAAACCCTCGCCGCCGCCCGCGAAGGCCGCGCCGGGGCCACCGCCCGCGCCGAGCACGAGGACTCGCGCCGGGTCGAGATGAACCGCCTTTCGGGCGAGCGCTTCCACTGCCCGCCACCGGTCCTGCCCGAACGCTTCGACTTCGCTGCTGCCGACGTCAGCAGCGCAGAAGCAGAGGGCGCGGGGATGGACCGCCTGACCGCCGACCGCGAGCGGATTGGCCCGGTCAACCTCGTCGCCGCCGACGAACTCGCCGAAGCCGAGGCGCAGCTGGGCGTCAGCGTCACCGAGAAGGCCGAATTGACAGAAGCGGTGAACCGCCTGCGCGGCTCCATCGGCAACCTCAACCGCGAAGGCCGCGAGCGCCTGCGCGCGGCTTTCGAGGCGGTCGACGGCCACTTCCGCCGCCTGTTCACCCGGCTGTTCCAGGGCGGGCAGGCCCACCTCGCACTCGTCGATTCGGACGATCCGCTGGAAGCCGGCCTCGAAATCTACGCCCAGCCGCCGGGCAAGCGCCTGCAGTCGCTGACGCTGCTGTCGGGCGGCGAGCAGGCGCTGACGGCGGTGGCGCTGATCTTTGGCCTGTTCCTGACCAACCCCGCCCCGATCTGCGTGCTCGACGAAGTCGATGCACCGCTCGATGACGCCAATATCGAGCGCTTCTGCGACCTCCTCGAAGCGATGACGAAGGAAACGGACACGCGCTACCTTGTCGTCACCCACAATGCCGTGACGATGAGCCGCATGCACCGCCTGTTCGGCGTGACCATGGTCGAAAAGGGCGTCTCCCGCCTCGTCAGCGTGGATCTCGGCGGCGCGGAGGAACTGCTGGCAGCGGCGGTGTAGCAGCGTTGACGTCCGGGGTTTTTGTAGTTACATAAAATTAACTGGCTCCGCCTAGTTCCGGCCGCATATCTCGTCGCCCCAATCCAATCGACGAGGCCGGCGGGCGACCGATGCAGGACGAAGACATCGATCCGACGAAGGTCACTTTCGATGCGTGCAAGCGAACGAAGATACTGCAGGAGCGCGGGCTTGACCTCGCCGACGCGCATCTCGTGTTCGAAGACACGCACATCCAGATCGTCGATGATCGCAAGGACTACGGAGAGATACGTTACCGCGTGTTCGGATTTCTCCATGGCAGGCGCGTATCGCTTGTCTGGACGCCGCGCGACGGTAGCCGTCGCATCATCACGATGAGGCATGCACATCATGACGAACACCAAGCCCGCTTCCGAACCCTGGATTGACCCGGACGACGACGACGTCGAATGGACCGAGGAAATGTTCCGCATGGCCGCCATCTACAAGGGCGACCAGCTGATCCGGCCTGCGTCCGGCACCCTCAAGTCGCTCGGCCGCCCCGCCTCGCCCAATCCCAAGAAGCAGGTCACGCTGCGGCTCGACCCCGACGTGATCGAGGGGTTTCGCGCCACCGGCAAGGGCTGGCAGTCGCGCATCAATGCCGAACTGCGCAAGGCGCTGGGGATCTGAAGCGGGATGACAGCGCCTTGAATCGTCATTGCGAGCGTAGCGAAGCAATCCAGCGTCGCGAGCCGACGCTGGATTGCTTCGCTACGCTCGCAATGACGAACTGGGTGTCAGAACGAAGGTCCAGATCTAGCCCAGCACGAAGCGCGGCCCCGGTCCCTGCGCGCCTGCCGCGTCCTCGGCGTTGTAGAGGCGGCATTTCGTCAGGCTGAGACAGCCGCAGCCGATGCATTCGTCGAGCTTGCGGCGGGTGAGTTCGAGCAGCGCGATCTTCTCGTCGATGGACTTGCGCATGGAGCGACTGATGCGCTCCCAGTCGGCCAGCGTCGGCGTGCGGCCCATCGGCAGGTCCGCCAGTTCACGCTCGATCTCCGCCAGCGCGAGGCCCAGCTTCTGGGCGATCAGGATGAAGCTGACGCGGCGGATATCGGAACGCAGGAAGCGACGCTGGTTGCCGCTGGTCCGCAGGCTCTGGAGCAGGCGCTTCTCCTCGTAGAAGCGGATCGCCGAGACGGCGACGCCGGTGCGTCGAGCCAGTTCGCCGATGGTGATGAAGCGGTCCGCAACCACGCGGCTGTCCTCCGTCCGAAAGCGCTTGATCTCAAGTTAGGTTGAGGTTGCACTTTTGCCAAGCCGGCTGATTCGCCGGTGACGCAGGAGACAGAAGAATGGCCCAGGGCCGCCTCGAACATGCCAACATCACCGTCAGCGACATCGAGCGCTCGTCTGCATTGCTGCAGGATCTGCTCGGCTGGCACGAACGCTGGCGCGGGCCCGCGCTGAACGGCGGCGAGACGATCCACGTCGGAGGGGATTTCAGCTACATCGCGGTCTACACCGACCGGCGGGAGCGTGACCGCTTCCGCAAGGGCACGCCGCTCAACCACGTCGGGCTGGTGGTCGAGGATCTGGATGCGGCGGAACGCGTGGTGATCGACGCCGGGCTGGAGCCCTTCGCCCATGCCGACTACGAGCCGGGGCGGCGGTTCTACTTCTTCGACTGGGACGGCATCGAATTCGAGCTGGTCAGCTACGAATGATGCCTCAGATTATTCCGGCGTTGCCGACGACCCAGCAGGCCAGCGCCATGACCAGCCCGGCGTCGCGGTTGGCCCGGAAGCGGGCGAGCGCATTCTCGCCGTCGCGCGGGTCGAGCGTCACCACCTGGAAGCCGAGGTGCAGCGCCATCGGCACCAGCGCGACGAGCGCCACCCAGTCTGGCCGCATCGCCCAGAACGCCAGCGCCCAGAACGCCAGCGCCAGCGCATAGAAACCCGCGACACCGCTCTTCACCCGCGCGCCGAGGCGGCGGGCGGAGGAGCGGATGCCGACGATGGCGTCATCCTCGATATCCTGGATCGCGTAGATCGTATCGTAGCCGATGCACCACGCGATCGAGCCGAGATAGAGCGCCGCCAGCGCTTCCAGATGGTCGCCGCGGATCTCCACCCAGCCGACCAGCGCGCCCCAGGTGAAGACCATGCCCAGCCACGCCTGCGGCCACCAGGTGATGCGCTTCATGAAAGGGTAGGCCGCGACCAGCGCGACGCTGCCCAGCGCCACCAGTTGCGCCTCCTGACGCAGCTGGAACAGCACGACGAGCCCGATGGCGCAGAGCATCAGCAGCCAGGCCCAGGCCGCGCTCTTGCTGACGCGGCCGCTGGCGACCGGGCGCTTGGCCGTGCGTGCGACGCGGCGATCGAGGTCGGCATCGACGATGTCGTTGAGCACGCAGCCCGCGCCGCGCATGACGATGGAGCCGATCAGGAACCATGCGATGAGGCTCCAGCGGCGTTCGCCGCCCGCCAGCATCACGCCCCAGACGCAGGGCCAGAACAGCAGCCACCAACCGATCGGGCGATCGAATCGCGCCAGCATCGCGAAATCGCGAAACGGCTGCGGCAGCATCGACACCAATCCGCGGTGCTGGCTGTCAGGGACGAGCGAAGGTTCGATCATCGCGCGATGAGTAGTGCATTGTGCGCGCCCTGTCATGCCAGAACGTGTCTGGTGAACACAGTGCAAGCGCCGTTGCATCCGGCGAGGCGAGGCGCGACAAGGGCGCAAGACCCTGAGGACACCGCTGAATATGCCCGCAACCCCCGCCTGGCCGCCCCGCTCCGCGCCGCGCCTGTTCGTTCCCGGTCCGCTGGTCGAAGACGGCCAGATCGCGCTGGAGGGGCAGCAGGCGCATTATCTGGGCAAGGTCATGCGCGTTGGGCCGGGCGACGCGGTGATCGCCTGCGACGACGAGACCGGCGAATGGGCCTGCGAGGTCGTCTCCGCCGGAAAGCGCGATGTCGTGCTCACCGTCCGCACCCGCCTGCGCCCGCGCGAGGAGGTGCCGGACTTCGTGCTCTGCGCCGCGCTGCTCAAGAAGCCGAACTTCGATCTTGTGCTGGAAAAGGCGACCGAGCTTGGCGTCGCGGCGGTCCAGCCGGTCGTCACCCGGCGCTGCGTGGCCGACAAGCTCAACCCCGAACGCGCGCTGACCATCGTCACCGAAGCTGCCGAGCAGTGCGCCCGCACCGCCCTCCCCCGGGTGGAGGCTCCCTCCAAGCTGGACGCCCTGCTGCGCGACTGGCCCGAGGACCGCGCCCTGTTCTTCGCCGACGAGCAGGGCGGCGCGCCCGCCGCCGCCGCCTTCGCCGCACATCCTGGCCCCGCCGCGCTGCTGGTCGGCCCCGAAGGCGGCTTCGACGAGGACGAGCGTGCCCTCATCCGTGCCCATCCCAGCGCCCGCGCGATCACCCTCGGCCCGCGCATCCTCAGGGCCGAAACCGCCTGCATTTCCGCCACTGCACTTTGGATGGCGGTGTCCGGGGACTGGACATTGGGCGAACAATAAACTGATCGGTACAAAAAGTTCTGGCGCGGTCCTGCGCGGCGCACTAATTCCGCGCCCATGAGCACCCGTGAGGTTTCGGATCGCGAAGATCCGGTCATCGAGACGCTGGATCAACTCGCCGAGCCGATGGCCGCGGGCGAAAAGCCGCGCGAGGCGTGGCGTATCGGCACCGAGCACGAAAAGTTCGTCTACGACATCACGGACCACCACGCTCCGTCCTACGACGAGCCCGGCGGCATCCGCGACCTGCTCGACGAACTGACCCAGTTCGGCTGGAAGCCGATCGAGGAAGGCGGGAACGTCATCGCGCTCAAGGGCGCGGACGGCAACGTCAGCCTCGAACCCGCCGGACAACTCGAACTCTCGGGCGCGCCGCTCGAAAACCTGCACCAGACCTGCGCCGAGACCGGGCGTCACCTCAAGGAAGTGAAGCAGGTCGGCGAGAAGCTGGGCAAGGCCTACCTCGGCCTCGGCATGTGGCCGGACAAGACCCGCGCAGAACTGCCGATCATGCCCAAGGGCCGCTACGGCATCATGCTCAACCACATGCCGCGCGTCGGCTCGCTGGGCCTCGACATGATGCTGCGCACCTGCACCATCCAGGTGAACCTCGACTATTCGAGCGAAGCCGACATGGCGCAGAAGTTCCGCACCTCGCTGGCGCTGCAGCCGCTGGCGACGGCGCTCTTCGCGAACTCGCCCTTCACCGAGGGCAAGCCCAACGGCTACCTCTCGTACCGCAGCCACATCTGGTCGGACACCGATCCGCACCGCACCGGCATGCTGCCCTTCGTGTTCGAAGAAGGCTTCGGCTACGAACGCTACGTCGAGTACATGCTGGACGTGCCGATGTACTTCGTGTTCCGCGACGGCAAGTACATCGACGCCGCCGGCCTCTCCTTCCGCGACTTCCTCAAGGGCGAACTGTCCGTCCTGCCCGGCGAGAAGCCCCGCATGTCGGACTGGCAAGACCACCTCTCCACCGCCTTCCCCGAAGTGCGGCTCAAGTCCTTCCTCGAAATGCGCGGCGCCGACGGCGGGCCGTGGGGCCGCATCTGCGCCCTGCCCGCGCTGTGGGTCGGCCTGCTCTACGATCGGGGCGCGCTCGACGCGGCATGGGATCTGGTCAAAGGCTGGGACATGGAAGGCCGCGAAGCCCTGCGCTCCGCCGCGCCCAAGCTGGGCCTCGATGCCCCGATCCCCGGTGGCGGCACCCTGCGCGACATCGCTGGCGAAGTCGTCGACATCGCCCGCTCGGGCCTCGCCGCACGCGGCCGCCTGAACTCGGCGGGCGACAACGAGACCGGCTACCTCGAACCGCTGGCGGAGATCGTGAAGACTGGCAAGGTTCCGGCACAGCGCCTGCTCGACCTGTATAATGGCGAGTGGGGCGGGGATCTGTCGAAGGTCTATGCGTTGAAGACGTTCTGAAGGGATTGAGGCAGGGGTTTACCACCCCTGCACCCCGTGAAACGTCTACGGCGCGCGCGACGCATCCTGATGCAAGACGGTGAGCCGGAAGACCGAGTAAAGCCTGCGGCGCAATTTGACCCGAGGCTGCTGCGCGTGCTGCGACGACAGTGCGGGGGTCTGGGAGTCCTGAGCTTGTCGAAGGGGCCCCAGAACTTCCCTTTATTCCGTCTTCACTCCGCTGCCTGCACCTGCACCGGCCTCAACCGCTCGCCCAGCTTAGAGAACGCCCGCGTGATCAGCGCATTCTCCGCCATCCACGCATGGTACTCGCGGTACTTGGCGTCCTCGGCCAGCAGGTGCGCCTCCTCGGTCCGCGCGCGCCAGTAGTAGATGCCGCTCACCACCGCCAGCATCACCGTATTGCGCACGGCGTCGCTCACCGAACCGTTGGTGACGAGGAACGGCAGGGTGGAGGCCCACCAGAACAGGTTCTTCGACAGGTAGGCCGGGTGGCGGGTGAAGCGGTAGGGGCCGTTGGTCAGCACGCCGCGATAGGTGAGGTTGGAGAAGCGCAGACCAAAGGCGAAGGTCGCCCAGGCGTAGATCGCGGTCAGCGCCACCATCAGCGCCGCCCAGCCCCACAGGAGGAGGTCGTAGGCTGCCATCCAGTGCGCCCAGCCGCCGGTGTTGACCTCGTAGCCCAACACGTCCGCGCGGCCCATGGTGCCCCAAACGAACGGCGGGTAGCACATCAGCGCCGCCACCCAGCCCGCTAGCAGCGGATTGCCGCTGCGGATATGCGCGTCGAGCGGGCGGAAGGTGAACAGGTAGCCGACGGTGCCGATCTGCACGTCGACGAGGAACAGCGCCTCGATCGTGAGCGCGCCGAGGTCGACCGGGCTGTGAATGATGGCGCCGAAGTCCGCTCCCACCACGCGCGCGAAGCCGCCGGGCAGGATCGAGATCATGAAGGCGCCGAAGAAGCCCTTGATCGCCCATGCGCGCCAGTGCTTCTTCACTTCCTCCGCGTCCCACGCCTCGCGCCCAATCAGCATGGCGCCGAAGTGCCATGCCGAATCGCGCGGATTGACGAGGTGCCGGTCGAGCCACAGGACGTAGGGGATCGAGAGCACGAAGACCGGCAGCGCCGCCGCACCGATCACTTCCATGGCGAAGAGGTACTGCCCGTCCCAGTACCAGCGGCACACGCAGTAGAAGAACCCGATAGCCGCCCATGTCGCCCAGAGCGACGCGATCTTGGTGATCGAGACGTCGAGCGTGCCGCTGCTCCGGCGACTCCAGTCGATGCCGGTGGAGGGTCGGCGGTGGACCTTGTCGACCAGCAGCGACCACGCGGTCATGGCGGCGCCGGTGAAGAACAGCGTCGCGACCGAGGCGTAAGGCCCGCTCAGCGGGGCGCGCGGGCCGGGAAGTGCGAGGGCTTCGGCGATGAAGGCCCAGTTGCGGCACACCAGCAGCCACGCGACGAGGGCGGCGAGGCCGGACAGGCCGACGCCTGCGGAAACGTCGCTGACGGGGCGGCGTGTAGGTGCGGTGCTCATGGCCCGTGGGCCTAGCGCCAATTGGTTAAAGGCGCGCAAATCCTCCCCCGGCCTGGCCGGGGGAGGAATGATATCAACGGTACGCGGTGATGCGGCCCGAATCGTCGAGGATGTAGAGCGTCTGGTTGGCCACGACCGGGGCCAGCGACACGGGATCGCTCAGTTCGGTGAACGGGGTCATCGTGCCGCTCGACGGATCGATGGTAGCAATCAGGCCGCGCGAGTTGCCGACCCACAGCTTGTTGCCCGCAAGGACAGGACCGACCCAGAAGATCGGGTTCTTGCGCTTCTTGGCGTTCTTGTAGCGCGCCAGTTCGGTCAGCCAGCGGACCTTGCCGGTGCCGCGCGCGATGGCGAGGATCTCGGCGTGGTCGTCGAGCGTGAACACCCAGTCGCCCGCAACCGCCGGGGTGGAGATGCCCGCGAGGTTGAGTTCCCAGATGCGCTGGCCGGTGACGAGTTCGTAAGCGGCCATGCGTCCGCCCTGACCGAGCGCGTAGACGCGGCCACGGTCGATGATCGGATCGGCGTCGACGTCGGTGAGGCTGCCCACTTCGGTCGAGATCGAGGTGCGCGACAGCGCGTCCGACCAGACCTGACGGCCGTTCTCGTAACGGTAGGCCACCAGTTCGCCCGAGGAATACCCGGCGATCACGGTGCCCTGCCCGAGCGCAGGCGAGGCGACGCCGAACACGCCCGACTGCGTGAGCGAGGCCGATTCCTGCCACATCGTCGCGCCGTCAGCCGCGTTGAGCGTGACGATCTGGTTGTCCTGCGTCATCACGAAGACCTGGTTGAACCCGATCGTCGGCGCGCCGCGCAGCGGCCCCGCAGGCTTCTTGGTCCAGATCTGGCTGCCGTCCGCCGCGTTCAGGGCAGCGACTTCGCCGAGGCCGGTCGTCACGTAGAGCTTGTCGCCCTCGAAGCTGACGCCGCCGCCGAAGACCGACTTGGAGTTGTTGCCGTCGACCGAGAAGCTCTTGGTCCAAAGCTTGGCGCCGCTCTGCGCGTCGAATGCGTGGACCATGCCCTCGGTATCGATGACGAAGAGCTTGCCGTCGCCGATGACCGGCGACGCCGCAAGGCGCGCGCGGTTGGTCGAACCGGCGATCTGCGCGGTCCACGCCTTGGTCGGGTTGTCCGCCAGCGCGAGGTGGCCGTAAGCCTTGTTGGCGGTGTTGCCGCCCTGCGCCCAGGTCGCGTTGACCTCGGCGGGGGGCAGGATCACCGAGACCGCGCCCATGGTGGCATCGACCTTCGCGCCGCTTTCGATGCGCGAGAGGATCGGCACGCGGTTGCCCACGGTCGGCGTCTTGGCGGGGCCCTTGCCGCCGCCGAATACCTTGCAGCCGGACAGGCCGGCGAGGAGCGCGAGGGCGATCAGCGGCACGACCTTGCGCGCACGGGAAGAGGTCGCGTTGCGGGCAGCGTTCATGCGGTTGTCCTTAGGGGCCAGAGCTTCGCTGGTCATTGTCGTTATTCTCCGGCGTCCGCTTTGGGCTTGTTCAGCGGCTCGCCCTTTTCGTCGACCACGTCGTCCACGGCATCGACGCCGAGCACGGCGGCCAACTGGCGGGCGCGGCTGCGCAGGCCGTCATCGACGCCCTTGTCCTTGGCGATGGCGGCGAACAGGGGACCGGCCTGCTCCTGCTTGCCCTGCTTGAGATAGGCCATGCCGACGAGTTCGCCGGCAGGGCCGAACCACGGGTTGCCGGGCGCGGCCATCGGCTTGAGGCGGCTCACGACGTCCTCGGGCTTCATCGCGTCGAAGTCGGCAGCGACAGCGCGCACGGTGGCAAGGTCTCGCATAGCCTGCGGGGCCTTGGTGTCGGCTGCGACCTCTCCGTAGAGCTTGAGCGCGTCGGCCTTGCGCTCCTGGCGCAGCGCAATCCCTGCGAGCATGAGGCGGGCGGAGACCACGGTGGCGTCGGAGGACTTCGCGTCCGCGATCGGCGTCAGCTTGTCCTTGGCAGCGTCGAGGTTCTCCGACTGCAGCGCGTCGAGCGCCTGCACGTAAGCCTCGGACTGCGCCTCGCGTTCCTGGGTCTGGCGGTGCTGCCAGTAGATCCAGCCCGCGAAGGCGAGCAGGCCGATCACGATGACGGCGATCAGCGGCTTGCCGTAGCGGCTCATGAAGCCTTCGAGCTGGTCCTGGCGCACGGCGTCGTCCACCTCGCGCAGGAAAACGTCCTGCTGGGCGGCGTTGCGGGCTGCAGCTGCGGAATTGGGGTCGGTGGGCAGGGCCAAGATCGAGCGCTTTCTGGCGAAAATCGGGACGGTTTGCGGCTGTTTAGCGAATGGCCGGGGCTTTTCAACGGGGATGTCGGTGCACGTCCCGGAGTGAAGCGCCGCTGAATGGACGCGATTTCAGGGAAAACTGGCCCGCTTCATCGCCCCTCCGTAAGTCGAGGCATAAGCGCGAATCATCGCGTTTTCATCGTATTGCGCCTGTGCGCAGGCCCGATTGGCGCTGCCGATACGGGCGCGCAGGGCGTCGTCGCCCGCCAGTTCGGACAGCGCCCATGCCAGCGCCGCCTCATCTCCCGGCGGAGTCACGTAGCTGCGGTTTTCCACCGATACCATCGTCGCCACGTCCCCCACGGCGGGCGAGGCTACCGGCAAGCCTGCCGCCATCGCCTCCACCACCGAGATCGGGAACTGCTCGCTGTCGGAGGAGAGCGCGAAGATGTCGAACAGACCGACCGCGCGCGAGGGATCGGGCACGAAGCCCGGCAGGTGGACCCGTTCGGCGACGCCGCTGGCCTTGGCCTGCGCCTCGATCACCGCGCGTTCGGGCCCTTCGCCGAGGATCACCAGCCGCCATTCGGGGGGCAGTCCGGCAAAGGCGCGTACCAGCCGGGGCAGGTTCTTCACCGCACGCAGGCCCGCGAGCGTACCGACCCATTTCGCGCCTTCCGGTTTCGCAAGCCCCGGAATCGCGTCCACCGGCGGAGTTTGACGGTAGGCATCGGTGCGGATGCCGTTGATGATGAGCCGTACCCGCTCACGCGGCTGCGCCCAGTCGCCGAGCGCGATCGCCTCCAGCCGCTGCGAGGGCACGACCAGCGCCGATGCCCCCGCCAGCGCCACGCGGCGGAACAGGTTGCGCGAGGGCTTGAGACCCTGCGCCTCGTCCTCGTTGAAGCCGTCCTCGTGATGCACCAGCGGCGGCAGGCCAAACACGCCGCCGTAGATGCGATGCGCCAGCACCGCGTCCATCGCGCCCCAGTTGTAGGTGAGAACGAGGTCGAAGCCCTTCATGGCCCGCGCGATTCGCAGCAGGCGCGGCGGCGTCGGGCGGCCCTGAAGGCTGGGAAAATCGTCCGGGAACGCCACGGACAGCGCCGGGTCCAGCGCCACTTTCGCACCGAATGCGCCGGGCTGCGCGGAAACGACCGTATGCTCCACGCTCGTGCCGAACACGTTCATCAGCCGCGCCGCGCGAAGCTCCTTGCCGCCTGCGGCGAAGCTCGAATGGAGGTGGAGAAGGCGCAAGATCGTCAGGCCGCGCGGGCCAGCAGGCGCTCGATCGCCGCGACCGATTCGGGCTCGTCCAGCGTCGGCGCGTGGCCGATGCCCGGCAGCGTCAGCCCTTCGGCATTGGGCGAGCGGCGCAGCATGTCCGCCAGCGTCTGCGCCGAGAGCAGGTCCGACAGCGCCCCGCGCACGACCAGCACCGGCACCCGCGCCAGAGCCTCCCACGCGCCCCACAAGTCCGGCTGCGCGTTGACGTCGAGCGCGAGGAAGGGCTCGGCGATCTTCATGTCGTAGTCGAACACGATGCGCCCGTTGCCGCCGACCGTCATCAGCCGCTTGGCCATCCCGATCCAGAAATCCAGCGGCTGCCCGGGATGGGCCGCGCCCTGCATGTCCTCCAGACCGCGCGCGGCGTGGACCCAGGTCGGCCACGAACGCCCCTGCCCCACGTAGTCCTTGATCCGGGCGAGGCCGACCGGCTCCAGCCATGGCCCCACGTCATTGACGACGGCAGCCGCTATCTTGTCGGGGATCAGCGCCGCCAGACCCATCGCCATCAGCCCGCCAAGCGAAGTGCCGACGATCACGAAGCGCTCCAGCCCTTCCTGCTCGACCAGCGCCAGCACGTCGTCGCCGTAGCGGACGGGCGTGTAGGTCTTGGAATCCTTGGCATATTCGCTGTCGCCCCGCCCGCGCAGGTCCGGGCAGATCACCCGGCGCTCCTTCGCGAGATGCGGCGCGAGCACGTCGAAGTCGCGCGCGTTGCGCGTCAGGCCATGGAGGCACAGCACCGGCAGGCGATCTTCGCCGCCTTCGGGAGCGGGATAATCGCGGAAATGGAGCTTGAGACCGTCGCGGCTGGACCAGAAGCGATCTTCGTAAACCTGCATGCCGGGGCGGCGACCTCTTACAAATTCAACGGGATGCCCGGCTTGATAGGCCGCCGTGCTGCCCCCACTATCGCCGGATGCCAAGCGATCCGCAACCCGCGCCCTACCTTCCCGATCCGCGAATCGAGTCCATCGCCGGATGGATCGGCGATCCGGTCCATGCCGCCGCCTTCCCCGGCCACCGGTTGCGCTGGCGCAACCATCGCTGGGCCGCCGCCGTGGGGCTCGACGGGTTCGACGAAGCGCTCTGGGTGGAGCATTTCGGCCGCTTCGCCCCCTTGCCCGGCAACCTGCCGCAGCCCTTGGCACTGCGCTATCACGGGCACCAGTTCCGCAGCTACAACCCTGACCTTGGCGACGGGCGCGGGTTCCTTTTCGCGCAGATGCGCGATGCGGGCGGGCGGCTGCTCGACCTCGGCACCAAGGGATCGGGCCAGACGCCGTGGAGCCGCGACGGCGACGGCAGGCTGACGCTGAAAGGCGCGGTGCGCGAGATTCTCGCCACCGAGATGCTGGAGGCGCTGGGCGTCGACACCAGTAAGACCTTCTCCGTCATCGAGACCGGCGAGGAACTGTGGCGCGGCGACGAGCCCAGTCCCACGCGCTCCGCCGTGCTGGTGCGCCTGTCCCACGGCCACATCCGCATCGGCAGCTTCCAGCGACTTTTCGCGCTGGAGGAGAAGGATCACATGGAGGCGCTCGTCGCCTACTGCCTCGAAACCTATCCCGGCAATCTACCGCCAGAGGATGCGCCGGGCCGCGACGAGCCTGCGGTGATCCTGCTGCATCAGGTGGTCGAGCGGCTTGCCGACCTTGCCGCCGCATGGATGGTGGCGGGCTTCGTCCACGGCGTGCTCAACACCGACAACATGAACATTTCAGGCGAGAGCTTCGACTACGGCCCGTGGCGCTGGTTACCGCGCTGGGATCCGCGCTTCACCGCCGCCTACTTCGACCATTCGGGCCTCTATGCCTTCGGACGCCAGCCCGAGGCGCTGCTGTGGAACTGCCACCAGCTTGCCATCGCGCTGCGGACGCTTGCCGAAACCGCGCCGCTCGTCGCCGCGCTCGACCGTTTCGGGTCGCTCTACCAGCAGGCGATGTGCCGCCGCTTCACCTGGCGGCTTGGCGTCGAATCGCGTGGGGTGGAGGGCGATACCGCGCTCATCCAGGCCGCCGAGAGCGCAATGGTGGAGACCGGCCTGCCGCCCGAGCAGTTCTTCTTCCTGCATCGCGGCGGGCGCAACGCCGGCGACGATGCCTTCGGCACCGCGCTTTCCGGTTACGCGTCCGCCGCCTCGACCGACGATGCGTTCTGGCAGGAACCGGCCCCGCCCGGCGTGCTGATCGAGGAAGTCGAGCGCATCTGGGCCACCATCGACCAGCACGACGACTGGAGCGAACTTCACGCCAAGGTTGCGGCGATCCGCGAAATGGGCGAACGGCTGGGGCCTGTTCACGTCCCAGTAGGCCCGTTCACGTCCCGGTAGGATTGCCCGAGTAGGAATGCCTATTCGATTGAGATGAAATCTCGAACCCTATCAGCTAACGGTTCGTTAGCCGTGATCGGCGGTACAGGGACAGACCGAACGCCAGCCACCGGGGCCGGGGACAAAGTGGATTCGTGAGCGGACAACTTCAAAGGGCCGAAAGCCGGCCCGACACCAAAGCGGAGATCGTCTCCTACGAACCCGCCACCGGCGCGGAAGTCTGGCGCGGCGCCGTGGCCGACGTCGACGAGACGGTCGCGCGCGCGCGCCGCGCATGGCCGTCATGGGCCGCGCAGCCGCTCTCCACCCGCATGGAACTGATGCGCCGCTTCGCTAACGAAGTGCGCAAGGATGCCGAGGCGCTCGCCACCTGCATCGCCCGCGAAGTCGGCAAGCCCATGTGGGAAGCGCGCGCCGAAGTCGATTCGGTGATCGCCAAGGTCGAAGTCTCGATCCGCGCCTATGCCGAGCGGACGGCGCAGCGCCGCCTCGATTCGGCGCTGCAGGGCGCGATGGCGGTACGCCACAAGCCGCATGGCGTGCTGGTAGTGCTGAGCCCGTTCAACTATCCCGCGCACCTTGCCAACGCGCATATCGTCCCCGCCCTGATCGCGGGCAACGCGGTGATCTTCAAGCCGAGCGAGCGCGCGCCCGCCACCGGCGAGATGCTGGCGCGCTGCTTCCACCGCGCCGGAGTGGCCGCCGCCGTGCTCCAGTTCGCCCCCGGCGGCCCGGCCGAGGGCGCGGCCTACGTCGCGCATGAAGGCATCGACGGCGTGCTGTTCACCGGCTCCGCCGCCAACGGCATCGCCATCAACCGCCGCCTCGCCGCCCGGCCCGACCGCATGGTGGCGCTGGAGATGGGCGGCAACAACGCGATGGTCGTGTGGGACACGCCCAAGCTGACCGACGCCGCCGCCATCGTCGTCCAGTCCGCCTTCGCCACCAGCGGCCAGCGCTGCACGGCGGCGCGCCGCCTGATCGTCAAGGACACGATGTACGACGCGCTGATGGCCGAGGTAAAAGCCCTTGCCGACCGCGTAATCGTCGGCGCGCCATTCGACGAGCCCGCGCCTTTCATGGGCCCGGTGATCGACAATGCCGCGGCGGACGGCCTGACCGAGAGTTTCCTCTACCTGCTCAGCCACGGCGGCAAGGCAATCAAGCACCTCGTCCGCACGCAGGATGCGCTGCCGTTCCTCAGCCCCGCCATCATCGACGTGACCGCGATGCAGGAGCGGCCCGATGTGGAGCTGTTCGGCCCGATCCTGCAGGTGATCCGGGTGTCGGACTTCGATCAGGCCATCGCCGAGGCCAATGCTTCCCGCTACGGCCTCGCCGCTTCGCTGGTGGGAGGCACGCCGCAGGAATACAACCGCTTCTGGGCCAACGTGCGCGCCGGGATCGTCAACTGGAACCGCCCGACGATCGGCCCCAGCCACGCCGCGCCGATGGGCGGCGTCGGGCTGTCGGGCAACCACCGCCCGACCGGGTTCTACGCAGCGGATTACTGCGCCTATCCGGTCGCCTCGGGCGAGATGGAGCAGCCGAGGGCGGTGATCGGGGTGGGCTTGAAATAGCACGTCGTCCCGGACTTGATCCGGGACGGCGACGGCAATTACTTGCCGCTGGCGACGAGGTCCACTTCGGTAAGGCCGTTCTCAAGCTTGCGGGCGTAAACCACATAGGCCTTGCCGCCCTTGCGACCACCCAGCACGCTGTCGCCGCCATCGACCTTGTATTCCGCACCATACCCAGCGCCAACGGCCTTGGTGTAGTAGAAGCTCATCACGTCGCTCACGCTCACCGGCGTCGCGAAGTTGACGACACGCAGGGCGCAGCCCTGGCCGTCGATGCCTGCGGCTTCCTGCACCGCGCCGCGCGGATAGACCGGCAGTTCGGCGGGCAGCTTGGCAGCCCATGTGTTGGAATACTGCACCTTGGCCGAGCAGTCCGCCTTGGCGACCTTCGATTCGGCGGCGACCTGCGCGGCGGTGGCGGCGCCTTCGGCCAGCGTGTTGGCCCCGACCTGCGCAGGGCTCGGCGCGGGCTTGAGCGTGCCGCCGACGAGCTGCGCGGCCTGCTTCTTGGCGGCGGCGATGGCTTCGGGCGTGCGATCCTGCGGCGGGACGGTGATCTTGCGGCCTTCGGCGGAAACGGCGGCGCCCTGCTCACCCGCCATTTCGGGATCGACCATGATCTGGTCACCGAGAGCGCCGTTCAGCGCCGGGTCGGTGTCGGCAGGATCGGGCTGCTGCTTCTCGCCCGAGCTACAACCCGCAAGCATCAGGGCGGACATGAGGGTCAGCGTGGCGTAGCGGGCGCCAGTGCGGGAGACAGTCTTCATCGTCGCGTTTCCTTCGTCCTGCCGCATCGGCACGAGCGGTCTACGGGCAATAGCTTAGGAAAACGCGAAAATCCCGATGGTGCCATAGGCGCGAGTCCCCTCGTCCCAATTCGGGATGATTGGGACAGGCACTCTTTACACGCACGGATGAGGGCGCCCGCAAGACGCGGACGCCCTCCCGCCCGTTAGGACGGTTCCCCCGCACTTCGCCGTACGCGCGGGGAAATCGATCTGTAGGTGGCCTTAGCGGCAGCGCGATCCGCCGCGGTCGACCTCGCGGCCCAGCAGGGCGCCCGCTGCCGCACCGATCACGGTGCCGACGGTCCGGTCGCGTCCGCCGTCGATCTCGCGGCCCAGCAGCGCACCGCCGGCACCACCGATCAGGAGGCCAGTGGTGCCGTTGCCGCGACGGCAGTAGTAACGGCCGTCGTTGCCGCGCCAGGACGAGCGGCGATAGTCGCCACGGTCGTAGTCACGACGATCGTAGTAACGATCACGGCCGCCGTAGCCGCGACGGTAATCTTCGCGCGAGTAGCGATAGCGGTCACGGCCATGCTCGTAGCTCTGCTCGCCGGGGGCGACGAAGGCTTCGGCAGCCGGAGTGTAGGAACCAACCGCCGCCGTGGCGGGCAGCGCAATGGTGAAGCTGGCAACGGCGGCAGCGATGGCCGAGGCCTTGAAGAATGCGTTCATCTCAACTCTCCTCTTCTAAGGAAGCGAACCGGCCATCCGAGTCGATCCGCCTGACGCATTCATCTTTAAGCCTTCCATCCTGAACGGAACGCAACACGCCTGTCAGGATTCGATTTTGCGACGAAGCGATGTTTCGGCGTCGACCGGGCGAGCGGTTGCCGCCGCTGGCGTGCGCTTCTAAGGGGCCAATGCGCGCGACCCGTTTCCGGGAAGCCGCGGAGAGAGACGCCGGAAATGCCCGATACCCTGCCCCGCCAGTCTTCCACCCTCTCCGGACTGCTCCCGGCGCTGGGCGCCTATGGCATCTGGTGCCTGTTTCCGCTCTACTTCGCGCTGCTCAAGGACGTCGCCCCATTCGAGGTGGTGGTCTGGCGGCTGATGTGTACGCTGCCGTTCTGCCTCGGCGCGATCGTCGTGCTGCGTCAGGGGCCCGCACTGCGCGCCGCGCTGACGACTCCGCGCATCCTTGGCGCGCTGGCGCTGAGCGGGCTGCTGATCGGGACGAACTGGCTGATCTACGTGGTCGCTGTCATGGATGGCCACGTCCTCGCCGCAAGCCTCGGCTACTACATCAACCCGCTGGTCAACGTGCTGGCGGCAACGGTCTTCCTCAAGGAGAAGCTGACCCGGCGCCAGTGGATCGCGGTGGCCCTTGCCGCCATCGGCGTGGCGCTGCTGGCCAAGGGGGCGCTCGATACGCTGTGGATCAGCGTGGTGCTGGCGCTGAGCTTCGCGGGCTACGGCCTGACACGCAAGCTCGCCCCGGTCGAGGCGCTGCCCGGCCTTACAGTGGAGACGCTGGTGCTGCTGGTCCCCGCGCTCGGCCTGCTGTCATGGCAGGTACAGCAGCCGGGCGGCCTTGCCATGGGATCGTCCACCGGGATCAGCCTGCTGCTGCTCTGCGCCGGTCCGCTGACGGCGATCCCTCTGATGCTCTTCGCCACCGCCGCGCGCAGACTGGACTTCTCGGTCCTCGGCTTCATCCAGTTCGTGACACCGACCGGGCTGTTCCTGATGAGCGTGTTCGTCTTCGGAGAGCCGCTCAAGCCGATCCAGCTGGTCTGCTTCGCCTTCATCTGGTGCGCGATCGCGGTGTTCTGCTGGGATATCCTGTCACGCCGGAAGGCGGGGTAAGCACTTAGCGCTCGTCATTGCGAGCATAGCGAAGCAATCCAGCGTGGACCGTGACGCTGGATTGCTTCGCTATGCTCGCAATGACGAAGGGTTTAGAGTGCCCCGGCGAAGCGCAGTGCTTCACCCTGTGCCTGATTGGCGAGTTGACCTTCCCACATCGCCGCATGGCCGCGCACGATGGTGCCGATGACGCGACCTTCCAGTTCCATGCCCGCGAAGGGCGTCCAGCCGCAGCGGCTCTCGCCCCATTCCTCGGTCACGGTGAAGGTGCCCTTGCGATCGACCACGGTGAAGTCGGCGTCGTAACCCACCGCTATGCGGCCCTTGCCGACAAGGCCGAACACGCGCTGCACGCCGCTGGAGGTCATGTCGATCAGCCGCTCCAGAGTCAGGCGACCCTTGGCGACATGGTCCAGCATCAGCGGCAGCAGCGTCTGCACGCCCGGCATGCCCGAGGGGCTGGCAGGGTACGGCTTGGCCTTCTCCTCGCGCGTGTGCGGCGCGTGGTCGGAGCCGATCACGTCGGGCACGCCCGCGCGCAGCCAGTGCCAAAGGCCGTCGCGGTGCGCGGCGGAGCGGATCGGCGGGTTCATCTGCGCGAAGGTGCCGATCTTCGGATAGGCTTCCTCGGCCGCCAGCGTCAGGTGCTGCGGCGTCACCTCGCAAGTCGCGACGTCGCGGTGCTGGGCGATCACTTCCAGCTCGGCCGGGGTAGTGATGTGGAGGATGTGGATCGGGCGGCGCGCCTCGCGGGCAAGGCGCAGGATGCGCTTCGTCGCCAGCATCGCGCTCTCGTCGTCGCGCCAGACTGGATGGCTGGAGGGATCGCCCTCGACGCGGAAGTCCTTGCGCGCATTCATCCGCGCCTCGTCCTCGGCGTGGATGGCGACGCGGCGGCGGCCATGCGCCAGCACTCGGGCAAGCTGCTCGTCCTCGGCCACCAGCAGACTGCCGGTCGATGCGCCCATGAAGATCTTCACGCCCGCCGTGCCGGGGATGCGCTCCAGATCAGCGAGGGCCACCGCGTTGTCCGCAGTAGCGCCGACGTAGAACGCATGGTCGCAGAACATGCGGTGATGCGCGCGCTTCAGCTTGTCGAGAACGCGGTCCTCGGTGTCGGTGTTGGGGTTGGTGTTCGGCATCTCGAACACCGCCGTGATGCCGCCCATCACCGCCGCGCGACTGCCGGTCTCGAGGTCTTCCTTGTGCTCCAGCCCCGGCTCGCGGAAGTGGACCTGGCTGTCAATGACGCCGGGCAGCACATCGAGACCGGTGCAGTCGATCCGCTTGGCCGCATCGGGATAGGAGCCGACACCGAGGATCTTGCCGTCGCGCACCGCGACATCGGCGACGACCGAACCATTCGGCGTATGGACAGTGCCACCGGAAAGGACGAGTTCGGGTGCGGGTGCGCTCATCGGGATCGGCCTTTCTGCGGCAATTTCACGTCAATGCGCCCGACCTAGGCCTGTCGCGCGGGGCTTTCAAGCATCTCTCAGGATGCCCCGTGCCGGGCGCGGGTCCGGTTCAGCAGCGCCTGCACGAAGGCGTCGAGATCGTCGACGTCGACATCGAGCAC
Organism: Novosphingobium kaempferiae; assembly: GCF_021227995.1. Taxonomy (NCBI): domain Bacteria; kingdom Pseudomonadati; phylum Pseudomonadota; class Alphaproteobacteria; order Sphingomonadales; family Sphingomonadaceae; genus Novosphingobium; species Novosphingobium kaempferiae. The sequence goes on from NZ_CP089301.1 coordinate 3,076,187, forward strand.
CTCGTCGCTCTCCTCCAGCACCGCGACGATGTCCTCGCGGGTGTAATCGAGTGCGGGTGCATGGGCCACGCGCGGCGGGCGGTGGGGCCAGGAATGGCCGGTCAGGTTGTTGTAGACCCAGCCCACCCCGCAAAGCAGCAGGACATTGGCGGCGATCGGCAGCATCCACGTCCAGTCCCACGGCTGCGCGTTCGTAGCCCCCAGCGCGAACAGCAATGCGCTCGCCCCGCCGGGAGGATGCAGGCTGCGGGTGAGCGCCATGACTGCGATGGCTAGGCCGACCGCGACAAAGGCCGAAAGCCACGGATCGCCGAGCAGATGCCCGATGACGAGTCCGATCGCACCGGACAGCAGGTCTCCGCCGATCACCGCCCACGGCTGCGCCAGCGGGCTTGCCGGGACGCAGAAGATCAGCACCGCCGAGGCACCCAGCGGTGCGACGAGGAACGGCAGCGCCTTCGCATGATCGCCGGGAAACAGATGCAGCGCATACCACGTCACGAGGCCCGCGATGGCGATGCCGATGGTCGCTCCCACCGTGCCCCGCAACCAGCCCAGATGGCCGAGGGCGCGCGTGCGCCAGTTTTCCCGAACTGCCTGCGACATTCGTCGTTCTTTCGCTGCTTCCGATGAAAGCCCCATGCCGCAGACGCAGGACGATGGCGAGACCGGCTTTCAGAACTTGAGCTTGTAGCGCACCATCGCCCGGTTGCTGACCTGCCCGTTGCCGACCGTCGCCTGCTCCACTTCGATGCCGAGCGTTGAATTCTCGCTCAACCCCATCTCGGCGCGTGGCAGGCCTTCCCGCACGGCGAAGGCGTCGAGCGGCCGCACCCGCTCCTTCTCCGGGTTCTGCGCACAGACGACGATCTCCCCCACCCGACCTTCCGGGCAGCGCGGCTTCACCGCCCGCAGGTTCATCGCGTCATCACGCGGCATCTGCGCAAGGTCGAAGAGCGGCGCCTCGATGGCGGGCGGCTGCGGGGGCACGTCGGCGAGCGGCATGGCCGACAGAAGGTCATGCAATCGCGGCCATTTCGTGACCGACAAACAAAAGGCCCGGCCCTCTTTTAAAGAGGACCGGGCCCGATGAGCGCCCGCGCAGGGAGGGGGGAGGCAGTGCGGGCGCTGAATCGTCAGGCGAACTTGCCGGCCTTGGCGATCTCGGCCAGCGGCTTGCGGCTGCTGGCGACTTCACGCTCCTGCAGGAACTCGGGCAGGACCGACTTGTCGCCCTGCTTGCCGATGGCGAAGGCCGCTTCGAGGCGATGGTCGGCAGGAATGCCCAGCGCGGCTTCCGCCTCGCCGAACTTCAGGCCGGTCATGCCGTGGGTGTGGTAGCCGAGCGCCTGCGCCTGGATCGCGGCGAGCACCCAGGCCGCGCCCGCGTCGAAGCTGTGGCTGTGGTTGTCCGCGTTGCCCTTGTCCGAACGCATGTACTTGTCGGAAACGACGAAGACGAGCGCGGCGGCTTCCTTGGCCCAACCGGCGTTGAAGTCGATCAGCTGCGACAGGAACAGATCCCAGTTCTCATCGCCCTTCTTGGCGTAGAGGAAGGTCCAGGGCTGCACATTGTAGGCCGAGGGCGCCCAGCCACCGGCTTCGAGGATCGCGTCGAGGTCTTCCTGGGGCATCTCGGTGCCGTCAAAGGCGCGGGGGCTCCAGCGATCGACGATGAGCTTCTCGATCTTGGGGTTGGCGATACGTCCGGTCATGAAACTGTCCTTCTGCTAAAGGCTTGGGAGATTGCGCAAGCAGGAGGGCGACCCGCGATCCTTCGCGAATCGCCCTCCCGCGCTATGTCAGGCTGCGTCCACGAGTACCAGTTCGGCATCCTCAAGAGCGGTGACCGAAATGGTATCGAGGCCGGTGATGGCGATGCCGTCGCGGGCGTTGGCTTCCACGTCGCCCACCCGGATGCGGCCGGTGGCGGGGACGAGGTAGCTGTGGCGGCCGGGCTCGGTGGCATAGGTCACCGTGTCGCCCGCCTTCACCGTCGCGCCCAGAACGCGGGCCTCGGCGTTGATGTGGAGAGCTTCCTCGTCACCGGCGATGCCGCTCGCCAGCGTCACGAAGCGACCGGTGCGGTCATCCTTCGGGAAAGGACGCGCACCCCAGCTGGGCTGCTCGCCGCGGCGGTCGGGGATGATCCAGATCTGGAACAGCGTCGTTTCCTCGTCCTCGAGGTTGTATTCCGAGTGCTGGATGCCCGTCCCGGCGCTCATCACCTGAACGTCGCCCGCTTCGGTGCGGCCGGTGTTGCCCAGGCTGTCGCGGTGCGTGATGGCGCCTTTGCGGACATAGGTGACGATCTCCATGTCGCGGTGCGGATGCGGCGGGAAGCCGCTCTTCGGCGCGATGGTGTCGTCGTTCCATACCCGCAGGCGGCCCCAATTGGTGCGCGCAGGTTCGTGGTAGTCGCCAAACGAGAAATGATGGTGCGCGTCGAGCCAGCCGTGGTTGGCGGCGCCGATGCTGTCGAAGGGGCGCAGTTCGATCATGGTGGCAATCCTCGAATATGTCCGTCGATCGGGGATCGACTGTTTCGAAGACCCATCTAGGCCTTGCGCCCCTATCGCGAAATTGTGATAAACTCGCGCGAGTTGTTCAGGAAAGTTGAATGGTCGACGTCGTTCCGCCCAGTCTCGATCACTTGCGCTGCTTTCTCGCCGTCGTGGAGGAAGGCAGCTTCAACGCCGCCGCCCGCCGCCTTGGGCGTGCAATTTCGGTCGTCAGCTACGCCATCGCCCAGCTGGAGAGCCAGCTCGACGTGCGGCTGTTCGACCGGGAAGGCTCGCGCAAGCCGCAGCTGACCGAGGAGGGCCGCGCGCTGCTGTCGGAAGTCCATGCGATCTCCGATGATGTGGACGCCCTGCTCGCCAAGGTGCGCAGCCTGCGACAGGGGCTGGAGGCGGAGCTGTCGCTGGCGGTGGACGTCATGGTGCCCGGCAACGTGCTCGCCCGCCTGCTGCGCGACTTTCAGGCCCGGTTTCCCACGGTTCCGCTGCGTCTCCATGTCGAGGCGCTGGGCGCGGTGGCGGCGCTGGTGCTGGACGGCCGCGCCACCCTCGCCATTGCCGGGCCGGATATCCTCGAACTGCCGGAGATCGAGCGCGAGACGATCGGCGCGGTGGAGATGGTGCCCGTCGCCGCGCCCGATCACGCGCTCGCCAGGGTGGACCGCATCGCTCCGGGCGAGACGCGCAAGCATCTGCAACTCGTGCTGACCGACCGTTCGCCGTTGACGGAAGGGCGGGATTTCTCGGTTTTCAGCCCGCGTTCGTGGCGGCTGGCGGACCTTGGCGCCAAGCATGCGCTGCTCAAGGAGGGGATCGGCTGGGGCTCGATGCCGCGCCATGTGATCCGGGACGACCTGACCTCCGGCGCGCTGGTGGAACTGCATCTGCCCGAGCGTTCGGCGCTCGATTACGCGCTCGTCGCGCTGTGGCGCAAGGATAGCCGCCCCGGCCCTGCCGCTGTCTGGGTGCTCGACGAAATGCGCGAGCGGCTGGCGAAGTGCCCCTCCACCGGCTGAGGCCCTTGCGCCGCCCCGCGCGCTGCCCCACTTGGGGCGCATGACCGCTACCCGCCTGACCGATCGCGCCGTGATCCGGCTGTCTCCGCGCCCCGATTCGGGGGAGAACGTCGCCGATTTCCTGCAGGGGCTGGTGACGTCCGACGTCGCCGGGCCATTGCCGGTATGGGCGGGGCTGCTGACGCCGCAGGGGAAGGCGCTGTTCGACTTCATCGTGTGGCCGGGCGGGCATGGGCTGCTGCTCGATTGCGAGGCGCAAGTCGCTGATCTGCTTGTGAAACGCCTGTCGATGTACCGCCTTCGCAAGGCCATCGACATCGCCCGGGACGACACCGTGGCGGTGCACTGGCGCCCCCATACCGGCGACGGCGCGGCGGCCGATCCCCGTCTCCATGCCCTTGGAGAACGCTGGATTTCCGCCATCGACACCACGAATCCCGACGATGTACTGAAGGAAACCGGGGGGGCACTGAACGGCACAGAGAATGCGCAGAGCGCCACCGACGCGGCATACAGGGCGCACCGGCTGGCGCTTGGCGTACCCGAAGGCCGCGCCGAGCTGGGCGATGGCGAAACCCTCTGGCTGGAGTGCAATGCGGTCGAACTGAACGGCGTCAGCTTCACCAAGGGCTGCTACGTCGGACAGGAAAACACCGCGCGCATGAACTGGCGCCAGAAGGTCAACCGCCGACTGGTGGTGGTGCCCCTCGCCCGCTCGGACGAGAAGCGCCGCCGCGTCGCCTATCCCGGACTCGGGCTGGCGATCGACCATCTGCGCGTCGAGGACATCGCCCCCGACCTCACACCGTCATGGCTGGCCGAGCAGGCCTGATGCATCGTCTGGAAATTCGCTGAAGGCGAATTTTACGGCACCGGCCCGCTCCCCCACCCGGCCTCCCATCAAGGGTACACTAGTGGGAGGCCGGGTGGGGGAGTGGGCCGGTGCCGCTACGAAAATGCCCTTCGGGCATTTTCCAGATGACTCTGATCTCTCAGGCCATGCCCGCTACCGGCATGGTCGCTTCCAGACGCTGACCCGAACCAGCGTGCGGCATCGCGTCTTCGTCCAGATCGGCGACGTAGACGCGGACCGTGTGTTCCATCGCCCGTGAGGCGCTGTAGCGGGAACGCACTTCGCCCGTGTCGTGGAAGCCTGCGCTTTCCAGCACGTCCTGCGTGCCCCGGCTGTCGGCGAAGTGGCTGGCCACCACCCGGCTGTACCCGAGCGAACGCGCCTGACGGACGACCGCGCGCAGCGCTTCCCCCGCGAAGCCATTGCCCCGGTGCCTGGCCGAAATCCAGTAGCCGACCTCCACGTCGTCCTCGTCGTCGCGGCCGAGGCCTATACTTCCGACCAGTTGCGCACCGCCCGGTGCGCGCAGATACATGAAGAAGTGCGGCAGGCGCGGATCGCGTGGCCGGTCGAGATAGATACGCAAGTCCTCTGCCGTGCGTGGCAGGTTCGACACCCCGACGTTGCGCTGGACGTCATCATCCGCCAGCGCCTCGACGAGATCGTCGAAGTCTTCCGGCCATGCCGGTCTCAAAAACAACCTCTCCGTGCGGACGAACATCATCGCGGTTCTCCGTCGTTTATTTGTCTCGCGACTCGGATAATGCACATAAGCGGCCCCCGATGCACGCGATTTGGTGTGAACCATTCGCATCAAACGATGAAACCGTGGCATCGCCGGGTTAAGCGGACATGAGAACGGCGCTACAGGTTTCCCCGTAGCGCCGTTCCCGCTCCGAATTTTAAGTGGTTACGAAAAGATTTCGTCATTGCGAGCGCAGCGAAGCAATCCCATCGGTTGGCCCCATCGGTTTACTCGGCGCCGGATGGCCGGGCGGCTTCGCCGCTCGCAATGACGGTCCGTCAGGCCGCGCGTCGATTCATCGAATCGTCCCCGCCGCAGTCGGCGGGCGATTCGAACACGACTTCGTGCTCGCGCGAGGGGCTGGCGTAGCCGCGCCCCCGGCTGAACCGCTCGGCCACGCGGCCGGTGCGGCGGAAGCCGACCTTCTCCAGAACGCGCCCCGACGCCGCGTTGTCGACGTGGTGGTGCGCGACGACCCGGCCATGCCCCAGCGCGCGGGCAAGGCTCAGCAATGCGCGCGCCGCTTCGGTGGCGTAGCCGCGCCCCTGCTCGTCCGGGGTGATCCAGTAGCCGAGGTTCACCTCGCCATCGAGCAACGAGAGGCCGCAGGCACCGATGATGCGCGCACCGCCCGCTCCGGGCGCGGTGATGAGAAAGTTCGGAAGCCGGTGATCCTGCGGCTTCTCGACGAATTCGCGGGCGTCCTCGGCCGTGTAGGGCCACGGCACGCGGGCGAGGTTGCGCACGACGGCCTCATGCCCGATCCGGGCAAGGATTTCGTCACGATCCTCCGGCCAGGCAGGCCTCAGGAACAGCCTTTCGCTGCGAATGAACATACTCGTATCTCCATCCCCCGCCGCGCGCGTAGCGGGCGGGCGTGACATCCCTGTTACGGGGCCTGTCACGATCCAGTGACAAGGTCCGTTAGGGGTGCCGATTACGACGCGAACACGCAGGCTGCGGCAATCTAGCAGCACAACGGTCCCGCGCCGGGTTACATTGCTGTAACCCCGATCCCGGGTGGGGCGGGCGCTTTCGCGGCTGCACCGGAGCGGTGCAACCCACGCTCGCTGCGCCGGTTCCCGGGCGCGATGGAGGGAGAAACGAAAAGAGGGAGACGGGCGGGGCCCTCTCCCTCATTCTGCCGATCCTCTAGGAGAATCGGCGGGGCCATCCCGTCAGGATGGCCCTTTGCAAGACCATCCGATTACTCGGCGGCTTCCGCCATGACGTCTACCGAGACGTACTTGCGGCCCTGCTTGCCGTCATGGAAGCGCACGCGGCCTTCCGTGAGCGCGAACAGGGTGTGATCCTTGCCAAGACCGACGTTGACGCCGGGGTACACGCGGGTGCCGCGCTGGCGGATGATGATGTTGCCGCCGATCACTTCCTGACCGCCGAACTTCTTCACGCCGAGACGGCGGCCTGCAGAGTCGCGACCGTTGCGCGACGAACCGCCTGCTTTCTTATGTGCCATTTCTGGTTACTCCGAAAATCTGGGTCAGCCGACGGACACGATGCGCAGCAGGGTCATCTGCTGGCGGTGGCCGTTCTTGCGACGGTAGTTGTGACGGCGGCGCTTCTTGAACACCACGACCTTCTCGCTCTTGGCCTGCGCGATGATCTCGGCAGCGACGGTCACGTTTGCGACGTCGGCCACTTCGCCGTCCTTGCCGGCGAGAAGGATGTCGCCCAGGGTGATCTTGTCACCGGCTTCACCAGCCAGCTTCTCGACCGCGATCTTGTCTCCGGCGGCAACCCGGTACTGCTTGCCGCCCGTGCGCACTACTGCGAACATGGTGCCCTTACCTAATCTCAAAAATGCCCGAAACGAGCCGAAACAAACCTGCCCCGGCCGCTGTGGTCCGTGTGGACCGTAAGCTTTTCGGGCGACGTGCCGACCGTCCCGCGTAATGCGGGCTGCCGGAAAGATGGGTGCCGTTAGTGGATGGGCCGATTCGTGTCAACCTCGATCGCGGCTCCCACGCGCGGGCGGGAGCCGTAAATCCAAAGGTGCGAAAGGCCCTCCCGCTCGGCGTATGCCGTTGCTATGGCACCTTCATGACCCGCGCGAAAGTCCGTTTCCTCGCCCTGCTCCTTCCGCTCGGCATGGCCGCCTGCTCCGGGTCCGGGGGCTATCCCTCGCTCGCGACTCGCGACGTGGAGCGGCAGGCGGGCCGGCCCAGCGGCTCCGGCACTCCGGCACAGGGCGATTCGACGGCGCCGCTTCCGGCCCTGCCGCCCGCCAGCGCCGATCTCGTCACCCGGCTCGCCGGGCTGGTGAAGGTGGCGCAGGAGGCCGACGGGCGTTTCCAGTCCAACCGCCCCGCCGCCGAGCGCGCGGTGGCCGCCGCCGGATCGACCGGCAGCGATTCGTGGAGCACGGCGAGCGTGGCGCTGGCGAAGCTCGAATCGAGCCGCTCCTCGGCGATGACGGCGCTGGCCGAACTCGACGTGCTCTACGCCGATGCGCGCGACAAGGCGCCGGTGGAGGAATCGCCGACCTCCGGCGCCATCGGCGAGGCGCGCGCGCAGGTCGCCGCGCTGGTGGACGCACAGGACAGGCTGATCGGCTCGCTCGCCTCGCGCCTCAAGACCTGACGCGAAAAGTCCCATCCTTCCTCATCGGAAGGATGGGACTCCCCGAACGTTTGAGCGTGTCCGCCTGAAAGCCCCCCGGCCCAGGCCTCCGCGCTCAGGTAAAGGCGACGATCAACGCGACCGCCAGGCCCCAGCACAGGATCAGCACGGGTAGCGTGAGAACCTGTACGGCCGCCTCGTTGGCCGAGAGCCTTCCGCTCAGAGTATCGATGCCGCGCGCGGCGAACTGGCCCCAGGTGGGCGCGGCGGCATCGTTGTGGGGCTGCATCCTCGTCCAGTACCCCGCCAGCCCGAAGGCCATGAGCACGAAGCCGGCGAATATGACCATCGGGATCGCCAACTCCGGGTTCATGAACACCGAGGCCATGACCCCGATGAAGGCGAGGTAGAGCGCGACGGTGGCCACATAGAGCCCGGTCGGCAGGCCGAAGCTGCGGTCTACCTTCGTGCGGGCGGGAACGGCGGTGACCGTGGCCAGACCCTGAAGCTGCTGCTGGGTAAGACGCTGGGACATGATGCTGATCTCCTTGGGTGATCGGCATATGCGCGCCCTTGCGCCACGATTCCTTGATACGGGTCAAATGCGCGGGAATTTACGCCCAGCGCGCGATGTCCTCGAAATCCTGCGTGCGCGGTTCGATCCAGCGCCATTCGCCGCCGGTCTTCTCGCGCTTCCAGAACCACGATTCGCTCTTGAGGTGGTCCATCGCGAAATCGGCGGCGGCGAAGGCGTCGCGGCGGTGGCGCGCGGCGGCAGCGACGAGGACGATGGGCTCGGTCGGCAGCATCACGCCGCTGCGGTGGATGACGAGGAGGCCGTCGAGCGCCCAGCGTTCGCGCACCTGCGCCGCCAGATCGCGCATCGCGGGGAGCGTAAGCGGATCGTAGTGCCGCAGTTCCAGCGCCTCGCACCCGCCGCCTTCCCGCACCTGGCCGAGAAAGCTGACGATCCCGCCCGCCTGCGGATGCGCGGCGGTGAAGGCGCGCATTTCCTCCCCGGCATCGAACGCGGCGGTGATCAGGCGGACGTCTGACATTTCAGCCACCCGAGACCGGCGGCAGGAAGGCGAGTTCGTCGCCATCGGAGAGCGTCAGCCCCTCCTTGTCGGCGATCAGCGCGCCGTTGATCGCGACCCGCACCCGGTCGGCGGCGACCGCCCCGGCAAGCTGCGGCGACAGGCGCTCCAGCACGCCGCTCCAGCCGAGCGGGCCGTCTGCCGAAATGCCGAGTTCAGGCCGCCCCGCCATCTCTTCGAGACGGCCGAGAAACACCAGCTTTGCCTGCAAGTCAGCCCCCGGTCATCGACATGTGGCGCGCCAGCGCGGGCGCGGCGCCGCGCGCGTCGATGGCGAAGTGATGGCGCGCAGGCTTGATCCGCATCGCCGTGTCGAGTGCGTCGGACAGCGCGGCTTGAGGATCGTCGGACCGCAGCGCGGCGCGCAGGTCCACCCGCTCGTTGCCGCCGAGGCAGGCGTAGAGCTGTCCCGTCGCAGTCACGCGGATGCGGTTGCAGCCGTCGCAGAAGTTGTTGGTGAGCGGGGTGATGAGGCCGAGCCTGCCCCCGGTCTCAGCCACATCCCAGTACCGCGCCGGGCCGCCGGTGCGGTGGCCGCTGGGCGTCAGCGTCCAGCGCTTCGCCAGATCCTCCTGCACCGAGACGAGCGGCAGGTAGTGATCGAAGCGATCTTCCTCCACCTCGCCGAGCGGCATGACCTCGATCAGCGTCGCCTCGAAGCCCTGCCCGTGCGCCCAACCGATGATGTCGGCAATCTCGTGCTCGTTCACGCCCTTGAGCGCCACGGTGTTGAGCTTGACCTTCAGCCCCGCCGCCTTCGCCGCCGCCAGCCCTTCGAGCACCTGCGGCAGCGAATCGCGCCGCGTCAGCTTCGCGAAGGCATCCCGGTCCAGCGTGTCGAGCGAGACGTTGATGCGCCGCACGCCCGAGGCGCGCAGGTCGTCCGCGAACTCGGCAAGGCGGGTGCCGTTGGTGGTGAGGGTCAGTTCCTCAAGCCCACCCTGCCCGTCATTCGCACCGATGCGGCGGCCGAGCGCGCGAACGAGGTCGATCATGTCGCGCCGCACCAGCGGCTCGCCGCCGGTCAGCCGCAGCTTGGTGATGCCCCGCGCGATGAAGCCGAGCGCAAGGTCGTGCATCTCGTCGAGGGTGAGCACGTCCTTCCTCGGCAGGAAGGTCATGCGTTCGGGCATGCAGTAGGCGCAGCGCAAGTCGCAACGGTCCGTCACCGACAGGCGCAGGTAGGTGATCCGGCGCTGGAACTGGTCGACGAGGGGCTGCGGCGTGGTCATTCCGACTGATATAGCACCGAGCCCGCGCCGTTACCATTGAGCGGAAGTATCTGCCCCGTCACACCCGATGCACCATCGAGCCAGCGTTGCGCGGCCATGATCGCCTTACGCTCGTCGCTCTCCACCGCGTTGACGCGCGAGGGGGCGAAGCGGCGGGCGAGGCCCTGCACGGCGGCAAGACGCCAGCCGCGATGCTCGTGGTCCGCCGGCAGGAATACCAGCGTCAGCGGGTCAGCGCCGCCGTAGAGCGTCGCCTCGATCCCCGGCAGCAACCGCGCATGAAAATCGGCTGCCGCCTCGAGCGCATCTTCCGACAGCGGCCCGACGAACAGCAGTTCGTTCAACGCCTTACCCGCGTGAGGGTCATACCGATCTGCTCGTTAGCCTCGGTCAGCGCCAGCTTGACGATCTTCACCGTCACCCCCTCGACCCGATCGTCCTGCAGGAACAGCGTCTCGCAGACGTGGTCGGCCACGGCCTCGATCAGCTTGAAGTGGACACCCTGCGGCAGCGCCTCGGACGCCGCGAACTTGAGGTCCATGTAGTTCTTGCTCGCCGTCAGCGGCGTGTCGGGGGCGTAGTGGTCCGCGGGCTTGAGCTTCACCGAGATGGTGAAACGCAGCGGTTGCGGCTTGCCGGTTTCCTCCGAGTAGATGCCAGTGAGGACATCCTGCTCGAAATCGGCGACTTCAAGGATCAGCGAATCGGCCATGATGTGCGGGCCTTTAGGCGATGATCGCGCGCGACGAAAACATTTCGTCATTGCGAGCGTAGCGAAGCAATCGAGGGGCGGGCTGTGACGCTGGATTGCTTCCCCCGGCCTTCGCCGGGGTCGCAATGACGAAAGACGGTGTATGCCGCAGGGGGCTTCAGGCCGGGTTCGACCACCGCGCGAAGATCGCAGTCGGCAGCAACCGGCCCTCGCCGTCCTCGCGCACCGAAAGGTCGCCGTGCTCGATCTTGCCCGGCAGGCCCGCGAACAGTTCGTCCATCAGCCCGGCCAGCGCCAGCGAGGACATGCGCACCGCATAGACCGTCAGGAACAGGAACCGGCTGTCGGCGTCGAGCAGCTTGCGGCAGTCCGCCAGCAGGCCGGGAAGGTTCTCCTCCAGCCGCCAGGTCTCGCCGTCGGGGCCGCGCCCGAACTTGGGCGGGTCGAGGATGATGCCGTCGTAGCGCTTCTGGCGCCGCACTTCGCGCGCGGCGAACTTGGCGGCGTCATCGATCATCCAGCGCACCGGGCGGTCCTGGAGCCCCGCCAGCGCCGCATTCTCGCGCGCCTGGGCGACCGACTTCTTGGACGCATCGACATGCGTCACCGGACCGTGGGCGGAGAGCGCCAGCGTGCCGACGCCGGTGTAGCCGAACAGGTTCATGGTGCTGGCATCGGTGCGCCCGGCCAGCATTGCGCGCATCCAGTCCCACACCGGCGCCATGTCCGGGAAGAAGCCGAGATGGCGGAACGGAGTGCATTGCGCGGTGAACGACACCTCGTTCCACGCCAGCGGCCAGCCTTCGCGCGGCACGGGCTTGTCGAACTGCCACCTGCCGCCGCCGTCCTCGTCGGAGCCGGGTACGAATTCGCCGTGCGCGTCCCAATGCTCCGAACGCGGGGTCCACATCGCCTGCGGTTCCGGGCGCACGAAGCGGTAGTCGCCGTAACGCTCCAGCTTGCGGCCATGGCCCGAATCGACGAGGCCGTAGTCCGCCCAGCCCTCTCCGGCGAGGATCAGCGGTTGGGTTACGAGTTCAGCCATCAGACTTTCGGCGCGGCATGGGCCGCCACGAATTCGGTCACGGCCTCGAACGTGCCGGGCAGCGTTTCGTACTTTTCCTCGCGGTCGAACAGGTCGCCGACGCGGGTGGGAAGGCTCGGGCGCTGGCCGGTGGCGCGCTCGACGGCTTCGGGGAACTTGGCCGGGTGCGCGGTCGCCAGCGTGACGACGGGCACGCCCGCGTCGATCCCTGCGGTACGCGCGGCGAAGAGGCCGCAGGCGGTGTGCGGGTCGATCAGTTCGCCGGTGCTCTCGTAAGCCCAGCGGATCGTCGATGCCATCTCGTCCGCATCGGCGCGGGCCGAGGTGAACAGCGCCGATGCGCCTTCGCGCTGCGCGTTGGTGAGTTGCATCGCCTTGGTCGCCTCGAACCCGGCCATCTGCTCGGCCAGGGCCTTGCCGTCGCGACCGCCGAGGTCGAACAGCAGGCGCTCGAAGTTCGACGACACCTGGATGTCCATCGACGGCGCGGCGGTGGGCGTGACCGTCCCTTGCGAATAGTCACCCTCGGCCAGAGCGCGGTGGAGGATGTCGTTCACGTTGGTCGCGACGATCAGCTTCTCGACCGGCAGGCCCATCTGCGCCGCGACATATCCGGCGAAGACGTCGCCGAAGTTGCCGGTCGGCACCGAGAACGCGACCTTGCGGTGCGGCGCGCCCAGCTGGAGCCCGGCGGCGAAGTAGTACACCACCTGCGCCATCAGGCGGGCCCAGTTGATCGAGTTCACCGCGCCGATGGCGAAGCGGTCGGTCATGCCCTTGTCGTTGAACACGCGCTTCACGATCGCCTGTGCATCGTCGAAGTTGGCGTGCTCCAGCGCGAGGTTGTGGACGTTGGGCGCCAGCACGGTGGTCATCTGGCGACGCTGCACGTCCGAGACGCGGCCCTTGGGGTGGAGCATGAAGATGTCCACCTTCGCGCGCCCCGCCACCGCGTCGATCGCCGCCGATCCGGTGTCGCCCGAAGTCGCGCCGACGATCGTCAGGTTGCGGTCCGAACGGCTGAGGAATTCCTCGAAGAGCAGGCCGAGCAGTTGCAGCGCCACGTCCTTGAACGCCAGCGTCGGGCCGTGGAACAGTTCCAGCAGCCACTGCTGCGAATCGATCTGCTTGAGCGGCGTCACCGCATCGTGCGCGAACCGGCCATAAGCCTGCGTCGTCAGTTCCAGCAGGCGCTCTTCGGTCAGGCTGCCCGCGACGAACGGCGCCATGACCTTGGCAGCCAGCTGCGCATAAGGCAGGCCCGCCCAGCTCGCGATCTCCTCGGCCGAGAAGCGCGGCCACTCACGCGGTACGTAAAGTCCACCGTCCGATGCGAGGCCGGCAAGCGTCGCGCCTTCGAAGTCGAGCGCAGGAGCGCTGCCGCGGGTGCTGATGTAGTCCATGGCGCGCGGTTAGCCGCGAAGGCGGGAAATGAAAAGACTGTGCGGAAGGGGGAGGACGAAAGAAATGAATCTGGCGGGCGACCGTGAAACTCCGCCAGGCCAATGCCAGCTGGCAGCGCGGTGCACCCTACTGCCTTTTTTCGTCATTCCCGCGAAGGCGGGAACCCATCTCCCGACATCGCCTGTTGCACCGGCATCAAATGGGTCCCCGCCTTCGCGGGGATGACTGATGAAAATGCGGGAATGGCGGAAAAAGGTGCAGGAATAGCGCGAGAGCCGCGCGCTTATCCCTCTACCTGTGACTTCCCAGCATGTTGGCATGTGTGATCGCCACCGCGAGCGCATCCGCCGCATCCTCGCCCGCCAGCTTCACGCCGGGGAGCAGAACCTTGAGCATCGCCTGGACCTGCGCCTTTTCCGCGCCGCCGGTGCCGACGATGGCCTTCTTGACGAGCTTGGTCGAATATTCCGCCACCGGCAGACCGGCGCGCGCCACGGACAGCATGGCGACGCCGCGCGCCTGCCCCAGCTTGAGCGTGGACTGCGGGTTCACGTTGACGAAGACTTCCTCCACCGCGCCGGTATCGGGCCGGTGCTGGAGGATCACGTCGGTCAGCGCCGCGTCGAGTTCGACGAGCCGGTCGGCCATGCAGGCCTTGGCGTCGGTGCGGATCTGGCCGTTGGCGACATGGCTGAGGCGGCTGCCGCTCTTGGCGACGACGCCCCAGCCCGTGCAGGTGAGGCCGGGGTCGATGCCGAGGATAATCATCGCGTCAGACTTTCAGGCCGAGGCGCGGGCCAAAGTGCATCATCAGGGAATAGAGCACGATCGTCAGCACGCACCCGGCCAGCAGCGATGCCCAGAACCCGAAGCCGCTGCGCAGCAGCACGGGCATCAGCAGGAACATCGGCAGCGAGGGCAGCACGTACCAGAACGTCGCGCCCGCATGGACCGCCATGTTCTCGGCATCCGGGCGTGCCTGCCACAGCAGGATCATGCCCAGCACCGAGACCAGCGGTAGCGAGGCGACAAGCGCGCCCATGGCGGGCAGGCGCTTGCCGATCTCCGCGATCGCCACGATGAGCACGCCCGACAGGAGCGCGCGGGCGATCAGCGCCAGCATCTTAGCCGAGCGTTTCCATGACCTCGTCCGAGATCGCGTAGTTGCCCCAGACGGTCTGGACGTCGTCGTCGTCTTCCAGGGTATCGACCAGCTTCATCAGCGTGCTCACGGTGTCGGCGTCGACGTCGACGGTGAGGTTCGGCTTCCATGCCAGCTTGACGCCCTCGGCCTCGCCGAGAACCTTCTCCAGCTCGCGTGCGACTTCGTGGAGGTTCTCCACCGAAGTCCAGACCGAGTGGCTGTCGGCATCGCTCTCGACGTCTTCGGCGCCCGCTTCGATGGCGGCTTCGAGAACCTTGTCCTCGTCACCCACGGAGCCGGGATACTCGATCAGGCCGAGGCGCTCGAACCCGTGCGAGACCGCCCCGGACGCGCCGAGGTTGCCGCCGTTCTTGGCGAAGGCGGTGCGCACGTTGGTCGCGGTGCGGTTGCGGTTGTCGGTCAGCGCCTCGACGATGATGGCGATGCCGGCCGGGCCGTAGCCCTCGTAACGCACTTCCTCGTAGTTCTCGGCGTCGCCCTTGCTCGCCTTGTCGATGGCGCGCTGGATGTTGTCCTTGGGCATCGACTGCGCCTTGGCCGCGTTGACGGCGGCGCGCAGGCGCGGGTTCATGTCCGGGTCGGGCATGCCCATCTTGGCGGCCACGGTGATTTCGCGGCTCAGCTTGGAGAAGAGCGACGAGCGCTTCTTGTCCTGCGCACCCTTGCGATGCATGATGTTCTTGAATTTGGAATGGCCTGCCATGGGTCCGCTCGTTTGCCTGCCCGCGAAGGTCCACGGGTCTTTGCGATGAATGAAGTGGCGGGCGCCTTACAACAGGGGCAGGCCGGAGGGCAACCGGAGTCAGACCACCACGGCGGTTCCCGAGCAGCTCACCATCAGCATCGAATTGCCCGAACCAAGCACTTCGTAGTCGATATCGACCCCGACCACGGCATTGCCGCCGAGCTTCTCCGCCTCCGCCTCCATCTCGTCCAGCGCCTCTCGCCGGGCGCGCTGGAGCACTTCCTCGTACTTGCCCGAGCGGCCGCCGACGATGTCGGTCACGGCGGCGAACAGGTCACGCACGAGGTTGGCGCCGACGATCACCTCGCCGGTGACGATGCCGAGGTAGTCGCGGACGGGGCGGCCTTCGATGGCGGGCGTGGTGGTGACGATCATGCGGACGCTCTCCCTTGCTGCCGCCGCAACCTCGCACCCGCGAATGGCGCTTGCAAGTCGGCGTAAAAAGACAACCAATTGGCAAGGGAACGGCGGCTAGGAGAAGGCATGGCCACGCAGATCGAAACGACGTCCTCCACCCCGCTCACAGTATTGCGCGAACTGGCGCTGTTCCTTGCCCGGCCCCGCGTGCTCGCGCCGATGGGCCTCAGGCTGCGCGAGGCATGGACGCGGCTCGGCGTGATGACGGTGCTCCACCTCGCCGGGATGCTGCTGGTGATCCTGCCGCTGCTGGGCTGGTGGCAGAAGACCTTTGCGCTGCCGCTGCCCGACGCCTTCGGCAAGATGCCGCCGTCCTGGCTGCTGCCGGTGACGCTGGCCGCCGCGCCCTTCCTGGAGGAGATCATCTTCCGCGGCTGGCAGACCGGCCGCCCGCGCGCCTTGTGGCTGCTCGCCTGCTTCGTCGCCTTCGTGGCGCTGGCGATGGGCGCGCAGAGCCTGCAGCCGCTGATGCTGGCAGGCGCGCTGTTCGCGCTCGTCGTCGCGGCGCTGGGCGGATGGTTGTGGCTGAGGAAGCGGCAGGAACCGCCCGCGCTCTACCTGAGCGCCTATCCCGTGATCTTCTGGGCGGTGGCGCTGGTCTTCGCGGGCGTTCACCTGATGAACTATCCCACGGCCTCGCTGCTGTCGCTGCCGATGGTCATGCCGCAGCTGTGGGCGGCGCTGCTGCTGGGCTTCACCCGGCAGCGGATCGGCCTGCCCGCCGCGATGCTCCAGCATGCGACCGCCAATGCGGCCGCCATGGCGCTGGTGCAACTCGGCGGGTGAACCGAACCCGATAGATCAGTCGATGCCGAGCGCCGACTTGTAGGTGTCGAGCAGCATGTCCATTTCGCGGCGATCGTCGGGCTTCATCTTGCGCAGGCGCACGATGGCACGCATGATCTTCACGTCGTAACCGACCGCCTTGGCCTCGTTGTAGACGTCGCGGATGTCGTCCGAGATGCCCTTCTTCTCTTCCTCGAGGCGCTCGACGCGCTCGATCAGCAGGCGCAGGCGATCGTCGGTGGTTTCGGCCATGGGGTACGTGCTCCGGTGAATGCGTGTGAATCGGTTGGCGGGGGCTGATAGCGAGCGCGACGGATTCGGGCAAAGCAGGGGCCTGTGGAAATCATGTGGAGGAAGCCCTCCCGCCCGCCGATACTGGCCCGAGGCTTGCCCCCGCAGCCCCCCTCGCCTATCCCGCCTCTCGCGCCGACAACGTTCGCGCGCCTTCCCATGTCGGGAAGCATTCAAGACCGGGACGGCCCGGCAATCGCCTTTAGTTACAAAGAGATTGCCGAAATGCCCTGGGTTCTCCTGTTCTTCGCCGGCCTGCTGGAAGTGGTCTGGGCCTTTTCCATGAAGCAGTCGCAGGGCTTCACCCGCCTGTGGCCGAGCCTTGTCACCCTCGTCGCCATGCTGGCTAGCTTCGGGCTGCTGGCCGCCGCCATGCGCTCGCTGCCGTTGGGGACGGCCTATGCGGTGTGGACCGGCATCGGCGCACTGGGGGCCTTCGCGGTGGGGATCGTGTTCCTCGGCGAATCGGCCAGTCTTGCGCGCTTGCTGGCGGCGGGACTGATCCTGGGCGGTCTGGTTCTGATGAAGGTGGCGACGCCTTAGAGTTGGTACGTCGTCCCGGGCTCGACCCGGGACGACGCCATTTCAGTGAGAACCGCCGTTCTTCTTCAAACTCTCCTCCATGCGCGCGATCTGCTCGGGCGTCGCCTCGCTCTGGTACTTCGCCTTCCATTCGTCGAATGGCATGCCGTGGATCATGGCGCGCGCCTCGGCCTTGTCGCCTTCGTAGCCTGCATCGCGAATCCAGTCGGCCAGACAGTTGCGGCAGAAGCCCGCAAGGCCCATCAATTCGATGTTCTCGGCGTCATGGCGATGCTGCAGATGGCGCACCAGACGGCGGAAGGCCGCCGCTGCCACCGCGTCATCTATCATATCAATGCGATCCTGACCGTTCATAATGCGCCAATCGTCCTTGGTTTGTAATCGATGCTTTGCCATATGGGGCCCGGTTTCCGGAAGAGGCTCATAAAAACTTGGTCAGCACCATTCCCTCGGGCTCGATGCCCTATCGTCGTTCGCCCCACCATCGCGGCATCAAGCGCCAGCGCAAGGTCAAGATCCTCGCGACGCTCGGCCCCGCCAGCCGCGACAAGGAGACGATCGCCAAGCTTCTCAAGGCCGGCGCCGACGCCTTCCGCGTCAACATGAGCCATGGCGACCACGACACCCATCGCGAGACCATCGCCAACATCCGCGCGGTCGAGAAGGATCTGGAGCGCCCCGTCGCCATCCTGTGCGACCTGCAAGGCCCCAAGCTGCGCGTCGGCCAGTTCGCCGAGGGCAAGGCCTTCATCCGCCACGGCGCGCACTTCACGCTCGATCGTGACCCGACCCCGGGCAACGACGAGCGCGTCTGCCTGCCGCACCCCGAGCTGTTCGGCATCCTGCAGAAAGGCCAGCGCCTGCTGATCGACGACGGCAAACTGCGCCTCGTCGTGATCCGCGCCGATACCGACGCGATCCTGTGCAGCGCCGAAGTCGGCGGGCCGATCTCGGACCGCAAGGGCGTAAACATCCCCGATGCGCTGATCCCGATCCCGGCCCTGACCGACAAGGACCGCCGCGACCTCGCCTTCGCGGTGGAGCAGAAGGCGGACTGGATCGGCCTGTCCTTCGTGCAGCGCCCCGAAGACGTCGCCGAAGCGCGCCGCCTCTCGGGCGGACAGGGCGCGATCATGGCCAAGATCGAAAAGCCCGCAGCCGTCGAGAGCCTCGACGAGATCATCGAGCTGTCGGACGGCATCATGGTCGCGCGCGGCGATCTCGGCGTCGAGCTTCTCCCTGAGGAAGTGCCGCCGATCCAGAAGCACATCATCGAGAAGACCCGCGCGCTCGGCAAGCCGGTGGTCGTCGCCACGCAGATGCTCGAATCGATGATCACCAGCCCCTCGCCGACGCGCGCCGAGGTGTCCGACGTCGCCAACGCGGTCTACGACGGCGCCGACGCGGTCATGCTCTCGGCCGAGACGGCGGCGGGCCAGTGGCCGGTCGAGGCGGTCACGATCATGGACCGCATCGCCGCCCGCGTGGAAAGCGATACGACCTATCGCGAGCGCATCCATCTCACCCACACCCCGCCCGACGCGACCAGCGCCGACGCCCTGTCAGAAGCCTGCGCGCAGATCGCCGATACCCTGACGATCGAGGGCATCGTGGTCTTCACTGGCTCGGGCGGCTCCGCCCGCCGCGTGGCGCGCGAACGCCCCGCCGCGCCGATGCTGGTGCTCACTCCCTCGCAGCCGACCGCCCGCCGCATCGCGCTGCTGTGGGGCGCGCATGCCGTCGTCACCAAGGACATCGGCAGCTTCGAGGAGATGATCGCCAAGGGCAAGCGCATGGCCCTGCGCCACGGCTTCGGCGCCGCCGGCTCGCGGCTCGTGGCGCTGGCGGGCGTGCCGTTCGGCGTACCCGGCTCGACCAACCTGCTGCACATCGTCACGCTGACCGGCAACGAGTTGGATACGCCTAAGTAAGAAGGAGCTAAGGGGAATCTGGGGCCATTGCCCCAGACCCCGTTACTGTCGTCGCTGCGCGCGCAGCGGCGACGGGTCTATCTTCCCACCCATTCGTCATTGCGAGCGTAGCGAAGCAATCCAGGGGCAAGTGCTTGTCCCTGGATTGCTTCGCTACGCTCGCAATGACGAACTTCTATTGGCGCCGCAGGCTTATCAACGGGTCTTCCGACGCATCGTCCGCGCACGACGAAGCGGCACGCGTGACCTCGACGCTATACGGGGTGCAGGGGTGGTAAACCCCTGCTCTTTCCGTAATCCTTGGCTTATTAACCCCTGACCTTCGCCGGGCTCCCCACGACGGTAGCCCCAACCGGCACGTCGCGCGTTACCACGCTCCCCGCGCCGACGATGGCGTCGTCCCCGATGGTCACGCCCGGCATGATGAGCGCGCCTGCGCCGATCCACACGTTGCGACCAATGCGGATGGGGACGCCCCATTCAAGGCCGGTCGCCCGTTCCACCGGGTCGCGCGGGTGGTCGGCGGTGAGGATCTGCACGCCCGAGCCGATCTGCGTGCCGTCGCCGATGGTCACTTCGACCACGTCGAGGATCACGCAGTTGAAGTTCAGGAACACCCCGCGACCAAGGCTGATGTTGTAGCCGTAGTCGCAGTGAAACGGCGGGCGGATCGTCGCGCCCTCGCCCACGGCGGCGAAGCGCTCGCGCAGCAGGGTCTCGCGCTCGGCAAGGTCGATGGTGCGGTTGAAGCGCGCCATCCATTCGGCGGCGGCGCGCTGGTCGGCGACGATCTCGGGGCAGGAGGCGCGGTAGGGATCGCCCGCCAGCATCTTCTGCTTTTCGGAGCGCTGGTCCGTCACGCGCGCTTGCCGAACAGGGCGCTGCCGACGCGCACATGCGTGGCGCCGAGGAGCACGGCGGTCTCGAAATCCTCGCTCATGCCCATCGAAAGCTGGTCGAGCCCGTTATCGGCGGCAATCTTGGCCAGCAGCGCGAAGAACGGCGCGGCTTCGATGCCCTGCGGCGGCACGCACATCAGGCCGATGACGGGAATGCCCTCCTCGCGCGCGGAGGCCAGCAGTGCGGGCACTTCCGGGATCGGACAGCCGCCCTTCTGCTCTTCCTCGCCGATGTCGACCTGGATGAAGCAGGGCACGGTGCGCCCCGCCTTCTCCATCGCCTTGCCCAGTGCGGCGACCAGCGAGGGGCGGTCGAGCGAGTGGATGCAGTCGAACAGGGCGACGGCGTCCTCGGCCTTGTTGGACTGAAGCTGGCCGACGAGGTGGAGCTGCACGTCAGGGTAGGCTTCGCGCAGCGCGGGCCACTTGGCCTCGGCTTCCTGCACACGGTTTTCCCCGAAGACGCGGTGCCCGGCGGCGAGCAGCGGCTCGATCGCTTCGGCGGCGTGGGTCTTGGAGATGGCGACGAGTTCGACCGCGTCGGGCTGGCGTCCGGCAATGCGGGCGGACTTGGCGATGCGGCTGCGGATGTCTTCTAGCTGATCCATGGCGCGCTGCTATAGCGTTCGCGTGCCGAACCGCCAGCCCGTCCTTCCCCACCTGTGGCTCATAAGCGATGCCCGCAACGACGCGGCGCTGGAAAGCGCGCTGGCGAGGCTGCCGCGCGGGTCGGGGCTGATCTATCGGCACTACCACCTCTCGCCGGATGCCCGGCGAGTACGATTCAAGGCTCTGTCGGGCGTTGCACGACGGTTCGGGCATGTCGTGGTGCTGGCGGGCGATGCCGCTCAGGCGCGGCGCTGGGGGGCCGATGGCGCTTACGGCTCGCCGGAAAGGCTTGCGCGTGGACCGAGGGCGCTCCGCCTGGTGACGGTGCACTCCCTGCGCGAACTCGCAACGGCGCATCGGGCGCGGGCGGATGCGGTGCTTCTCTCGCCGGTCTTTCCCACCGCGTCGCATCCGGGCGGCAGGACGCTTGGCGCGGAGCGGTTCCGGCTGCTGGCAGCGCGCTCGCAAGTGCCGGTCATCGCGCTGGGCGGCATGACGCCACGCCGCGCGCGCGCATTCGAGCGTTGGGCAGCGATCGACGGGCTGTCTTCCACTTGACCGTCACGCGACGCAACACCCTCCACAACCCTGTTCCCGATCCATTCTTGACGCAGAGTCCCCCGCCGCCGCATAATCCGCAGCCGGAACCCAAGGGAAAATTTCGAGAATGGCCACCCGCCCCATCGCGCCCGGACGGCGTATAGCCAAGCCGGACTGGCGTGCCGTGCTGAAGCGCTCGCTGCGCCGTGCCGGAGAGCTTTCCGGCGCGCTGCTGCTGTTCGCGGCGATGGTCTTCCTCGCGCTCGCGATGGTGAGCTACCACCAGACCGACCCCTCCACCTCCACCGCAGCGGGCGGCGAAGTGCAGAACTGGATGGGCGTCACCGGCGCCTGGACCGCCGAGCGCGCGCTGTTCCTGTTCGGGCCCGTCTCCGCGCTGTTCGTGCCGCTGCTCTATGTCTTCGGTCGCAAGCTGTGGCTGCTGGTCGAGGAGGACGACGGCGAGATCGAGCATTCCGACCAGCGCTGGTGGACGCCGGTGGGCGTGCTGGCGCTGTCGATGCTGCTGATCGCGACCGTGCTCTCGCTGTGGTTCACCAAGCCCGGCGGCAGCCTGCCCGCCTCGATGGGCGGCATCTCCGGGCTGCTGGGGGCCAAGGGGATCACCGCTCTGGCGGGCCTTGCGCCGGAGGCCGCGCAGAACTGGATCAAGTTCGCCCTCGCTCTCGTCTGCCTCGGCATCGGGGTGATGCTGGCGGGCCGCGTCTTCGCGCTCGACTGGGCGCGGCTGCTGACCCTGCCCGGACGTATCGGCCGCCTGCCGGTCAACCTCCCCTCGGCGGAAGACCTGCCCTTCAAGCCCGGCAGGGCCAGGGACACCCCGGCGGATCGCGCCGACAAGCCGGAGAAGGCGGAAGCCGCCTCTCCGCGCATCGCCGAAATGCCCGCCGCAGCCGAAAAGCCGCGCAAGGCGCCTGAGATCAGCGACCCCAAGTCCGCGCCGATCCCGGCGCAGTTCGGCTCCGACAGCCGCCAGAAGGACATGTTCGACAAATACGAACTGCCCTCGCTCGACCTGCTGGCCGATCCCCAGCCGAACTCGCAGCCCAAGATCGACAAGCTCAGCCTGGAGCGCAATGCGCGCCTGCTGGAAACCGTGCTCGACGACTTCAACGTCAAGGGCGAGATCACCGCCGTGCGCACCGGCCCCGTCGTCACCATGTACGAACTGGAGCCCGCGCCGGGCATCAAGGCCAGCCGCGTCATCGGCCTTGCCGACGACATCGCCCGCAACATGTCCGCGATCTCGGCCCGCGTGTCCTCGATCCCCGGACGCACCGTCATGGGCATCGAACTGCCCAACGCGGACCGCCAGATGGTCTCGTTCAAGGAGATGGTCGCGTCGGAAGCCTTCGCCCACCACAAGGGCATGCTGCCGATCATCCTGGGCAAGGACATCGCTGGCGAGCCGGTGGTGGCCGACCTCGCGACGATGCCGCACCTGCTGGTCGCCGGTACGACGGGTTCGGGCAAGTCGGTCGGCCTCAACGCCATCCTGCTGTCGCTTCTGTACCGCCTGACGCCCGCTCAGTGCCGCCTGATCCTCGTCGATCCGAAGGTTCTGGAACTCAAGAGCTACGACGACATCCCGCATCTCCTCTCGCCGGTGGTGACGGAGCCGCCCAAGGCGATCCGCGCGCTCAAGTGGGCGGTCGAGGAAATGGAGCGCCGCTATCGCCAGATGAGCGAGATTTCGGTCCGCAACCTCGCCAGCTTCAACGAAAAGGTGCGCACGGCCGCCGCCAAGGGCAAGCCGCTGGGCCGCCGCATCCAGATCGGCTTCGACCCCGAAACGGGCGAGGAACTCTACGAAGACCGCCAGCTCGACTACGAGACGCTGCCGCAGATCGTCCTCATCGTCGACGAGCTGGCCGACCTCATGGTCACCGTCGGTAAGGAAATCGAAGTGCTGATCCAGCGCCTCTCGCAGAAGAGCCGCGCGGCGGGCATCCACCTCATCATGGCGACGCAGCGCCCCTCGGTCGACGTCATCACCGGCGTCATCAAGGCCAACCTGCCAACCCGCGTGTCCTTCGCCGTCACCAGCCGCATCGACAGCCGCACGATCCTTGGCGAACAGGGCGCGGAGCAGCTGCTGGGCAAGGGCGACATGCTCTACAAGCCGAGTTCGGACCCCATCAAGCGCGTCCACGGCCCCTTCGTCTCGGATGAGGAAGTGGAGCAGGTCGCGACGTACTGGCGCTCGCAGGGCAAGCCCGACTACGTGGACGCCGTCACCAACGAGCCCGAGGAAGGCAGCTTCGGCTTCGACGACCTCGACGCCACGGCTTCCGATGCGCCGGACGAACGCAAGTACCGGCAGGTCTGCCAGCTGGTGTTCGAGAACCAGAAGGTTTCGGTGTCCTGGCTCCAGCGCCAGATGGGCGTCGGCTACAACACCGCCGCCAAGTGGGTCGAGCGCATGGAGCAGGACGGCTACGTCGGCCCGGCGAACCACGTCGGCCGCCGCGACATCTACCGTGACGAGAACGGGAACCCGCTCTGACATGACCGCCTTGAGACTGGTTTCGGCGATGGCCCTCGGCCTCGCCCCCGTGGCCGCGCTGGCGGCAGGAGCGGACCTGACCGCGCCGGGCGGCCGCTGGGTGCGCCTGTTCACGCCCAACATCGAGAACACGCTCGGCCGCAGCATCCGCGTCGACGCCGCCAGTATCACGGCGGGAGGGCTTGGCCGCACCTTCCGGGAGGCGGACGTGCTGGTGAACGCCACCGGCAAGTACCCCCGCGGCACCACGCAATACTCGCTACGCAGCGTCGACTGCCTGGGCGGACGCGTCCGCATGGAACAGTGGCAACTCGTCGGCCCGCGCGGCGTGACGCTGGGCTCCTCCACCACCCCCGGCCTGCCGCAGCGCGTGGTGTGGGACAAGGAGGACGGCATGGTCGTGCGCTACGTGTGCAAGGGCATCGTGCCTAGATAGGCGTCAAATGCCGCACTCTGGTTCGTCATTGCGAGCGTAGCGAAGCAATCCAGCGGTGAGCGGCTGCCCTGGATTGCTTCGCTACGCTCGCAATGACGAACCGTAATGAGTTCAGAAGGACGAAAGACCAACGGATAGGTTGGTATCCGCGCCCGGCCTCTCTAAGGTGGACGCACTTCTGCGCACACACGACACCGAAAGGCCACGATGGAAGAACATGCTCAGGCGTTCCTGCTGAGGGACGGCTTCCTGCTGCTGGGCACCGCCCTCGCCTTCGTGCTGGCGTTCCGGAAGCTGGGGCTGGGTGCGACGCTGGGCTTTCTGACCACCGGCGCGGTGCTGGGGCCTTACGTGCTCGACCTCGTCGGCGATCCCGAGAGCAAGATGGGCATCGCCGAACTGGGCATCACGCTGCTGCTGTTCATCGTCGGCCTCGAACTCGCGCCCGCGCGGCTGTGGCGGATGCGGCATGAGATCTTCGGGCTCGGCGCGCTGCAGGTGATCCTGTGCGGCCTTGCGGTTTCGGCGGTGATCTACTTCTTCACCGGCTTCAGTATGGAGGCGTCGCTGGCGCTGGGGCTGCCGCTGGGTCTTTCCTCCACCGCGCAGGTGCTGCCGATGCTGCAGAGCGCCGGTCGCCTGCACACGCCCTTCGGCGAGCGGTCCTTCGCGATCCTGCTGTTCCAGGATCTCTCGATCATCCCGCTCATCACGATCATCGCCGCGATGAACCGCAATCCCGCGTTGCCGTCCGGCCCGCCGGGATGGGTACTGGGGCTGGAGACGGTCGCCGCCATCGTCGGCCTGATCCTCGCAGGCCGCTTCGCCATCCGCCCGCTGTTCCGCCTGATCGGCAACCTTGGCGAGCGGGAGATGTTCGTCTTCGCCGCCCTGTTCACGGTCATGGCATCGGGCGCGCTGATGCAGGCGCTGGGCCTCTCAACCGCACTGGGCGCCTTCATCGCGGGCGTCATGCTGGCGGACTCGCCTTACCGACATGAGTTGGAGGCCGACGTCGAGCCGTTCCGCGCGATCCTGCTCGGCCTGTTCTTCATGTCGGTGGGCATGCTGCTCGACCTGTCCGCGATCGCCGAGCGCCCGCTGTTCGTGATCGCCATGGCCCTCGCCCTGATCGCGGTGAAGGGCTCGATCATCTTCCTGCTCGGCCTCGCCTTCCGCATGGAATGGCGCAGCGCCCTCGCGCTCGGCCTGCTGCTGAGCCAGGGCGGCGAATTCGGCTTCGTGCTCTTCGCGCAAGCGACCAATGCCATGCTGGTCAACTCCGACGCGACGAGCCTGTTCAGCGCCATCGTCACCCTCTCGATGGTCACGACGCCGTTCCTGATGATGGCCACGCGCGGCATCCGCGAACGGCCCGAGGGCAAGAAGGAAGTCCGCGAAGGACCGCATGAGGACGGCGCCAACGCGATCATCGTCGGCTATGGCCGCTTCGGCCAGACGGTGGCGCAGATGCTGATCTCCGCGGACATCGAAGTGACGATGATCGACACCGACATCGAGATGATCGACGTCGCGCGCGAATTCGGCGCACAGGTCTGGTTCGGCGACGGCACCCGCATCGACATGCTGCGACAGGCGGGCGCGGCGGATGCCGAACTGATCGTGTTCTGCATCGACGGCGACCAGTTGACCGAACCCTTCCTCCAGGCGGTGAACCAGGCCTTCCCGAACGCGCAGGTCCATGCCCGCGTGTTCGACCGCCGCGCCCTGCTGCGCCTCAAGAGCGCCCCGATCGCGTCGATGGCGCGCGAGGTCATGGAATCGGCGGTGGTGCTGGCCCGGCGCGCGCTCAAGGGGCTGGACGTGGCGCTGGCCGACATCGACCGTGCGGAGCAGGTCTACCGCAAGAGCGACAAGGAGAGGCTGGCTCTGCAATACGAAGCGGGCGACGTGCGCGCCGCGCGCGAGCACATCATCACCCAGCGCCGCCGTCCGTCTCGCAGCGATCAGGAAGGGACGGAGTAGCCCTCGAAGCGGCGGATGCGCCGCAACGAGAAGCTGGTCTTCATCGCCGACACCCCCGGCAGCCGCGCCAGGCAGTCGCGGTGGATCGCGTCGTAATGATCGAGATCGCGCGCGGCGACGCGCAGCAGGTAGTCCGCCGAACCGCTCATCAGGTGGCATTCGAGGATATCCTCGAAGCCGCCGACGGCGCGCTCGAACCGCTCCATCGCCTCGCGGCTCTGGCTGGTCAGGGCGATCTCGACGAAGACCTCGACTGAGAGGCCCAACTTCCGGGGATCCAGCCGCGCGGCGTAGCCGAGGATGAGCCCCTGTTCCTCCAGCGCCTTGACCCGGCGATGCGCGGCAGAGGGGGAAAGACGCACGAGTTCGGCCAGTTCGGCGATTGATCGCGATGAATCCGCCTGAAGCGCTGAAAGCAGCGCACGGTCAGCCCGGTCCATGGGAAATCCTCTCACCAACACAGCACACAGCGGGATAATATCCTGCGCAGCCGCGCACACAAGTTTCAATTAGGAGAAACATTGCAGCGCGCCGGGTGTATCTATCGCGGCAGGGTAATTCGCCAGGAGAGATGCGATGCGCGTCGGTACCGTCAAGGAAATCAAGAACCACGAATACCGCGTCGGCCTGACGCCTGAGAGCGCGCGCGAACTGGTCGCGCATGGCCACGAAGTCTGGGTCGAGACCGGGGCCGGCCTCGGCATCGGCGCCTCGGACGCGGACTATGTCGCAGCGGGCGCGACGATCGTCGCCACCGCCCCGGAGATCTTCGGCCAGTGCGAGATGGTCGTGAAGGTCAAGGAACCGCAGCCGGTCGAGCGCGCGATGCTGCGCGAAGGCCAGATCCTCTACACCTACCTCCACCTCGCGCCCGATCCCGAGCAGACCGCCGATCTCGTCGCGTCAGGCGTGACGGCGATCGCCTATGAGACCGTCACCGGCCCCGGCGGCTCGCTGCCGCTGCTCAAGCCGATGAGCCAGGTCGCGGGTCGCATGGCGATCCAGGCAGGCGCGACCGCGCTGGAGAAGGCTCACGGCGGACGCGGCGTCCTGCTCGGCGGCGTTCCCGGCGTGCTCCCCGCGCGGGTCATGGTGATCGGCGGCGGCGTCGTCGGCTTCAACGCGGCGCAGATGGCGGTCGGCCTCGGCGCCGACGTGACGATCCTCGACCGCAGCCCGGAAGTTCTGGAGCGCCTCGGCATCCACTTCGAGAGCCGCGCCAAGACGCGCTTCGCCAACTCCAGCAACATCCGCCAGATGCTGTCGGAAGCGGAACTGGTGATCGGCGCCGTGCTGGTCCCCGGCGCGGCTGCGCCCAAGCTCATCACGCGCGAGATGCTCTCGGTCATGAAGCCCGGCGCGGTGCTGGTCGACGTCGCCATCGACCAGGGCGGCTGCTTCGAGACGAGCCGCCCGACCACGCACCAGGAGCCGACCTTCACGGTCGACGGCATCGTCCACTACTGCGTCGCCAACATGCCCGGCGGCGTGGCGCGCACCAGCACTTATGCGCTCAACAACGTGACGCTGCCGCACGCGCTGGAGATCGCGAACCTCGGCTGGAAGGCCGCGCTCAAGGCCGATCCGCACCTCGCCAACGGCCTGAACGTCCACGCCGGCAAGGTGACTTACGAGGCCGTCGCCCGCGAACTCGGCTACGACTACGTGCCGGTGAGCGAAGTGCTGGGCTAAGCCTCAGCCGACAAACGGTGCCGCCACTTCCGGCGGCACCCGCATCAGGCGACCCGAGGCGATGTCGATCATCGCCCAGGTCGTGCGGGCCGAGACGATCACCTTGCCCGCCGCATTCCTGAAATCCACCCGGCGGTCGAAGCGCGCGCCGCTCGGCCCTTCGGGGATGAACGTCTCCCCCGTCACGCTCTCGCCCTCGCGGATGTTTCCGCGGTAGTCGATCTCGTGGCGGGTGACGACCCAGGCGTATTGCGCCTGATGCTCGGGCGGCGCGACCGCCGCCCAGTGCGCGCCCGCCATCGCCTCCATCCACTGCACCCACACCGCGTTGTTGACGTGACCCATCACGTCGATGTGCTCGGGGCTTGCGGTGAAGGTGAGGGTGAATGTCATGGCAGGTACGCTCGCTTTGTCGCGGGGGCTTCGACAAGCTCAGCCTGAGCGGGTTTGGGAGATTTGCACCACCCCCGCCCATCCTGAGCCTGTCGAAGGATCAGAGGCCCAGCTGCCACAGGATGAAGGCGAATTCCTCCGCCGTTTCCTTGAGGCTCTCGAAGCGGCCGGACTTGCCGCCGTGGCCAGCGCCCATGTTGGTCTTGAGCAGAAGTTCGTTGCGGTCGGTCTTCACCTCGCGCAGCTTCGCCACCCACTTGGCGGGCTCCCAATAAGTCACGCGCGGGTCGTTGAGGCCCGCCGTGACCATCAGCGGCGGGTAGTCCTGCGCCTTGACCTGATCGTAGGGGCTGTAGCTGAGGATCAGGTCGAAGGCGGCCTTGTCCTCGATCGGGTTGCCCCATTCCGGCCACTCGCCCGGCGTCAGCGGCAGGGTATCGTCGAGCATGGTGTTGAGCACGTCCACGAAGGGCACATGCGCCACCACCGCGCCGAACAGTTCGGGGTCGGAATTGATGACCGCGCCCATCAGCTCGCCACCTGCGGAGCCGCCAGAGATCGAGATCTTGCCCGCCTCGGTGAAGCCGCGCTCGATCAGCGCCTTGGCCACGTCCACGAAGTCGTTGAAGGTGTTCTCGCGCCGCTCCAGCTTGCCCGCCTTGTACCACGCGCGGCCAAGGTCGTCGCCGCCGCGGATATGCGCGATGGCGTAGGCGAACCCGCGATCGACGAGGCTGAGGCGCGAGGTCGAGAAGCCGGGATCGATGGCGATGCCGTATGCGCCGTAACCGTAGAGATGCAGCGGCCCCGTACCGGAGCGGTCCTTGCGGTAGACGATGGACACCGGGATCGCGGTGCCGTCGCGTGCGGTGATTTCCAGCCGCTCGGTGGCGTAGAGCGAGGCGTCGTAGCCCGAGGGGATTTCCTGGACCTTGAGCGTCTCCAGCGTCCTCGCCGCCACGTCGTAGTCCAGTACCGATGACGGGGCGACCATCGACTCGTAGGTCAGGCGCAGCGTCGTCATGTGCCATTCGGGGTTGTTCGACAGCCCGGCCGAATAGCTCGCCTCAGGGAACACGATCGGCTCCACGCGGGCGGGATCGTCGTAGTAGCGCACCTCGATCTGGTCGAGACCCGCACGGCGGCCCTCGATCACGTAGAAGTCGCGGAACAGGTCGAAGCCGGTCAGGTAGAAGGCGTCGGTGCCCTCGATCAGCGTCGTCCACTCGCCCGGGCTCGCCAGCGGCGCGGTGGCGAGGCGGAAGTTCTCGTGGGTGTCGTTGGCGTGGATGTAGAGCACGTCGTCGCGCTCATCGACGTCGTACTCCACGCCCTTCGCGCGGGGCTTCACCAGGATCTGCTCGCCCAGCGGATCGTCGGCGAGGACCATGCGGCACTCGCTGGTCTCGTGGTCGCTGGTGCCGATCAGAAGCCACTTCTCGTTCGACGAGAGCGAGGAGCCGACGCGGAAGCCCTCGTCGTCCTCATGGTAGAGTTCGACATCCTGCTCCACCGGCTGGCCGAGCCAGTGCAGGCGCGCATTGTCCGTGCGCCACTGCTCGTTGGCCAGCGAGTAGACGAGGCCCTTGTCCTTCGCGACCCATACCAGCGACGAGAGCGTGCCGGGGATTTCGTCCGGCAGCAGTTCGCCGGTTTCGAGGTTCTTGATGCGCGCGGTGAAGCGCTCCGATCCGTTGTCGTCCACCGCATAGGCCAGCAGCTTGCCGTCGGTCGTCGTCGAGATCGCGCCGAGGCGGAAGTATTCCTTGCCCTCGGCCAGCGCCACTTCGTCGAGGATCAGCTCGGGCTCGCCGCCCGCGACGGGCTTGCGCCACCACTTCTTGTACTCGGCGCCTTCCTCGAACTCGATCCAGTAGAGCCAGTCGCCGTCCTTCTGCGGCACCGACGAGTCGGCTTCCTTGATGCGGCCGCGCATTTCCTTGAACAAGTCGTCGATCCGGCCCTTGTGCTGGTCCATCTTCGATTCGAACCAGCGGTTCTCCGCTTCCAGATGGTCGAGGACTTCCTTGTCCTTCACCTCGGGATAGCCCGGATCGCGCAGCCACGCGTAATCGTCGCTGACGGTGACGCCGTGGTGGGTGAAGGAATGCGGCTTCTTCGCCGCCTGCGGGGGACCGACGAGGGTCTGGGTGGAATCTGCCATCAGCACCATCTATGATTGCACAATACCCCCCGCAAGCCGGAACCCATGACATGCTGATGAATACCCATGAAGCCCGCCTCGATGCGCTCCGCAAGGAACTGAAGGCGCGCGGCCTCGATGGCTTCGTGATCCCGATCTCCGACGAGCACATGAGCGAATACGTCGGCGCCTATGCCCAGCGGCTCGAATGGCTGACCGGCTTCGGCGGCTCGGCGGGCACCGCCGTGGTACTGGCCGACGCGACGCTGGCGCCTGCCGCCGCGATGTTCGTCGACGGGCGCTACACGCTGCAGGTGCGCGATCAGGTGGATGGCCGCCTCTACGCCTACGAGAACGTGCCCGCGACCAGCCCCGCCGCGTGGCTGTCCGACCATGCGCCCAAGGGTGCCAAGATCGGCTACGACGCATGGCTCCACGGCTCCAAGTGGGCCGAGGGCGTCGAGCGCATCCTTGCCGCGAAGGGCGGCGCGCTGGTCGCGGTCGAGGGCAACCCGGTCGACGCCGTGTGGGAGGACCAGCCGCTTCCCTCCGCCGCGCCCGCGCTGGTCCACCCCGACCAGTTCACCGGCGAGGTCAGCGAGGCCAAGCGCGCCGCCGTCTCCGAATGGCTGACGGCCAAGCGCCTCGACGCCACCGTCGTCACCGCGCTCGATTCGATCGCCTGGCTGCTCAACATCCGCGGCACCGACGTGGAGCGCACGCCGGTCGCGCTGTCCTACGTGATCGCCCGCGCCGACGGCACCGCCGACCTGTTCATCGCCGGTGAGAAGGTGACGGACGAGCTTAAGCGCCACCTCGGCAACGCCGTCACCATCCGCGAGCGTTCGGCCTTCGCCGGGGCCTTGCGCGAACTGGCGGGCAAGCGCGTCGCGGTCGATCCCGAGCGCGCCGTCAGCGCCATCTTCGAGGAGCTGCGCAAGGCGGGCGCCACGCTGGTCGAGGAACGCGACCCCACGGTGCTGCCCAAGGCGATCAAGAACCCCGTCGAGCAGGCCGGCCACCGCGCCGCGCAGGGCCGCGACGCCGCCGCCGTCACCCGCTTCCTGCACTGGCTCTCGGTCGAGGCTCCGAAGGGCGAAGTGACCGAACTGTCCGCCGCCGCGAAGTTGCAGGACTTCCGCTCGGTCGACCCGACCCTGCGCGACCTGTCGTTCGACACGATCTCCGGCGCCGGTCCCAACGGGGCGAGCCCGCACTACCGGGTGTCGGAGGAGACGAACCGCGCGCTGGAGCCGAACTCGGTCTACCTCGTCGATTCGGGCGGCCAGTACCTCGACGGCACCACCGACATCACCCGTACCGTCTGGGTCGGGCCGGGCGAGCCCTTCGCCGAAGTGAAGGACCGCTTCACCCGCGTGCTCAAGGGCCACATCGCGCTGGCCCTTGCGATCTTCCCCAAGGGCACCGTCGGCGGCCAGCTCGACGTGCTGGCGCGCCATGCGCTGTGGCAGGTGGGCCTCGATTATGCGCACGGCACCGGCCACGGCGTCGGCAGCTTCCTCTCGGTCCACGAAGGGCCGCAGCGCATCGGCAAGTCAGCGGGCGGCCAGGCCGGGACCGATCAGGCGCTGCTGCCCGGCATGTTCCTCTCGAACGAGCCCGGCTACTACAAGACCGGCGAATACGGCATCCGCATCGAGAACCTGATCCTCGTCGAACCGCGCGAAATCGCGGGCTCGGACGGCGAGTACTACGGCTTCGAGACGCTGACCCATGTCCCTATCGAGCGCCGTCTGGTCGATACCGCGCTGCTCACGGCGGAGGAGATCGCGTGGTGGAACGCCTACCACGCCCGCGTGCTGGAGATCGTCGCCCCGCAGCTTGAGGGCGAGGCGCTGGCATGGCTCGAAGTACAGTGCGCGGCGCTTTGACATGAGCGGCGCGCGGGATCTTCGCACCTTCCCGGTCCATCTGGGCCTTGGCGCGACTGCCGAAGCCCAGCCTGCCTTCACCGGCATGGAATGGTACGAAGCCTACGCGCAGCGCACCGAGGCGGACGGCAAGGAAGGCCGTCTCGTCAGCTGCTACGACTTCAGCGAAAGCTGGGATTCGTGGGAAATGCACCCGGAAGGCGACGAACTGGTCGTCTGCCTGTCCGGCACGATCACGCTGATCCAGGAATACCCCGACGGCCGCCTCCATTCCGAGACGCTGGAGGCGGGGCAGTACCTCATCAACCCGGCGGGCGTCTGGCACACCGCCGACGTCTCCGCGCCCGCCAGCGCGCTCTTCGTAACGGCGGGAATGGGGACCGAGGGGCGGCCGAGGTAGCGCCCTGCCGCAGGGGCTTCGACAAGCTCAGCCTGAGCGGGAACACCCCCATTCGTCATTGCGAGCGCAGCGAAGCAATCCAGCAGTAGCGCGTAACGCTGGATTGCTTCGCTGCGCTCGCAATGACGAGAACCTCTAAAACTCGCTCAGGCTGAGCTTGTCGAAGCCCCGGACCATACCCCAACGATCCAAATGTCACCCCAATGAACACGCGCCCGCACTTGTGACAATTCACGACAATAAACGCCGCTCCCGGCACATCTGCGCGACAACCCGCGTTTAGAACGGATCACAGAGAGCCGCGGGGCAGTTCTTCCCCCTCCCTTCCCTATGTCCCGCGGCTCTCATCCAATTCGTTACGGGACACGACAGATGACCAGCATGAAAACCCTGATGCTCGGCCTCTCGGCCGCAGCCCTCACCATCGGCGGCGTCGCCTGCGCGCAGGCCCCTGCCGCGCAGAAGCCGGGCATGGACCACGACCGCACCATCACGCGCGCCGAGGCCCAGACCCGCGCGACAGAGATGTTCGCCCGGCTCGACGTCAACAAGGACGGCAAGCTCGACAAGGCTGACCGCGACCTCGGCCGCCAGCAGATGCGCGAGAAGATGTTCGCGAAGCTCGACGCCAATGGCGACGGCTCGATCTCCAAGGCCGAATTCATGGCCGACAAGGGGCCGGAAGGTCGCGGTCCCGGCATGGACGGCCCGCCGCCCCCGCCTCCGGGTGACGATGCTGCGCCGCCGCCCCCTCCCGGTGGCGAGGGCCCCGGAATGCATGATGGCATGCGTGACGGCAAGCACGGCGGCAAGTTCGGGCGTGGTCACGGCGGTCGCCATCACTTCGGCGGCCCGCGCGGCGGCATGATGATGGAGAAGCAGGCCGACACCAACAACGACGGCGCCGTCAGCCAGGCCGAATTCGTCGCCGCCGCCCTCAAGCGCTTCGATGCCGAGGACGCCAACCACGACGGCAAGGTAACGAAGGAAGAGCGTCAGGCCGCCCGCGCCGCGAAGAAGGCGGAATGGCAGGCCAAGAGGGCTGACAAGAAGGCGGCAAACTGACAGGAAGACGCGGTAACGCCATGGATCTTGAAATGAACGATACCGCGTCTGCCCCTGGGCTTTCGAAGTTGCTGCTTGTCGATGACGAAGCCTCCCTGCGCGAACCCCTGGGCGACTACCTGTCGCGGCAGGGGTTCGCCGTCGTCCAGGCATCGAGCGCGGCGGAAGCCCGCTCGCGCCTGCGAGATGCCCGCTTCGACCTCGTCCTGCTCGACATCATGATGCCCGGAGAGGACGGACTCTCGCTGTGCCGTCATCTGGTGGAAGCGCAGGACGTGCCGGTGATCTTCCTCACCGCGCGCGGCGAGGCGACCGACCGCATCGTCGGGCTGGAGATCGGCGCCGACGATTACGTGGTGAAGCCCTTCG
This sequence comes from Novosphingobium kaempferiae, assembly GCF_021227995.1. Lineage (NCBI taxonomy): Bacteria > Pseudomonadati > Pseudomonadota > Alphaproteobacteria > Sphingomonadales > Sphingomonadaceae > Novosphingobium > Novosphingobium kaempferiae. The sequence goes on from NZ_CP089301.1 coordinate 3,110,219, forward strand.
AGCCGCGCGAACTGGTCGCCCGCATCCGCAGCGTGCTGCGCCGCGCCTCGCGCGCCGCGCCCGCCCAGACCGAGAACGAGGCCTTCGAGTTCGAGGGCTGGAAGCTCGACCCGCTCAAGCGCCGCCTCATCGACGCCGAGGGCGCGGTCGTCGCGATCTCCTCGGTCGAGTTCCGCCTGCTCATGGCCTTCCTCGAACACCCGCGCCAGGTGCTCAACCGCGACCGCCTGCTCGACATGGTGCAGGGCCGCGAGGCGCACCTGTTCGACCGCGCGGTGGACAACCAGGTCAGCCGCCTCAGGCGCAAGATCGAGAACGACAGCCGGAACGCCCAGCTCATCCAGACGGTCTGGGGCGGCGGCTACATGCTCGCCGCCGACGTGCGCCGCGTGCCCATAACCGACTGATGCGCGCACTGAGTTTTCTCCAGCCCCGCAGCCTGATGGGGCAGATGCTGCTGGCGGTCGCCGCCGCGCTGCTGCTGGTGCAGGGCATCGGCGCGATCCTCGTCTACCGCGCCCAGCGCGAGGGCTACGAGGCGGGCATGACCAATGCCGTCGCCTTCAAGCTCATCGCCGAGACACGCGGCAAGGGCGCGCTCGGGCGCATCCTGCGCAACAACGACCGCGAGCGTGACCGCGCGCCGTTCGGAGGCCCGCCCCTGCGCGGCTTCCCGCTCGAATTCAGCGGCAGTTCCCCGGTCCGCCCCGGTGAGAAGCGCGATTCCGATGCCGAGGAACGCCTCGCCCACACCCTTACCGAGCAGGACTTCCCCGCTTCCGAGATCGTCGTCGTCCACCGCACGGTGAAGCGCGACGCCTTCGCCCGCAACCACACGCAGCGGCGCGCGGCGATGGGGCGGCTCGATGGGCCGGAGATGAACGAGATGATGGACGATCACCTGCTGGTCGTCGGCGTCAAGCAGCCCGGCAAGGCCAACTGGATGGTCGCCCGCGTCCGCAGCCCCCGCGCGTTCAACGCGATGATCCGGCCGCTGCTGGTCCAGACCGTCATCATCTACCTCGTCCTCGTCGGCGCGGTGGCGCTCATCCTGCGCCGCATCACCCGCCCGCTCGCCGCGCTGACCCGCCGCGTGGAGCAGTTCGCCTTCGCCCCGGGCTCAGCGGGCCAGCTCGACCCCAGCGGGCCGGAGGACATGCAGCGCCTGATCGTCGCCCACAACGCGATGGAAGCGCGCATCGTCGCCATGCTGGACGAGAAGGACCTGATGCTCGGCGCCATCGGGCACGACCTCAAGACCCCGCTCGCCGCGCTGCGCGTCCGCATCGAATCGGTCGAGGACGATACCGAGCGCGGCCGCATGGCAGCCACCATCGAGGACATCGTGCGCACCCTCGACGACATCCTCTCCCTCGCGCGGGTCGGCCGCCCGAGCGACCCGCGCGAACGCACCGAACTCTCCGCCCTCGTCGCCTCGGTGGTCGAGGAATACGAGGACATGGGCGAGCCGGTTGAGCTTGGCGATACCCAGCGCATCGTGCTCGAACTGCGCTCCACATGGCTGCGGCGGGCGCTGCGCAACCTCATCGACAACGCCATCCGCTATGGCGACGGCGCGCGCGTCGCACTGGAGCGGGAAGGCGATCGTGCCGTCGTGCGCATCGACGACGACGGACCCGGCATCCCCGAGGACGAGATCGAGGCGATGACCAACCCCTTCACCCGCGGCGACCCCTCGCGCAACAAGGCCACCGGCGGCGCGGGCCTCGGCCTCGCCCTGGCGCGCGCCATCGCCGACCAGCACGGCGGCGCGCTGGTGCTGGCGAACCGGCTCTCGGCTGACGGGATGGTCGAGGGACTGACGGTAAGGCTGGAACTGCCGGTCGGGTAAAGTTCCTCCCCGAGCTTGTCTCGGGGAGGGGGACCGCCGCCGCAGGCGGTGGTGGAGGGGGAGAACCTTGCGCCATTCCCCCTCCGTCAGTCGCTGCGCGACTGCCACCTCCCCGAGCAAGCTCGGGGAGGAATTATGTTAGCGCAGCGTCGCGAACTCGGCGTCGATCTGCTTACCCATCATGTCGTCGAGCAACCCGCAGTTGCGCACCCGTTCCACCGCGCGGTCGAGTTCCAGCGCACCGGGCGTCCCGGCGAAGTGCGCGCCGAAATCCTTCGCGATCCGGTCCGCCCGCGCCACCGAGCAGTAGCGCCCCAGCATCTGCGGCAGCCGCGTCGCGAACGCCAGCCCGTCCGCCCCGCCCAGCAGCACACCGACATGCGCCAGCGCCCAGTCGTAGCCGTAATCGCGGCTGGCACTGCGGGCCATCACGTTGTCGAGAATATCGCGCCGCTCGCTTTCGCGCAGGCGCGGATCGTCGAGCGCCAGCAGCCACGCCGCCATCTCGGGAAACCCGGTGCGCGAGACCGCGCCCAGCACCTCGGGCCGGAACACCGGATCCTCCGACGCCAGCGCCTTTTCCAGCAGCCCCCGCACCGCCGCCGCATCGCGGTTGTAGAGGTAGATGTCGAAGGCATGGTCGAACCACGCCGGATCGAGCGCGGCGCGGTCCCCCGCCAGATAGGCCACCGCCGCATCGTCGAGCTGCTTGCGCAGGCCCCGCCCGCTCCCGGTGCCGACGAGCGCGTTGACCACCTGCACCCGCCGCTGCGCCCGCGCCGCCGCATCGCGCGCATAGACGCCCGCGCGCGGATCGAAGCCGTATTCCTTCAGCAGCGGCATGTAGAGCTTCTCACGCAGCAGGCGAAAGCCGCGCCGCCCCTGCGCGCTGACGATGTTCTCGCGCACCAGCTTCGACAGCGCCTTGTCCGCCGCATCGGCCGCGTGGGGATCGGGATGGCGGATCAGCTTGCGCTCCAGCCGCGCCATCTCGCCGATGGTGCCCCGCCCTGCGCGGATCGAAGCCCAGAGCGAATCCACCAGCGCCAGCGCCTCGCCGCCGGGAAGCGCATCGGCGCCCGCGATCAGTTCCTGCCAGTGCCCGGCGGTCAGCTCGAAGCGGTAGTAGCCGGTGCCCCCCGCGTTCGGGAACACCGCCCCCTCACCCGGCATCGTGAACGCCTGCGTGCGCTGGTCCATGATGAAGCAGCGCCGCTCCGCGCCCCGGCGCAGGCATAGCGGGATCGTCCAGCGCACGTCCGGCGGCGCGACGCCCGCCGTGGTGTAGCGCAGCTGCGTCACCGTCACCCGGTCCCCGTCGCGCCGCATGGCGAGGAGCGGGACGCCCGGTTGCTCGACGAAGCTGCGCATCGCGGGCACCAGCTTCGGGTTGCCCGCCACTTCGGCGAGCGCGGTGAAGAAGTCCTCGCTCGTCGCACTGACTTCGCGGTGGGCGGCGATGTAACGGCGCACGCCCTCGCGGAAGGCATCGTCGCCCAGCCACGCGGCGACCATCCCGACGACATGCCCGCCCTTGCCATACGTGATCGTGTCGAAGGCGGTGTCGATGCGGCGGCTGTCGTCGATGGGCTGGCGCACCGACCGCCCGGCGAGCAGCGCGTCGGTCTCCATCGCCTCGTAGCCGGAGCCGAGCGCGTCCCCGGCGATGCCGAGGTCCGGCCGCCACGCCGCGCCAATGCGGTAGCCGATCCAGTTGGCGAAGCTCTCGTTCAGCCACAGGTCGTCCCACCAGTCCGGCGTGACGAGGTTGCCGAACCACTGGTGCCCAAGTTCGTGCGCAGCGGTGATCGCGAAGCTGCGCTGCTGCGCCACCGGCGCGTCGGCGTCCATCACCAGCAGGTCGTCGCGATAGAGCGCCGCACCCGCGTTCTCCATCGCCCCGCGCAGGACCGGCGTGCTCACCTGATCCATCTTCGGGAACGGGAAGGGCTCGCCGAAATAGTCCTCCAGCAGTCCGACGATCTTCTGCGTGCCGTCGAGTGCGAACGCCAGTTTTCCTGCATTCGGCGCGGTTGAGGCCACGCGCAGCGAAAGCGGCGTGGTGCGCCCGCCCTGCGGCGGCGCTTCGCCCGCCAGCGTCGCGAAGGGGCCGACCATCATCGCCACCAGATACGTCGGCAGCGGCGCGGTGGGCGCGAAGCGGTGGACCGTCAGGCCATCGGTGCCGACCGTGCCCTGCTCCGGCGTGTTGCCGATCACGGTCAGCCCCGCGGGCGTGCGCAGGGTCAGGGCGAAGGGCGTCTTGAAGCCGGGCTGGTCGAAGCAGGGAAACGCCGCCCGCGCGTCGATCGCCTCGAACTGGGTCCAGGCGTACCATGCGCCCTCCACCTGCACGCGGAACAGCCCGGCGGGGCCATCGGCGAACGGCGCATCGTAGTCGAACGCCAGCGTGACCGGGCCGGGCGGCAGCGCCTCTGCGAAGGTGATGCGCGCGACGCCGACCGGATCGAGCTGCCGCCAACGGCCGATGTAGGAGCGCCCCCTGACGGTGGCGACGACGCGCGAGACGTTCAACCCGCGTCCGTGAAGGTCGATGGAGGAACTGGTCGAGGCCAGCACCACGTCGATCTCGACATGCCCGGAAAAGCGCGGGCGCGACGGGTCCACGGTGAGGTCGAGACGATAGGCGGTAGGCCGGGCGGCATCGCTCAGGCGACCGAGGGGGACGGGCTCCACGCGCGGCGCGGATACGGCGATCTCCTGCGCGACCGCACTCCCGCCGATCATCGAGAGCAAGGCTGCCGCAAGCAGAACCGCCTTGCTTCCCCGAACCAGACCCTCCCCTTTTCTCGTCATTGCGCGCGTGGCGAAGCAATCCAGCACGGAGCCTCGATACTGTGGATTGCCGCAGCCCTTCGGGCTTCGCAATGACGGCGAAGGAAGGCCGTGATGCTTATCGCATCAACCCTCCGATAAGATTGCGCGCGAAACGCCCAAGCCCCGGAAAGCCGATGGCCTTGCCCAGCACGTCGCCCACTGTCCCGGCGGCGGCGCTGGCGGCGGAGGCCTTGGGGCTGGCGCGGCTCTTCTTGCCCTGCATCTGCTGCGCGAGGATCGAGCCCGCGCTGGCGGCGGCGGCTCCGGCGGCGGCCTTGGCGACCTTGCCGCCGATGCCGTCCCACAGGCCGGGGCTCTTGCGCTCCTGCTTGCGCACTTCCTCCTCGCCCTTCTCCTCGACCTCCTGCGCGGTGGCTGCGGCGTCGGCGGCCTTGGCGGCGAGCACTTCCTCGGCGCTCTCGCGGTCGATGCGGGTGTCGTACTTGCCATCAAACGGGCTGATCGACTGGACGATGGCGCGTTCCTTGTCGGTCACCGGCCCCAGCCGTGAGCGCGGCGGCGCCACCAGGGTACGCTGGACCACCGATGGCGCGCCGTCGTCGCCCAGCGTGGAGACCAGCGCCTCGCCCACCTTAAGTTCGGTGATCGCCGTCTCGACGTCGAGGTCGGGGTTGATGCGGAACGTCTCGGCGGCGGCCTTTATCGCCCGCTTGTCGCGCGGGGTGAAGGCGCGCAGCGCGTGCTGCACCCGGTTGCCGAGCTGCCCCGCGATCTCCTCCGGGATATCGATCGGGTTCTGCGTGACGAAGTAGACGCCGACGCCCTTGGAGCGCACCAGCCGCACCACCTGCTCGACCTTGTCCTGCAGCGCCTTGGGCGCATCGTCGAACAGCAGGTGCGCCTCGTCGAAGAAGAACACCAGCTTGGGCTTGTCGGGGTCGCCGACCTCGGGCAGCGCCTCGAAGAGTTCCGACAACAGCCAGAGCAGGAACGTGGCGTAGAGCTTCGGGCTGCGCATCAGCTTGTCGGCGGCAAGGACGTTGATGTAGCCGCGCCCCTGATCGTCGCACTTGATGAAATCGGCGATTTCCAGCGCGGGTTCGCCAAAGAACTGCGCCGCGCCCTGGCTCTCCAGCGCCAGAAGCTGCCTCTGGATGGTTCCGACGCTCGCCCGTGTCACATTGCCGTACTTCAGTGACAGCTCGGTGCCGTTCTGTGCCGTGTATGCGAGCATGGATTGCAGGTCTTCGAGGTCCAGCAGCAGCAGGCCCTGCTCGTCGGCATAGCGGAAGACGATGTTGAGAACGCCCTCCTGCGTCTCGTTCAGGTCCATCAGGCGAGAGAGCAGCAGCGGCCCCATTTCCGAGATCGTGGTGCGGATCGGATGGCCCTGCTCGCCGTAGATATCCCAGAAAACCGCCGGATTGTCGGCATAGGCATAGTCGGCGATGCCGATCTCCTGCGCCCGCGATTCGAGGATGGCGGCGTTCTTGAACTGCGGGCTTCCGGCCATGCAGACGCCCGAAAGGTCGCCCTTCACGTCCGCCATGAATACCGGCACGCCAGCGGCAGAGAACTGCTCGGCAATGGTCTGCAAGGTCACCGTCTTGCCGGTGCCAGTGGCGCCCGCGATCAGGCCATGGCGGTTGGCGCGGCCAAGGCGCAGCACCTGCCGCTCTCCATTGCCGCCAAGTCCAAGGAATATCTCGCTCATCCTGCCGTCTCCCTGCCCTGTCGCGCCTCAAGGTTTACGGCCATCGCCCGCGATTGCAAACGGCGAAAAGGCCCAAGATCACGCGGGTTTTGCCAGCCGCGCTCAGTGCCGCTAAGGGGCGCGAAGACCCCATGACCGAACCTTTCGTCCTCCTCGATGACGCCCGCGCCGACGGTGCGGCCGCCGCCCGCCTCTACCGGGCCCCGCGCGAAACCGTCGTGGCGATGCGCGGCGAGGACGTCGCTCCCGCGCTTGAGCGCATCGAAACGCTGCGGCGCGAGCGGCTGCACCTCGCCGGATACCTGACTTACGAAGCCGGGCTGGCGCTGGAACCGCGCCTGGCCCCGCTATCGCGCAAGGCCGGAAATGCGCCGCTCCTGTGGTTCGGCGCGTTCGACGGGTTCGAGGAACTCCCCGCCGACGACCTCGCAGCATGGCTGGAGGCGCAGGCCGGCACGGAACGCCCCGCCATCGGCCCGCTCGAACCGCAGATCGACATCCCCGGATACGAGCAGGCCTTCGCCACGATCCACGGCGCGATCGAGGCGGGCGACATCTATCAGGCCAATCTCACCTTCCCGCTGGCAGGCCCATGGAGCGGCGATCCGCTGGTGCTCTACGCCGCGCTGCGCCCGCGCGCAGCGGCAGGCTACGGCGCGGTCATCCATGACGGCGCGCGCTGGCATCTCAGCTTCTCGCCCGAACTGTTCTTCGCGCTTTCCGGCCGCGAGGTGGAAGTCCGGCCGATGAAAGGCACCCGCCCACGCGGCCGCGACGCTGCCGAAGATGCACGCTTTTCCGCCGAACTCGCCGCCAGTGAAAAGGACAGGGCCGAGAACCTGATGATCCTCGACCTCATGCGCAACGACCTGTCGCGCGTGGCCGAGGCAGGCAGCGTCCGCGTGGAGAACCCCTTCGCGGTCGAGAGCTATCCCACGGTGCACCAGATGGTCTCGACCGTGCGTGCCAAGCTGCCCCAAGAGCGCGGCGCCGTGGACCTTCTGCGCGCGCTGTTTCCCTGCGGATCGATCACCGGAGCGCCCAAGATCCGGGCGATGGAACTGATCGCCGAGGTCGAGACCGCACCGCGCGGGCCTTATTGCGGTTCGATCGGATATCTCGAACCCACTGGCGATGCCGCGTTCAATGTGGCAATCCGCACCCTGCGCCTCGAACGCGACGGCCGCGCCGTCCTTGGCGTGGGATCGGCGGTAGTGGCGGATTCGCAAGCGCTTCCCGAATGGCGGGAGTGCCTGGTCAAAGGGGGTTTCGTGCGAGAGTCGGCAGTTCGGGCACCGGAAGATGCGGTTTCGCCCGCCAGCTTCGACCTGATCGAAACGATGCGCTTCACGCCCGAGCAGGGCATCGCGCTCCTTGAACTGCACCTCGAACGCATCGGCGCCAGCGCCGCCGCGCTGGGCTTCGGGTTCGACCGTCACGCGGTGCGCAACGCCATCCAGGCGCTGTGCTTCGAGGCGGATGCGGTATCGAAGCTGCGCCTCGTCGTCGGCCGCACCGGGGCGTTTTCGCTCGAACTGACGGAACTGCCGCCCACCTTGCCGGAGCCTGCAATCGTCGCAGTGCTGCGCCTGCCGGTTGACAGCAGCGACTGGCGCCTGACGCACAAGACCACCGACCGCAGCTTCTACGACAAGGGCCTCGAAGTCGCGCAGGCCAACGGCGCGAACGAGGCGATCCTGCTGCGCGACGACGGCCTCGTCACCGAGGGCTGCTTCACCAATATCTTCGTCGAGCGCGACGGCATGCTGCTCACGCCACCCGCAAGCCTCAGCCTGCTGCCGGGCGTCCTTCGCCGCTCGCTGATCGACACGGGCCGCGCCGTCGAGGCCGAACTGACGCTCGATGATCTCGCTGGCGGCTTCCTCATCGGCAACGCTCTGCGCGGCCTGATGCCTGCCAAGCTGCTCGACTGATGCACCTTTCCACTTCCCTTGCCCGCATTGCTCCCTCGCAGACCACCGCGATGACCGACCGCGCCACGCAGCTGCGCGAGGCGGGGCGCGACGTGATCTCGCTTTCCGTGGGCGAGCCCGACTTCGCAACGCCGCCGCATGTGCTGGAAGCCGCGAAGGCGGCGCTCGACGGCGGGCAGACGAAGTACACGCCGGTCGGCGGCACCTCGCGGCTCAAGCAGGCCGCCGCGCTGCACTTTGCGCGTGACCTCGGGATCGAGGTTCCGGCGTCGCAGGTGACGGTCAGCGCGGGCGGCAAGCAGGCGATCTTCCACGCCATGCTCGCGACGATCAGTGAGGGCGACGAGGTCATTGTGCCTGCGCCATGGTGGGTCAGCTATCCCGAGATCGTGCGCTTTGCCGGTGGCAAGGTCGTGCCTCTGCACACCCACGCCAAGGACAACTTCCGCTTCACGCCCGCCGATCTGGAAGCGCAGATCGGGCCGAACACCTTGTGGGTACTGCTCAACAGCCCCGGCAACCCGACCGGCGCGTGCCTGCCCACGGAAACGCTGCTCGGCATCGGCGAAGTGCTGCGCCACCATCCCCGCGTGATGGTGCTGTCTGACGATATCTACGCGCCGATCAACTACACGGGCGGCCCTCACGCCACTCTCGCGAACCTTTGCCCTGACCTCGCCGACCGCATCCTGACGGTCTCGGGGGTGTCCAAGAGCCATGCGATGACCGGCTTCCGCATCGGCGTCGCGGCCGGGCCGGAATGGCTCATCAAGGCGATGGAGCGCCTGCAGTCGCACAGCTCGGGCAATCCCTGTTCGATCAGCCAGGCTGCCGCCGTCGCCGCGTTCGAGGGACCGCAGGAGTTCCTTGCCGACTGGTGCGAACGCTTCCGCGCGCGGCGCGATCTGGTCGTCTCCGCGATCAACGCGATCCCCAGCCTTTCCACGCCCGTGCCCGATGGCGCGTTCTACTGCATGGTCGATGCCGCGCCCTTGATGGACCGCTTCGGCGACGATGCGAAGCTGGCCCTGCATCTGCTGGACCACGGCGTCGCGATCGTGCCCGCCTCGGCCTTCGGCGGACGCGATGGTTTCCGTATCAGCTTTGCTGCGGACGAGGCCAAGCTGGTCGAGGCATGCAGGCGGATCGCCGAAGCCGTCGCCTAAATTTGCCCGGACGTTCTCCGGGACGACGAAAGAGATTATGATGCAACTGGAAATCCTCTTCGAAGACGGCGAAGCGCTCGTCATCGACAAGCCTGCGGGCCTCCCGCTCGACCGTCCGCGCGCCGGAGGGCCAAGCCTCGAGGATCGGCTGGACGAACTCAAGCTGGGCTTCCAGCGCGAGCCTTTCCCCGTCCATCGCCTCGACCGCGACACGTCGGGCTGCCTGCTGCTGGCGCGCAACCCCAAGGCGCTCAAGCGCTTCGCCGCCGCCTTCGAGGAACGCGCGGTCGAGAAGCGCTACCTCGGCATCGTCGCCGGAGAGATCGCCGACGAGGAAGGCACCATCGCGCTCAACCTCTCGAAGGTCAGCACCGCAAAGGACGGCTGGCGCATGATCCCGGCGCGCAAGGGCAAGCCCGCCGTCACGCACTGGCGCCAGTTGGACAGCCGCAATGGCCTGACGCTGGTGGAATTCCGCCCGGAGACCGGCCGCACGCACCAGATCCGCGTCCACGCCGCCTCGGGCCTCGGCTTCCCGCTGCTCGGCGACCCTGTCTATGGCAGCAAGGGCGGTGCGCCGCGAACCATGCTCCACGCCGCTGGCTTGACGGTTCCGCGCGGAGACAAGGCGCCGATCGTCGCCGTCGCTCCACTGCCCGCCGATTTCGCCGCGCTGGGCTTCACCGACCCCGGAGCGTCGGTCGAAACCACCGATGAGTGACGAGATCGTCGAGCGCGCGCAAGCTCTCGCCACCGAGAGCTTCATCGCCTCGACGGGCCCCGGCGGCCAGAACGTCAACAAGGTAGCGACGGCGGTGCAACTGCGCCTCGACGTCTACGCGCTGCGGCTGAGCCCGCCGGTCTTTGCGCGGGTGAAGGAACTGGCGGGCAGCCGCATGACTTCGCGCGGAGAACTTGTACTCACGGCCCGCCGCTTCCGCACACAGGAAGCCAATCGTGCTGACGCGCGCGAACGCCTCGCCGAATTGCTGGTGGAAGCGCAGAAGCTACCTGAAAAGCGCGCCAAGAGCCGCCTCAACCGCGTCGGCAAGGAACAGCGGCTCAAGGGAAAGAAGCTGCGTGGCTCGGTCAAGGCCGGGCGCGGCAAAGTCAGCTTCGACTGATTACTGGGCCGCTTGCGTAGCCTGAGGCTGCGACGGCTCCAGCGCCTCTGCCGGAGGGCGACGCTCGTCGAGCATAGCCGCCGCCTCGTCCAGCGCGCGCGCCTCGCCCATGGTGACTCCGCCCGGGCCGGGCGCGGTATCGGACTTGGAACAGGCGCCGAGCGTGAGCAGCGCGAGGATCAGGCAGGCCTCTCTCATGCCCGGCTCATAGCCCGCCTATCGTCAGGCGTCGATGACCCGCGTATGCGGATAATGCTTGTCGAGGTGCTTGCGAATGATCTTAAGGTTGCGGCTATTCGAACGGAACAGAAAGTCGAACAGGTCGCCCGCCACCGGCACCGCGCCGACCAGCGTGTCGAAGCCGACATTGGCGGTCATGCGCGCAAGCTGCCACTTCGACATGCCGAGATTGCGCGCCTCCCAGACCAGATAAAGACCCAGCGCAGCCGCGATCAGGTCGCCCGCCACGGGGACAAGTCCGACGACGGCGTCAAGGCCGACCTGCCGACGGATGCCCGGCACCGTGAAGGCGCGCTCCAGCACACGCTCCAGAGCCTCCACGCGGCGGCGCACCGACACCGGATCGTTACCAAGCGGAAGGTCGTATTCCATGCGTCGCGCGAATTGCGGGCCGGAGAATTGGGGGCCTGTCGCCACTGCAGAGTGCCTCTCGTCGAACGCGGCGTCAGGCGCCGCTCTCGATCATTTGGGGAGCCACGCCAGCGGCATCAAGGGATGCCAGCCCCAGGCGTTGACCGAGAACCCGTCCACGCTGCCGCGCACCAGCGACCAGCGGATCGGCGTGCCGAACGGGATGAAGACGTTGGAACCCGTCAGTTCGGCCTCCGCCTCCGTCAGCAGCGCAGCCCGTTCGGCAGGCGTTGCGGCCGCCCCTGCCTCCGTCACGCGCGCATCGGCCTCCTCGGAACACAGACCCTTGCCCGCATGGCACGACAGCCGATTGAGATACCAGGCAGCGCGAGGGTAGCGGGCCACGTCGTCCACCAGCGCAAGGTCGGCCTCACCGGCATCCTCGGCCCGGTCCAGCCCTATGCCGATCGCGGCGAAGTCGGTTGAAAGGCGGTTGAACAGCACCGTCGAGCCACCACCCTCAGGGAGCCACAGTCGGAGGCGAAGCGCTGCACCGCCCGGCGCAGCATTCGACGGGGCGTTCCACGCCCGGACCCGTGCAGCGGCGACCGCGCGGCGCTGTTCCAGCGTCTGCTCGCCCCAGCGCTCCCCTATGGTGCCGAGGTCTCCGTCGAGGCTCGGGGTGACGATCCGCGTCGTCGGCACCCAGCCGCCGACCCCGAACGGAGAGATCAGGCCGTCGCGATCGACCGCCATCGCCAGCGCTTCGCGATTGGCGGGCTCGGCGAGAAAACCCTCGTCGTTCATCACATGCAGGCCGAACAGACCAACTACCGGGTCGAGTTGGATCGTCCCGCGCAGGATGCCGACCGAGCGGGTAAGCAGGAAATCCTGAATGCGACCACCCAGCACCAGATCGACGCTGCCGTCGTTGAACGCCTCCACGGCAGAGGGGCCCGGCAGCGCGCGAAGCTGGATCTGCCGCGTGCGCTCCGCCCAGTTTTCGATCGGCGGCATGCCGAGGCGGGCGGGATCTATCGCGCTGAGAGCGGCGATGGCGCCGGAGCGCACCGCCTCCATCGGCCCGGTGCCCCGGCCCTTGTGGAGCAGGCCCAGTTCGGGCTGCGCAAGCAGCTGGAGCAGGTAGGGCATCGGGCGCGTCAGGCGGATTTCGATGACTCGCCCCGCCATGGCACGCACTTCGTCGATGCCTGCAAGGTCGAGCGCCAGCGGACCGCCGTCGAGGCTCTTCAGTGCGGCACTGATCGCTCGCTTTGCCGTGTCGGCGGTGATCGGGTCACCGTTGGCCCAGTTGCCGTCGCGCAGGCGGAAGATGTAGCTCTGCCCGTCGTCAGTGACGATCCAGCGGTCGGCCAGCGCAGGAATGACGCGGCCCGCATCGTCGAAAGCTACGAGCCCCTCGACGGTGGACGCGCGCACCAGAACGCCACCCTGCGTGAGATCGCCGCCCTTCGCAAAAGGATCGGCTGGCTCCCCGACCACGGCGACGCCGAGCGCCGAATTGTCATAGCCGCTGCAGGAAGAGAGCGTGAAGGCGGCCAGAACGGCCAGCACCCGCAAGGCTTGGCGCTTGGACAGCATGGAAACCGGAGTAGTCCATTTCACCCGCCTCGCAAATGGAGGCGCGGAAATTTTCGTACCGAAATCAGGTATGGAGATCAGATCTTGCGCAGCAGCGCCGTATCGGCCGGGCGCGACTGGTAGCGCATGTAGTCCGGCGCGGGATCCTCGACCCTGGTGACCGGCGCGCGAGCCAGACGGGGATCGATATCCTCGCGGAAGGCCACGCCGAAACGGTTGTCCTGCACCCAGGCCACCGAGCCTTCGATCCAGCCGATGTTGCGGATGTTGACCTGCACGACGGTGCCGCGGACAACACGCACGTTGCCTTCGCCCATCATGCCGCCGGCGGAGAGATTGCGCACCTTGATGCGGAAGTCACCGTCGAGGCCGTCGACGCGAAGATCAGCCATGAGGAACAGGCTATCCCGCGCGATCTGCCGATTTTCACCTTCGTTCATGCGCTTCCGTCCGGGGCGTTTGAAACTGCACGTATCGTCCGTGCCGCCAATGCACGAAAAGTAACGCGCTTTAGCCCCTATTCCTAGTCGGCAATGGCAAACAAAGGCTTAATGTCCCGGCTCCGGACAGCGTCGGAGCCGGGTGTTGACTTGTCTCCGGTCCCGTTTCCGGGAAATCCGGTCAGTCGTCGCGCGAGACTTTTTCGCGACGCTCGTGCGCTTCCTGCGCCTCGACCGTCATCGTCGCGATAGGGCGCGCTTCGAGGCGACCGAGGCCGATCGGTTCACCGGTGACCTCGCAGTAACCGTATTCGCCCTCTTCGATGCGGCGCATGGCCGAATCGATCTTGGCGATCAGCTTGCGCTGGCGGTCGCGGGTGCGAAGCTCGATGCCCCAATCGGTCTCGCTCGAAGCGCGGTCGTTGAGGTCGGGCTCGCGAATCGGGCCGTCCTGGAGCTGCTGCAGCGTGTCGGCTGCCGCGTCGAGGATCGAACGTTTCCATGCGAGAAGCAGCTTGCGGAAATAATCCTGCTGCGCATCATTCATGTATTCTTCGTTGGGTTCGGAAATGTAGGCGCCGCCAATTGCACGCTTCGCTTTGGCGAGTACATCGATTTCGTCAGCTAGGGCCGTTGCCATCCAGAGAAACTCCGCAGTGTTTCCATCGGATCGCCAACGCCCTGCAGTCCCGGACTTTTCCGATAACCGTACAACGATCCGCGGTTGAGGCGGCCTATAAGTCGCCGCCATTTCCTACACAAGCGTATATCCGTGACACTCCACAAATTTCTTAACAGGGTCTCGGAGTGACACAGAGTTAATCTGCGCAGGTGAACGCGCCGATACGGCGTTAACCATATGTTGACCTGCCTCCCGCAAATTCGCCTCATCGAACGCAGGGGCCATTTGCAAACGATTGAGGTCCACGCGGTCACGACCACTTTCAAGGGCACGGGGATTACCATGGATACTGTTCGCGTTAACCAGGATCACGCCGCACCGGCCGCCGCCAACGACTTCGGCGGCGACATGCTCATCGCCGAGGCGCTGGCTTGCGCTGCCGAGGGCGATGCTTCGGCCTACTTCGATCTCGGCGTCGCGTTCTCGACCGGCAGCAACGGCGTCGCCTGCGATCTGATCGAGGCGCACAAGTGGTTCAACCTCGCCGCCGTCGGCGGGCACGAGGATGCGCCCGTCTGCCGCGCGGAAGTGGCCGACGACATGACCGCCCGCGAGATCGCCGAAGCCCAGCGCCGAGCGCGCCAGTGGCTCGGTGCGACCACCCGCAAGGCGGCCTGAAAGCTAGTCTTTCCTGAAAGGCGAGTGGCCGCCGAGCTGGATCTGGTCGCGCGCGATACCGGCGCGCTCCTGCTCCAGATAGTCGGCAATCGCGGCACGGAGGCCGTCGTGAACGATGTAGTGCGCGGAAATCGTGCGCACCGGCTCGTAACCCCGCGCCAGCTTGTGCCCGCCCTGCGCCCCCGCCTCGACGCGCTGGAGGCCCAGCCGGATCGCGACGTCGATGGCCTGATAGTAGCACAGCTCGAAATGCAGGAACGGCTTGTCGACGATAGCGCCCCAATAGCGCCCATATAGCGCGGCATCACCGATGAAGTTGAGCGCACCCGCCACCGCCTGCCCATCGATGAAGGCGAGCACCATCAGGATGCGGTCGCCCATCGTCTCGCCCAGCAGGCCGAACGCCTCGCGCGTCAGGTAGGGGCGGCCCCATTTGCGTGCGCCAGTATCCTGGTAGAAGTCCCAGAATGCATCCCAGTGCGCCCCGGTGATCTCGTCGCCGCTCAGCGCGCGGATCTCGACGCCTTCCTGCGCCTTCTCGCGCTCCTTGCGCAGATCCTTGCGCTTGCGTGACGACAGCGCGTCGAGGAAATCGTCGAAGGTCGCGTAGCCCCGATTCTCCCAGTGGAACTGGATATCCTCGCGCAGCAGCCAGCCCGCGCTCTCGAAGACGGGCACTTGCGCGGGCTCGATGAAGGTCGCGTGGGCGGAGGACAGGCCATTGTCGCGGCACAGCGTTTCCGCCGCGCGCAGCAACGGCAACATGAGTTCGGGATGCGGCGTCAGCAGGCGCGGACCGGTCGCGGGCGTGAAGGGCACCGCGATCTGGAGCTTGGGATAATACGATCCCCCCGCCCGGTGCCAGGCATCGGCCCAGGCATGGTCGAAGACGTACTCCCCCTGCGAATGCTCCTTGAGGTAGGCTGGCAGCGCAGCGGCGAGGCTGCCGTCGGGGCCGTCGATCACCAGCGGCAGCGGGCTCCAGCCGCTGCGCCCGCCGACGCTGCCCGATTCCTCCATCGCCGTCAGGAAGGCATGGCTGACGAAGGGATTGCCGCCATCGGTGAGCGCATCCCACTGGTCGGCAGGCAGATCGCCGACCGCACCGAGAAGCCGGGCGGTGAAGGCGCCCCCGCTCACGCGTCCCCTTCGCGCACTTCGAAGATCGCTGCGTCGGCATAGGCCTCGGCGCGTTCGTCGTGCTCGTCATCGCGCACGGTCCATGTCGCGACCGGCAGGCCCCGGCGGCGCTGTGCGGCGGCGAAACGGCTCGGCAGATCGCGCACGTCGTAGGCAAGGAAGTCCGGCCGCGCGTGCCACAGCCACAGGCGGCGGCGCATCTTGCCGGGAAGCGCGCGGTCCTCGCCCTCGGATATCACAAGGCCGCGGACCGTGTGCGGCGAGTGCCGCCAGTACCAGCGCGAGACTCGCGGATCGAAACTCATGACCGCATGCTGGCCGGCATAGCCTTCCAGCACCCGGCGCACTGCAAGACACAACGCGGCGATGCGAACCTTGCGGTCGGACTTGATCTCGATGAGCACCGGCACCCTGCCGCCGACTTGCGCCAGCACCTGCCGCAGGGTGGGGATCGTCTCCTCGGTACCCGACAGCGTGATCGCGCCGAGCTGCGCGGCGCTGCGCCGTTCCGTCGAACCGGTATCGCCGGTCAGCCGGTCGAGCGTGTCGTCATGGAAGACAACGGGTTGCCCGTCGCTGGAGCGCTGGACGTCAAGCTCGATCCCGTTGCCCGCCGCCATCGCCTTAGCGAAGGCCGCGCGCGAATTCTCGGGAACGCCCGCTCCATGCAGCCCGCGATGGGCATAGTCCTGCGCCCCGATCCACGCGACCTTGCGCGGATCGGGTGCAGGCGAACGCCAGCGATCAAGCAGGGCGAACGGCAACGATGGCGTCCACTTCGACGGCGGCGCCCAGCGGCAGCACCGGCACGCCGACCGCGCTGCGCGCGTGCTTGCCGGCATCGCCGAAGACCGCGACCATCAGTTCCGACGCGCCGTTGATGACCTTGGGCTGGTCGGTGAAGGCGCCGGTCGAGTTGACGAAGCCGCCGAGCTTGACGATCCGCTCCACGCGGTCGAGCGAGCCCAGCGCCGCCTTCAGCTGCGCGAGGATCATCAGCCCGCAGGCCTGCGCCGCCTCGGCGCCCGCTTCGAGGCTCACGTCCTCGCCCAGACGGCCCGTGACGAGCTTGCCGCCGACGAAGGGAAGCTGGCCCGAGACATGGGCGAGACCGCCCGCTTCGACCACCGGCACGTAGGCCGCCACCGGGGCAGCGGCTTCGGGCAGGGTCAGGCCGAGTTCGGCGAGACGGGCTTCGATCTTACTCATGGATGTCCTCTTCTTCGCGGGTCAGGCTGTCGTCAGTGAGACTTTCGAGCAGCCAGGGGAGCGCGCTCGCCCAGTCGTCGATGCGCGCATGCGCATGGCCGAGCTGGAGGGCGCATTTGATGCTGGGGGCGATCTGCGGTTCGCCGCACAAGTGCAGGCGGCGCACATGCGGCGTCACCTCGAAGACCGAGCCGTGGTGCTGCGACAGGTCGTCGATGAAGACCGCGCGGCTCGGCTTGAACTCGTCGAGGATCGCCTGGAGCGCCGGGCCTTTCGGCCCCTGGTTGGTGAAGACGCGCAGCGGCATGCCGTGGCCCGCCAGCTGCGCCTCGCGCGCCTCACGGCGGAAGTCGAGCAGGTTGGTCAGCACCACCACGTCGGCATGTTCGCGGATCGCGGCGATGGCGTCCACCGCGCCCTCGATCGGCGTCTGGCGGTACATCTGCGAATCGAAGAAGCGGTTGAGCAGCGCCCACATCTCCGCCTGCTCCAGCGGGACGTCGCTGCCGATCCGGCGCATCGAGCGGTAGAACTCGCCGCCCGCCATGTCGAACTGGACGCCCTCGTCCTCGGCCAGCCAGTCGCGGAAGTGCTTGATCATGTGAAGCAGCACTTCATCGCAGTCGGTGATGAGCAGCGGCCTGTTCGTTCCCCGGGTCATGCGCCCAGCCCCCGGCGTGCGCCGACCAGCGTTTCCGGCGTGACGCCCAGCGCATCCGCCGCGCCCAGCAGGTCCGGTTCGTGCGAGCACAGGAAATCGAGCACCGCGCCCAGCGTCGCGGGCTCACCGAGCGACGCGCGCAGGTCGTCCGGCGTCAGCCCGGTGAGCGACAGGAAGCGGTCGGCGCGGCTCTGCTCGCCCAGCACCCAGCCCAGCGCGCCAAGGGCGAGCGCCTGCGGATCAGACGGGGATGACGGCTCTCGAAGAATTGTCAGTCTCGCTTCGGTATCATAGAGGGGTCTCATACCCCAGATGGTCGTCAGGGCGTCGAATGGCAAAGCGAATCCTCGTTGTCGAGGACAACGATCTCAACCGTAAACTCTTTTGCGACGTGCTCCGCAGCCAAGGCTATGCGGTGGAGCCGGTCGGCGACGGCCTGGACGCGCTCGACCGGGCGCGGCAGTTCGTGCCGAACCTCGTCATCATGGACATCCAGCTACCCAACGTCTCGGGTCTCGACCTCATCGAAGCGGCCAAGAAAGACCCGGTTCTGCGGGCGATTCCGGTGCTGGCGGTGACCGCCTACGCGGGCAAGGGCGACGAGGAGCGCATCCGCGAGGCGGGGGCCGAGGGATACCTCGCCAAGCCGGTGTCGATCGGGCCGTTCATGCAGGCCGTGCGTGCCCTGCTCTGACACTCCTTCCTTGACATGATACACCTGCGCCGCTTTTGCGCCGCAATTCGCGGCCAAAGCGCCGCCCGACGCTTTCGGAGTTAGTACCCATGGACCGCGCAGAGACTTCGGCCCGCATCGCCGCGCTGATCGAGCCCTTCAACAAGAAGGGCGTCGAAGTGACCGATGCCACCCGTTTCACCGACGATCTGGAATTCGACAGCCTGACGGTGATGGACTTCGTCGCCGCCATCGAGGACGAGTTCGACATCATCATCTCGATGAACGCGCAGGCCGAGATCGAGAACTACGGCCAGCTGGTCGATGCCGTGGTCAAGCTCAAGGGCTGAACGCAAATGACTGATACCGTTGATCTTTTCAGCAAGTTCGACCCGCTGATCCAGATGCGCGCCGACCTGCTTTCGACCGGCGTCACCGATCCGTTCGGGCTGGTCATGGAGCGCGTGATCTCTCCCACCGTCGCCATGTGCAACGGGCGCGAGACGATTTTGCTGGGCACTTACAACTACATGGGCATGACCTTCGACCCCGACGTGATCGCGGCGGGCAAGCAGGCGCTCGACGATTTCGGATCCGGCACCACCGGCAGCCGTGTACTGAACGGCACCTACGCGGGCCACAAGGCGGTCGAGCAGGCGCTATGCGACTTCTACGACATGCAGCACGCCATGGTGTTCTCCACCGGCTATCAGGCCAACCTGGGCATCATTTCGACCATCGCCGGCAAGGGTGATTACATCGTCCTCGACATCGACAGCCACGCCTCGATCTGGGACGGCTGCAAGATGGGCGACGCCGAAGTCGTGCCGTTCAAGCACAACGACATCGAGGCGATGGAAAAGCGCCTCAAGCGCATTCCCGAAGGCGCGGGCAAGCTCGTCGTGCTCGAAGGCGTCTACTCGATGCTGGGCGACATCGCCCCGCTCAAGGAGATGATCGCGGTCGCCAAGAAGTACGGCGCCATGGTGCTGGTCGACGAGGCGCACTCGATGGGCTTCATCGGCCCCAACGGACGCGGCGTGGCCGAGGAGCAGGGCTGCCTCGACGACGTGGACTTCGTGATCGGCACGTTCTCCAAGTCGGTCGGCACCGTCGGCGGGTTCTGCGTCTCGAACCACCCCAAGTTCGAGATCATGCGCCTGGTCTGCCGCCCCTACGTGTTCACCGCCAGCCTGCCGCCGAGCGTGGTCGCCACCGCGACGACCTCGATCCGCAAGCTGATGACCGCGTCGGAAAAGCGCGCCCACCTTTGGGAAAGCTCGCGCACGCTGCACAAGGGGCTGACCGACGCGGGCTTCCAGCTCGGCACCACCAAGCCGCAGAGCGCGATCATCTCGGTCATCATGCCCGACCTCGAACGCGGCGCGATGATGTGGGAAGCGCTGCTGCACGAAGGTCTCTACGTGAACCTCGCGCGCCCGCCGGCGACCCCTGCGAACATGACCCTGCTGCGCTGCTCGCTCTGCGCCGAACACTCGGCCGCGCAGGTCCAGCAGATCATCGGCATGTTCACCCGCGCCGGTACGGCAGTGGGCATCATCGGCTGAGACCGTAAGCCCCAATAACGCCGCAGTAACACGAAAGGCGCGCCACCACCGTGGCGCGCCTTTTTCATGTCCCGCAAATGTCATGCTTGCCTGCCAAGTCTGGACAGGCTTTAAGTGGGCAGCATAAACGGGGCAATTACAGAATGTTAATCGATTTAATCCGCGACGGCCGACGTCGCGGCATGGTATTTTTCGCGAGTTCCGCAATGGCGCTCGCTCTGGCCTCCTGCGGTGGTGGTGATGGCGGCAACGGCGGGAGCGGCGGCTCCACCAACACCGCCCCGGCCTTTTCCTCCGCCGCAGGCGCGTCCGTCGCCGAGAACGCCACCGCCGTCGTCTACCAGGCCACTGCCACCGACGCGCAGGGCGACACGATCACCTTCACGATCAGCGGCGGCGCCGACGCTTCGGCGTTCACCATCACGCCGGGCGGCGCGCTGAGCTTCACGACGCCACCCAACTACGACCTGCCCACCGACGCCGACGGCAACAACGTCTATCAGGTCACGATCCAGGCCAGCGACGGCAAGGCGAGCAGCACGCTCGCCGTCTCCATCACCGTCACCAACGACCGCGAGGGCATCCGCGTCACGCGCGTCGGCCAGTTCGAAGGCGCAGTCGACATCGCCAGCGTCGAGACGCCTCGCCTCGATGGTCATCCCAACCTGCTGGTAGCTTTTGCGAATGGCACCATCCTGCAGATGGCGGGCGCTGACGGCTCGATGGCGCCATATGCCAACGTAACCGGACTGAACCCCACGAGCACCGTGACGCTGCTGGGTATGACCCGCGCACGCGCGATAGGCTCCCGCATGGCCACGTACATTCTCGTTCGCGAGGGCACGCAAGTCCGTGTCGTCTGCGTGGGCTGCCTCGTCTCCCCCATTTCCGGCTACCTGGCAGACGTGGCCGACGGCAGCAGCGTCGCCATTGGCACCGGCCCCGACGGCGCAGCCTATATCGCGGTAGGCGACGTTGCGGGAACCCGCGCGCAAGGCGGCAGTGCCGACCGTCATGGAAAACTCTACCGCTATTCCCTGCATCCCGATCCCTATGGAGGCGCGTCCGTCCCCGAGGATCTGTATCTCAAGGAACTGATCGGCCTCGGCCTGCGCGAACCCGTCGGGATCGGCGCCATCCCTGAACGCCTTGTCGTGTCGGATCGCGGCGACACGATGTTCGACGAGATTTCGATCATCTTTGCCAAAACCGAAAACAACTTCGGCTGGCCCTATTTCGAAGGAACATATGAGCGCGCTGCGGGCGGTGCAGGACTATGGGGGCTGGTCACGCCTCATGTCGTCATCCCGCGCGGGTCCGGCCAGCGGCAGAGTCGCGGCATCATCGGAGGCGCGTTCTACACCGGGCCGATCGCCGGCATCCGCAACCATTACGTTTTCGCCGACAAGGATGGACGCATCTGGTCGTTCCCCGGATCGAAGATTGCAGGACCGTCGTTCGATGCCACCTCGCTCGAACTGCGCAACGAGGACTTCCGGCCTGACCAGGGCAAGATCGATCACCCGGTCTCAATCAAGGTCGACAACCTGGGCGATCTCTACATCCTCGATTCGGATGGAGAGCTGTTTCGTGTCGAAAATGCCGACGGCGGTGGAAGCATCATCATTATCAGCCCTTCGCCCTGATCCCGCGACGGCAGGCATCACCGACTGCCGTCCAATCCCTCCCCGAGCTTGTCTCGGGGAGGTGGCAGCCCGTCAGGGCTGACGGAGGGGGGATGGCGTGAGGTTCTCCCCCTCCAGCGGTCCCCCTCCCCGAGCAAGCTCGGGGAGGAATTACCTCAGCTGTGAATTGCGACGTAGTTCAGGAAAGCCTGCATCCAGCCGCCGAGGAAGCCGGCTGACTGCGCGCCCACGGTGCCGTCCTCGTTCAGCAGCCCGTCCTTCCACTGCAGGAACACCTCGGGCGCGCCCAGCGTCGGCATGTCGAGATAGGCCAGCACGTTGCGCAAGTGCTGCTGTGCCAGCGCCGACCCGATCGCGCCCACCGACACGCCGATGACGCCCGCAGGCTTTCCGGCCCATGCGCTCTGCCCATAGGGGCGGGAGGCGTGGTCGATGGCGTTCTTGAGCACGCCCGGCATCGAGCGGTTGTATTCCGGCGTCGCGAAGATCACCCCGTCCGAGCCCGCGATCAGCGCTTTCAGCGCCTTGACGCTGTCCGCCTGATCCGCGTCGTCGTCCTGATCGTAGAGCGGCAGCGAACCGATATCGGCAAAGGTGAATTCATGGCCCTGCGCGGCGGGCAGCTTGATGAGCGCCTCCGCGACCTGTCGATTGAAGGAATCGGCACGCAGGCTGCCGACGACCACGGCGATCTTGGACATGGATTGATCTCCCTCGGGATGACGATGAGCGGCAGTCTTGTGGCTGCGACCGCCGCCGGATGTAACCATACGAGAGAATAGGCCCGTTACCGAGCGGTTGCATGACAGGCGTGTTCCAAGGCGCCTTTTCGCCCCCGTCACCCCCTTATCGTCATTGCGAGCGTAGCGAAGCAATCCACGGACGGCTCGCGCCGCTGGATTGCTTCGCTGCGCTCGCAATGACGAAGTGACGCCCCTCAATGGATAGAGATGATCCCGTCCACCGCCCGCCATTCCTGCGGGCCGATCAGGTGGTTGTGCGCGATCCGGACCGAATGCAGCGGCCCCTCGATCTCGCGCGTCCAGTAGTCGAGGAAGCCGCGCAGCGCCGGAAAGCGCGGGGCGACGTCATACTGCTGAAAGGCGAACAACTGGAGCAATCGGGGATGGTCGGGCAGGAAGTAATGTATTTCCACCGTCGTCAGGCCGTAGCCTTCGATCTGCCTGAGAAAGTCAGGCGTTGCGTGGAAATCGGATGATGCTTCCCGTTGACCGACCATAGTCCTCCTTCGGGCACCGCACGCTTATTGCGGTGCAGCAAGGGAAAGATGACACAACTGTCATGGCAGTCAAGGTGCTGAAAAATCGGGCTGTGGGGTAGGCGGAGGGGCTTCGAAAGGCTCAGGGTGAGCAGAGTTGGTGCCTGAACCTCTCAAACCCGCTCAGGCTGAGCTTGTCGAAGCCCCCTGCTGCGCGCGCTCTGGATTGCTTCGCTTCGCTCGCAATGACGAGGTGAGGTGCGATGCGCCAAAACATTTCGTCATTGCGAGCGAAGCGAAGCGAAGCAATCCAAAACAGCACCGCAACTCCTCACCCCGGCCGCCTCGGCACAGGCGGGCGGTGATAGCTGACGTCGCTCCGATCCCGGCTCGCCTGACACGGTTCCTCCGTCGAATAGGCGCTGGCGCTCGACGGCGCGCGGCCAGCCTTGGGCACGTCGTAGGTTCCCTCCACCACAGTGACGCGGTTGGCGATGCGCCATTCACCGCCCTGCTTGCGGAAATGATCGACGTAGCGCCCGGTGGACATGAAGTTCGGCCCCTCGGCCGTCACGCCGGAAAAGTGGTAGTACGTCTCGCAGAACGCCTCGTCGCCAGCCAAGTCGCAGACGTGGTTGAGGATGGCGTGCTGCGTCGCCTCGAACATCAGCGTGGTGCCGTCGGCCCAGCGGATGAAGTCGTCGGGCGTGCCGACGAAATGGCCGTGGTCCTCGATCGCGTCGTCCCAGTAGCACGACCGAGCAAGCGCGTTGTCCAGCCGGTCCAGTCCGCGCGCGTAGCGCAGCAGCACCTGATGGATGGCGTGGCGGTCGGCGAGTTCGGTCAGGTCCATGCGCTCAGCCCCTCAGCCAGTCGAGCACCATCGGCGCGATGAGCGGCCAGCGCTCGAACCGGCCCCGGCGACTGGCGGG
Source organism: Novosphingobium kaempferiae (assembly GCF_021227995.1). Lineage (NCBI taxonomy): Bacteria > Pseudomonadati > Pseudomonadota > Alphaproteobacteria > Sphingomonadales > Sphingomonadaceae > Novosphingobium > Novosphingobium kaempferiae. The sequence goes on from NZ_CP089301.1 coordinate 3,133,789, forward strand.
ATCGACCGGGAAGGTGGAGACGTAATTCCATTCCTGATCGCCCCACGGCGGCTCGGCCAGCGTCGAATTGGGCAGCAGGCGATGGACCCATTCCGACGTTTCGCGGGTGTGGGCCATGTCGCTGTGGCCGGAACGGAAGGTCAGCACCGGCATCGTCAGCTTGGCCAAGTCCGCCTCGGTCATGCCCGGAACCGGGGAGGCGTCCGAATAGGCGAAGGCCTTGCCCCAGCGTTGCATGGTGGCGATGTAGGTGTCCGCGTCCTGCGCCAGCAAGGTCTCGCGGATCTTCGGATTGCGGGCGATCTGGTCGGCCCAGCTAGGCAACTGGACGACCGCCTCCATGCCGCCCTTGCTGGCCGCCGCGATCTGGTCTCCGCAGTAGAACCACGCGAGGCCCGCGAGACCCACCGGCCCGCCGCTGATCCACCAGATCGCGATCTTCCTGACGTTCTGCGGCATCCGCGCCGCCGCCATCAGGGTGATCCGCGATCCCGCCGATCCGCCCACCAGCGTCACGTCCCGCAGTTCCAGCGCCTCGACCAGCCCGACCAGCGCCTCGCAGTTCATCACCGATTCGCTGGGCGCGGTGAAGGCGATGTCGGACGCGCCGCAGCCCGGGCGGTCCCACAGCAGCACGCGGTAGCCGCCCTCTGCCAGCTTTGCGCCCAGTTCGGGCACGCCGGCGGTGTCGCGCGCGTAGCGACCGCCGGGGGTCAGCACCAGCGGCGGCGCGGCGGCGTCGCCGATCAGCTCGTAGTCGAGCGAAAGGCCGTTTACGTCGATCTTCGACATGGGTTCTCCAGACTCATTCGCCTCCCCAAACACCCGTCATCCCTGCGAAGGCAGGGATCCATCAGGTGTCTCGCCACAGCACCTTGCGCAGTGCGGGGCGGAGGGGGCGGGATGGGCCCCTGCCTGCGCAGGGGCGACGGGTTTGGGTGGGGAGGCTCTCACGCCATCGCATCCGCCCCGACTGCCGCCTTCGGCTCGCTCTCCCAGCGGCCGAGGCCATAGTCCCCGGCGATGGTGGTGCGGTACATCAGGCGCTCCTGCTCGGGATCGTTGCCCGAAACGCAGTGGAGCATGCGCAGGTTGTCCCAGATCGCCATGTCGCCCTCGCTCCACTTGTGATGGTAGGAACACTGCCCGCCGAGGCGGTTGATCTCCTGGCACACGTCTTCCAGCAGCGCATCGCCCTCGGGCGTCTCGTCGCCCACCAGCCCCTGCGCCATGTAGGCGGAGACGTGGAGCACCTTCTCGCCGGTGGCGCGGGTCCAGACGGCGGGGTGGATGGCGCGCGGCATCGCGGCGACCTGATCGGCGAAGCCTGCGGGCATCGGCTTGGGCTCGATCATGCGGTATTCGGCGGGACGGCCGAAGCGCAGGTCGTCGTACTGCGTCTCCAGCCGATAGGCGACCTCGGTGCCTTCGATCCGCTGCCGCAAGTCCTCGGGGAACGCCTCGTACAGCGCCACGCCGTCGAGGAAGCCGGTAATGCCGCCCTCCTCCACCCGCTCGACCGAGCGCAGCACGCCCGCGCGGTTGAGTTCGTCGTTGTAGCAATGGTCGAAATGCCACGGCAGCCAGTGCGAGACGCGCCGCCCGTCGACTTCGACGATGCCCTTGCCCCGGCGACTGCGGATCTCGATCACGCCGGGCAGCCGGTCCTTGTCGACAAGGCCGACGCCCTTGACCGGATGCTCCTTGAGCGGCCCGAAGCAGCTGGAGATCGCCAGTTGCATCTCGTCGGTCTGCTCGACCTCCTCGAACACGATCATGCCGTGCCGCACGAACAGCGCGTCGATGTCGTCGCGCGTCGCCTTGTCCTGCAGCGCGGCGAGCGTCAGCCCGCGGATGCGCACGCCGAACGGCAGCCCCTCCTGCAATGGTCCAGTAGTGAATGACGGCACGGCCTCTCTCCCGATCTGCTTTCGGGAGGGAGGCTAGGTCGGCGCGCCCTTGCGGGCAAAGCGCTCAGACGGTTTTTGCCGCCACAGCCGAGGCGCACTTCTCCGTGGTGTCCTTCGCGCCGCCGCCGAGGAAGGCGATGGCGAGGAACCCGGCGACGACGAGGACGGCGAAAGCGGCGGTGACCTTGCCCAGATGCTTGTCGATCACCGCCTTGATCGGCGCGCCGAACAGGCGGAACAGCACACCCACGATCATGAAGCTGATCGAGCGCGAGACGATCGAAGCGCCGATGAACACCAGCAGGTTCATGCCGATGAAGCCCGCGGTGATCGTCAGCAGCTTGAACGGGATCGGCGTCGCGCCCTTCACGATGATGATCTCCGCGCCGTAATCGCGCAGGTAGCACGCCGCCTTGGGGAAGCTGTCCGCCAGCCCCAGCGCGCGCAGCATCGCCTCTCCGAACGCCTCGTAGGCGAAGTGGCCGATGCCGTAGCCGAGCAGCCCGCCCGCGACCGAGGCCAGCGTGGCGATCACGGCGAAGCGAATCGCCTTCTTCGGCTCGGCCAGGCACATCAGGCCCAGCAGCGGGTGCGGCGGCACCGGGAAGAAGCTCGCCTCCATGAAGGCGAAGGCCGCCAGCCACCATTCGGCATGGCGGTGCGCGGCCTTGGCCATGGTCCATTCGTAGAGGCGGCGCAGCATTCGTAATTCCCCCGGCAAGATGCGCGCGCCGATCAGCCCGGTGGGCGCACGACGACATCGGCTTGAACCACAAGGTCGTCATTGCGAGCGCAGCGAAGCAATCCATGACCGGCTCACGGCGCTGGATTGCTTCGCTGCGCTCGCAATGACGAACGATATGGTGCCATTCGCATTAGTGGCGGCGCTGCACTGCGGCAAGCGCGAAGCGTGTAACCCTATTGGTTATTTACGCTTGACATCGGCGAACCGTTTCGGTACATAACGTGAACATCGCGGAAAGACGGACGCTCACCGCGCTCCCTTCCCGCAAACCGCCCCGCCCCACTCCCGCCAATGCAGGAACACTCCGATGGTCGAGCCGAAGACGGCGTCGCGTCCCGCACGCGCGCGCAAGCCCCGCACGAAGATCAGCGCCAAGGCCGCCGCGACCGAGAAGGAGGGCCTCAACCGCCACTGGCGCACCGAATTTCTGGAAGCGCTGGCGCAGACGTCCAACGTCACCGCCGCCTGCGCCGTGGCGGGCGTCCACCCCAGCCGCCCCTACATCGTCCGCCGTGCCGAGCCCGAGTTCGCCCGCGCCTGGCGCGCCGCGCTGCTCGAAGGCTACGAGAACCTCGAAATGGAAGTGCTCCACCGCCTGCGTTTCGGCGAGGCGAAGGACGGCCCGGTCAAGTTCGACAACCCCGGCGCGCTGCGCCTCCTTGGCCTCCACCGCGAGACGGTGGCCCGCGAACGCGCGATGCGCGAGAACGAGGAGATCGGCGTCGTGCGCGCCGCGATCCACGCCAAGCTGGAACAGCTGCGCCGTCAGGTCATGGCCCGCCGTGCGCTGGAGAATGCAGAGGTCGCGGGCCGTGCGTGAACCCGGCCACCTCGACTGGCTGCCCGAGGCCAGCACGGACGAGATCGAGGATTACCTCCACGAACTGCCGCGCGAACACCGCCGCGAATGGCCGTGGGACTGGCGCGTCTGGGCCCGCCCCGCGCAGCTGCCCCCCGCCGGCGACTGGCGCATCTGGCTGGTCATGGCCGGGCGCGGCTTCGGCAAGACCCGCGCCGGGGCCGAATGGGTCAGCGCGCTGGCCGAAGGCAACCCCGATGCCCGCATCGCCCTTGTCGGCGCCAATCTGGGAGAGGCCCGTTCGGTCATGGTCGAAGGCGAATCCGGACTGCTCTCCATCGGCGCGCCGTGGCGCAGGCCGGTGTTCGAGCCTTCGCTGCGACGCCTTACATGGTCGGGCGGCGCGCAGGCCACGCTCTATTCCGCCGCCGAACCCGAAGCCCTGCGCGGTCCGCAGCACAGCCATGCCTGGTGCGACGAGATCGCCAAGTGGGACAATGCATCGGGCCGCGCCGTGGCGGCATGGGACAACCTGATGATGGGCCTGCGCCTCGGCACGGACCCGCGCGTGCTGGCCAGCACCACGCCGCGCGCCGTGCCGCTGCTTACCCGCCTGCTGGGCGAGGACAGGGTTGCGGTGACGAAGGGCAGCACTTTCGACAACTCCGCCAACCTGCCCGACCGCTTCGTCGAGACGATGCGCGCCACCTATGGCGGCACCCTGCTGGGCCGTCAGGAACTGGACGGAGAGATGATCGCCGACATCGAAGGCGCGCTCTGGACCCGCGCCCTGCTCGAATCCTGCCGCGAGGATGCCGCGCCAGATATGGTCCGCGTCGTCGTCGCCGTCGATCCGCCCGCCTCCGCCGGAGGTGACGCCTGCGGCATCGTCGTCGCCGGACTCGCCGCCGACGGGACCGCCCACGTCCTCGCCGACGCCTCGATAGCGAACGCCGGGCCGGAACGCTGGGCGCGCACGGTCGCCGCGACCGCCGAGGCATGGCAGGCCGATCGCGTCGTCGCCGAAGCCAATCAGGGCGGCGCGATGGTCGGCGCGGTCCTGCGCGCGGCGCAACTCTCGCTGCCGCTCAGGCTGGTCCACGCCAGTCGCGGCAAGACCGCCCGCGCCGAACCCGTCGCCGCGCTCTACGAAGCAGGCCGCGTGCGCCACACCGGGACATTCCCGGCGCTGGAGGACGAACTGTGCGGGCTTGTTGCGGGAGGCTCCTACCAGGGGCCGGGCCGCTCGCCGGATCGCGCCGATGCGCTGGTCTGGGCGCTGACCGAACTGATGCTCGGCAAGGCGGCGGAGCCGAGAGTGCGGATTACGTAACAGGAAATGATTTCACGCGGAGGCGCGGAGACGCGGAGATACTGCGCCGCAGGCCTCTTCCATCGATCGACGTAGCGGCTGTCGCAGCCTTTCGTTTCTCAACGCGGCTGCGCCGCAAACGCGCGCCCTCCCTCTTTCTTCTCCGCGTCTCCGCGCCTCCGCGTGAGACCCGTCCGAACACCCCGATCTGAAAGGAACCCTTTCCCGTGTCCTTCATCGAATCGCTCGCCGCCGCCTTCAAGGGCGCTAGCAGCCGCGCGCCGCTGGCTCGCGGGACTGCATCGCCATGGTTCTTTGCGGACCCCACTGGCGGCGGGCGTACCCCCTTCGAATACAACACCGCCGTTCGCCGCGCGTACCTCGAAAACCCCGTCGCCCAGCGTGCGGTGCGCCTTGTCGCCGAGGGCATCGGCGGTGCGCCGCTGAAATCGGTCGATCCGAAGCTGGCCGCGCTCGTCGCCGATACCAGCGCCGGGCAGTCGCTGCTGGAAACGCTGGCATCGCACCTGCTGCTGCACGGCAATGCCTATGTGCAGGTCATGAAGGATGCGCGCGGGGCTCCGGTGGAGCTGTTCGCGCTGCGGCCCGAGCGGGTCAGCGTGGTGGCGGGCGAGGACGGCTGGCCTGCCGCCTATGCCTACGAGGTCGCGGGGCGGCGGCTGTCGATCCCGGTGCTGGACGAGGACGCCTCGCCCAACGTGATCCACATCCGCCACTTCCACCCCTCGGACGACCACTACGGCGCCGGGTGCCTGACCGCTGCCGACGAGGCGATCGCCACGCACAACGCCGCTTCGGCGTGGAACCGGCAACTGCTGGAGAACGCCGCGCGGCCTTCCGGCGCGCTGGTCTACGAAGGGGCTGACGGTTCGACGCTGACCGGCGACCAGTTCGACCGGCTCAAGGCCGAACTGACGAGCGCCTATGCCGGTTCGGGTAATGCCGGGCGGCCAATGCTGCTGGAGGGCGGCCTGACCTGGCAGGCGATGGCGATGACCCCCGCCGACATGGACTTCGCGACGCTGAAAGCCGCCGCTGCGCGCGATATCGGGCTGGCCTTCGGGGTGCCGCCGATGCTGCTCGGCCTGCCGGGCGACGCGACCTACAACAATTACCGCGAGGCCAACCGCGCGCTGTGGCGGCTCACCCTGTTGCCGCTGGCCGCCAAGATCTTCGCCGCACTGGGCGAGGGGCTGGCGCCGTGGTTCCCCGAAGCCGTGCTCGCCATCGACCTCGACCGCGTGCCCGCGCTGGCCGAGGACCGCGAGCGTCTCTGGGCGCAAGTCAGCGCCGCCGACTTCCTGGAACCCGCCGAAAAGCGCGCGCTTCTGGGATTTGATATGGAGAACAAATCATGAACTCCAATGACATGCTGGCCGGCCTGCTTGCGCAGGCGGCGTCGGAGGGCGGCGACCTCGTCACCCTGCGCGCCGTGGTCGAGGAAGCCGCCGAACTGGGCGCGCGCCGGATGCTCGCCCGCATCGGCCTCGACGACGCCACCGCGCCGCAGGACGTGGGCGAACTGCGCGAACTGCTGCAGGCCTGGCGCGACGCCAAGGCCAGCGCGCGGCGCACGGTGATGGGCTGGGTCATGCGCGGGATGCTGGCGCTGCTGCTGCTCGGCCTGACGGTGCGCTGCGGCGCGACGGAGTTGCTGCGATGAGCCTGCGTTTCGCCGGTTACGCCGCTCTGTTCGGCAAGCCCGACGCCGGGCGCGACGTGATCCGCGCCGGGGCCTTCGCCCGCTCCCTCGCCGAACGGCGCGATCCGCTCCCGCTGTTCTGGCAGCACCGCGCGGACCTGCGCATCGGCTGGGTCGAGACCGCCGCCGAGGACGCGCGCGGCCTGCGTGTGGTGGCGACCATCGACAACCCCGCAGGCGCGGCGGGCCTCGCCCTGAAGCGCGGGACGGTCACCGGCCTCTCCTTCGGCTACCGCGCCCGCGCCAGCCATCGGACCGAGGCGGGCCGCGAACTGCTCGATCTCGACCTGTTCGAGGTCAGCCTCGTCACCCACCCGATGCAGCACGACGCGCGAGTGCATCTGGTCGCCTGACCCCTCCTTTCCCCCCCTTCCCCACCAACGAAAGGTGCCTACCCCATGGAATCCGCAACTCCCGTCGAGGCGATCGACGCCTCGTTCGATCTGGTCGCGCGTCAGGACGCGACCGATGCCGCCGTCACCGCGCTGCGCGGCGACGTCGACGACGTGAAGGCCCGCCTCGACCGCGTGTCGCGCGCCGCTTCCCGCCCGGTCATCGACGGCGCGGGCGCTGCGCCTAGCATCGAGGTGAAGAGCTTCGTGCAGGGCTACCTGCGCGCCGGTCGCGAGACGGAGCTGAAGTCGCTCTCCGGCGCGGTGGCGGCGGACGGCGGCTATGCCGTCCCGCGAGAGATCGACGCGCTGATCTCGGCCCGGCTGAAGGCCATCAGCCCGATCCGCGCGATCGCGCAGGTCGTGCAGACCGGCTCGGCGGGCTACCGCAAGCTCATCACCACCGGCGGCACCGCCTCGGGGTGGGTGAGCGAGACCGGCGCCCGCGCCGAGACCGCGACGCCCAGCTTCGCCGAGATCGCGCCCCCGGCGGGCGAACTCTATGCCAACCCGGCGGCGAGCCAGGCCATGCTCGACGATGCTGCCTTCGACGTGCAGTCGTGGCTGGCGGACGAGATCGCGATGGAATTCGCCCGCGCGGAAGGCGCCGCCTTCGTCACCGGCACCGGCACCAACCAGCCGCGCGGCTTCCTGACCGGCACGACCAGCACGGCGGCTGACGGCGCCCGCGCGTTCGGCACGCTGCAGCACATCGTCTCGGCCAACGCCAGCGGCTTCGACGCCTCGCCGGAACTGAAGCTGATCGACCTCGTCCATGCGCTCAAGGCCGGGCACCGCCAGGGCGCGAGCTGGGTGATGAATTCGAAGACGCTGGCGCAGGTGCGCAAGCTCAAGGCGGCGGACGGCTCGTTCCTGTGGCAGCCGGGCCTGCTCGAAGGCCAGCCCAACCGCCTGCTCGGCTACCCGGTGGTCGAGGCCGAGGACATGCCGGACATCGCGGCGGGCGCGCTGCCGATCGCTTTCGGCAACTTCCGCGCGGGCTACCTCATCGCCGAGCGCACCGCGACCTCGATCCTGCGCGATCCGTTCACCAACAAGCCCTTCGTCCACTTCTACGCGACCAAGCGCATCGGCGGGCAGGTGCTCGATTCCGACGCGATCAAGCTGCTCAAGATCTCGACCTGACCCCGATCTCGACCTGAAACGGTCGAGGCCCGCGCCGTCTTCCCCGCCCTTTCGGCGGCGCGGGCACCTTCTTCTTCCCCCTCACATCGGAGTCACCCATGAACCGGGTCATCCTATCGCCGGCCGCGCTGCCGTCCCCGGCGCTGGCCGAACTCAAGCAGTGGCTCGGCATCGCCATCGGCGGCGACGATGCGGCGCTGACCGCACTGCTCGGCGCCTCGCTCGACACCTGCGAGGCGTTCACCGGCACCCTGCCCATCGAGGCCGAGTGCGAGGAGATGCTGCCGCCCTGCGCGGGCTGGCACCCCCTCTCGACCCGTCCGGTGCTCGCGATCTCCGCCGTCGAGGCCGTCGCTGCGGACGGCACCCGCACCCCGCTCGCGCCCGGCAGCTGGGAAGCGGATCTCGGCGCCGACGGCACCGGCCGCGTCCGCCTGCCGCTCAACGACGGCCGCGCCCGCGTCGCAGTGCGTTTCACCGCCGGTTACGCGCCGGAATGGGACGCCCTGCCCGAATCGCTGCGCCACGGCGTCGTCCGCCTCGCCGCGCACCAACACCGCGAGCGCGAGACTTCGGGCGCGGCCCCGCTGCCCCCCGCCTCGGTCGCGGCGCTGTGGCGGCCCTGGCGCCGGATGCGCCTCGCGTGATCGAGGCCACGACCGACTTCGACGCCCTCGCCCGGCGGCTCGCCTCGAAGGCTGTAGCCCTCGCCACCGCGCGGGCCACCAGCCGCCACCTCGCCGCCCGCAACGCTGACAGCCGCTGGCGCCACGCCGGGCTCGTCTGGCCCCTCTTCGCGAAAGGATAAGCCATGGAAATCGCCCTTCGCGCCGCCCTGATCGCCTGGCTCGCCGCCGACGCGACGCTCGCCGCGGGCCTCAACGCCGTGGTCGAGGAAGCGCCCTCGCGCACCAGCCTGCCCTGGCTCGCCATCGCATCAAGCGCCAGCACCGACTGGAGCTGCAAGACCGCCACCGGGCGCGAGGTGCGCGTGGCGCTGGAACTCCACTGCCGGGGCGACGCGCCCGACACCGCAGCGAACCTCGTATCCGCCATCGAGGCACGGGTGGTCAGCCTGCCACGCGAACAGGCGGGCTTCGACATCGCGACCACCCAGTTCCTGCGCGCCCGCGCCGAACAGCGAGCCGACAACCGCCGCGCGATCCTGCTCGAATACCGCTTCCGGCTGCTGGCCGATTGACCCGTCATCCCGGCGCATGCCGGGACCGTGGGCTGTCTTTAGACGCACCATCAAGCACGCGGCGCCCCGACGCCAGATTCCTCCTCAAGAACTGCCCACGGTCCCGGCATGCGCCGGGATGACGACGCTATTCCCCATACCCCAAGGAGACCCACCATGCCCGCCCAGAAAGGCAGCGCCTTCCTCCTCAAGATCTCCAACGGCGGCGCCCCCGCCGCCTACCAGACCGTCGCGGGCCTGCGCACGACGCAGATGTCCGTCACCGGCGACGCGGTGGTCGTCACGTCAAAGGACAGCGGCGGCTGGCGCGAACTGCTGTCGGGCGCGGGCGTGCGCTCCGTCTCGGTCAGCGCGGCGGGGATCTTCCTCGGCAGCGCGGCGGAGGCACAGGTCCGCGCCAACGCCATGGCCGGCACGCTGGACGACTACGAACTGAGCTTCGAGGGCGGCGAACGCCTGCGCGGCAGGTTCCTCGTCCAGCGCCTCGACTACGCGGGCGATTTCAACGGCGAGCGCAACTACACGCTGCAGTTGGAAAGCTCGGGTCAGGTGCTCCCGGCATGACGGCCAGCGCCCTGCCCAACGCCCTTCGCGGCGAGTGCGCGCTCGCCATCGCCGGGACTGCATATGTCATGCGCCCCAGCTTCACGGCGCTGGTGGCCGCCGAGGAGGAACTCGGCCCGCTGTTCGCCCTCGTCGAGCGTGCCGGAGCGGGCGAACTGCGCCTTGCCGAGATGACCGCGCTGTTCTGGCACTGCCTGCCCGATGGCGACCGCCCGGAACGCGAGACGGTGGGCGCAGCGGTGGTCGCGCAGGGCCTTGCCGCCTGCGCCGCGCCGCTGCGGGTGCTGCTCGGGCAGATCCTCAAGGGCAGCGCATGACGTTCGCAGCGGCGGCCCTTGCTCTGTGCGGCGTTTCCGCCCGCGTTCTGGGCTGGCGACCGCCCGAATTCTGGGCCGCCACCCCCGCCGAACTCGCCGCCGCGCTCGGCCTGCTGACCGCCGACACCGCATCCGGCTTCGACCGGGCTGCCCTGCACAAGCTGATGGAAGACGATCATGGACGATGACATCGACAGCCTCCTCGTCGAAGTGCGCGCCGGCACCGACGGCTTCGCCCGCGACATCGCGCAGATGCGCGGCGCGGTGGACGGCAACCTCGTTTCCGGCTTCACCCGCGCCGGGGACGCACTGGAGCGCGGCCTTTCCGGCGCGATCCGCAAGGGCAGCCTCGGCTTCGACGACCTCAAGCGCACCGCGAACTCCGCGCTCGACGCCATCGCCGGGCAGGCCGCACAGACGCTCGCCTCTGCGCTGGTCGGCGGCGGTACGGGCGGTGCCCTCGATCTCTCGGGCCTGCTGACCGGCGCGCTCGGTCTTCCGGGGCGCGCGACCGGCGGCAATGTCTCGCCGGGGCGTGGCTACGTCGTGGGCGAGCGCGGGCCGGAACTGTTCGTGCCGACCTCCGCCGGACGCATCGAGACCGGCAGCGGACGCGCGCGCGACGTGCGCGTCGCGATCAACCTCTCCGCACCGCGCGGCGCCAGCGCGCCGCAGTCGCTCCAGCGCTCGTCCCGGCAGGTCGCGAGCGCCGTGCGCCGCGCCCTCTCGAACTGAGGAGACACCCGATGGCATTCTGGCTCGCCAGCAAGCGCGAAGGTCAGGCGAGCGACTGGATCATGCGTTTCGATCCGCGCTTCTGGACTGTCAACTTCCCCCGCCCGATGGTGGCGACGGTGGTCTCGACCGGCCCGGCATCGCTGCGCGTCGACGCCTCGTTCCTGCGCCGCGCGGACCTCGGCGGGCTGATCTGGGACAGCGTGGACACGCTCGACCATCCGCTGCTCGCCTACCGCACCGACCGCGACTATGTGCATACGTCGCTGCGATTCCGCTGGCGCTCGTCGGGCGTGATCCCGCTCGACGCGGGCAACGGGCCGACGCTGACGGTGGAGGGGCGGGACCGGCACGGCGCCGCGCGGACGTGGTACGTCCGGCTCTGGAACTATGCGCAGGGGACCGGCGAGGACGCGGTCGTCGCGCTCGATTTCTCGCAGCTCGACGGCGGCTTCACCCTCCCCGCCGAGGCTGACCGCGTCTGGCCCCATGCGATCGAGCGCATGTTCATCTCCTTCGCTCCGCCCGGCTACGACGGCGCGAGCACCGATGCCCTGCCCGCCGAGGCCGAAGGCTGGATCGAGATTTCCGACATCGCCACCGATGGCGCACGCGCCATGCTGGAGATCGGCGACGTGGCGATGCCCGCCAACGGGCTCGCCATCGCCACCGGCTACGACGATCAGGGCGTGCAGACCCCGGCGCGCCTGATCCGCAGCGCGCGCCAGCTCGGCTATCGCGGTTCGATGATCCACTACGTCGGCATGAGCCACTATTTCCGGCTCGCCCATGCGCATGGTGCGTTCCTGACCGGCGGGACCGGCGATCCGCTCAACAACCCGACGCGCACATGGCACCGCGCCTTCTTCGCCGAGTGCATCGCCGCCGGGTTCAGCCCGGTCGCCTCGCTGTCCTACGAACTGCTCGACCAGCATTGCCCGGAAGGTTGGAAGCAGCGCGACCATCGCGGCGATCCGGCGCTGACCGGCTGGGATCCGCCCTCCACGCTGCTCTCGCCCGCCAATGCCGATGCGATGGCGTGGCTCCAAAGCATTGGCGCCGAATTCGCCGCGCTCATGGTCGAGGCAGGCGCGCCCGTTCGCTTCCAGGTGGGTGAGCCATGGTGGTGGACCTTCGGCGACGGCCGCATCTGCCTCTACGACGATGCCGCGAAGGCCGCATTCGGCGGCAATCCGCCCGCCATCGCCGACATGCGCGCGCCGCTGTCTGCCCCGCAGAAGGCACTCCTCGATCAAGCCGGTGCGATGCTCGCGCAATCGACCGCCGATCTCGTCACCGCCGTGCGCGCCGCCGTCGCGCCCGCTCCGGTCGAGGCTCTGGCGCTCGTCTTCACCCCCACCCTGCTCGCGCCCGACATGCCCGAACTTAAGCGCGCCAACCTCCCGCTTGGCTGGGCCAAGCCCGCGTTCGACCGGCTGCAGGTGGAGGACTACGACTGGCTCACCGCCGGAGCGGACGGCCTGCGTCGCAAGGCTTACGCCGAAGTCGACGAGCGGCTGGGCTATCCCCCGCACGAACAGGACTACCTCGCTGGCTTCGTACTCACGTCCGCCCAGCGCGACCAGTGGCGGCGGATCGACGCGGGGATCGACGAAGCCCTGTCCCGCGCCCCGCACGAAGTCGTCGTCTGGGCGCTGCCGCAAATCGCGCGCGATGGATACACGCGCCTGCCCCCTCCCCCTTCCGACCAGTCAGGAGCCGAAGCCATGCAGGCCTTCGACGACGTGCTCTACCCCCTCGCCCTCGGCCGCGACGCGACCGTGGTGCCCGAATTCTCCACCAGCGTCTCGGTCACGGCCTCCGGCTTCGAGCGGCGCAATTCCCTGTGGTCGAACGCGCGGCTGCGCTTCGACGTGGGCCCCGGCGTGAGGTCCGAGGCGGAACTGGGCGCACTCATCGCCTTCTTCCGCGCCCGCCGGGGCCCGGCGCGCGGCTTTCGCCTGCGCGATCCGAGCGACTTCAGCTCCAGCGGCATGGTCGGCACGCCCGGCCCGCTCGACCAGCGGATCGGCACCGGAAACGGCCTCGCCACCGACTTCCCGCTGGTGAAGCGCTACGGCGAGGACGACGACGCGCAGCTTCGCCGCATCACCCGACCTGACTTCGCGACCCTCCTGCTCTCGGTCGATGGGGTGGTGCAGGTCGGCAACTGGCGACTGCTCGACGGCGGAATCGTTTCGTTCGAGGAAGCCCCGTCCGCCGGAGCCGCCGTACACGCCGGATTCCTCTTCGACGTCCCCGTCCGCTTTGCCGAGGACAGCCTCGAAGTCTCCGGCTCCGCCTTCGCCGCCGGGGAAGCGCCGAGCGTGCCCGTCGTCGAGATCCGGGAGGCGTCATGACCCGCCCCTGGTTCGCCGCAGACCTCGAGACCGCCGCGACCTTCTGGCGCATCCTACGCCGTGACGGGGTTACGCTGGGCTTCACCTCGCATGACCGGGACTTGTGGTTCGACGGCGTGCTCCACCGCGCCTCGCCCGGCATGGTGCCGAGTTCGATCCGCAAGTGCGCCGACTTCGAGCCCGACAGCGCCGAAGTGCGCGGCTCGCTCAGCCACGAGGCGATCGACAGCGCAGACCTTGCCGCAGGCCGCTTCGACGGCGCGCAGGTGCGCATCGGCCTCGTCGACTGGGACAGCCTGGAGCGCGATGTCCTCTACGCGGGCACCATCGGCGCGATCACCGAGGAGGACGGCGCGTTCTCCGCCGACCTCATATCCCGCAAGGCCGAACTCCACCGCGACCCGACCCCGCGCACCAGCCCGACCTGCCGCGCAGTCTTCTGCGGCCCCGGCTGCAATCTCAACCCGTGGAAGTTCACCCGCGAATTCCGCCTCGCCGCCGTCGATGCAGGCGCCAATACGGTACGCTTCGCGGAGACACTAGATGCGGCGTTATACGCGGGCGGCACCCTGCGCTGGATGGACGGCCCGCAGGCCGGACTGACGATAGGCGCGATCGGTGGCGATACGACCGGAGGTCTCCTACTCGACACGCCCATCGACACCGGGATCGCTCCCGGCACTCCCGCGCTGCTACGCGAAGGCTGCGCCCACACGCTCGGCACTTGCGCGCACCGCTTCGGCAATGCCGTCAACTTCCGGGGCGAACCACACCTGCCCGGCAACGACATGCTCACCCGCTACCCGGACCCGATACAGTGACGGGGGCCGACCTTGCCACGGCGGCACTCACCCTCGTCGGCACGCCGTTCCGGCTGCATGGCCGCGATCCCGCTTCGGGGCTCGACTGCATCGGCGTCCTCGAAGCGGCGCTGGCGCGGGCCGGACGACCGGCGCGCCTGCCCAACGGCTATCCCCTGCGCGCCCGTCGCCTGCCCGACCTGCAACGCACGACGGCGATGCTCGGGCTGAACGAAGCGGATGGCGCCCTGATCCCCGGCGACGTCGTGATGCTGCGCGTCTCACCGTGCCAGCTTCACCTCGCCATCGCCATTTCTCCCATGACCGCGGTCCACGCCCACGCCGGGCTGCGCAAGGTCGCGCTCGCCCCGCTGCCGCCGGAGTGGCTGCGCGTCGCGCACTGGCGGCTCTCCCCCCATTCGAGGAACTGACATGGCGACGCTCGTTTTCGGAAGTCTCGGCTCGATGCTGGGCGGCCCCCTCGGCGGAGCTATCGGCTCGCTGGTCGGCCGCCAGTTCGACGCGGCGCTGTTTGGCTCGGCCGGACGGCAGGGGCCGCGCCTCAAGGAACTGGCCGTCACCACGTCCAGCTACGGCCAGACGCTGCCGCGCCACTTCGGCCGCATGCGCACGGCAGGCTCGGTGATCTGGGCCACCGACCTCGTGGAGCGCAGCGAGGCGCAAGGCAGCGGCAAGGGCGGCCCTTCGCTCACCACCTACGCCTATTCCGTAAGCTTCGCCGTGGCGCTGGCCAGCCGTCCGATCCGCGCCATCGGCCGCATCTGGGCCGACGGCAAGCTGCTGCGCGGCGCGGCGGGTGATCTCAAGGCCGCAGGCACCCTGCGTGTCCACACCGGAGCCGGGGACCAACAGCCCGATCCGCTGATCGTCGCAGCGGAAGGCCCCGGGCAATGCCCTGCCTATCGCGGGCTGGCGTATGTCGTGTTCGAGGATCTCGACCTCTCCGGCTTCTACAACCGCATCCCCTCGCTCACGTTCGAGATAATTGCGGACGACGGTTTCAGCCTGCGGGACATGATCGGCGAAGTGATCGAGGACGTGGACGCCGACCTCCCGTTCTCCGGCCTGTCCGGCTACACCAGCGAAGGCAGCCCCGCCGCCGACCTCCAGGTGTTCGACCAGATCACCCCGCTGGAAATCGATGCCGCAGGCGAACACCTCGTCATCGCCGCCGAGCGACGACAGGAAGCGGCAATCTGCCTGCCCGAGCCCGCCATCGCCAGCGGAGATGGCGACTTCGGCGCACTAACCGGCTTCACCCGCCACCGCGCCCCTCCACCCGAGAGCCCGCCCTCCATCCTGCGCTACTACGATGTCGATCGCGACCATCAACCGAGCCTCCAGCGCGCAACGGGCCGCAGCATTCCGGGCGAGCCCGCCGGCATCGACCTGCCCGCCGCACTCGATGCCGGCACCGCCCGCGCGCTGATCGAACGCACCGCGCGCCGCATCGACTGGAACCGCGACCGCATTTCCTGGCGCACCTGCGAACTCGACCCGCGCATCGGGCCGGGCACACTCGTCACCCTCCCCGGGATCGACGGACACTGGCGCGTGCGCGAGTGGGAATGGCGCGACAGCGGCGTGGAACTGCATCTCGAACGCGCCCTCCCCCCCACGGTCGCAACGACGCCGGACCTGGCATCCGATCCCGGACGTCCGAACCCACCCCTCGACACGGAGACGGGCCAGACCCGGCTGGTGGCATTCGAGCTGCCCTTCGACGCCGCAACCGGCTCGCCCGATGCCCCGCGCCCGTTTGCCGCCGTCTCGGCGACAAGCGCCGGATGGAGCGGGGCCGCCCTGTATGCGGATCATGGCGATGGTGCGCTCCACCCCCTCGGCCCCAGCGGCCGGATGCGGGCGACCATCGGGACGGTAGCGTCGCCACTGCCTCCCGCGAACCCGCTGCTGTTCGACCGGACCTCGTGCCCTGTCGTGATGCTCGTCGATCCCGCTATGCAGCTTGCAGCAACCGACACCGGCGGCATTTCGCGCGGCGCCAACCTCGCTCTGATCGGCGAGGAGATAGTCCAGTTCCTCGGTGCCGTCCCTATCGGCGCCGGTCGCTGGCGGCTCGAAGGACTGCTCCGTGGCCGGGCCGGAACCGAAACGGCCATCGCGGCTCACAGGGAAAACGAGGATTTCGTGCTCCTCGACAACAGCCTTGTGCGCGTCGATGCATCGACGCTCGGATCGTCGCCGGGTCGACAGGTGGTGGCGCTGGGGCGTGGCGACGATGCCCCGGCCACAGCCTCGCTTCATCTCGACGGCATCGGCCAGCGCCCCCTGGCACCCGTGCATCCACGCATGATCGTGACGAAAGACGACGGCCTGCTGCTGTCCTGGACGCGCCGGGCACGCGGGGGCTGGGCTTGGCAGGACGGCGTGGATGTGCCCCTCGTCGAACAGGCCGAGCGCTATCTCGTCACGCTGGGACCGCTCGACGCGCCGTTGGCGATGTGGACGAGCACATCGCCGACGCTCGACATCGATGCCGCGACGGTCGTCCGCTTCGCCACGTCCGCGCCGCACGCCGAGATCCATGTCCGCCAGCAGGGCACGCACGCGCTCTCGCTTCCCCTTCTGCTCGGCACCCTCAGTTGACCACCAAGGAGCCTTTCCCATGTCCGACCTGCCGAACTTTGCCGACGTCACTCCGCGTTTCGCGCTGCCGCTGCTCTACGCGGCGCAGGCGCAGAAGGAGGTCTTCGTCAACGAGGCGCTCATGCTCACCGACGCGCTGGCACACTCCTGCGTGGAGGGTGAACGCGCAACACCTCCGGAAACTTCCGCAGAAGGCGACGCCTGGCTGGTCGCGCCCGGAGCGACTGGCGACTGGGCCGATGCGGAAGGCTCCATAGCGGTCTGCCGCGGCGCGGGCTGGGTGTACATCCCGCCCCGCGACGGCATGCGCGTCTTCGATCGCTCGCGCGGTGCCGAGATGCTGTTTTTCGGTTTCTGGAGAAAAGCTTCGCTTCCCGTGGAACCAGTTGGCGGGACGAATGTTGATGGGGTTGCTCGGACCGCGATCAACGATCTGGTCTCGGCTCTCCAGGCCTTGGGTATTCTGCCCGCGGCTTGACGGGTGCAAAAAACAAGGGGCCTTCGGGGTGTTGCAGATTCAGTTGAGTGAGGGTGCAGTGGCCTACCAAGCCCCCGATAACGCGACATATTTGCAACAGTCGCGCTCAATGTGCGCTTGCACACGGAAAGCCAAGGGGTTAGACACTCTCGCACTCGGTGGCTCCAAATCTCTTAGTAGGGGAAACGTATGAGGAAACTCGTCCTTGGACTGGCGCTGGCTTCGACCGCCATCGCCACTCCCGCGCTGGCGCGCGACGACTCGTGGTATCTGCAACTCGACTTCGGCGGCATGATCGTCGAAGACGCTGACGTTAGCGTCGATGGCGTTAACAACGCGGCTGCGATCGACTTCAACAAGGGCTTCGACGGCGGTGCCGTTCTTGGCTACGACTTCGGTCCGTTCCGTCTGGAAACCGAAGCCAGCTATCGTCAGGCGTCCATCAAGAACAGCGGTGGAGCTGACGTCAGCAACCTGTCGTTCATGGTCAACGGCCTGCTCGACTTCGGTCCGGACGATGGCCTTCAGGGCTTCGTCGGCGGCGGCGCCGGTGTCGCTCGCGTCCATGCCGACGTGATCGACGATTCGGACAGCGGCTTCGCGTGGCAGGCGATCGCGGGTATCCGCGCTCCGCTCAGCTCGCACTGGGACGTGGGTCTGAAGTATCGCTTCATGAACGTCCAGAACGTCGACTTGGTCGGCCCGGCTGGCGAAGACATCAGCACCCGCTGGCGTTCGCACTCGCTGCTCGGCACCCTGGCGTACAACTTCGGTGGCAAGGAAGCTGCTCCGCCGCCGCCCCCGCCGCCGCCGCCGCCTCCGCCGCCCCCCCCGCCTCCGCCGCCCCCGCCGGCTCCGGTGTGCAACAAGGGCCCGTACATCGTGTTCTTCGACTGGGATAAGTCGGACATCACGCCTGAGGCTTCGACCATCCTCGACAGCGCCGTCAGCGCCTACGCGAACTGCGACAGCGTGCCGATCATGCTGGCCGGTTACACCGACCGTTCGGGTACGCCGAAGTACAACATGGGCCTGTCGGAGCGTCGTAACGCTTCGGTCCGTTCGTACCTGACCAGCCACGGCATCCCCGACGGTTCGATCTCGAGCCAGGCGTTCGGTGAAGCCAACCCGCGCGTTCCGACTGCGGACGGCGTGCGCGAGCTGCAGAACCGTCGCGTCGAGATCACTTACGGTCCCGGCTCGGGCATGTAAGCGAACCGGCAACGGTAAAGATCGGGGGGTCGGAGCAATCCGGCCCCCTTTTCTTTTGCCTGCCGGAATGGCGTATCAGCCAAAAACAGAAGGCCCGGCGGATCATCTCCGCCGGGCCTTTTGTTTTTATCCGGGAGGGTGGTTCAGGCCGCGTAAGGCGTGGGATCCACCAGTCCTGCATCCGCAAAGCCCGCCTTGCGCAGGCGGCAGCTGTCGCACAGGCCGCAGGCATTGCCGTCAGGCTGCGGATCGTAGCAGGACCAGCTCATGCCGGGGTTCAGACCCAGCCGGTCTGCCTCGCGCGCGATATCGGCCTTCGTCTTGAACTGGAGCGGTGCGTGGATGCGCAGCTTCGTGCCCTCATCCCCCGCCTTGGTCGCAAGCGTCGCGATATCCTCAAAGGCGGAGATGAATTCCGGGCGGCAATCCGGGTAGCCGGAATAGTCCAGCGCGTTCACGCCGATGAAGATATCGGCCGCGCCGATCGCCTCGGCCCAGGCCAGCGTCAGCGAGAGGAACACGAGGTTGCGCGCGGGCACGTACGTGACCGGGATCTCCTCGCCCACGCCCTCCTTGGGCACGGCGATGTCGTCGGTCAGCGCCGATCCGCCAAACCGGCGCAAGTCGAGCGGCAGCACGACATGGCGCTCCGCCCCGATGACGCGCGCGATTTCCGCCGCAGCGTCAAGCTCCCGGCGATGGCGCTGGTTGTAGTCGATGGTGAGCGCGTTGACCGCAAAGCCCTGCTCGCGCGCAATGCCCGCGGAGACCATGGAATCGAGCCCGCCGGAGAGCAGCACGACGGCCTGCTTCGGCTGAGAAGATGAAATATCCTGCATGAATGCCCCGCTACGCCCAGCAAGGCGCGCCGACAATCCCGAAGTGAAAGCTCAGCTGCGGCAGTCGCCGGTCTTGCGGCCTTCGGCGGAGAACGAGAACGGCAAGCCATTGGCGATGCCCTGGCTGTCGATCTGCACCAGCCCATCGGTCTCACGCCGGACCTGGGTACGACCGTAGCCCTGCCCCCGGCAGGTGTACTGCACCGTCACCTGGTCGCTCTTGTCCTCGACCACGACGCTGCTGCACGGCACGCCCTGATGACGCAGCTGGATCAGACGCCGCCCGCTGTCGAGGCAGATGTTGTGCACCGGTCCGCCACGCTCGCGCAGTTCCCAGCCGCCATGGTCAAGCTCGTCGAGCATGCCCAGCGACTGTTTCTGGCCCTGCGCCGGTACGGCCACCACCGCACAGACGCCCAGGCTCAGCGCCGCAAGAATGGACTTCGTTTTCATTCCATCGCTTCCTGATACCGTCCTGTCGCACCAAGTATCGGTAGGGTCTGCCGGAATTTCAAGTCATCCACCCGTATGGCAGCAATATGACGTCAGACCGGAATGCGCAGGACTTTCGAACAGAACGCGCAATCGACCGGGATGTGCCCGTCGTCGTCGCGCATGTCGGCAAGCTGGTCCTCGGGAAATCCCGACAGGATCGACAGATAGTGATCGACCGTGCAGCGGCAGCCGCGCTGCAGCAGCAGCAAGGGCTCCACCCGCACTTCGTCTTCCTCGTGGAACAGCCGCCAGGCAAGCTGCTCCAGGCTCAGCACCGGGTCGACCAGTTCGCCGCTCTGCACGGTCCCCGCGATGATCGCGACGTGTTCCCAGTCGGGATGCTGTTCCTTGGCATGAAGGCGCTCGCGCCCTTCCTCGCCATCCGGCAGGTGCTGCACGAGGATGCCGCCCGCCACGCAGCGCGGCCCGTTCGAGCGCACCGCGATGCGGATGAGGGTCGGCACCTGCTCGGACTGTGCGAAGTAGTTCTCGCAGGCATGCGCCAGCGAGGCGCCTTCCAGCGGCACCACGCCCTGATAGCGTTCGTTGGTGACGGGCAGGTCGAAGGTGATCGCCAGATAGCCCTTGCCGAACATCGCCTCGAGCGAGCAGTTCTCCTCCAACGCGCCGACCATATCGGGATTGTGACGCAGATATCCGCGCACTTCGCCGTTGCGGTAGTCGCAGACCAGCAGGTCCACCGCGCCGCCTTCGGCCTGCGCCTGGAAGGTGAGCTGGGCGTGCTCCTCCTTGAGGAGCGAGCCCATCAGCGCGGTCAGGACCAGCGCCTCGGCCAGCACATGCTTGACTACCTTGGGATAGTCGTGCGCGGACAGCACCGTTTCCAGCACCGGCCCCAGCCGCACCATGCGCCCACGCACATTGCGCGAGGGCACGGTGAAGGCCAGAACGCGGTCGAAGCCGGTGTCGTCGTCGCGCAGCAGATCGTCTTCGTTCACAGCTTGCCCAGTGCCCACAGCAGGACCGACTTCTGCGCATGGATGCGGTTCTCGGCCTCGTCCCAGACGGCCGACTGCGGGCCGTCCATGACTTCGTCGGTCACTTCCTCGCCGCGATGCGCGGGAAGGCAGTGGAGGAACGTCGCCTTCGGATCCGCCGCCGCCATCAGCGTGGCGTCGACCTGATAGGGCTGCATCGCGGCGACATGCACCTCTCCGCCCGCCTGCCCCATCGAGACCCAGGTGTCGGTGACGACGACCTGCGCTCCAGCCACCGCCTCGCGCGGATCGTTGGTCAGGATCACCTCGCCCCCGGCGGCGCGGGCACGCTCGATGAAGCCGACATCCGGTTCGTAGCCTGCCGGGCCGCCGATGCGGATAGTGAACTTCATCAGGCCCGCCGCCTCGATCAGCGAATTGGCGACGTTGTTGCCGTCACCCAGCCATGCCAGCTGGAGGCCCGGCAGCGCGTGGCCATGCTCGACCACGGTCAGCAGGTCGGCGACGATCTGGCACGGATGCGACAGGTCGGTCAGGCCGTTGATGACGGGGACGTCGGCGTAGTGCGCCAGTTCCTCGATCTTGGCGTGATCGTCGGTGCGGATCATGATCGCGTCGACCATGCGGCTGAGCACGCGCGCGGTGTCGGCGATGGTCTCGCCGCGACCGATCTGCGTGGAACCCGCCTCCATGATGAGCGCCGAGCCGCCGAGCTGGCGCATCGCCATGTCGAACGACACGCGGGTGCGGGTCGAGTTCTTCTCGAAGATCATGGCAAGCGTGTGCCCTGCGAGCGGCGCATCGGCATCGGCGCGGCCTTTCGGCCAAGCCTTGCGCGCCGCCTTCCGGTCGATCGCGTCGTTGACCATGGCGGCGATGGTATCGCCGCCCGCGTCCGACAGGTTCAGGAAGTCCCGGATCATCCCGCGACTTCCTCGGGCTGATACGTCCCCGCTGCGGCGGAGAGCTTTTCCATGAACTCGTCGATATGGCCGTCGTCGATGACGAGCGGCGGCAGGATGCGCACCACGTTGTCGCCCGCCGAGACGGTGAGCAGCCCGTGGTTGTCACGCATGTGCGCCACGAACGCGCGCGGCTCGACCTTCATCTTGAGGCCGATGAACAGGCCGCGCCCGCGCACCAGTTCGAACAGATCGGGGTAGTTGCCGATGAACTGTTCGAGGCGGGCCTTGAGGCGCTCGCCCTTGGCGCGCACGTCGGCGAGGAACGCCTCGTCGGGGATCACGTCGAGCACGGCATCGATCGCGGCCATCGCGAAGGGGTTGCCGCCATAGGTCGAGCCGTGGGTGCCGAAGGTCATGCCGCGCGCCGCCTTCTCGGTGGCGAGGCAGGCGCCGACCGGGAAGCCCCCGCCGATGGCCTTGGCGGTGGAGAGGATGTCGGGCTCGATGCCGTACTGCTCGTAGGCGTAGAAGGTGCCGGCGCGGCCGACGCCGCTCTGCACTTCGTCGAGGACGAGCATCAGGTCATGCTCGTCGCACAGCGCGCGCAGGCCCTGCATGAATTCGTCAGTGGCGATGCGGATGCCGCCCTCGCCCTGGATCGGCTCGACCAGGAAGCCCGCGGTGTTCGGGCCGATCGCCGCCTTGGCGGCTTCGAGATCGTTGAACTCCACGTACTTGAAGCCGGGCAGCAGGGGCAGGAAGCCCTTGTGCATCTTCTCCTGGCTCGACGCGCTGATGGTCGCCATCGTGCGGCCGTGGAAGGCGTTGTTGAAGGTGATCAGTTCGAACTTGTGGTCGTTGCCGGCCGACTGGTGATAGGCGCGCGCGGTCTTGATCGCGCATTCCACCGCCTCGGCGCCCGAGTTGGTGAAGAACACCGTGTCGGCGAAGGTCAGGTCCACCAGGCGCTTCGCCACGGCCTCACCCTGCGGGCTGCCGTAGAGGTTGGACACGTGCATCAGCGTCTCGGCCTGCTTCTGGATCGCGCCGACGAGGCCGGGGTGCGAGTGACCAAGCGCGTTCACCGCGATGCCGCTGGCGAAGTCAAGGAATCGGCGGCCGTCCTCGCTGATGAGATGGCAGTGCTCACCGCGAACGGGACGCACGCCGCACCGGGGATATACGGGCATCAGCGGGGTAATCGACATGTCGGTATTCCTTGAGACTGGTCCTGGAAATCTGACCTTGAAGAAATTTTGATCGTGAGATCGCAAACGACAAATGGCGGCCCTGCCGGACCGCCATTTGCGCGCATTTAGATGTTTGCAGTCTCCCGGTCAAACGCCCGGGAGCAATGCAGGCAGGATCAACCCTGGCGCGGCGTCAGGTTGACCGCCGAGTACTTGCCTCGTCGATCGACCTCGATGTCGAACTCGACCTGATCGCCTTCGTTGAGGCCGGACATGCCCGAGCGCTCAACGGCACTGATGTGCACGAATGCGTCCGGCTGGCCGTCATCACGGGTGATGAAGCCGAAGCCCTTCATGGAGTTGAAGAACTTGACCGTGCCGGTTGCCTTCTCGCCGGTGAGCTGGCGCTGCGGCGCCGGCTCGCGCTTGGCGACGGGGATCACGTC